>NZ_ATZA01000004.1 GCF_000427965.1 Olivibacter sitiensis DSM 17696 | reverse complement strand
AGACCCCTTTGGGATTACTGTTGCGCTTAACCTCCCGGCTGACTACCGATTTGTCCCTGCCGATGATAACGGCGATCTCCGAGATCTTCTTTCCGCTCGCTCTGTAAGCCTGGATTTCGTACCTTTGTTCCAGGGTTAAATGTGATTTTTCCATTCGCAATTCAAAAGTCGTTTTTTTCCCTTAAACATGCCAATTGGGGGTACCCCCAATTGGCATGTTTATTTCAACCTTTGTTGCATTTCTTAATTGAACTTACGCAGCCTTTTTTCTGGTTTTATACCGAGGGTATTTCTTGATTTTCATCATCTGCCATAGAGTGCTATTAATCCACGAAGCCAATCCAAATGCTGCTGCTTGAGTTGGGAGGATTTTAAGCGCCAGCCCCAGTTGATGCCCACCGTGGCAGGAGTATTCATCCGCGCACGCTCATCGAGCGATAGTATATCTTGTATGGGTATAATAGCCAGATGGGCCACGGAAGCATAGGCAAGCCTAATCATGTCTTTCGCCACGGTAGTCTCGGTAACTTTATGTCCAATATATTGCTGTAAGCGCCTCATGCTCGTTTTGTCCAACTCTTTTCTATACCATCCTACAGTGGTATTGTTGTCGTGGGTGCCCGTGTATACTACCGAGTTCTGGCAGTACTGATGCGGTGCATGTAGGCTATCTGGCAGATCCTCGCCAAAGGCAAATTGCAATACCTGCATACCGGGCATATGAAATTTATCCCGTAAAGCATATACTCCTTCGTTGATATCTCCCAAGTCTTCGGCAACGAAAGGCAGATCTCCAAGGGTATCCTTCACCGTTTGGAAAAAGTTTACCCCCGGTCCCGCTTTCCAGTCACCATTGATGGCCGTAGACTCAGTTGCCGACACCTGCCAGTAGTCATGAAAGGCCCTGAAATGGTCTAGGCGCAACACATCAAATAATTGAAGATTTTTCTTCAATCGAGCTATCCACCAACGATAATTCTCTTTTTTGTGTGCTTGCCAATTGAAAACGGGCATACCCCAGAGCTGCCCTTCGGCATTGAAATAATCGGGCGGCACCCCTGCTACGGCTTCTATCTGGCCATTTTTATCCAATTGAAACAGTTGTCTATTGGCCCATACGTCCACGGAGTCGTAATTGACATAAATGGGTAGGTCTCCAAAAAGGCGCACATCCAGCCCATGGCTATACGCTCTCAATTGCTGCCACTGGCGCATGAACTGGAACTGTTGCCATTTTACCTCCAGCATATACTGTGCATAGCGCTTGCCTGCAGTTGCCAAGGCATTCTTTTGACGCATTCGAAGAGCTTGAGGCCACAGGTACCAAGCCTTTCCCCGTTGACTTTTCTTGATGGCCAGGTATAGCGCAAAGTCTTCCAGCCACTCCTTTTCGGTATCCATAAAACGCAAAAAATCGGCATAAGCAGCAGATGATCTGTTGTCGCAAAATCGGTTGAACGCCAAGTGAAGCAAGGCTTGCTTAGCACGTTCCGATTGAGGGTAATCGACTACCCCATCGTTGGGTAAAGTATGTGCTTTCAGTTCCTGTGCGCTCAGCAAACCATCAATGGCCAAGAGTTCTGGACTGATGAACAAAGGATTTCCTGCAAAGGCAGAAAAAGCACTATAAGGGGAATAGTGTTCTTTATCTCCCGCAGGATTGAGGGGCAACAATTGCCAATAGCCTTGCCCGGCTATGGCCAGCTGTCGAACGAACGCCTTGGCTTCTGGCCCTATGTCTCCTATGCCGAAGGCGGATGGAAGGGAAGAAATGGCCATTAAGATGCCGGCGGCTCTTTTCCTCTCTTTCTTTTCTACATTGAGTAGGGCAAGGGGCAACGAGCATTTCCATAGGGCGGCGAGCATCAGGCGGTCATTTTCTGCCTGAAACGATACTCCCTGAATGATTTCCTTGCCACCGGCAGGCCAATGTGTGGGCCACTCCACATGGGTGTTCTTCCAATTGATATCTTCGGGCGGGCAATTTTGCTCCTGAGAAAGTGCCGCTACATGTATGCCCATTATGGTAATGCTCCACCTGTTTTTATATTGACGGGCAAAAGCCAGTACCTGCTTGCGGTATCGCCCACGCACGCGCAAAGGGATGTATTCGCCTTGGGCAAACAGATCGGCATGGGAACGCCTGTAATGCAGTAAGCTATCCATAAGCCATAACTTGGGCATTGCCCGTGGACCAGCCTGCCAAAGAGCCAGTAAATGAGGTTGTTCCTTCTGGAAAGACCTTAGGCGCTCTTCCCGAAAGGGATAGTCTACAGGACGGCGGTTATCCGGATCTACCAAACTCAAATCCCAGCCTTCTGTTCCCTGATAAATATCTGGTACGCCCGGAGCGGTTATCTTCAGCAGTGTTTGTCCTAGCGATGAAAGCATACCTTGGCATGCTACCTCCTCTTGTAAAGGGAGCCACACTGCTTTATACGGTTGGTCATCATCTAAAAGCACATGTGCAAAATGGATGCATTTCTTTTCGTAAGGTTCGTTGGGTCGGGTCCAATTGCTATGCCTCTTGGCCTCCCGTAGTGCCTTTTGCCAATAGGCCGTTAGCCTTTGTTCATAATCGTCCTTGTCGCTGTCAAATGGATAGGTGGCCACCAATGTCTGGTAGATAAGGTAGCGGTCATTGGCATCGGGCAATGTGGCTGTATTCAGGTGCTTGATCGCATGTTCTAAGTCGGCCACAACCTGTTGCCACCGTTGAGGTAGGCAGCTGAGCGCATGCAATCTGGCACGCGTATCCTCCCCCCGTTTGGTATCGTGCGTGGCGGTGGCGCTCATGGCCAGTGGCCAGTACTGTTGCCGATATTGCATGGCTTTGTGAAAGTTGCTCTTGGAGATACCAAAGGCGTCAGGTGCATCGCCCACCTCGTTGTGCACCACAAAGCGGTTATAGGTGTACATGAGCGTATCTTCCACTCCCTTGGCCATCAATGGCCCGGAAAACTGCATAAGCCTTTGATAAAAATAAAGCCATTTCTGCCGGAATTTTGTGGTTCTGGGAACAGATTTATCCAAGAACAGACCCTCCAAACAATGAATAGCTTCCAACAAATGGGGTTGCTGTTCTTTCATTCGTTCAAACAGAGATCGCCAAGCTTTCCGCTCTCGTGGAAGAAGGGGTAAGCGATTGCCGTAATAGCGATAAACGGGGCAATATACCAATGTGTACGCTATGGTTTCCCGAAGAGCTTGTTCACCAATCTGTCTAATCGTATTTAAGGATATCAAACGCAATTGCTTGAACATGTGGAGCAAATTGCCGACTTCCCCTTGCATGTTGCTACGCCATATAAGCTCTTTCTTGTCCAAAATCTGCTGTGCCACGCTTGTTCGGTCGCCCACTAAATCTTGATAAAGACGGTCAAACTGCGATTCACTGGATCCCATAGTAAATAGGCGATTGGACAAAGCAAGAAAATCATATCCAGATGTGCCCTGCAGAGGCCAGTCAAGTGGCAGGCATTCATCAGTCTCCAGAATCTTCTCGGCCACAATATATACTTCCGGGCCCACGAGATTGCGGAGATCATCCAAATACTTCTTTGGATCAAAAAGCCCGTCGATATGATCGATGCGAAGTCCTCTGAACAGACCTTCATCTACCAAATCCTTGATGAGCCCATGAGTCAGACTAAATACATCATCGTCCTCAACGCGAATGCAAATGAGCCCATTAACTGTGAAAAACCGCCTATAATTTATCTTTTCGTCCGTCTCTAGCCAGTGGCACAATCTGTAGTGCTGAATCTGACAGAGGTGTAGTAGGTTCTCGGTATTCGTGTTTACCTGTTCCAATGTGTCAGGGCTAATTGCAATGCCCTTTTTGCCTTTATCGGCATTCAGGTTTCTCACGAAATCGTGTCCTTCGGCATTGACGGGATAGGCTTGGTCAAAGTAGCGCAACTGTAATTTTTTACCATTCCACTCCAATTTAAGCTCTCCTTTGTCTATAACTTCTTGCAATGGACTGCCTAAAAAGGGTACCATAATAGGGCCATGAAAGAAATCGCTCGCATAACTAGTGTCAAATAGGTGGGCATACGTTGATGTCTTTCCTCTTTCCAGTACGTCCATCAACCACGTATTAGACGGATGAAAAGCCATGTGGTTTGGCACGATATCCTGCACCCAGGCGATAGCGTGCTTTTGCAATTTCGCGATCAGATTCCTTAGCTCGGCGAGCGTGCCGATTTCTGGATTGATACGAAGTGGATTGACCACATCATAGCCATGATTGCTTCCCGCTACAGCTTCAAATACGGGCGATGCATAGACACTGCCTATACCCGACTGACTTAGGTAAGGCACCAATCTGCTGGCATCCTTGAACGTAAAACGACTGTGGAATTGCAAACGGTAGGTGGCTATGGGGTTTATTGTTTTCATGCACGAAAAATTTAGAGGCTTATTCTGTAAATGGCCGCACTTTCTGGCGATAAGGTAATGCCATCCTTATAATAGCTTTCCTCGCGAGTTCCCATAAAAAGGGGGGACTCGGTGTCCAATACCTTATGCATGGGATAATCATTGTTTACGGGAATGCATTGCTGTTGCTTACCGAAATTAAAGAAAAAGAACAACGATTCATTTTCGTCCCAGCGGTTCAATATCAAGCTTTGCTGCGGACCAAGCACTACGGTCTCTACCCGTGTCCTATCCAGTGTGTGCCATGCGGCATGCTGCTTGCGGAGCGCAATCAGGGTTTTGTATAGCCGCCACATCCCATAGTGGTGTTCTCCTGCAAGCAGGTTCCAATTCAACTTTGATCTATAAAAAGTACTGGCATCCATAGGGTCTGGCGCCTCCTGTTCGCCATGGAAATCCTTGAATTCCTCCTTTCTGCCTTTTCGTACCGCCTCGGCCAGCTGTGCGTCCGTGTGGCTCACGAAGTACTGAAAAGGTTGTGTCTCCCCATATTCTTCGCCCATGAACAACATGGGTAGATAGGGCGCGGCCAACACGGCCGTTGCCATCACTTTTTGAAGGCCAAAGCTGTACAGCACACTGCTACGTTCGCCCAGCATGCGATTACCCACTTGATCGTGGTTTTGGGAAAATACGACAAACTGCCTTCCCTCCGCCGCTGATGCCTTGTTGCCAAAAGTTTTCTTGCGATGAGGCGAATAGAGCCCGTCATACACGTAAGCGTCTACGTAAGATTTGGCCAAATGGGCTATAGGTTCAAAGTCGGAGTAATATCCCTGTCTTTTTTCGCCGACACTTACGCGCAGGGCGTGATGAAACTCATCGATCCACTGGCCGTGCAGCCCATAGCCACCAATTTTTGCCTCGTTAATATAACGTACATCATTGAGATCACATTCCCCTATAAGATAATAATTCCTGCCCGTATGGCTACTAAGAAGATCGGTATGTTCGCGCATGGACTGGAGAATGTGCTTGGCCCCGAGATCTTTAAGTGCGTGCACGGCATCCAGCCGAAGGGCATCGACATGGAAGTCGCGAAACCATAGGAGCATGTTCTCCACGATGTAGCGCCTTACCTCATCGCTATAGGCATCATCCACGTTCACCGCCTTGCCCCAGGGGGTATGGTATTTATCCGTGAAATAGGGAGCGTATGTTTCCAGGTAATTCCCTTCTGGGCCTAAGTGATTATACACCACATCCAGCACCACGGCTATGCCCTTTTGGTGGCAAGCATCCACCAAGCGCTGAAATGCCTTTGGGCCACCATAACTATGCTGCACGGCGTAGGGAAAAACGCCATCGTATCCCCAGTTCCTATCCCCGGGAAACTGGGCGATGGGCATGACCTCTATCGCATTGACACCTAGGTCGGACAAGTAATCCAACTTGCCTATGACTGCATCGAAAGTTCCCTCTGGTGTGAAGGTCCCCACATGCAGTTCATAGAGAATATAATCTTCCTGTGGAAAATTTCGCCAATTGGTGTCTTGCCATTGGTGTTCGTTCAAGTCCGTTATTTCCGAATAACCGTGCACTCCATCAGGTTGATAGAGCGAGCAAGGATCGGGGAACGTATCCTCGCCATTGATCCTAAATTTATATTTATGGCCTACCAAGGACTCGTTCAGCGTGGTTTTCCAATACCCTTTTTTATCTCGATTCAGCTTTCGTACCGTCCCATCTTCCAGCACAATAACGACATCTTCCTGCAATGGAGCCCAAACAGTAACTAACGTGCCTTCAGATGCGGTGACATTGACACCCAATGTCCTTTTGTCAGTTTGCCATTTCATTTGTCCGAGATTATGAGTTGCGATTTCCTCGTTTTTTCTTTCCGTTTAGCGGAGCATGTAATAGCACGATCGATCGTCCGTCGACCTTCACCACATCGCCAGGTTTGTAGCTTTCCTCGTCGCCCACTTGGGCATCGGACGTGTCCAAGATCTTTGTCCATGTGCGCCCATATTTTTTTTCGGGAAGCTTATAGTCTATGGACTCATAGTGTGCGTTGAAGACCACATAGAAATGATCATCCAAGATTTTCCTGCCTTTCTGGTCGACGGATCGAATCCCTCTTCCATCTAAGTATACGGCCAGTGATTTGGCAAAATCCGTGGCCCAAGCTTCCTCGGGCATCATACTGCCCTCGGGTAGAAACCACACGATATCTTCCACGCCTGCACCCTTGATTTCTTGCCCCATAAACCATTTGCGTCGGCAAAACGTAGGGTGATCCTTACGAAATTGAATTAATTTCTTGGTAAATGATAGTAAATCGGCATCGGCCTGATCCCATTTATACCAAGATATCTCATTGTCTTGACAGTAGGCATTGTTGTTTCCAAATTGGGTACGCCCCATCTCGTCCCCCCCCAAGAGCATGGGAATGCCTTGGGAAAGGAATAAGGTGGTCAGGAAATTCCGTTTCTGTTTTTCACGTAGTGCCAGCACGTCTTGATTGTCCGTTTCGCCTTCTTCCCCACAATTCCACGAACGGTTGTGGCTTTCACCGTCCCTATTGCCCTCCCCATTGGCGTCATTGTGCTTCTCGTTGTAGGAAACCAGGTCGTTCAAGGTAAAACCATCATGGGCCGTGATGAAGTTGACACTGGCGGTAGGTCTGCGATAGTCGTCCTCGTACAGATCGGAACTGCCGGTAAACCGAAAGGCAAACTCGCCCAATTTGCTGTCCTCACCTCGCCAGTAGTCGCGAATGCAATCGCGATACTTGCCGTTCCACTCTACCCAGCCAGCAGGGAAATTTCCTACCTGATAGCCCCCTTCACCCACATCCCAAGGCTCGGCAATGAGCTTCACTTGGGAGATAACAGGGTCTTGGTGGATGATATCGAAGAAGGCGCTCAACTTATTGACGTCGTGAAACTCACGGGCCAGCGTGGACGCCAGGTCGAAGCGAAAACCGTCCACATGCATTTCCAAGATCCAGTAGCGCAAGCTGTCCATGATCAGTTGCAGCACATTGGGCAGATTAGCATTCAGCGTATTGCCTGTGCCCGTATAATCCCTGTAATAGCGCATATCCTCCATCAAGCGATAATAAGAGCGATTGTCGATGCCCTTGAAACTAAGTGTTGGCCCTAGCTGGTTGCCCTCTGCCGTATGGTTGTACACCACGTCCAAGATAACTTCGATGCCTGCCTTGTGCAGGTTCTTTACCATCTGCTTGAACTCGACAACTTGTTCGCCATTTACGCCACTGGAGCTGTATTTCACGTCTGGCGCAAAAAAGCCAATGGTATTGTAGCCCCAGTAATTGTTGAGGCCATTCTCCTGCAGGTGGCCGTCATTGACAAACTGATGTATAGGCAATAGTTCTATGGCGGTAATACCTAGATCTTTTAGATACTTGATGGTGACAGGATGACCTATGGCGGCATAGCTCCCCCTTATTTCCTCTGGAATGTCGGGATGCGTGAAAGTGAAGCCTTTTACATGTGTTTCGTAAATAATCGTCCTATGGTATAGGGTATTGGGTCTGGCATCGTCGCCCCAGTTAAACGTATTTCTCACCACCACCGATTTTGGCACATAGGGAGCGCTGTCCTGCTCGTTGAAGCTCAGGTCCTTTTCTTCATTGTCTATATCATATCCAAATATGGATTCATGCCAATGGATGGCCCCTGCTATGGCCTTGGCATAAGGGTCTATCAATAGTTTGTGCGGATTGAAGCGATGCCCTTCCTCTGGTCTGTACGGCCCATACACTCGGTAACCGTATTTTTGACCGGGTCTTACCCCCGGTAGATAGATATGCCAAATATCGTGTGTGCGCTCCGTTATGCTGATGCGCTCTTCATGGGCATCGGACTTGTCAGAATCAAATAAGCATAGCTCTACTGACTCTGCATGGCGTGCAAATAGGGCAAAATTCACTCCTTTGCCGTCGTATGTGGCCCCTTGGGGATAAGGATTACCTGGGTATATTTTCCTTTTCATAGATGATGTCGATTGAGCCTGTTGACACTTTTGTCATAGCAGAGAACAAGCCAATGCACCATTTGTTTAAGGCGCTTTCGGTAGCTTCCTTATTGGCCGTCGCCCTAAACGATCCCTTTTCGGGTGAGAAGCAGTTCCAGCGTGTCTGGGGCCGTCAACAATTCGGCGTGGATGTCCAGTTGCTTAGCTGTAGCAATATGCTGCGGACTATCATCAATAAAGAGGGTTTCCTCGGGTTGCAGTCCATGAGCCTTCAGTACATATTCAAAAATGTCGCTGTTGGGTTTGCGCATGCCCATGAGGTGAGAATAATAATCCTTGATGAAAAAACCGGCATTTCCATCCAGATCAAACTCCCGTTTTAGATAGTCCATAATGTATTTGTAATGGATTTCGTTATTGTTGCTCAACAAGAAAATATGGTACTTGTCCTTCAATTGCAACAGCAGGTCGTGTGCGCCATCTACTACTCCTATGAGTAAGGCATTCCAGGCTCGGTCTATCTCCTCATCGGAAAGGTTTGCCTTGCCGGTAATGCGGCGGATACCGTCCCTGAACTCAACGGCCGAGATTTTTCCCATGTCAAAGGCATCAAAAAGTTCACTTTGGCTAGTGTGGGTAAATACTTTTTCTACATCTTTGATACCCAAATCCCTAAAGGCATCTTGTGCCTTTTTAAAGTCGATTTTGAAGATTACATTGCCGTAATCGAAGATGATATTTTTAATATTTTGCATTTTAAATTTTAGAATTCGACTACAAATATGTAAAATTGCACTCGCAAATCAGCAATGGTTGCCGCGCCTATAGCTCAGTTGGTTAGAGTAGAAGACTCATAATCTTTTGGTCCCTGGTTCGAGCCCAGGTGGGCGCACAAATCGAAAAAGTCGTTTTTCCATAAGGGAAAACGGCTTTTTTTATGCTTAAATACTTAATTTCAGCTTTTTACGATAGTCCTCTTGCTCGTGATTTGATTGTCAAATCTTGTTAGTTGTCTCATGTTATTTCTGTGCTTTTTACCTTGAAAAGCATCGGTTTTTAGTGGTTTTGTCTCATTTCTTGTCTCATTTTTCAGAGTATATTTACCTCCCTTTTTAGTGTTTAACAAAGATACAATTTGTTTTCTTGTCGCAATATAGGCTTTCGAGCCGTGGCGAGTTGAATGAGGGTCGTTTGAGTAAAGCTCGATAGAGCGGTCAAACGATATGTTGCCCCAAAAGGGCAATACAAGCTGTTGGCGGTATTTTTGACCAAAAATGGTGACAACGGTGCAGCCCGAATGAATGCGCAGGCGAGCAAAATCAAGAAAAGCGGTTGGATTTTGTTCTATGGAACATAGATCGAAATCCAAGTGAGCTTTTATGAAGCACGACCTTTCGCAAAGCAATACGGGTGACAAACCCCTCTTTTTGTTAAGGTACTTGCAAGTTGTGTTTTTGTACGTACAGCCCTCGTACCTCGGCCGCACCCAACAAAAACCGAACTTGCCCAGGAACGTCCCGACTCCGTTGTCGCAGATCTGTACCGGGAAAGGAAAAATGTCGCAACTCCATTTTTCTCCGGGCAGGCGCCAATTACCAATCGAAAGAACACGGTTATATAACTCTCCATCAAGATAAGCTCATTTCCATTTGATTTAGAGTTCAAAACGATGTCAATTTGAGCTTAATTAATGGTAGCGTTGAGCTTAAAAAATCCAAAGTGTTGTTTCAAAACTTTAATATTACCACTGTTTTGTTGTTTTGAAACTGCAAAATAAACATTCCCATATCATAGTTTTTTTATATGCTATCGCATATAAAAATATATATAAATTTATTTTTATATGTTTTTGCATATAATTCATTAAATTTGTTTAATTTCGTTGCAAAAGCATATAATCATGAGGCGATTGGCAGATTTTGTAAAAGAAAAAAGGAAGCAGGCAAACCTCACCCAAGAGGCTTTTGCTGAGCGGGCAGGAGTAGCACTCACCGTAATCCGGAAAATAGAGCAGGGTAAGGAAAACCTCAATCTCGAAAAAGTAAACCAAGTACTCAAAATGTTTGGGCATACACTGGTACCTGTGAGTGAAAGGGATATATCCGATATAAACAAATAGAGCAGATGAGAAAAGCAGCGGTATACTATCAAGACTTTTTAGCGGGAATCCTCACGGAAACGGATGATGGAGAATATATCTTCCAATACGATGAAAGGTATATTAGCGAACATCCAAAACGATTTCTAACCTTTACGATGCCGGTAAGCTCCAAACCTTATGTAGACAAACGCCTGCCGTCCTTTTTTGAAGGGTTGATACCAGAGGGATGGTTATTGGATATTGCTTCCAAAAGCTGGAAAATCAACCCAAACGATCGAATGGGCTTGCTTTTGGCCTGTTGTCAAAACTGTATCGGAGCGGTTAGTATTCAACCCATATCAAACGGAGATGAAGAATAGAAGATGTTTATATTGCTATAGGCCATTGGATGACGGTTCGTCGGGTGATTTTCATGAGCAATGCAGTCTGGATTTTTTTGGAACCAGACAACAGCCGCTGTTCGAACATTCGCTGGCACAGATGGTAGAGTTGGCTAAGAACATAGTGGAAAGAAGTGTAGCAGTTCCCGGTGTACAACCAAAACTCTCCCTGTCCTTGGTGAAAGAAACTATTCAGAATGGAAACAAAGGGCGTTTGACCGTCGTGGGTGCATTGGGAGGTAACTATATCTTCAAACCACCGTCCGATCATTTTAGGGAAATGCCGGAGAACGAACATGTCACTATGCGCATCGCCGAAGCCTTTGGGATAAATGTTGTCAAATCGAGTTTGATCCGCTTGCAATCGGGAGAGCTATCTTATATTACAAAACGCATAGACAGGACAGATGCCGAAGAGAAAATCCATATGCTCGACATGTTCCAGATTACCGAAGCTGTCGACAAATACAAGAGTTCTATGGAAAAAATCGGAAAGGCATTGGATAACTATTCCAGCAACACACTGTTGGACAAAGTTTATTTTTTGGAATTGGCAATCTTCTGTTTCCTGACAGGAAATAACGATATGCACCTGAAAAACTTTTCGATGATAAACTGGGAAAACGAATGGACTTTGGCACCTGCGTATGATCTGCTTAACGTCGCCATCGTAAATCCTGATGATACCGAAGAATTGGCCTTGACTTTGGAAGGGAAAAAAAGAAAGTTGCGGTGGGAGCATTTTGAACGTTTGGGAAAAGTGCTGGCATTGAATGACAAACAAATTGCTGGTATCGCAAAGCGCTTCCAGAAAAACAAGTCAATTGCCATCCGATGGGTCAATAATTCTTTTTTATCGGAAGAATACAAGCAAAAGTATAAAGCGCTTTTGGATGAGAGGTATGCTGTCTTCGGGTGGATGTAAATGCAATTTTGTGATGAAGTGGCAAAATCGATATTGTAAAGTTTGTTTCCATAATTCATCATTTTTGCTGAATTATGGAAACAAATTTCTGTCAACTTATAGTTTAAGGAAACTGAAATAGCCACTATTACTTAATCCGACAGGGACATATAGATAATGTAAGCAAAATAGCTTACATGGACAAATGTTCTTCTTAGCCGTCAAGCCAAAAACAGCACAGGTAAGTTTTTTGATTAGCAAGAAATGTGACCGCGAATAACAGGAAAAAACAAAATTGAACAGCATATGCTATAATAGAATAATAGGATTTTTTCCGATTATCCTATTATAAAATCACAATTCGCGTATATCCGATTATTTCATACATTATAATGTTCAAAATACCATTCAAAGAAACGGAAAGTTTCGGCCCTTGGATAGCGGTCACTTCGCCCGTCTCTCTGAACTTCGAGCTTCTTGGCATTAGGAATCGCATTTTCTTTTAACAGCTTCTTATAACGTTCATAAGGTTTTAATCCAGTAAGGTAGCGTTCACCTTTTTCATAGTTTGCAATTGCTCCCGGCTTTCGGATCTCCGCAATAACATTGTCGCAACTGGTAAATAGCTTCCCTGTTGACGAAAAATGAAGTAATATCCATGTTTCAAAACAGGGGTTATTCTCCAATATGGTCACCCCAGATTGTTCGGCAGACTGCTTGTTGGCATGATACTCGGCCATTCTATTTTCATTGATAATCTTATCCATGTCTATCAGAGCATAAACATGATCGTAGCCAGTGTTTTTCAAGGTTACCGCCCTTTCCAGAACACCTTTGTAGCTGCCGATTTTTCTTGGGTAATCGGGGAAAATATCGAGATTGGACGGTCTATCCGTATCCCGTACGTTGGCGAAATAAATACGTTCCGTTTGGCCATCGCCTACCAACGCTACCGTTTTATTGGTTCTTTTGTTCCTGGTATGTCTGGCCATGTTAGTCCGCTACGATGATGTATGGAGACCCTAAGTTTGGCTTGGCGCCCAATCTCCCCGTTCTATAAGCGTTGATTAAGCTGGCATCTTTCCGTAGGGTTGTGGTATCAAAATCTGCCGCAGAGAAAAGTGAAACAGACCCGTCGCTTTCTTTTTCGCTGAACCATAACGCATCCCTGCGTATGAAATCGGGATCGGCCATCAACGAAAGGTTATGCGTGGTAATCAATAATTGAGACCTCGTAGAGTTCATTAGGAAAACCTGTAAAAAATGCTTCATCAAATCGGGATGCAATGACGTTTCCAATTCGTCGATGCAAAGCAAATGTGAGCCGTGTATCAGTTCATAGAGAGGGCCACCCAAACCAAAATACCTTTTAGTTCCGCTACTTTCCTTTTGTATGGATAAGGGATATATATCGCCACTCCCTATTTTGTGCAAAAACTCAATTCTCCGTTCATTTGACCCACCATAAAACTTGATTGGATTAGCTTTTTCCCCACTTGAAGACCCAATTGTCGTTTTGCTGGAATAACTGCCCTGTTGCAAGATTGTACCTTGAAATTCATTTTGAAAAGTGTCATCGAGAGGTATCGCTATCAAATCGTTCCAATCAGGTACTAATACTTTCGCTATCTGGTTATCCGCTTTGTACAAAAGTGTATTTATCCAATCGTTGATAGTAGGGTTCTTGTCGATAAGTTTGGCCGTAATCTCGGTAAGGTCATGCGCCGATGTAACCATACCAAGAAGGTAGGTACTGAACCATTTATTCAATTCTTCGAGCTCCGGTATATCAACGTTTGTTTTGGCGTATGCCCCAAGCACCGTATTATTATGCAAGGTGTTGCTTTCCAATAAATCTTTTTCCCTTGCCGGTACCTTGGCTTTGGACCCAAACTGAATTTTGGCTAATCGCTTTTCCGGATCGGTTTGCCTTGAAAAAAGTTCCGTTGGCCTGACCGTTTGATAAAACAAAAGTTTTTCGTCCAGTATGGAATGTTTGGTAAAATTCAATTTATATAAATAACGGAGATCATCCACATAAAAAGACAACTCGAAATAAGAAGGCTTTGAATAGGCATCTTCACAAAACAGAAAAGGATCAAACGAAAGCCCCTGTGATTTATCTCCAGCAGGATACAAGAGGATTTTGCGTAGAAAATCAAACGCCTTTAAAATCGTAGTCTTGCCCGAAGCATTGGCCCCATAAATGTAGGCCAACTTCAACAATTTCCGCCCATCGCCCATCGTTATCTCATAGGCATCTTCCTGGATGCTATCAGCAACCTCAAAGCTGATTTCTGCCTCGTTTTTTACAGGGCCAAAATTCTTTATTTTGAGATAATGTATCATTTTAATCCTTATTTTCTCGATATATCTACAAAAATACGAAATAAAAACAAGTGTTTGCTCAACTATGTTTGTTTTCTTTGCGAGTCACTGTTTGTGTTTGGCGTTAAAATCTATATTATATGCAATTGTGTCACAAATGTTGACAATATTTGTGACAAATACCAAATGATGTTTGCATATTAACCTGTTTAATATCAAAGGGAAAACCATTACTTTTTGAATTAATTTTCAATTAATATTTTTACATTTCATGAAGGTTTCGGATGTTGGTATATAAAGGGTTTGGTGATGGCAAAGCTCGATGAATTAAAAAGACGTTTAAAACAAGGAGAGGTCTATCGTAGGACAGATTTGGCACAGTGGTCAAAGTCTGTAGATAGGCATCTTGATGAGTTGCTAAAGGATGGTACACTCCAAAAACTTTCGCAAGGAGTATATTACTATCCCAAAGAAACGGCTTTTGGCAAAACTCCACCGGAAGAAGATGTTTTGGTTCGTAGCTTTTTGAAAGATGACCGCTTTTTGCTGATCTATCCAAATTCATATAATGGTCTGGGTGTTGGCACAACCCAACTGTATAACTTACGTAGAGTATATAACCAAAAGCGACATGGTGAGTTTACGCTTGGCAATCGGAAATTCGACTTTAAAATCAAGCACCATTTCCCAAATAAACTCACAACCGAATTTCTTTTGGTCGATTTGGTCAATAACCTTGACAAGCTTGCAGAGGATAAACTGGAGGTTCTAAGAAATGTCTTGAAAAAAGCCGAAACAATGGATGTTGAAAAATTGGCGGATTCCGTCGCATTATACGGTACACTAAAACCAAAAAATTATTAGCTCCGGTCGTTTCCAAAACTGCTCGTAGATAGAATAAGCAAGTACGTCGAAAAACTCTAAAAAGTATTTTACTAACCAAAGCCCACAACCTAAACAAAAACCTATCCATGTTACAATCCGTAACAACACAATCAAATCAACACAAAACCGTAACAAATACTAACGGAGCAAAATTTTGCGGTTCAAAAAATAGTTCATATATTGCTTTACCTTGAAAAGCATCGGTTTTTAGTGGTTTTGTCTCATTTCTTGTTTCATTTTTCAGAGTATATTTACCTCCCTTTTTAGTGTTTAACAAAGATACAATTTGTTTTCTTGTCGCAATATAGGCTTTCGAGCCGTGGCGAGTTGAATGAGGGTCGTTTGAGTAAAGCTCGATAGAGCGGTCAAACGATATGTTGCTCCAATAGGGCAATACAAGCTGTTGGCGATATTTTTGACCAAAAATGGTGACAGCAGTGCGGCCCGAATGAATGCGCAGGCGAGCAAAATCAAGAAAAGCGGTTGGATTTTGTTCTATGGAACATAGATCGAAATCCAAGTGAGCTTTTATGAAGCACGACCTTTCGCAAAGCAATACGGGTGACAAATCATATTTGGCGACCGTATTGCCAAGATTGGGAGTGCGGAATGCCATTTTTCCTGCCGTTCATATGGTTGTTGTTCCTCCCGATTGTGTACCCACCTAGATTGTGTTGTGATAGCAATGGCTAAACGGGCGGTGAAACCCCAAAAGTTTCAAGAGCCATGTTTAGCCATTATGCCATTTTACATCAACCCCTCGTCACACATGCTGGAATATCCGTCCACCGTAATGATTAGATGCTTTATCACCTTTATGCCCATGATATGGCCACATTCCACCAGTCGCTTGGTTGTCTGTATATCGTTTCGGCTTGGTTTTAGATTTCCGCTAGGGTGGTTATGCGCCAGTATGATCTGTGTTGCATTGGCTTTTAACGCTGCTGCAAATATGGCACGCTGGTCAACGGTAACTCCATCTATACCTCCACTTGAAAGTTCATATATACCCAATACGCGGTTATACGGATAGCTTGCTTTATATGCTGTTTCAGCACATTTTGGTATAATCCCTCTCTATTGTTTTGTACTTGCAAGTTGTGTTTTTGTACGTACGGTTTTCGTTCCTCAATCCCGCACCCACAAAAATAACTTGCCACGGAACAGCCACACCCCGTTGGGGAATGGCCGTGCCGTGGTAGGAAAAAGGTCGCAACTCCCTTTTTCCTACCAGAAGACGAACACAGACGTTTTGTGAATAATTTTGTACTTTTGATAATCAAAAGAAATTGTTATGCAAACGACATATCGTTTAAAGGCCAAAGAGATCAGTATGTCCTTTCTAAAATCCTTAAAGACTTTGTTTGAAGGACAGGAGGTGGAGATCATTGTTAAATCCGTGGATCAGAAAAAAGAAAGGTTGCCCAAAGAGGCAAATAAAGGTTTGTTGCAAATGATTAAGGACAACCGACAAAATGCTCCAGTTATTTCCCCAAATATGGATATACGTGGTTTAATCGACAGTGCGCATAACCCGGACGGTATCTAATATGAATTATATTGATACGGATGTGCTGATTCACTCGCTGGTTAATCAAAACCCGGGTTTGCACTTGAAGGTTAATGATCTGATCGAAAAAATGATCGTTGACGATACGTTTCTAATTTCATGGCTCAATATACAGGAAGTTGGGTTTGTTCTGGCCAAACTTGACCAGCCTGCCGACTTTATATCCGCTAAATTGATGACATTGATGTCTTCCTTGCCCGTAGCCTATGGTTCTATTGAATTTACGCGTGCGTTGGAACTGGCAAAGACCATCGGTTTTAAGGATTTTAATGACTGTATTCATACCGCAATTGCTGAACAACATTGCTCCGGCCTCTATACCTACAATTATAAAGACTTCAAACGCATCCAACCCTACACTTCGCTGAATATCCATTTTCTATAGCCAACAGAAAAGTCGTTTTCCCGCAAGGAAAAACGGCTTTTTTCGTTTCTTAGGGCACTTTAGGAACCAATAACAGGCCTTGGCGTTCATTTTTATACATCTGTGTGCAGTTTCCAAAAACTTCATGTACATTTGAATCAGTTCTCAATTTGCATAAACCTCCGAAACTGGGTAATATTTTTTGGATTATGAAAAAGATCGTCATTGGCATAGCGCTGTTATTGGTCGTACTTGTCGCAGTTTTATTGATCAAAACGGCAGTACATCCCTTTTTAGACACAAGTGAAAGGCCCACGGGTGAAAATGTAGCCCCAATTTCTGATGCTGCCATTCAACGATTTTCTGAAGGCATCAGAATCCCCAGTGTTTCCAATGCGGATTATGCCGAGTTCGATTATGCCCCCTTTGATGAATTTGCATCCTATCTGGAAAAAACGTATCCCCGCATATACCAAAAAACGGAACATTACAAGATAAACAACCATGGTTTGGTGTTCAGGTTAAAAGGCGAAAATCCGGATCTAAAACCTATTTTATTCCTTTCTCATTATGATGTCGTGCCCGCTTGGAATTATGATGGGCAAGACAGTCTGGACGCCTCCATACAAGCTCCTTTCTCAGGAGCGGTAATCAATGGAAGGATATACGGACGAGGAACTTTGGATATGAAAGGGATGTTGTTTGGCCTTATGGAATCTATCAACAAGATCATTGCAAACGGGCCAAGGCCTCAAAGGGATATCTATCTTGCGTTCGGTTTTGACGAAGAAGTGGGCGGGCTTGAGGGCGCGTCAAAGATTGCCGAAGACTTTAAGGCGAAAGGGCTACATTTCGATGCCGTTTATGATGAGGGTGGGATTATCTCGACAAAAGGCAGTATTCAGGGGATCACCTCGGATGTGGCACTCATTGGCTGTGCCGAGAAAGGTTTCCTATCGGCCAGGGTGAAGGTAAAAGGCCTGGGAGGGCATTCTTCGATGCCACCCTTGCAAAGTGCGATAGGCAAGGCGGCAATCATCATGCAAAGGCTGGAAAACAACCAGATGAAGCCGATGGTCATACCGATCATCTCCAATTTTCTGGACAACGTGGGCGGTATGATGCCTTATGCCAATCGATTGGCCATTGCAAACCAATGGTTGTTGAAACCCGTGCTGCTGTCTTCCCTGGCGAAGAACAACGCGACCAATGCATTGACTAGGACCACTACGGCACTTACAATGATGAAGGGAAGCGATGCTTCGAATGTGTTGGCGCCCGAGGTTGAATTTGTGGTGAATTTCAGGATTTTGCCTGGCAACAGCGTTGCCGACGTCAGAGAGCACCTTGAGAAGGCATGTGAAGGATTTGAGGTGTCGATAGAAGAAGTGAGCAATACACGCGAAGCATCTAAGGTATCGCCAACTGATACGCGCGCATATGAGGTGATGAAAGAAAGTATCAATACGGTTTTTCCCGATGCTGTTGTGACTCCCTATCTAACGATTGGGGGTACGGATGCCTATAAATACGAAATTGTCAGCGACCATATTTACAGGTTTATGCCAGTTGCTTTAGATGCCGATGAGCAGCAGAGCATTCACAACACGAACGAGTCAATCAGCACTGAGAACTTCAATAGGATGATCCGTTACTTTGAACTGGTAATGCAGAACTATGACAAAAAGTAGATCTATATACTTGCTGTTAAGATATGTTAAAAAAGGGTGTCTATCAAAAACATTTTGTTAAGTTCGTACCTTATACCTTTTGATCATTACAACAAAAGTAAAGGAACTTACACATGCAAGAAACAAATATATTATGGGCTGATGATGAGATTGATCTGTTGAAACCCCACATCATGCTTCTAAACGAAAAGGGCTATTACGTTAAGACTGTGACCAATGGACACGATGCCGTGGAGGCTTTTAAAAACTCCTTTTTCGATCTGGTATTTCTCGACGAAAATATGCCCGGACTTACGGGATTGGAAACATTGAGCACCCTCAAAAATATAAACCCCTTGGTGCCTATGGTGATGGTTACCAAGAACGAGGAAGAATTCCTAATGGAGGATGCCATAGGGTCAAAAATAGACGACTATCTTATTAAGCCAGTCAATCCAAAGCAGATTTTGTTGACGATAAAAAAGCTGACCGAGAACAAGCGATTGGTGAGTGAAAAGACATCCATGGCCTACCAGCAGGAGTTTCGTAACCTGGGCATGACGCTGAACGATAACTTGGACTATAAGGAATGGGCAGAGGTGTACAAAAAATTGGTGTATTGGGAGATCTCACTTGAAAAATTAGAGGATGAGGGTATGCACGAAATCCTCACCATGCAGAAATCGGAAGCCAATGCACAGTTCTCCAAGTTTATTGAAAAGAATTATCTAAAATGGGTGAAAGACCCAGATAGCGGACCCCTTACCTCCCCTCAGTTGCTCCGGAAGAAGGTCTTTCCTCAGTTGGAGAGCAACAGACCCACTTTCTTTTTTCTGATAGACAATCTGCGGTATGACCAATGGAAAGTCATCAATGATGTGTTGGCAAATTACTACCGCATAGATGAGGAAGATACCTATTATAGTATACTCCCTACAGCCACGCAATATGCTCGAAATGCGATATTCAGTGGCATGATGCCCTCTGACATGGAGCGTCAGTTTCCGCAGTTATGGCAAAACGACGAAGATGAAGGAGGGAAAAACCTACATGAAGAAGCGTTTCTTTCGGCACTGATAAAAAGCACCGTCAGAAAAGAATGTAAGTTTTCCTACAACAAGATATTGACCTTGGAGCAAGGCAGGGATGTCGTAGATATCTTGCCCAATCTCATGGGCAATGAACTCAATGTGTTGGTCTACAATTTTGTGGATATGTTGAGCCATGCTCGAACGGATATGGCCATGATTCGCGAATTGGCGAATGACGAAGCGGCTTACCGTTCGCTCACACTTTCATGGTTTCAGCACTCGCCTTTATTAGACGCGCTGAAGTGGCTGGCGAGCAAAAATGTAAAAGTTGTCATTACGACCGATCACGGTACCATCAAGGTAAGGCATCCAAGCAAGGTAATAGGAGATAGGAATACAAATACCAACTTACGTTACAAGCAAGGGAAGAACCTGAATTACATAGACAAAGATGTATTTCTAGTGAAAAATCCGCAAGATGCAAAACTGCCCAAGCTGCACGTAAGCTCCAGCTTTATCTTTGCCAAGGAAGATACCTATTTTGTTTATCCTAATAATTACAATCAATTTGTGAATTATTTCAACGAGACGTTCCAGCATGGAGGCATTTCGTTGGAGGAGATGATTATTCCATGCATTACATATAGTCCCAAATAAAAGCTTTGCTTACCTTTGTGCCTTATGGTACTGATAGCAAAGGGCATTGACGAAATACCGCAGGTGGCTGAGGAAATATTGAAATATACTCGCCGTCCTGCGGTATTTCTTTTTTTTGCAGATATGGGGACAGGTAAAACAACGCTTATTAAGGCATTATGCCAAGCGCTTGGCGTGCCAGCGCAAGATATCTCAAGCCCAACTTTTTCCATAGTTAATCAGTATATGGGCAAAGAGGGTGAGGTGATATACCATTTTGATTTCTATCGTCTTCGCGACGAGACCGAAGCCTATGACCTGGGCTATGAGGACTATTTCTATTCGGGGCATTTTTGTTTTGTAGAATGGTCAGAAAAAATTCCTAATCTATGGCCACCAGATCACATCAAAATTCACATGAAGACGCAAGCAGATAGATCCAGGCTAATTACCTTGGAAATTAATGAAGCCAGTTAATCGGATATATTGATTTTTTTGCGTAAATTTCCCACCACTTTCGAGTAAAGCAGACCCACACATATATGAGTGAATTGTCCAAACTGGCAAGACAGGCCATGATGCAGCCGCAGGAGGCCTTATTAGAAACCGGCAGCAAGAAAAATAGCTTATGCATCGGTATTCCAAAGGAAATCAGCTATCAAGAAAATCGAATACCGCTCACACCACTTTCTGTGGCACTTCTGGTAGAGAATGGGCATCAGGTATTGTTAGAATCTGGTGCAGGCGATGGGGCCAATTTTTTGGACCACCACTATAGCGAGCAGGGTGCAAACATCGTATATGAGAAAGAAAGGGTGATGCAGGCGGACATCGTCATAAAAATAAATGGCCCCACATTGGAAGAAATCGCGCTGATGAAACCTGGACAGGTACTGTTCTCCTCGCAGCCACCTTCCTTCATGACGATGGAAACATTAAAGGCCATGATGAACAAGAAAATAACGGCGCTATCGTACGAGTACCTAAGGGACGAAGGCAATATTCTTACAGTTGTGCGCGCCATGAGCGAGATAGTGGGCACAACATCCGTGCTTATCGCTGCCGAATACCTCAGTAATATCTTTAATGGAAAAGGGTTGATGTTGGGTGGTATTACCGGCGTGCCGCCTACCGAAATTGTCATCATTGGCGCAGGTACTGTAGGCGAATATGCTGCTCGTACGGCTATTGCACTTGGCGCACAGGTCAAGGTTTTCGACAATTCGGTCTATCGTCTACGGCGTTTGCAGACAAACATAGGTAATAGGGTGTTCACTTCGGTCATTCAGCCCATCGTTTTGCGAAAGGCCGTGTTAAGTTGCGATGTCGTCATCGGTGCCATGCGCTCTCCGAGTGGCAGATGCCCCTGTATCGTCACCGAAGAGACCGTATCTAAGATGAAACCGAACTCTGTGCTAATTGACGTCTCCATCGACCAAGGCGGCTGCTTTGAGACGAGCAAAGTGACCAACCACGAAGAGCCCGTGTTTAGAAAGTACGATGTCATTCATTATTGTGTACCCAATATTGCTTCAAGGGTAGCCAGAACGGCCACCTACGCCCTCACAAACATTTTCACGCCTATCTTGTTAGATATCGGAGAGAAGGGCGGGCTATGGAATCTGATCTGGGAGAAAACGGGTATTAGAAAAGCCATATATCTTTATCAAGGACAGTTGACAAATGCAGACATGGCAGAGAAGTTCAATATGACCCCGAAAGATCTTGATCTAATGATTGTCTCCAGCAGATAGCCACATAGGTCACTTTCTCCCAGAGATTGTTATATGAGGATACTTACCAAAGCATTTTATGTTGACGCTTTTAGCGTGCTTAAGGCAACAGGCGTATCGTTTGGCGAGGACAAGGCTACTAAGATGGCTGCATCATTGTCATATTATACCATTTTTGCCTTGGCCCCCTTGATCATTATTATTATGGCCATCGTGGGGATAGTTTGGGGCGAAGATGCGGCACAAGGAAGGATTTTTACCGAGCTGAATGAACTGATTGGGCCAGACGCCGCAGCGACCGTGCAATCCATTGTGCAAAATCTTAACGTTGGAAGAGGCTCCTCCATAGCGACCATTATCGGTGTTGGTACACTCGCCTTTTCCTCGACCAAGGTGTTCATCGAGATGCAGGATACCCTCAACATGATTTTCAATGTGAAGCCCAAACCAAAACGGGGTTGGGTAAAGATGCTATTGGATCGGCTGCTTTCCTTTTCTATCGTACTTTCCCTAGGTTTTATCCTGATCGTTTCCTTTATCGCCAGTGGTCTCATCACCGCCCTTAGCACGTCTATCGTCAGCTATTTGCCCGATGTATTTGTATTTGGCTATAATCTCTTTGATACTACCACGCTCTATGTGTTGGATATAGTAAACAACACGTTGTCTTTTCTGGTCCTTTCCTTCCTGTTCGGATGTATTTTTAAATTCTTGCCCGATATAAAGATTAGGTGGAAGGACGTCCGTTCAGGGGCATTTTTTACCGCCGTCCTTTTTATGATCGGCAAATGGGGCATAGGTCTGTACATGACTCAGGCTGCTCCAGGCTCGGCTTATGGTGCTGCAGGAACGCTCATTATTATCTTGCTGTGGATATTTTATGCGGCCAATATCCTATTTTTAGGAGCCGAATTTACCAAACAAAATGCGGAAATGTTCGGAATGGGCATACAACCTTCTTCCATTGCCGTAAAGGTACGCTTGGAAGAAACCTCCGACGAGGAAGATGGTGAACGCTCTTACGAGCTTAGCAACGAAGCCCAAGATC
Organism: Olivibacter sitiensis DSM 17696; assembly: GCF_000427965.1. Classification (GTDB taxonomy): domain Bacteria; phylum Bacteroidota; class Bacteroidia; order Sphingobacteriales; family Sphingobacteriaceae; genus Olivibacter; species Olivibacter sitiensis. The sequence continues at coordinate 161,040 of NZ_ATZA01000004.1, read as the reverse complement.
CCAAGTTTCCCAATGCTTAGGTAGAGTTGATGCTCATTACTTCCATCTTTCTCCTGCCGGTGTAACGAGAGGGTAATGTCGCTATTATTTCGGCTTTTAAAGCTTCAATTGCTTTGGTTTTTAGATAATCTCCCTTGGTAACGAGGCTGATCTCGCGAACAGGTTCTGGATTTTTGAAATAGCGTACGTTTTCTAGCTCTTCTTCATTGAATTCAGAGATGCTCAATTCCGGCATGATGGTTACACCGCTATTGCTGTCTACCATGCGCTTCAGGGTTTCCACGCTTCCCGTGTTGTACTCAAACAGCTTATCTGGATGCATAGACCGCTCTTTGTTGCAAATATTCATTACCTGGTTTCGCATGCAATGCCCCTCGTTGAGCAACCATAGTTTTTCGCCAAGTATGTCATTGGCCGTCACCAGTTTTTTATCGTGAAGCGGACTGTGTTTTGAAAGGTAAGTGACAAAAGCTTCATAGAATAAAGGATATTCCTCTATGTTGGTCTGATGTAAGGGGGTGGAAAGGATCCCGCAGTCAAGCATGCCCCGCTTTATTTCATCCACTATTTTCTCCGTAGTGTATTCCCATATCTTTAAGCGCAGTTTTGGATATTTCGCCATGAAATTTCCTAATACACGTGGCAGTAAATAGGGGGCGACTGTGGGTATGATGCCCAATCGTATCTCACCCTCCATCTCTCCCTTTCTGTCGGCTACAATCTCCTTGATCCTCTTGGTTTCGTTCAATACGATACGTGCTTGCTTGATGATTTCGGCCCCAGCTTCCGTGGCTATAATGGGCTGTCGGCTCCTGTCGAATATCTTTAGACCCAGCTCATCCTCTAGCTTTTGTATTTGCATGCTTAAGGTGGGTTGCGTAACAAAACTGTGCTGCGCTGCGCTTACAAAACTCTTATAATTGTCTACGGCAACGATATACTCCAATTGAACCAATGTCATAATGCCTATTTTGGTGTCACTGCCTGCCAAAGCAAACGGTGTGAATTGATTGTATAAATATTGTTTATTTTGTTTGTAAATATAAATAGATTATATCTATACAAAGATAGAGATAATCAATTTAAATCAATGAAATAAAAAAGTATTTTTGACCAATGACCAAGGAGCCAATATGCCATAAACTAAACAACTGATTTTTTAATAAAATAAAAGAAAATGGAAAACGATTCTAGCAACATCAGCAAGTGCCCATTTCATGGGGCTGCTCCACAACACCAAAATAGCAAAGCTACAACCAACAAGGATTGGTGGCCTAACCGACTGGAGGTGGGGTTCTTGCGCCAACATTCCACTAAATCCGATCCGTTGGGTGAAAAGTTTGACTATCGGGAGGAGTTCAAGAAATTGGATTATTACGCATTGAAGAAGGATCTGCTGCAATTGATGACCGATTCGCAAGACTGGTGGCCAGCGGATTTCGGCCATTATGGTCCGCAGTTCATCCGTATGGCTTGGCATAGTGCCGGCACTTACCGTGCATTTGATGGTCGCGGAGGCGGAGGCCGTGGTCAGCAGCGCTTTGCTCCGCTTGATAGCTGGCCAGACAATGTCAATATCGATAAATCACGCCGTTTGCTATGGCCCATCAAGCAAAAGTATGGGCAGAAAATTTCCTGGGCCGACCTGTTGATTCTCACGGGTAACGTGGCTTTGGAAAGCATGGGCTTTCGGACTTTCGGTTTCGGCGCAGGTCGTGAGGATGTCTGGGAACCCGACGAGGACGTGAACTGGGGTAGCGAAAAAACTTGGTTGGAGCACCGTCCCTTAGAATCATTCGAAGATCATCTTGGGGCTACCGAGATGGGATTGATCTACGTCAATCCAGAAGGTCCGAATGCTAATGGCGATCCGTTGTCCGCTGCGAGCTTCATCCGCGAAACCTTCGCCCGAATGGGCATGAACGATGAGGAAACCGTGGCGCTGATCGCCGGCGGCCACACCTTTGGCAAGACACATGGTGCGGCTCCCGAGTCGCATAAGGGCCCAGACCCGGAGGCAGCTTCTATCGAGGCGCAAGGGCTCGGGTGGATCAGCGACTATGGCAGTGGCCACGGTGCCGACACCGTGTCCAGCGGCTTGGAGGTTACCTGGACCCAGACACCGGCGCAGTGGAGCAACTTTTTCTTCGACAACCTTTTCAAGTTCGAATGGGAGCAAACCCGTAGCCCAGCAGGGGCCATCCAATGGGAGGCCAAAGATGCCGAGCTCATTATCCCTGGCCCGACGCCCGATTCGCCCAAGCGCCGGCCAACGATGTTGACCACCGACATTTCGCTACGCATGGATCCGGTATACGAGAAAATCTCGCGTCGCTTCAAGCACGATCCGCAAGCCTTTGCCGAGGCCTTCGCTAGGGCTTGGTTCAAGCTTACCCATCGTGATATGGGGCCAAAGTCCCGCTACCTGGGACCTGAAGTGCCTAAGGAAGACCTTATTTGGCAGGATCCCCTGCCACAGGCAACCTTGCCTGCTCCCAGTGGCGCTGACATTGCCGAGCTCAAGGAGCAGATTGTTGCGTCGGGCCTGACAATTTCACAGCTGGTATCCACCGCTTGGGCATCGGCGTCCACTTTCCGTGGCGGAGATAAGCGTGGCGGTGCCAATGGTGCACGTATTCGTCTCGCCCCGCAGAAGGATTGGGAAGTCAACAATCCCTCGGAATTGGCGGGAGTACTGGCAAAATTGGAGGCAATCCAACAGGCATCTGGCAAGGTATCGCTGGCAGACCTAATCGTACTGGCTGGTGGAGTAGGCGTTGAGCAAGCGGCAAGGGCTGCAGGTATCAACATCGAAATTCCATTTGCGCCGGGTCGTGTAGATGCCTCCCAGGAACAAACCGGCGTGGACCTTTTCGAATTTTTAGAACCGCTAGCGGATGGTTTCCGCAACTATCGAAACAATCGGAAAGCCAAGTATTATTCATCGACAGAAGAATTGCTAATCGATAAGGCGCAGCTGCTCACCTTAACTGTTCCTGAGCTGACTGTGCTTGTGGGAGGTATGCGCGCTTTGGATACTAACTTTGATCACTCTAGAAATGGTGTGCTCACTGAGCGTCCCGGTGTGCTCAGCAATGATTTTTTTGTCAACTTGCTGGACATGAGGACAGTTTGGAAGGCAGCTGATGAGCGTCAAGAATTGTTTGAGGGACGTGATCGTGCCAGTGGCGACCTGAAATGGACGGCTACTCGTGCGGACTTGGTCTTTGGATCAAATTCAGAGCTTAGGGCTGTAGCTGAAGTTTACGCCAGTGAGGACTCAAAGGAAAAATTCGTAAAAGACTTTGTTGCCGCATGGGTGAAGGTAATGAACCTCGACCGCTTTGACTTAGCGCAGTAATTGAAGCTGGAGACGATCGAGTGGTTTCCATGACACCAAACACACATCAATTGATAAGTGGCCACCGCATTTGCGGTGGCCTATTTTTTTGCTTGTATGCCCATAGGATCGCTCTGGATAGACCTGGAATACGCGCGAAAAAAGAAACAGAAGTGGGAGAAAGATATGCCAGTTAGGTAATTGTCATAATATTCACTGCAAGAAAAGGAGAGTGATCAGCGCATTGTGCCTTGGTCACTTTTTAGTATGTTTGCGTATTGATTGTTGAAAGATGATGCTGCATATTGCCAAATATATTTTTTTCCTGTTCCTATCATTATTTTTTATCGTTTCGTGCAAGCGAGTAGATGACGAACCTATTGCTCCTATCGTACCGATAACCAGGTTGTATGTCTCCTTTTCGGATATTTATGTAGATGATGGAACCTCGGAAGTCTATAACAATATTGTTGCCATTGATCCGGCGGACAGTATCATCGACGGAGCCATAAGAGGCACTGTGTTAGGCTATAATAGCCAAACCACCAACGGCAATGGTAGAGGAGTGGTTTTCAATGCCGATATTTCACGATTGTTTCAAGCAGGAAGCCGAGATAAATATATTCGCTCATTTACCTTGAGCAATGCAGGCGTTATTAGTGCCTCCACCTATTTTGTAGATACATTGGTGACCAATGGTATTAGAGATATCGCACTCTACAGCTACCTAAACAGTAGCAATACCAGAGTCAATCAATTATACGTAGCAGACCTGAATGGCAGATACGTTCATTTTTATCTGGGGCCACAATCGCTGACAAATTATATCAGGCCTACCAAACGCTTCTATACCGGCGCAAACTCTACACCTTTTGGACTAGATACGAGCAATGATACTCTTTTCGTGAGCATGTCTGGAAATGCACATGAGATTAGGTTATATGCAGGACTTAACAGCAGCATAGGAGGGGAGGATACGACCGTTACTCCAGAGATACTGTCGTCCATTACCATTGCTGGAGCTACAGACCTGCGGGGGCTTAGCTACAGCGATTCCCTAGACATTTTGGCTGTAGCTGATAATGATGGCAAGGTGTTCATCATAGAAGACGCAAAAAGCAAGTTCTCAGCTGGTGGAGAGGTCAATCCCACGCGAACGATCACCGGATTTAGCAATCCGGCAGACGTGGCCATAGATGAAAGAAGTGCAAAGAAAAGGCTTTACGTAGCAGATAGAACTGCCCATAGTATCCTGCTGTTTGATATCACTACGGCCAATGGCAATGCGACTCCGTTGGGTACGCTTACATTTGGTGCGGGGATTGCGCGGACCCCCGAGTTTATACACCTGGATGCTAGATAGAGAAAGATAAAAAAAGGAAAATTTTCCGCTTTTTAATCTTGTCCCAGTATATCGAGTAGCCTCTGGATTTCCATGACTTTTTCGCTCGTGCCAGATTGGCTATATGACGACAGTAGGTTGCGCAATACCCTGGTAATGATAGCCAAGTTATCACAAGGTTCAAAAAAATGCTTTTCATTTGGTAAATTGAGTTGCTTCAAGAAAGCAAATACGTCGTGCTTGCCAAAAATCTGTCCCCTATTGAAAGCATTGATATAAAACAAAACTTCCTTCTCGTGATGGGCATCCTCGTCAAGATAAGCCAAAATAAAATGCCTAGGTAAGTTGACCCCATACACTGGTAGATCGACTTTTTGCGCTATGATAGAATAGATGGAAGCCAATAGAATAGGATTGCCCCGTTTGGTCTCCAGTACCCGGCCGATATAGGAATTCTCCGGATCGTGGTAGTTCTTGGTATTGCCGCGAAAGCCGTGCTTATTGTAGAGCACGTTGTTGAGTAGACGTACCTTTTCCACCGCGCTCATGTTATAGATCATTTCAAGCCATACATCGCGTTTTATTTCTTCCAGTATGTTAATTATTTCCTGCTCATCCTTATCGGGATATTGGTAGCGATTCACAATGAGCAGACCTTCCAATAAATCGTATGCCCCTCCCAGGTACCATGTACGCAAAGAAGTAACTGTCTGGCTGAACTGTATCTTATGGATGAGATACTCTATACGCGATTGCTTTAAAGGTTCAAAAGCCCCTTCCCACTCTTCCTCCAATGATTCTATTACATGACTTCCCAGTGAGAGGATCTTTTCTTCCACCATTCCGTAGATTTCTTCATCGGGATCATCCAGCAGATCTATTAATGACTTTATTTCTTTTTCGCTAAGCATATATACAAATATAGCAAACCTTCCATGTTCCAACAATAACGAAGAGTTTTTGTGAAGTATCTGCCAGTAATGTGATTCATCGCAAAAAGCTTACCTTTGCGTCCATGGCCAATATCAGGTTTTTCTTGGACTATTTGACGCATTTTGTCGCTGCAAAGACTAGGCATGGCGTACATTCTCCATTTGTATATCGGCTGGTAGATGAGGTGATATACGATTTCAGTCCGAAGCAGTATGATGCTGCTATTGAAAGAAGGCGTAAGCAGCTCTACAGGTATGATAGGGCAATAGTTAAGAATGCCTTGCCAACACCTCGTGTAGTACAGTTGCTTGCACGTTTGTCCGCTCATTTTGAGCCTGCTAACATGGTGGTGATAGGGGACTGCATGGGCATCGCTACGGCATACCTAGCCAAGGCATGTCCTGCAAGCCACTTGTATGCCATAGAAGAGGGGCAAACAGCCCTATTGGCTGAAGAAACGTTTGAGCAATTGCAGCTTTCCAATATAAACCTAAGTGTAGGTGAACCAAACAGTACGCTAGCTCGGCTATTGAATGATTTGGGCACTTTGGACCTCCTTTTTATAAATGGGCATCATGATTACGAGGCAAACATGTGTTATCTTTCCGAGGCATTGAACTACGTAAATGATCATTCTGTAATAATATATGTTGATATTTACTGGAACGATGACATGAAAAAAACATGGGAGACCATCAAGGCACATCCGAAAGTTAACCTTACGATAGACCTGTTTTACATGGGACTAATATTCTTAAAAAAAGGCAGGGAGGAAGAACATTTTAAGATAAGGTTCTAATTGCTTGATTGTGTTTTCCAGAATGGGTTAGAACGCTTCGCCTAAAGAGAGATAGACGCCGCTTTGACGGGGTTCTCCCGCTCGTTTTTCTCCCACAGCATAGTCGATACGCACACTACTGTTGTGATTTATGTCGAAGAAATATCGTATTCCACCACCAAAACTCGGTTTCAGCCCCGAAAGGACAAATTTACTGCTATAAACAGTACCTGCGCCCCCAAAAGCCACAATGGCAAAACGGTTCACGAAGCGATACCTAAGTTCCGCTTGGGAGGTGAACAAAGTCTTGTCCCGAAAACGTCCCTGATAGTAACCGCGCATCACCTCGTCATTGCCTAGCTGAGGGTAAAGGTAAAAGGGTATATTGCCGAAAAGTTCGTCGTAGGTCAGCTGGATACCGAGCGTAACTTTGGGGAATACTGGATAAAAGGCTTTCAGGTTGAGGCTTAGTTCAGATCCAGTGAAATTATCTCCACCAAAAAAATCTGGGGCATAACTATAGATGGCTTGCAATTGATAGCCTCTTGTAGTATATACGTTGCTGTTTCTGTTGTCAAACGTTTGTGATATGCCTACTGCCATCAGTTTGCCACCGTCGCGACCATAGAAATTTCCAGATTCGAATATTCCTGGCGAACCGTTGTTGACGTAATCATATTGTTGGTAACGGAAAGTGAGACCAGCGTAATATTGCGGAGCTATCTTCCGCTCTCCTAATACGTTAAAGCTGAATAGCTTTTGCGTGATGAGTTGTTCATCTGCTTTGTGGGTATCTCCCCCTACACCATAAAAATTGAATGGGAAATTTCTCCATCGAATAAGGGAAAGCACGTGGTAAGTATTGCCTTTGGTCCATAGGTCGGATTGCAGCTTCAAATAGGATTGTCCTTTTTCTGTCAAGGTTCCCATCAACAGGAGGCTGGAAGTGCGTATCAAGCTATCTGAACGGTCCATCTTATAGTTGACCACACCCGATAGGCCATATTCTAATCCCGTCTCTTGGGCATATCCGAGCGCTGGGAGTACCAAGAACGATGTGTGTCTGGACGTATCCTTCTCAGATGAAATGAACTGCTGTACAAAATTGCTTTGCATTAGCTTGCCATCCATAAAACGGCGGTACAAACTTTTGGGTTTGTCTTGTGCGTGGACGGTAAAACTGCTTATGACAATGCCAAACAATATGCCTAGTGAGGACAGGGGGCTTTTCATGTGCTACAATCTATTTTCTACAAGGGTTGTGGAACGCAGGTAATGTCCTGCCTCTTTTTCATGGATACTGTTTTGTTCGTGTATTCTTCACGCAAAACCAGCGAATCGGCGTTGTGCGAAAAAATGGAAAACTTAGGCAGGTATTGCCCAGTTCTATAGCAGCCTCCTTGTTTGTATCGGCCATTCTGTTGCGTAAAATAGGCTTCGATCATGAGGGTATCCTGATGCACAATGTAGACGCCCTTTGCATATTCTTTCCATGAAGTGTCCCTTGTGCAGCTATCTGCATGTAGCAAAGCTTTGTTGACCATATCCATGGAAATGTACACAGAATCGCAGGTGAACTTCATTTCGTACAAGGTGTATGCTAGTCGCTTATCTTGCATAGGGACACTGTCTTGCTTCCATACTCCCTGCAAGAAAGCCTCTCCTTCACCTTGTATGTTTGGCCTCATTTTGCATCCTATGTACATAATAAAGCACATGCCTAATACTGAAACCAGACATGTGCTTTTTTTTTGCTTCATTGCCATGCTTTACTTCAAGCCACCTATCATGTCCTCCGGACGTACCCACTGATCAAATTGTTCTTCGGTGAGTAGTCCCAAAGACAAAGCAGATTCTTTCAGGGTCAGGTTTTCCTTATGTGCTTTTTTAGCAATCTTGGCTGCATTCTCGTATCCAATATGTGGATTGAGTGCGGTTACAAGCATCAAGGAATTGTTTACGTGCTTCTTAATGCCCTCGTAATTTGGTTCTATGCCTATAGCGCAATGATCGTTGAATGATACGCATGCATCACCCAATAACCTGGCCGATTGCAAGAAGTTACTTGCCATAAGGGGTTTGAACACATTGAGCTCATAATGTCCTGTGGCACCACCTATGGTAATGGCGACATCATTGCCCATGACCTGAGCGGCTACCATGGTCAAGGCCTCGCACTGCGTGGGGTTTACCTTGCCGGGCATGATGGAAGATCCGGGTTCGTTCTCTGGAATATAGATTTCACCTATGCCAGCACGGGGTCCGGAAGCCAACATCCGTACATCATTGGCAATCTTCATGAGCGATACTGCCAATTGTTTGAGGGCTCCATGGCTCTCCACAATGGCGTCGTGCGCTGCCAGGGCTTCAAATTTATTTTCGGCTGTCTTGAAAGGAAGTCCAGTGAAATCAGCAATGTATTTGGCCACAGCAACGTCATATCCCTTTGGGGTATTGATGCCGGTACCTACTGCAGTGCCGCCTAAGGCTAGTTCAGAAAGATGGTCTAGCGTGTTTCGCAAAGCTTTAAGACCGTGATTCAGCTGGGCAACATAACCGGAAAATTCTTGACCAAGCGTGAGAGGAGTAGCATCCATTAGGTGGGTACGTCCTATTTTTACAACGTCCTTGAATTTGTCCGATTTTTCCTTTAACGTGTCACGTAGTTTTTCCACACCAGGAATGGTGGTGTTGATGAGCATCTTATAGGCCGCAATATGCATGGCGGTAGGATAAGTATCGTTGGAAGATTGCGATTTGTTTACATCGTCGTTCGGATGTACAAAAGTCTTTCCTTCTCCCAGCTTATTTCCCTGAAGAACATGAGCCCGATTGGCAACCACCTCATTCACATTCATGTTCGACTGCGTGCCGGAACCTGTTTGCCAGATAACCAACGGAAACTCGTCGTCAAGCTTTCCTTCTAAAATTTCATCGCATACCTGCCCAATTAGGTCTCGTTTCTCAGCAGGCAACACGCCGGCATCCGTATTGGTATAGGCGGCCGCTTTCTTTAAATAGGCAAAAGCCTCGATGATTTCCTTTGGCATGGACCCTTCGGGGCCAATTCTGAAATTCTCGTGCGAACGTTCTGTCTGCGCTCCCCAGTATTTTTCTGCGGGAACCTTCACTTCGCCCATCGTATCTTTCTCTATTCTATATGACATAATGATTTATATTTTCAAATACCACAAAGGTATAAATATTCTCCAGAGGCACATAACGAATGTGTCTCTACTCCGTTACAAATTAAAAATGATTTTCAAACAATAATTCTTCAATTTAGGCATTTTATTTTTGAACGTTTATTTAAGCAAGAAACAATACCTGTGTCGAAACATCATTACTTCCCTCAAATCCTTTTTGCCTTATTTTTTATTATAGCAATAAACGCTTGTTCATCTACCGCAGAAAAGAAACAGAAAAAAGAACGCGAACAAGCTGTTACGGATAGTGTTAGATTGATCTATGATCATAAAAAAGCCGATAAGTCTCTCGATGAATTCATGCAAAAATTACATGCCAAATCGGCCTTTAACGGCAATGTACTGATTGCAAAGAAGGGAAAGATCATTTATGAGAATCACTTTGGTTGGGCGGATTATTTGCGAAAGGATAGTCTGAAAATGAGCTCCCAGTTTGAACTGGCTTCGGTGTCCAAGCCGCTGACAGCTACTGCCATCTTGTTGCTAGTACAACAAGGTAAGTTGAAACTGGATCAACAAGTGACGGATTTTTTCCCAGATTTCCCCTGGCCAGACATTACCATACGCCTTCTGCTGAGCCATCGATCTGGCTTGGTGAATTACATTTATTTTACCGATGACCTATGGCCCGACAAGAGTAAGGGCATGAGCAACAAGGATGCCATGAGCTTGCTGACAGAGCACAAGCCCAGTCCTTATGCCAAGCCAGATACCCGCTTTCATTACAACAATAGTAATTTCATGATTCTTGGATCCATCATCGAGAAAGTGAGCGGACAGTCGTTCACCGTATTTATGAAAGAACATATTTTTGATCCATTGGGGATGAAACATACAGCGGTATATTCCAAGGCAGACTATGATAAGATACCAACTAACGTTGTGGGACACGATAAGGTGTGGCGGCGGTCAGTGGTGCAGAACTTTCATGATGGGCCAGTAGGGGACAAGGGTATATACAGCACGGTGGAAGACCTGTTCTTGTTTGATCAGGCCTTGAAGGAGAGTCGTTTGCTGGATAAGGCTTTGCAAGACTCGGCATACGCTCCCCACAATAAATCCATGAAAGGGGTATTCAATTATGGCTATGGTTGGCGTACCTTTCAGCAAGGGGACGAACATATCGTATATCATACCGGTTGGTGGCACGGATTCCGAAACTTGTATGTACGAGATCTCCACAACGACGTTACCATCGTATTGCTGAGCAACATGGCAAATGGTAGCCTGCTCCATTTGGATGAGCTCTACAAGCTGCTAGGCATGCCGGTGGTACGTCAAGGTGCATATGACAGTCAGGGAGGCTATCATGGGGATGATTAAGACGTGTTCCATCCAAGCCTTAGGAGGGATGATTTGCTCTTGGCATATATATGCGTCCCCTGCTTTTCAGGCAAAACTTTTTTTCGTAGTTTTGTTTTAATATAGACTACAAAGCAGGATCATGTTCGACAAATTATTCCAAGCCCAGCAAATGGCGGAAGAAATCAAGAAAAGACTTGATTATATTACCGTGAATGGAGAGGCAGAAGGAGGGAAAATAAAAGTAACCGCCACTGCCAATAAAGAAGTGAAAAACATCAGCATTTCGCCAGATTACTTTGCGCAAGCCGATCTGGAAGAATTGGAAGAGCTGCTAGCCGTTGCCATAAACAAAGCGCTGCAACAGGCAGAAAGCATTAGCCAAGCCGAGATGCAGGCCGCAACGAAAGATATGCTCGGTGGCTTGGGTGGTATGTTTGGATAGGAGAAAGCATTCAGTTTTTTGACTTTTTAATTTTTACTTTTCAATATGAAAGCGACATATTATGGACATTCCACGGTAGAACTGGAATTAGTAGGTGCAAGTATTTTGTTCGACCCTTTTATCACTCCCAATGAAAAAGCCAATAATATCGATGTAGAAAGTCTCAATCCAGATTATATATTCTTGAGTCATGCGCATGAGGATCATGTAGCTGATTTGTTTGCCATCCAACAACAAAGTGGTGCAGAAGTAGCAGCCATTGTAGAAACTTCCGCATGGGCCAATAAAGGAGGGATACCTCAAGAAAAATTGCATCCTTTTAATTTTGGAGGAACTTTGAAGCTCAAGTTTGGAACGGCCAAAATGGTCTACGCCTTGCATACAAATGGAGCACCGGATGGAAGCTATGCTGGGCTGCCAGCAGGTTATGTCATCCATAGTGGTGACAAGAAAATTTACTTTGCCGGCGATACGGCGCTTACGCTTGAGATGAAGTTGTTAGAGGATGAGGCCTTGGATTGGGCGTTCCTGCCCATAGGAGGGCATTTTACCATGGACGTAGACGATGCCATCAAGGCTGCAAAGCTCATCAATTGCCAAAATATTATTGGTATCCACTATAATACATTTCCTCCTATCCAAATAGATAAAGAAGAGGCAATAGACAAGTTTGAAAAGGCAGGTTTACGGCTTTATCTCCCTTCAATAGGAGGCACTGTGTCCTTGTAAATGGAAGTGTTTTCGATAGCAATCAATGCCTGTTCTTGTAATTAATCCATATTCAGTTTAGAATATTTCCAAATAACAAAGCCCTTTCCCATAAGGCATTAATGAATATTTTTTTTATTAATTTCGCCTGCGCTCAGCTTAACACATTGTGCCCCTTTATACATCGAACAGTAAAGTCCAATATGTTAAGCCTTGGAGCATTGAATTAAAACATTGTCAGAGCGCACAGATCGAAAAACGTTATTGTAATTTATACAGGCCGGTATAGTGAAAGTGGCAGGGCGGCACTTGGTTAAAAAACTGCCTTTAAAAATCAAAAAACTATTATGAGTATATATCAAGATTATATCAAAGAAATCGAAGAACGGAAACAGCAAGGACTTCACCCAAAACCAATTGATGGAGCAGAACTGTTAAGCGAAATCATCGCACAACTTAAAGATTCTGATAACCCTTATAGAGAAGACTCTCTTAAATTTTTTATTTACAACACCTTGCCCGGAACTACTCCAGCTGCAGGTGTTAAGGCAAAATTCTTAAAAGAAATTATCCTTGGCCAATCTGTAGTAGAAGAAATTACACCTGCTTTTGCATTTGAGTTGTTATCGCACATGAAGGGCGGCCCTTCGATTGAAGTACTGCTTGATTTGGCATTAGGCAGCGATGCGGCCATTGCAAAAGAAGCTGCAGATGTGCTTAAGACACAAGTCTTTCTTTACGATGCGGACATAGCACGTCTAAAAGAGGCATTTGACAAGGGAAACGCCATTGCAAAAGAAATTCTTGAAAGCTATGCAAAGGCCGAGTTTTTCACTAAACTGCCCGAGGTGGCCGAAGAAATTAAAGTGGTTACTTTTATTGCCGGTGAGGGCGATATTTCAACTGACTTGCTTTCTCCGGGCAATCAAGCCCACTCGCGTTCCGATCGTGAACTTCACGGTAAGTGTATGATTTCTCCTAAAGCACAAGAAGAAATCAAAGCTTTACAAGCTCAACATCCTGATGCAAGCGTGATGTTGATTGCAGAGAAAGGCACAATGGGCGTGGGCTCATCCAGAATGTCTGGTGTAAACAATGTGGCATTGTGGACTGGCAAACAAGCTAGCCCCTATGTACCATTCGTCAATATTGCGCCAATTGTTGGTGGCACAAATGGCATTTCTCCTATTTTCCTTACCACCGTTGATGTTACCGGCGGCATTGGTATTGACCTGAAAAACTGGGTGAAAAAGCATGATGCAGAAGGCAAACTTGTTCGCGATGAAAATGGCGATCCTGTTCTCGAAGAGGTTTACTCGGTAGCTACGGGTACCGTTTTAACCATCAATACAAAAAATAAGAAATTATATAATGGGGACAAAGAGCTGATAGATATCTCTAAGTCGCTTACTCCTCAGAAAATGGAATTTATCAAAGCCGGTGGCTCTTATGCCATTGTATTTGGTAAAAAGATTCAAACGGTTGCAGCCAAGATTCTCGGTATAGCTATTCCTCCAGTATTTGCTCCATCAAAGGAAATCACTATTGAGGGACAAGGCCTTACGGCAGTTGAAAAAATATTCAATAAAAACGCTGTAGGCACCACGCCGGGAAAAGTGTTGCACGCCGGTTCGGATGTGCGTGTGGAGGTTAATATTGTGGGATCGCAAGATACAACCGGCCTGATGACTGCTCAGGAACTGGAGTCTATGGCAGCCACGGTTATTTCACCAATCGTTGATGGCGCTTATCAATCTGGCTGCCACACGGCCTCAGTATGGGATAAGAAAGCACAGGCAAACATTCCAAAATTGATGAAGTTTATGAACGACTTCGGTCTTATCACTGCCCGTGACCCGAAGGGTGTTTATCACTCCATGACTGATGTTATCCATAAGGTTCTTAACGACATTACGGTGGATGAATGGGCAATCATTATCGGTGGCGACTCGCATACAAGGATGTCTAAGGGTGTGGCTTTTGGTGCCGATTCAGGGACAGTTGCCCTTGCGTTGGCTACGGGGGAAGCTTCCATGCCAATACCTGAATCAGTGAAGGTTACCTTTAAAGGAGAGATGAAAGAGTACATGGATTTCCGCGACGTAGTTCATGCTACACAAGCGCAGATGCTTGAACAGTTTGGTGGGGAGAATGTCTTTCAAGGTCGGGTTATAGAGGTGCACATCGGAACCCTTCTCGCAGATCAGGCTTTCACATTTACGGACTGGACGGCAGAAATGAAAGCAAAAGCGTCCATCTGTATTTCTCAGGATGATACGTTGATCGAATCACTGGAGATTGCGAAAGGTAGAATCCAGATTATGATTGACAAAGGCATGGATAACGAGAGGCAGGTGCTTCAAGGCTTGATCAATAAAGCTGATAAAAGGATTGAGGAAATTAGATCAGGGGAAAAACCAGCTCTTACACCAGATGAGAACGCTAAGTATTATGCCGAAGTGGTCGTTGATCTTGATGTAATTAATGAGCCGATGATTGCTGATCCTGATGTGAACAATAAGGATGTTTCTAAGCGATACACGCACGATACTATCCGGACTTTGTCCTACTATGGTGGCGACAAAAAAGTGGACCTTGGTTTCGTAGGTTCTTGTATGGTTCACAAGGGAGATTTGAAAATTGTTTCTCAAATGCTCAGAAACTTAGAGAAACGGCAGGGTAAAGTTGAGTTTCATGCACCGTTGGTGGTTGCCGCTCCAACTTATAACATCATTGATGAACTGAAAGAAGAAGGGGATTGGGAATTGTTGGAGAAATATTCCGGTTTTGAGTTTGATGATCTCTTTCCCAAGAGTCAAGCACGTACAGAATACGAGAACATGATGTACCTGGAGCGTCCTGGTTGTAACCTTTGCATGGGTAATCAGGAAAAAGCAGCCAGGGGAGATACCGTACTCGCTACGTCGACCCGACTTTTCCAAGGAAGAGTTGTTGAAGATTCCGAGCGGAAAAAGGGAGAGTCCCTGCTCGCTTCTACCCCGGTCGTAGTGCTATCTGCAATACTTGGAAGAATTCCTAATTTGGAGGAATACGAGGCAGCAGTGGAAGGAATCAACCTGACGAAGTTTGTTCCTTCCAATAAGCAGTTGGTGCATTAGTAGAGCCGCCGAAATAACTCTTCTGGAAACTTTACCAAAGTTGCGCGCAAGGCCACAGCGCATGCAAACTTGGTAAAGTTTCCTTTTTTTTAACCGATATTTTACAACTAGCTAATAGCCAGTTAATATTTGTTTGTGAACTTGCATCCTGATAACACTACTATTAGGAGGAACTATGAGAAGATTGCAAGTGACACTAACAGTTGGCAACTGTGAGGTGAGTATTCAACAAGAAGGGAGTGATCTAGAATCATTTACCAGAAAGGTGAGGCAAATTGTAAATCAATTTACTCAGATGCCGCAATTTTTTGAAGAGGACGACATGGTGAAAACCCGCATCAATGAGGAGATAGAATATGATAGATTATGTGATAAATAGTGTATTTGTAACGATCTTATAAGCAGCGTCTTAGCTCTTTGCTCGTCTTTGCTAATTTCTGGCATTCCTTATAACAATCACAACAAAAAAAGTTTTTTCTTGCACTATTAAGAAATAATACATTATATTTATGCCGAATCAAAAACTTAAACTCAAGGATGTAGAAATGGGAGATTTTGACAAAGAGAGAGAAGAGGTATTTTCAAAAAAAATAAGGGCTGGAAAACGGACTTATTTTTTCGACGTTAAAGCGACAAGGTCCAATGACTATTACGTAACGATCACGGAAAGTAAGAAAAGAGTAGAAGATGGCTCTTTCATTAAGCACAAAATTTTCCTTTATAAAGAGGATTTCGAAAAGTTTTCAGAAGGTCTAAGCGAAACGGTAGAATATATTAAAGCGCATCAAGAAGTTGTTGAGAAGCGTTATGAATATAGTGAAAACGGTTACTCCGACAGCAAGGATGAAGATTTCTCTTATTAATTGATTTTAGGATATCGTCAGTGAAATAAGACTCATTATTAAAGTCATTTTATAGACCTCCATTATGGAGGTTTTTGTTTTTTATCGAATTTGGAAAATGAAATGGAAAGGAAAACCTACCGAAGGTAATATAGAAGATAGGCGCGGTGCCTCCGGTGGAAAGGGCATAGCCATTGGTGGTGGTTTAGGAGCTATTGTAATTGCCCTAATAGTTACGTTCCTAGGAGGCGATCCACAAGAGGTATTACAGCAGCTGCAAAATCAGCAAATTTCTACCGGCACTGATTCCATTGAGGAAACTCCTGAGGAAAAGGAAATGGTGGAATTTGTCAATGTGGTATTGACAAGCACAGACAAGTACTGGACGGGATATTTTGCTCAAGAAGGGCAAGAATATCAAAAGCCTGTATTAAGGCTCTTTAGGGAGCAAACCAATACGGAAGGATGTGGTCTTGGCTCGGCTGCTATGGGGCCTTTCTACTGCCCTCCAAGTCAAAGGGTCTTCCTTGATTTGGCCTTTTTCGACGAGCTCTCCAGCAGGTTTGGTGCGGAAGGGGATCTCGCCCGTGCCTATGTTATTGCACACGAAGTGGGACACCACGTACAAAATCTGAATGGCACCATGGCCAAGGTACAACGCTTGCGTCAGCAGCTAAGTGAGAGTGAATACAATAAAGTATCTGTCGCTTTGGAGCTGCAGGCCGATTTTCTAGCCGGTATGTGGGTGCGCTATGCCGATCAGACAGAGGATATGATAGAGAGTGGAGATATGGCCTCGGCCCTTCGAGCGGCTAGTGCGGTGGGAGATGATGCTTTGCAAAAGCAGGCTCAAGGATACGTGGTTCCAGAGTCTTTCACGCATGGTACTTCAGAACAGCGGGTACGCTCTTTCAAACGTGGTTACGAGACGGGGGATCTTTCTAAGAGCGATAGCTTTGAAGGCCTGGAATAAGGGCGGTTTTTCCTTGGCAAGCTATTTATTTTGCCTCATCCAGTTTAATTTCCCTTTTCTCTCTCTATCTTGATACCATTTATGACAATGCCCATTTCAGGGGGTATTCTAGGTGTTATTTGAAGATGGATTTTTAACTGATCATCTATGAATACTTCTTGATCCGTGTCAAAGGAAGGTATCCAGTAAGGGATACCTATCAAAATCCTTTCTAACAAACCGCGCACTTCATCGATATTTTCATATCCTTGTACGACTTCAACATTGTCCGCCTCGCCTTGTTTCTTGACGTCCAAATCCACGGTGATATCCTGTATACCATATTGGGAAAAGTCGAACCTGGATAATGCTTTTTCAAGTCTAAGAGCAATGAAAAGGGGAAAGTCCTCATGTTCGTCTACGGAGCAATCTTTTGCCATCATTGCATCGGCCCTACCGATATAGACCTGTGGCCCCACTTGAATTCTTGAAGTGCCATACCTTTCGTCTTCCCATAGATCGTAGCCATAGCGCAAATTTTGCTTGCTATCGTAATATTCGTACGCAGCCTCGCTACGGGAGCCATCGGCAAAGACATAGTTGATGGTCCACATGCCCTTTGGGATCCCGTTTTGAACACTGCCCTTATATTCTATGTATTGATATCCATATTCGTTGAAGCCTCTTACCTTAGTAGCAAAGTCATATTTGCCATTGCCATTTGTGACGCGCTGACGTCCTCTCTCGTCCCAGAAATTTTTTAGCTTCACATCGTTTTCACCATACAACAGTTCCATTAAGGGCTTGCCATCAGGGTAATTGAAACGCCAAAGTCCCCTAGGTTCATTGTTCTCAAAGGATGCCTGCCATTGAATAACCCCATTGGCAAAATAGGCGGTAAAAAGGCTGTCTTTCTGTCCGTTGACATATTGGCCCTCCAAAATAAGCCTGCCATCTTGGTCATAGTCGGCAAATGGGCCTATAAAACCTACTTTCGAGCGGTAATTGCCGATGCGTTCAAAAGCGAAATATTCACAGTCTTTGTCTACAAGGTAGTAGCCATCGTCATAGTAAAAATGGATCATGCCGTCATCTGAACGCTCATAATAAGTGCTCTTTGATGAAACTTGAGAGATAGTACTACTGTCTGCCTGTTGCGCAGACAAGTCGAAGGTGACCGCAAATAAATTTATGGAGATTATGATGATGAACCAACGTGTCATTTTTGCTTTTTTGATTTTCACTTTCCATTGTCACGGCGCGACGAATCCATTCAGGGGGCCTTCAATACGGCATCTTATACCCAACAACGCATCCCGATATATGCCTGAAATTCGCTTCATTAAGTAACTCAGTGCGCTTCCAACCAATTTTTGCCTTCTCCAATCTCTACCACAATGGGGACCTGAAGCTTAAGGGCTGTTTTCATGCGATGCTCGATAAGTTGTCTGAAGCTTTCCACTTCTGCCTTAGGCACGTCAAATACCAGTTCATCGTGCACTTGCATGGTCATTTTCCCCTGGAGTCCCTGTGTCAGTATATCTCTATGGATATTGATCATAGCTATTTTGATAAGGTCTGCCGCCGAGCCTTGAATAGGGGCATTGATGGCGTTGCGCTCTGCAAAGCCCCTCACCGTGGCATTGGCCGAATTGATATCCCTAAGGTAACGCCTACGGCCCATTAATGTTTGTACATAGCCATGCTCCTTGGCAAAGGCGATGGTTTTTTCCATGTAGTCCTTAATGCCAGCATATTGTAGGTAGTATTCGTCTATGATGGCCTTTGCTTCCGTACGCGCTATGCCCAGGGTCTGTGATAGACCAAAGGCAGACTGTCCGTAGATGATGCCAAAGTTGACGGCCTTGGCGTTGCGGCGCTGTTCGGGAGTGACATTTTCTAACGCAAGGCCATATACCCTTGCAGCCGTAGCACGGTGAATATCCAGGTTGGCGTCAAATGCTTCCAGCATGTGCTTGTCTTGGCTCATCTCGGCAATGAGGCGAAGTTCTATTTGCGAATAGTCGGCAGATAAAATCACGTGGTCCTCGTCGCGAGCGATGAATGCCTTGCGCACTTCGCGCCCCCTTTCCGTGCGTATGGGGATGTTTTGTAGATTGGGATTATTGGAACTCAACCTGCCCGTGGCGGCCACGGCCTGATTATAGGACGTATGCACCCTGCCGGTCCTGTTGTTGATCAGCTTGGGTAGCGCGTCTACGTAGGTAGACTTGAGTTTTTGCAGCTGCCTGAAATCCAGTATATCCCGTACGATATCGCTTTTGTGGGCCAAAGCCAGCAAGACATCTTCGCCCGTCTGGTATTGCCCTGTTTTAGTCTTTTTGGCTTTGGCATCTAGTTGCAATTTGTCGAAAAGTACTTCGCCCAACTGCTTGGGTGATGCGATATTGAAGTGCACACCCGCCTTGTCGTAGATAGTCTTTTCCAAAACGAGCACGTCCCGTTCTATTTCGATGGAAAATTCTTGCAAAGCGGGCACGTCTATGCGAACACCCTCTCGTTCCATATCGGCCAGGACATAGACTAGCGGAAATTCCACATTGGTCGCCAGCTCCCGAGCATTTACTTCTTTCAGCATAGGGTCAAACACCTCATAGAGCTGCAACGTGATGTCGGCATCCTCAGCGGCGTAGTCGCTTACCAAGGCAGGGTCCACATCGGCCATATTCTTTTGTCCTTTTCCTTTCGGCCCGATGAGTTCGGTGATGGAAACAGGAGTATAGCCCAGGTAATTTTCGGACAATACGTCCATGCCATGCCTCGTTTCCGGATCGATGAGGTAGTGGGCCAACATGGTATCGAACAATTGGCCCTGGACACGTATGCCGTACCAGCTCAAAACCAAAATATCGTATTTGAGGTTTTGGCCTATCTTGGCAATATTGGGATCTTCCAATATGACCTTGAAATGCATCAATATGTCGCTGCAGGCCTGTCTTTCCAGGGACACCGGCACATAATAGGCCTTGCCTGCCTGCACGGAAAAACTGAGACCTACCAAATCGACGTCATTGGCATCCATGCCGGTCGTTTCCGTATCGAAGCAGATTTTATTTTGACTCCGTAATAGCAACAACAATTCTTCTATTTGTTGCTCGGTCTGCACCAGTATATATTCATGGGCGGTATTGCCTATGTTTTTGCCTGCTTGAGGAACCTCATAAGACGTATATTTGTGTTCGGCGGGGGGCGTGAGAGCTTGTCCAAATAGATCCATTTGCCCATGAGCATCCACTTTCGCCTCCGGTACGCTAAAGCCCTCGCCAAAGACACGCCTGCCCAATGTCCTAAACTCCAGTTCGGCAAAAAGGGGCTCCAGCAGTTCTTTGCTCGGTTCCTTCAACAATAGGTCGTCCTCGTCCAGTGCTACAGGAACGTCTAATAATATAGTTGCCAATTTTTTGGAAATCAACGCCTGTTCGGCAAAGATCGTCACATTCTCCTGTTGCTTACCCTTCAGCTTGTCCACATTGGCTATAAGGCCTTCCACCGAGTCGTACTCCGCAATCAGTTTTTTGGCCGTCTTTTCTCCAATTCCAGGTACTCCAGGGATATTATCCACCGCATCGCCCCATAGTCCCAATATGTCGATAACCTGTTCCACGCGTTGGATCTCCCACTTTTCCAATACTTCCTTGACGCCCAGTATCTCGGCGCCGTTACCCATACGTGCCGGTTTGTAGATCTTGATACGATCGGAAACCAGTTGTGCAAAATCCTTGTCCGGGGTCATGCAGAACACTTCGTAGCCTTTGTTTTCGGCCTCTTTGGCCAGCGTGCCGATGATGTCGTCGGCTTCGTAGCCATCCTTGGTGATAATAGGTATGTTGAATCCTTCTATCAGCTTGAATATATAGGGAATGGCAGCAGCCAAATCTTCGGGCATGGTTTCGCGTTGCGCCTTATAAGCTTCAAACTCCGTATGCCTTGCCGTAGGTGCCTCGGTGTCAAATACGACGGCAATATGGGTGGGCTGTTGGTTTTTAATGACTTCCAATAAGGTGTTCGTAAAGCCCATAATGGCCGATGTGTTCAACCCCGTAGAGGTAAAACGTGGATTTTTGCTCAAGGCAAAATACGCCCTATAGATCAGCGCCATCCCATCCAGTAAATATAGTTTCTTCATGTAATATCAAATATTGTCTCAAGAAGTGCACAACAAAAATCCCATTTGAACAAAAAAAGCAGATTGCTTCTTCATTACATTCATCGCAATGACGCTTTTTTTGTTCGCCAGATTGCTTGCCATCCAATCTCGCAGTGACGGCTGACCGTAAGCGGAAACTTGTCGTACACCCTGCCTCAAGGGTTGCTATCGACAAAGTTAAAAGAATAGCGGGGAAGCATACATAATAAAGACTTTTTTTCTGAAAAATGTCATACTGTTATACATTTTATGGTATTTTTTAAAAAGCTGAAACAAACGGCGTAGAATTGTATTTTGACATTGACCTCGTGCCTTTAATATCAACGAGCGTTTCTTACTTTTAAATTTTTACTTTTTATTTTTGATCATGGCAAAACTTTTTGAACCCATTCAATTAAAATCGATTCACCTGAAAAACCGCATAGTGGTATCTCCCATGTGCCAGTACAGCGCAGTTGATGGATATGCCAACAATTGGCATTTGGTACATCTGGGCAGCCGGGCAGTGGGCGGTGCCGGCCTGGTTATATCGGAAGCGACTGCGGTATCGCCAGAAGGGAGGATCTCTCCAGAGGACTTGGGCATATGGGAAGATGGACATATCGACAAGTTGCGTGAGATAACATCTTTTATTAAGGAAAATGGTGCCGTAGCAGGTATTCAATTGGCACATGCAGGCCGCAAGGCCTCTACCTATGCGGAATGGCGGGGCAAAGGCAAGGTCGTTGAGGCTGATGGTGGATGGCAGCCAGTGGGACCTTCAGCATTGGCCTTTGCGGATGATTATGCCGTGCCGACAGTGCTTGATCAGGAAGGGATAGAAAAGGTGAAGGCCGATTTTGGCGAAGCCGCCCGACGTGCACTCCTAGCTGGCTTTGAAGTGCTGGAAATACATGCCGCTCACGGTTATCTGTTGTACGAGTTTCTGTCGCCCCTAAGCAATCAACGTACAGACGCCTATGGTGGGAGTTTTGACAATAGAATCAGGCTATTGCTGGAAGTATTGCGAGCAGTGCAAGGTCAATGGCCGTCGCATCTGCCTATTTTTGTCCGTATTTCTGCCACGGAATGGACAGATGGCGGCTGGGATTTGGAGCAGACCGTTGCTTTAGCGAAAATCCTGAAAGAAAGAGGAGTAGATGTCATAGATGCTTCTTCGGGAGGCAATGTGGCCGACGCGAAGATACCCATTGGGGCTGGGTATCAGGTTCCTTTCGCCTCGGCCGTCAAAAAACAAGTAGGAATAACAACAGGTGCCGTAGGCCTTATCACCAGTGCCGCACAGGCCGAGACCATACTGGTCAATCGGGATGCCGACCTCATATTTTTAGCGCGTGAGCTTTTGCGCAATCCCTACTGGCCCTTGCATGCCGCCAAGGAGCTGCATG
Organism: Olivibacter sitiensis DSM 17696; assembly: GCF_000427965.1. Taxonomy (GTDB): domain Bacteria; phylum Bacteroidota; class Bacteroidia; order Sphingobacteriales; family Sphingobacteriaceae; genus Olivibacter; species Olivibacter sitiensis. The sequence goes on along the minus strand of NZ_ATZA01000004.1, from coordinate 138,517 downwards.
TAGATCTTGCCTGGCCAAATCAGTACCGGAGAGCAAAATAAAAGATGAATGGATTTAAGCGGACTACGGCTTTGAAAAATGAACAGCGTAGTCTTCAGGCTACGAATCCATTGGCTAGTCCTGAGTCTCTGGCACACCGCCAACCCGACAGACTCAGGACAGTATCGTTGGGCAGCTAGTCGGTCTCACAACTGGCAACTCACAACTGGCAACTCACAACCCACAACTATTCAAGTCCACTTACCGCACTGCCGGCATTTCTAGATAATCGCAGGTAACCCGCATTGGCTATGATACCTAAGATGCCCAATGCTATAAACGCCAATTGGAAGTCTGCCAATTGGGCTTCTCCTTGCGTATGGTGATAGGCACCGGCAAGATGCAGTGCCAGCGCTCCTATGGCTACGCCGACGCCCGTGGCAATTTTCTGTGCCGTGCTGAAGATGGTATTGGCATTGGACATTTGCGTCTGGTCAATATCCGCAAAAGCTAATGTGGCTAAGCTGCTAAACTGCAGGGACCTGAACATGCCCCAAAATAGCATGTTGATGACAATGACCCATATGGGCGTGTCGGGAAATATAAATGAAAAGGCATAGGTGGATACCGCCAGCAATAGTCCATTGCAAATAAGCACATGCTTGAAGCCGAAATGCCGTGTAATCCATATGGTAGCCGGTTTCATCCCGAGGTTGCCTACCATGCCAATTAGATACAGCATCCCCGAATGAAAGGCAGACATGCCCAAGCCTACTTGAAACAGCAAAGGCAATAGGAAGGGAGACGACCAGATAACGATACGGGATAACGATCCCGTGGTCACCGTGGTGCGAAAGGTAGTCACCTTAAAGACCTTATAGTCTATCAATGGTTTGTCTATTTTACCAGAGTGCCATATGTTGAACAGCAGTGCGGCGATGCTGAGCACAAGAATGGTGAGTGCCAGGCTATAGGATGTATGAGACTTGCCTAGCAGGTCTAAGCTATACATGAAGCCCGCCATGGCCAAGCCGCTGAAAGCAAAACCGGTGATATCCAGTGGAACACGCGATCGCTCAGACGTATTCTTTATAAAACGCCAAGTGAGGTATACGCCTGCGGCGCCCAAAGGCACATTGAGCAGGAATATCCAGTGCCATGAAAAGTACGTGGTAATGAACCCTCCAAGCGGAGGCCCCAACACGGGAGCCACCAGGGCAGGCCACGTGATATAGGCTATGGCGGTAAGTAGATCTTTCTTCTGTGTATTGTTCAAAACGGCTAGACGTCCTACAGGCACCATCAATGCACCGGCAGTTCCTTGTACAATGCGCGATATGGTGAATTGCAACATGCTTTGGCTAAAAGCGCAAGCAATGGATGAAAGCGTAAAAAATATGATGGCCGTGCCAAACACATCCCGCACGCCGTATCTATCGGCTATCCATCCGCTTACCGGGACAAAGACAGCTTGGGCTATCAGATAGGCGGTAATCCCAAGGCTCATATCGCCAGCTTCCACGCCGAAAGCCGTAGCGATATCCGGCAATGCGGTGGCAATGACCGTACTGTCCAGGTTTTCCATGAACAGGGCAGAAGCGACGATAAGGGAAACTGTTAGTGAGTTTTTTGATATTTTGGGCCGAGATGGCGGTACCGAATTTATCATGGCCTGCAAAATAGCAAATTATTTACCTGCAAACCAATTTTTGGACGGCTTGTTGTCGCATGTAAATGGAATGATATCATTTATTCATCAGAAATTTTTATAGTACAAGTACTCGCCGATGAAAAGGAAGAGTTGAAGCACTTAGCGGCGATAAAGCCCCTTTCCCTCGATAAACAGGAGAACCTCTGCTGGGAGGAAAAACTGAACATTTTTTTGTTCCTTGATGGCGTTTCGGAGAAAGGTAGAGGATATTTCCATCAATGGTGTTTCCGTCATATGGATGGACGGGTGACTTTCCAATTCTTTGTCTGAGTAGCCTGGTCTGGGGTAGACATATATTTCGTATTCCCTTAATATAACTTCATAGTTCTTCCATTTTCGGAGACTTAGGAGGTTGTCACTACCCATAATGAGCACAAACTGCTGTTTGGGATAACGTTCTTGCAGGTGGATTAACGTATCGATGGTATAGGAGGGCTGTTCCAAATGAAACTCGAAATCACTAGCCTTGATGCGTTCAGCGTTCCCCAATGCCAAGTGGGTCATTTCCAGTCGGTCGTACATGTTAGCTAGGCTGGCTTTGTTCTTCAAGGGATTGTGCGGAGATACTATCATCCACACTTCATCCAGGTCGGTGAAGTTGGCCATATAGCTGGCTATAACCAAATGCCCTGTATGTATGGGGTTGAAGGAACCAAAAAACAAACCGATTTTAGCCATACCTTTCCTAACGCTACTATCCCAAAAATTCCAATAGAAGCTTCTCAGCATCCGCACAAGCTACATCAAGATCGTCATTTCTTAAAATAACGTCAAACTGCTGCGAATAGCCCAGTTCCTTATCTGCCTTTGCAATACGCTCCTTTAACTTTTCGTCACTATCGGTTCCTCTGCCACGCAGGCGTTCGACAAGTACATCTACGGAAGGGGGTTGCACAAAAATAGCCAGCGCCTTATCGCCAAATTTATGCTTGAGACGTAGACCACCTATGACATCAAGATCAAAAATGACTGCCTTTCCCGTAGCCCATATGCGTTCGATCTCCGAGCGGAGCGTTCCATAAAAGGTTCCGGTGTAGACTTCCTCAAACTCTACGAATTCCTGTTTGGCTACACGGTGCAGAAACTCCTCTTTGCTTATGAAATAGTAGTCTTTCTTGTCGATTTCCCCTTCTCTAGGTTGGCGGGTACTGGCCGATATGGAAAAAGCAATTTTGTCTGGATACTGATGGAGCAAGTGTTTTACTATTGTTGTCTTTCCAGCTCCTGAGGGCGCCGAGAATATGAGCAATTTACCTGACATGATTACGGTATTTGGCAATTACAAAATATTGAGTAGTTGTTCTTTTATCTTTTCCAATTCTTCCTTCATCTGCACAACGATTTGCTGTATCTCAGCATCGTTGGCTTTGGAGCCTAGAGTGTTGATTTCGCGCCCCATTTCTTGGGATATAAAACCGAGCTTCTTTCCGTTGCCTTTGCCTTCAAGTGCTTCCAGGAAATAGTTGCAGTGCGTTCTCAACCGTACTTTTTCTTCGGTGATGTCCAGTTTGTCTATATAATAGATCAGCTCCTGCTCGAAACGGTTCTTGTCTATGTTCTCTTTGCCCACGACTTCATCAAGGTAATGCGCTATGCGCTCCCTGATGAGCGGGATTCGTGAAGTTTCATTGCTTTCCACTTCTCCCAGTAATCTGACAATGACATTGGTTCTTGCAGAAAGGTCCTTTTTCAAGGTTTCTCCTTCATCTTTTCTGAAAGACTGAAAGTGCTCAACGGCGGCATAGAATGCCTTCAATAGGTCTTCCCAGTCGGCCTCTTCCAGTTGCTCTTCGGCATAGGTTACTACTTCTGGCAAGGTGAGTACTACCTGCAGCAGGTTTTCACTTTTGTCCCCCAGCGTCTCTGCCACCTGCTTCAGCTGCTCGTAATAGGCTGTTAATAGTGCCTTATTGATGTTTGCAGCTTTGGCTACTTGATCGGTGTACTCAACGGTAATGATAATGGATACCTTGCCCCGTTCCAGTAGACGGGTACACTCGTTACGAAGGACGAGTTCTTTTTCGGAAAAGGATTTTGGCAGTTTTAGCCCGAGTTCCAGAAACTTGGAGTTTAGGGATTTTATCTCTACCGTATATTTTGCCTTGGCACTTTCATGGGTGGCCAAGCCAAAACCCGTCATGGATTGAATCATGTGCAAAGATAGCGAAAGGAAGCGTAAAAAAAAGGCTAGCGGATACCCGACTAGCCTTTCAATCATAGAAACTAAAAAACTATTCGCTTCTTTCTGGCCCATTGATGACCACCGTAGTGGTTGTCAGTTCAAGGGGCATGGGGATGCCTGGATTTTTCACGACGGAACTTACGGGCAGCTGTATGCCTTCATACTCCTTATAAACCTTGTACTCGGCTTCGCCCGAGGAGGCAGACTCACTTTTCAGCTTCAGGCCACTGCTTACGCTATAGTAGTTGACGGAGGCGCCTCCGTCCGTGGGCGTCACCTTCACTTTATAGGCATCTTCGCCATTTACCTTGCTGATACCGTCAAGTTCCAACGTAGCCTTGTTTTCGGCATAGTGTAGCTCGGGGAAGATCTGGATGGCTTTTACCATGGTATTGTGCATCTCGGCAGGGGCCTCCTGGCTTTGTCCTTGCTGCGTCATGATGGTTTTTTCTTTGGTAGTTACTACCTTGGAAAGCAACTGGTCTCCCATTTTTACTTCCTGTATAGCAAGTTCTTTTTCCTCATCGTTATACGATTCGATGCCGAGTTTCATCCCTTGCAGCTCTGTTTCGTTGACAATGGCAATGCGCTTGACAGCGGAGAGCTTCTCTTTGCCGCCTATGGCTGCTATGTATTTATCTACGATGCCCTGTGCGGTGATGCTGGCATCATCTACTGCTACCTTCACTTCGGGGTTTCCCTCGATGTCATAAAATTTCACTTCTCCCAACTGGGTCACTTTGTCGGCAAATGCATCTGTATTGCCGACTATGATGAGATAGGCTTTATCTGCACTGATAATGCTAGGGGCTAAAGTGTTGGCCTGCTCTAGCGTCACGGCGTCTATATTCTTCAGGTAATTCTTGTAGAAATCCTTAGGCAGCTTATTCAGCTCCGAGTTGATGGCAAAGCTGGCAATCGTGGATGGCTGCTCCAAAGATCGTCCGAAATTGCCCATCAGTGTTGCCTTTGCATCGTCTAGCTCCGCTTGCGTAATGGTTTTTTGACCCAATTTCTCCAACTCGCCTACCAATGCCAGTGCGGCACTGTCGGTCACCTCGGTACGCACGCTGGCACTGGCGCTGAAATTGCCTATGTACCGGCTTGGTGAAAGGGAAGAATAGGCTCCGTAGGTATAGCCTTTTTCCTCGCGCAGCTTTTGGAAAAGACGACCGGCACTCCCGCCCCCCAAAATGTTGTTGACGATGGCCGCGGGGATGACATTGGGGTCATTTGGCTTCAGGTCTACTGGGTACGCCAGTTTCACAATAGATTGCACACTGGTAGGGCGGTTTACCAAGGCTATTTCTCTTTTGGTGGGTAGCTCCTTAGTGGTAAAGGCATGTTGTGGCACATCACCTTTCTTCCAAGCCCCAAGATATTTATTGATGAGCTCTTTGGCCTGTTTTACGTTGATATCGCCAACGATGGCCAGGTACGCAATATTCGGTTTGTAGTAGCTGCTGTAGTATTGCTTCACATCGTCAAGACCGATGTTCTTGACTGTGGCTTCGGTTTCGGTTTCCCCGTATGGAGTATCTTTGCCATACAATACGGCATTGCTCACATTGGACATGATGGCGTTCGGGTCATCTTTGGATGAGGCGATACCCGATAGTTCTTGTTTTTTCAATTTTTCCAGTTCTTCTTGCGGAAATACGGGATTCAACAAGATATCCGTAAATAAGGACAGCAATTGATCTTGGTATTTTGTCAGGGATGATGCGTTGGCCGAGCTGGATGAAAAGGAAATCCTTCCTCCTATCATATCAATGGACTCATCTATTTCATCTTTGCTTTTGCTGGTCGTTCCGCCCATCATCATATTGCCCACCAGGGAGGTAAGTCCGGCTTTGTCTCCCTCAAATAAAGGGTCTCGGTCCAACACGAGCGAGTAGGCGACACGCGGTAGTTTATGGTTTTCCACGACGAATACCTTCAATCCGTTGTCTAGGGTGAAGCTTTCCGCTTCTCCTATGTTGATTTGGGGAGCTGGGCCTGGTGCTGGATATTGGCTGCGATCTACCTGAGCGAAAGCCGAGGCAATCGATAGTAAGAAAAGGCTTATATAGCAATTTATCTTTTTCATAATATATTGGGATATCTATAAGTAGGTGTTTTTTTACCGACTTCTTGATTTTTAACACAAAATTAGTTCTTCTCAGCTGCTTTGGGTAGGTAATGAAGTACTACACGGCTGTTTTTGTCGAGGTACTCATTAGCAACCCTTTTTATGTCCTCTTTAGTCACTTTGTTGTATTTGCCGAGTTCCTGGTTCACTTCATTGGCATCGCCAAAATAGACCTTGGCTTCCGCTAAGCTTTGTGCAATACCGGCGACGGAAGCATTTCTGTTTACGACGGCGTTTTCTACTTGTGCCTGCAATTTTGCAAAGTCTTGTTCGGTAATACCTTCCGCTTTCACTTTTTCTACCAATTCGTCCATGGCTATTTCCAGTGAATCAATAGAAACACCCATATTGGCCAAACCGAAGAAGATGAATAGTCCGCCATCTTCCAGATCTAGTGGCAAAGCCTGAATAGCGACAGCCTTTTGTTGGTTGTCTACCAATTGCTTGGTTAAGAGGGAACTTTTTCCTCCAGCCAAATAAGTGGATAGCATATCTAAGGCGTAGCTGTCTGGGTGGTCTTTTTTTGGCATGTTATACGCTTCTACTACCGCGGGCAATTGGATGTTGTCATAGATGACATCTCGAATTTCTGCAGTTCTCTTTGGTTCGCTTACCTGAGGTCTATTGATTTGCTTGGTGCTCCTTGGAATTTCGGAGAAATACTGGCGTACCCATTTTTCTGTCTGGTCGTAATCAATATCGCCGGCAATCGTTAGAACGGCATTGTTTGGTACGTAGTAGGTCTTGTAGAAATCCATAAATTCACCCAAGGAAGCCGCGTTCAGATGGTCCATGCTACCAATAGGTGCGGACTTGTAGGGATGTACTTGGTATGCCCGTTTCAATACTTCGAGCAAAATAGTTCCATAAGGCTGATTGTCATAGCGTTGACGCTTTTCTTCTTTCACTACTTCTCTTTGGGTTTCCACGCCTATGGAATCTATTTTGGCGTGGAGCATACGCTCGCTTTCCATGTAGAGCGCTGTTTCCAGGTAGTTGGACGGTACTACCTCATAATAGTATGTCTGATCGCTAGAAGTGAAAGCATTGAGCGTACCGCCGATAGACTGTATTTTCTTCATGTACTCACCACGACCGATATTTTCACTCCCCTCAAACAGCAAGTGTTCAAAGAAATGTGCAAAACCCGTCCGCTCGGGATTTTCGTTCTTGGCCCCGACGTGATAGAATACGGATACTGATGCAATAGGGGTCGATTTGTCTTGATGCATAATGACATCAAGGCCATTGTCAAGTTGAAACTCCTTAAACTTGACGGCCGTCTGTGCAAGGCTATTTAAGGCTGTCCCCGTAAGGGAAACGCTCATCGCTACGGCAAAAATGTACTTCTTCTTCATACTTCCTTTGTGTGTTTTTGGTAATTAAACAGGATATCGATTGATGTAACTTAATTATTAGACAAATAGCGAATAATATTGTTACAAAAAATGCAGAAAAGACCTAATATGCTTTCTTTTTGCACGATACAAAGGAAGAATTGGTTCTTTGGGCTCTTTACATGGTATCCTTTGGAGAAACAGGACTTTTTATTGCCAAATTTATTGTATTTTTGGTAGAAAACTTTTTATAGGATAAGGAATGTGTCAAAATGAATAAAAATTTACAACTTGTCGTTTTAGCGACTTTTAGTTTCTTGTGGGGCAGTGCAGCTTTTGCACAAGAGAATCTAACCTATCAGATGCCGCCAGAAAGCATCAGGGAGCTGGTGGATGCTCCTAGTATTCCAAATGTGAGATTTAGTGCCGATGGTAGCAGGATGCTTGTGCTCACCTCACCAGAATATCCGAGTATACAGCAAGTGGCACAGCCTGTTTTGGGTATTGCCGGATTGCGTATCAATCCCTCTACCAACTCTGGAACGGTGGCTACGACCTACACCAAATTTGTCTTGAAGAATGTAAAGACAGGGATGAATGTGCAAATACAGGACATGCCTGCCGATTTGCAGTTGGGTAATGTGAGCTGGAGCCCCAATGAAAAATTCATAGCTTTTACAAATACTACCCAAAAAGGGGTGGAGCTATGGCTTATCGACCTAAGCAATAATAAGGCGAAGAAATTGGTGGACAATTATCTGAACGATGCCTATGGCCCTACTTTCCAATGGAGCCAAGATGGAAACAGCTTATTGGTACAATTGGTGCCCTCGGGTCGAGGAGCAAGACCAGCGGAAGAAATGGTGCCTACTGGGCCCGTTGTACAGGAAAACTTGGGAGGAAAAACACCATCACGCACTTATCAATACCTGTTGAGAAATCCGCATGATGAATTGGTGATGGACTATTTTCTGAAAAGTCAGTTGGCACGCGTGGCCTTAGATGGCCAAATCACCAATTTGGGGCAACCCAAGATCTATCGATCGTTTAGCTATAGTCCTGATGGTAAATATTTGTTGGTGCAAACTGTAGAGAAGCCCTATTCCTATTTGGTACCCATACAGTCGTTTCCATACCACTCTAGCCTGCTGGATGCCAACGGGACTCTTGTAAAGGAACTCTATAAGGCCCCTTTGGCTGACAATCTTCCTACCGGTTTTGACGCTACGACCACCGGACCAAGGTCTTACGGCTGGCGAAGTGATGCCGATGCAACGCTGTATTGGGTAGAGGCATTGGATGGAGGTAATCCAAATAAAGTCTTTGAGAAGCGTGATGCAGTTTTTACTTGGCAGGCACCTTTCAAGGTAGAACCTAAAAAGTTATATGAAACAACCTGGCGTTATGGCAATATACAATGGGGCAATGAGGACTATGCAATCATTAGCGAGCATTGGAGAAAGGATAGAAAGGAAATAAAAACACTGATCAATCCGAATACGGGTAAGGTTGTTAAAAAGATCTCTGAACGACTCACAGAAGATGGATATAGCGATCCCGGTGATTTTGTGCAGGGCTATAATAAAAATAAGAGAAGGGTATTGTTGTTTGACGGGAAAAAGCCGGTAGTGTATACCATCAGTATTGGCTCGTCGCCCGTAGGGGATAGGCCTTTCTTGATGAGATGGGATCTCTTGGCAGGTAAGACAGATACCTTATTTAGGTCGCAAGCACCTTATTACGAGTTTCCCGTGTATTATCAAGGGGGAGACGAGGTCTATATCTCGAGAGAAGCGGTAGATCAAGTGCCCAATTATTTTACGGTAAACCTAAAAAACAGAAATAGCAAGTCGATTACCAGTTTTGCCGATCCATATCCTAGCTTGCGTGGAGTCACCAAACAGCAATTGTCTTATCCCAGAAAGGATGGCATTAAGCTTACCGCGACACTGTATTTGCCAAAGGGTTATAAAAAGGAAGATGGTAGGCTGCCGGTATTGATGTGGGCATATCCCCGTGAATATAAGAGTCTGGAGGCTGCCGGCCAAGTCAAGGGCAGTCCGTATAGGTTTACCACCTTGGCATTTCGTTCGCCCGTTTTTTGGGTCACCAGGGGCTATGCCATACTGGACCAGACAGATATGCCCATTGTGGGAGAAGGCGATGAGGAACCCAACGATACGTTTATCCAGCAGATAAAGGATAATGCGGAAGCTGTCATCAATTATGTTGTAGATGATCTGGGGATTGCGGATAGAAATAAAATTGCGGTTGGTGGACACTCTTACGGAGCTTTCATGACAGCAAATCTATTAGCGCATACCGATCTTTTTGCTGCTGGGCTGGCCAGAAGCGGTGCTTACAACCGCACCTTGACGCCATTTGGTTTTCAATATGAATCGAGGACTTATTGGGAGGCGCCAGAGGTATATTACAACATGTCGCCCTTTAGCTTTGCCGATAAAATCAAAATACCACTGCTGATGACTCATGGCATGGATGACGAGAACTCAGGCACATTTCCTATACAAAGTGAACGTCTTTATGCCGCTATCAAGGGGCATGGCGGGATAGTACGGCTGGTACTGTTGCCTAAAGAATTTCACGGCTATCGAGCCCGGGAGTCTGTGATGCATACTTTCTGGGAAATGGATACGTGGCTGGAGAAATACGTGAAGAACAGGAAATAGAAAATACGTATGTACACCGAAAAAGGTCTTCCTTCGCAAAAAGGAAGACCTTTTTATTTAGATTGCCGATTATTTGATAATTTAGCGAGCGAAATAAATGCTAAGTATGGGCACTCAGGAACAGTTTATTGAGAAAATCACCGCTTCTTATAATCCGAAAGGAGCCTTTATAAATCTAGGATCAGGTATCTTGGATGGCCAAGTAATAGCCTCTGCCAAGGTCAACCTAGCCTTGAAAATAATGAACAGGCATGGCCTTATTGCGGGAGCCACTGGGACAGGAAAAACCAGGACGTTGCAGTTGATTGCCGAGCAATTGTCGGATGCCAATGTACCCGTCTTTATGCTCGATGTGAAGGGTGACTTATCAGGGCTTGAAGAACCGGGTATGCCAAATGCAGCTCTGGAAGAAAGAGGCATGGCATTGGGCGAACCTTTTGTTCCATCGGGTTTCCCCGTAGAATTTTTCTCGTTAAGTGGAAAACAGGGCATTCCCGTGCGCATAAAGATCATGGATTTCGGGCCTGTTCTGCTGAGCCGTATCTTGGATCTAAATGATACACAGGAAGGCGTGATGAACGTCTTGTTTAAGTATGCGTCTGACTCTAAATGGCCCATTATTGACTTAAATGATGTAAAGAAAATCCTCGCCTACTTGAGCAGCGGTTCAGGTGCGGAGCAAATAAAGGAAGACTATGGCAAAATCAGTTCTGCCACCTCAAGTACCATATTGAGGAAAATTGTATCCATAGAACAGCAGGGGGTGGGACATATATTTGGCGAGCCGGAATTGGATGTGCTTGATCTGTTTCAAAAAGTAGATGGCAAAGGAGTGGTAAGTCTATTGAATATTGCGGATGTGCAAGGACAACCGGTTGTTTTTTCTACTTTTTTGCTAGGTGTTCTTTCTGAACTGTATGACAGGTTGCCTGAGGTAGGAGATTTGGACAAGCCGAAATTGGTCTTTTTCTTTGATGAAGCGCATTTGCTTTTTAAAAATGCCAGCAAAGCATTTCTTTCCAAGGTGGAACAAATCATCCGCCTTATCCGATCCAAAGGGATTGGCGTATTTTTCTGTACCCAGGCAGCCACCGATATACCGGAAAGTATATTGGGGCAGCTGGGCAATCGTGTACAACATGCTTTAAGAGCATTTACACCCAATGACGCGGAGGCACTCCGTAAAACGGCACGGACTTATCCAAAATCGGATTTTTACGATATAGAGAAGATCCTAACCAGTTTGGGTACCGGGCAAGCCATGATTACAGTGTTGAACGAGAAGGGAATACCTACTGAACCGGTAGCCACCCACCTTGTGCCCCCTAGGGCCGTGATGGGGCCACTTTCGCCAGGTAAGTACAGCGACCTTTACCATGCCTCTGATTTATACATGAAATATATTGCCGAGCGCAAATCGCGGAGCGCAGCGGATCTTATTGATCAGCTGGGAGAGGATAGAAAGAAGGAAGATGCGAAAGTAAAGCCTGCTAATCCAGTCAAAAAACAAAGTTCCAATAGAGAAACCCCCATGGAAGCCATGACTAAAAGCGCAACCAGAACACTTGGAAGAGAGGGAGTTCGCCTTTTGACTCGTTTGGGTACGGCATTGATCACAGCGTTCATCAGCGGAAAGAAGAAAAGGTGAATGAAATTTGAATTTCACTGCTTTTTGTTTTAGGTTTGGCGCTTGCTTATTGATTAATTGTTAGATAAATAAAAATTGTGGAAGGTGCCTCGCATTTTTCCATTACGAGACGATAGTATAAAATGAAAAAACCTACTTTACTAATATTGGCAGCAGGGATGGCAAGTCGTTATGGTAGCATGAAACAAATAGATGGTTTTGGCCCACATAACGAGACGATAATCGATTACTCTATTTTTGATGCCATCAAGGCGGGCTTCGGCAAGGTCGTTTTTATAGTGAAGAAGGAGTTTTCCGAAAAATTTAAGCAGATCTTCGACGAGAAACTAAATGGACTGATAGATACCGATTATGTTTATCAAGGTTTCGATTTGAGAAAATATGGCATAGAAAAAGAAATCGTAAGAGAAAAGCCATGGGGTACTGGCCACGCGGTTTTGGAAGCCAGAGATCAGATTCACGAGCCGTTTTGTGTCATCAATGCCGACGATTTTTATGGGTATGAAGCATTTCATAAAATGGCCGAATTTTTAACCAAGGAGGTGAGGGACGATTATATGGCTTTGATGGGCTATAGGTTGGACAGGACACTTTCTGAAAATGGTACCGTTTCCAGAGGGGTATGTGAAGTGGACGCCGAAAACCACATGACGGCTGTCAACGAAAGAACAAAGATATACTGGAAGACGTCCGAAGAAGGGAAGAGAGAAATCGTGTACGAAGAAAACGGAGTAGAAACCGAGCTCTCGCCAGACAGAAGGGTGTCCATGAACTTTTGGGGCTTTACCCCAAAGGTATTCGCTGTGGCAGAAAAGTTGTTCAAAGAGTTTGTAGCGCTCAATGAGCACAATCCGAAAGCGGAATTTTATATTCCTAAAGTGGCCGATTACCTGGCCCAATCGGGAGAGACTACCTTTCGCGTGATACCTACGTCCGAAAAATGGTTTGGAGTCACCTACAAGGAAGATAAGGCAGTGGTGCAGAAAAATATTTCGGAATTGGTTGCCAAAGGGGTATACCCAGAGAAGTTGTTCTAAGCATCTAGCGCTAGTCTGGAAATACGGCGTTCTCATAAGGATATGTCGGTTAAATGTACCTGTCAATTCATGAGCTATTAAGTAATATTCATTTGCTTAATGGCTTTTTACTTCTATGGGGATTTGGTACCCGCATTCGAACAGTGGCAATGATGTGTATAAATTTGGCCAGCATTTTGTAGTATTGATTCAGCAATCCAGTCGTAATGAATAAAAAAAATATCGAGATTTTGAGGCGATTTTTTACTGTTTTTCTCTTACTGCTGTATACCTCATTGGCATCGAACTCCCGGGTTTGGGCACAGGAATTGGACCGGGGCGACACTTCAGCTCGTCCAAACGTCGTAGCAGAACATCTTTCAGACCTGGAAGTTAAGTATACTCCTTTTAAGACCAACTTCTTAAACAACATCAATGTGGCTACGCTGCATAAAGAACTGGAAAGCGTGCGGCAGATAAATCGAGGTGTCCATCTTCTTTTGGATAGCCTGGACAGCGAGCAACTGACCGATACCATTGATAGCCTTGCGGCTGTAACAGAAAAGACGGAGGCAAGGTTGACGGGCTTTTTAAATACGGTAGATGGCTATAAGAGTAGCTTGGAAAATGCCCTAGAGGAATTGAAACAACTGGATAGCGATAGCATTTTTACTTCCGGGAGAGAACAGCATAGAAATGCTGAACTGCTAAACCGGACCCATAATTTACGGTTCCAGATTCGGCAAACAGAACTTCAGGCTCAGCAAAAGCTAGATTCTATCAACATCCTTATTGGCAATACGAATGCTATCATTAACGACACCAAAGGAATCAAAAAGCGCATTGATGGAAACGTGCAGGTAGTAAAAGGAACCAGAAGCCGAAAGAATGCCGACTACATATGGTCCGCACCTAGGGTGTTGAATAAGGAAAATATAATGGGAAACCTGAGAACTACCTATCAGGAAACAGGTGGCGTAAGGACCTATCTGGAGCATACCGCATGGACAGGGAGGATACTGCTGCTTTTGCTGAGTGTCGGGTTTTTCTATTGGATATACAGCAATGGAAAAAGACTCTTTCAGGAGCAAGCAGCACCCGAAGCGCAAGGCACGCAGGCGATACCGGTGACAGCGCCGTATCCTTGGGGCAAGGATATGCTTCAAGCACTGGTGTTTTTTCTCACCTTGCTGCCTTTGTTTGCCGCCTATACGCCTAGCATCTTGGTGCAGGGGGCTCAGCTGCTCATCATCGTGCTGTTGATGTGGCAAGCAAATTATGTGTTGAACGAGGACAATCGCCGCCTGTGGCTGCTTTTGCTTATTTTCTATGTTTTTGTCATCGTGGCCAACTCATTGGTGGGCGACGGACTGATCATGCGCTTGATTACCTTGACTCTCAATGTTGTCAATTTGGTGTTCAGCTATCGCTTGCGAAAGGGCTTGAAGGAAAATAGCTCCCAATTCCAAATCAATAGGTATATCCACTTGTCTTTTGTCATCATCAACCTCTTGGCTATTTTCCTCAATGTAATAGGTTATGTGGAATATGCGCGATACTGGAGCATTGCGGGCGCGGTGGGCCTGGCACAGTCTGTGTCCATACGTGGATTTTCCAATATTGTCAAGGGGGCTTTTCAGCGCCAGTTTGAAAAGAGCAGATTGACTGGCGACCTGTTCGCCAACTTTGATGAGCGCAAAACCTTGCTCAAGGTACATAAGTATTTGGTCATCATTTGCCTGATACTGGGTATTATCGTACTTGCCATCAACCTACACCGGGTACAGGCTCTGTACACGGCGACGGAGGAGTTGCTGGGGAGTACTCGCAAAATCGGGAATATCAGTTTTACGCTTGGCAACCTGCTAGTTTGTGTTGTGATCATATCCTTGGCCAATTGGTTGCAGCGCAATCTGGGGATTTTCTTTGGAGACAAAAAAGCGGCGAGCGAGGAGAAGATGCAAACTGCCAATTCCTTGATGCCCTTATTCAGGCTTGTGGTTATTGTTATCGGCTTTCTGTTCGGCATCAGTGCCTTGGGGATTGGCGTGGATCGGTTGACGGTGATCATCAGCGCGCTTACCGTGGGTATCGGTTTTGGCTTGCAGAATGTATTCAACAACTTTGTTTCGGGCATCATCCTTATCTTCGAGAAGCCTTTCCGCAATGGCGATTACATCGAACTGGCGGACAAGAAAGGCTGGGTAAAGGAGATTGGTATTCGTTCCAGCACCCTGCTCACGGAAGAAGGAGCCGAAGTGATTATACCGAACGGCGACCTGCTTTCGGGAAGGCTGGTCAACTGGACATTAAGCGAGTCGACCAGTAAGATTGCCTTGACTATCTTGGTTGACAAGAAGGCCGATATAGAGATGGTGAAAAAGGCAATAAAAGAAGAGGTGAAAAAAGTGGACCACTTTGTGAAAGGCCGCCCTGTAGATATATTGACCGTGGGCGTGACAGCCGATAAGGTGCAGCTGAGAATAAGTTGTTGGATTGTGGACATATATAATCAAGATCTATTCAAAAGCCAATTGTTGGAAAGATTGAGCAGTAGGCTTGGTATCGACGATATAGGTCTAGTAAGTGCTTAGCACTACAGAAGTGGAGAGAGCAAACGGGCGATTTTCTCGGGAATCTGTTTGTAAAACTTACGTTGTACCCATTCCTTGGAGTTTAGCAAAGTAGCATCTTTGATGTCATCATAGAAAATGCTTTTAAGCCGTTTGGCAGTATCTATATCGTAAACGAGGGCGTTTACTTCAAAATTGAGTTCAAAGCTTCGCTGATCCATATTTGCCGTGCCTACACTCACTACGCATTCGTCTACCACGATAGTCTTGGCATGAACAAATCCCTTGTTGTACATATAGATCTCTACGCCGGCGGCCAGCAGTTCGGCGTAGTAGGAGCGTGCCGCCAAATCCACAAAATGGGAATCCGATTTTTCCGGTACCAGGAGTTTTACTTTTACCTTGCTCTGGGAAGCGACGATCATGGTATCTATAAGGCTCTCGCCGGGAATGAAGTAGGGGGTGGTGATCAATACCTCCTGTTGTGCCAGGTTGATGAGCTGCAGTAGGGAAAGCAAAATGGTGGGGTGGGGCGAATCCGGTCCGCTGGCGGCAATCTGCACAAGTGCATTTCCATCGGGCGAGGAGGTAGTGCAAAAGAAATCGCGCTTGATGATCAGCTGTTCTCCAGAACAGAAATTCCAATCGGCAATAAAAAGCGACTGCAAAAAATTGATGCCGGGACCTTCTATTAGCAAGTGTGTATCTCGCCAATATAGATGATCGTGGCTTGACGTATTCGAGTTGATATACCTATCGCTGATGTTGATTCCTCCCGTAAAGGCGATCTGCCCGTCAATGACGATGATCTTGCGGTGATTACGGTAATTGAGCCTATTGGCGAGCGCTATAAGCCTGATCTTGTAAAAGGGATATGCCAGAACGCCATTTTGCTGGAGTTCCGAGACATATTTACGTCTAATGGAGCTGCTGCCGAAATCATCATATATAAAGCGTACTTCTACGCCCTCTTGCGCTTTTGCGATGAGTATGTCTTTGATCTGATTTCCGATCGCATCATTCTCAATGATGTAATATTCCAGGTGGATATGCTTCTTGGCATTTTTCAATGCTGGGATGACAGCCTTGAATTTTTCCTCGCCGTTTAGGAGAATCTCCACTTTGTTGCCATTGCTGATGGGGCTAAAGTCGTTTTTTAGAAGGAGCTGTGCCAACTTGGTATAGGAAGCCAGTGGAGGGGCTATCTCCGAAATGATTTTTCTTGAACTAGTGAGGACTTGGTGCTGAATGCGATCATATAAACGTTCGTCTTCAATAATCTTTTTGTTGTACAGTTTCCTTTTTCTGTAGTTGATGCCAAAGGAAAAATAGATGGCCATACCCAATATAGGCAGGAAGATGGTAATCAATAGGTAGGCTAAGGTTTTGGTCGTGGAGCGTGTGTCGTAAATGATTCTTAGGCATACCAAGATAATGATAATGATATATACAATCTCGGCTATGAGTATCCAGTTGATGTTTAGATTTTCCATTTCCCCTATTGTGCGGGATAAATCTAGCGATTTTTATTTGTTCTTATGGGTTACGCATCAATATGACCTTCATCAAATCGGAAAAAGAAATGGCTTGTGCCTTTTCTAGAATTATGGAAAAGAAAAAAGGGCAGCCAATCGCAATCGGCCGCCCTTTTCAGTAATTTAAATACAACGAATTTATTTCAAATTTTCCAGCACGCTATTGAACGTCTGGCTAGGTCTCATCGCCTTCGAAGCTAAATCATCATCTGGTAGGTAATATCCCCCGATGTTGGTAGGATGTCCTTGTACGCCTATCAGTTCTTCATTTATCTTGACCTCGTTGTCTGCCAAGATTTTGGCCAGAGGAGTAAATTGTGCTTTTAGTTCCGAATCCTTGTCCTGTGCGGCCAAGGCCTCGGCCCAGTAGAGGGCTAAGTAAAAATGACTGCCTCTGTTGTCTATCTCACCTACCTTGCGCGATGGTGATTTTTGGTTGTCCAGCAATTTGCCTGTAGCTTCATCAAGGGTATCGGCCAATACCTGCGCCTTTGGATTGTCAAAATGACCAGCCAAGTGCTCCAACGACACGGCCAAGGCCAGAAACTCACCCAAAGAATCCCAGCGTAGATAATCCTCTTCCAAGAATTGCTGTACATGCTTTGGAGCGGATCCACCAGCACCGGTTTCAAACAAACCACCGCCATTCATCAAAGGCACAATGGAGAGCATCTTGGCACTGGTACCCAGTTCAAGGATAGGGAAAAGGTCTGTCAAATAGTCGCGCAGCACGTTTCCTGTTACGGAAATGGTGTCTTTTCCGTCCTTCAGGCGTGCCAAGGTGAATTCCGTAGCTTTCTCCGGTGCTAAGATGTGTATTTCTAGTCCTTCTGGATGAAATTCTGGCAAATAGGCTTTTACTTTCTTAATGAGCTCGGCATCGTGCGGACGATTTTCATCCAACCAAAATACAGCAGGTGTTTCCGAGGCGCGCGCACGCGTTACGGCTAGTTTTACCCAATCCTTGATGGGGGCGTCTTTCGCTTGGCACATGCGCCAGATATCGCCCGCTTCTACTTCATGTGAGAGCAGTACGTTCCCTTCGCTGTCTACCACTGTGACAGTACCATCGGCAGGTATCTCAAAAGTTTTGTCATGGGAGCCATATTCTTCTGCCTTTTGAGCCATTAAGCCTACATTTGGCACGGTGCCCATCGTCCTTGGATCAAAGGCTCCGTTCTTTTTGCAGAACTCGATGGTGGCTTCATAGACACCTGCATAGCTGCTGTCCGGAATCACGGCTTTGGTGTCCTGCTGCTTGCCTTCGGCATTCCACATTTGGCCCGAGGTCCTGATCATGGCCGGCATGGAAGCATCTACGATAACATCACTGGGCACATGCAGGTTGGTAATGCCCTTGTCGGAGTTCACCATGGCAATGGCAGGGCCATTGTGTAGATCCGCTTTTATGGCAGCGTCTATTTCTTCCTTTTTTTCTGTGGGCAGTTTTTCAATGGCGTTTAATACCGCTCCTAATCCATTGTTTGGGTCTGCCCCAACAGATTTCAGGTCTGCCCCAAATTTTTCGAACACATCACTGAAGAAAGCTTTGACGGCATGGCCAAAAATGATAGGATCTGATACCTTCATCATGGTTGCCTTCATATGCAAGGAGAATAGTACGCCCTTAGCCTTGGCATCAGCTATTTGTTCCTTCAGAAATGCTACCAGTGCCTTTTTGCTCATGAAAGTAGCATCGATGATCTCGCCCGCCAGTAGATGCGTTTTCTCTTTCAATACGGTTTCTTTTCCATCTTTTGTAGTGAGTACGATTTTCACGTCGGTTTCAGCTGGTACGGTCACCGATTTTTCATTATGGAAAAAATCGCCGCGTTGCATGGTAGATACATGCGTTTTGGAGTCTGCAGACCACGCACCCATGCTATGTGGGTGTTTCTTGGCATAGTTTTTTACCGCTTTGGGCGCTCTACGATCCGAGTTGCCTTCTCGCAGTACAGGATTGACCGCACTGCCTTTTACCTTGTCATATGTTGCCTTGATTTTCTTTTCCTCTTCATTGGACGGCTCATCGGGATAGTCTGGCAATTTATAGCCCTTCGCTTGCAGTTCCTTTATGGCTGCTTTCAGTTGGGGGTTGGAAGCACTGATGTTTGGAAGTTTGATAATATTTGCTTCCGGTTTCAGTGTTAACTCTCCAAGCTCGGTTAAGGCATCCTCTACCTTTTGTTCGTCCGTAAGGTATTCTGGGAATACTGCAAGGATTCTACTTGCCAGTGAAATATCTTTAGTTTCTACATCAATGCCAGAAGATGCAGTAAAGGCTTTGATAACAGGCAATAGCGAATAGGTGGCTAATGCTGGGGCTTCATCTGTTTTGGTGTAGATAATTTTTGGGGTATTTGACATAATTTATTCTTATTGTTGTTAAATGAAACTTTATCTCCATGAAGGAACGTTTTCAGCATTGGCAAACTTAGATAAATTGCTTTGATTATGCAATTTAATTCAATATGAACTGTGAAGCTCAATTGAGCAATCGTTTGTGCTCTTTATTTAATTGGAGATTCTTTCATTAACCCTTATAACTGATGCCATAATATAATCAGCAGGGCAAAAACTAAGAGCCTGTTTAAATTTTATTGCTAACTATTTTTATAGCTATTTTGAGAAGGATTTTTTGCTTCGTGTTTGCAGATTTAGCGGGCTAAATCCAGAGCAGGAAGTGAAAAATAGGCTCAAAAGAGCATCAAAATATAGCAAAGACAAATTCAAAATCAGTATAACAAAAATTTCGTTAAAATTTTAAACAGGCTCTAAATGAGAAGAATAATTTTTATCGCAATGTTGACGCTGGTTTCGATCTAGAAAGGG
The DNA here is from genome assembly GCF_000427965.1 of Olivibacter sitiensis DSM 17696. GTDB lineage: Bacteria > Bacteroidota > Bacteroidia > Sphingobacteriales > Sphingobacteriaceae > Olivibacter > Olivibacter sitiensis. The sequence goes on along the minus strand of NZ_ATZA01000004.1, from coordinate 118,883 downwards.
TGGTGCTAGCGACAACAAAGTGCTTGAACGACTGTTGTACATTGTAACGTTGCAAAAAATAGTTACAGGAATGAAGAAAGTGAAATTGCTGATGATGGTTCCGTTTGCCCTATGTGTTTTTATGATGGCGGCATGCGGAAATGCGGGTAATAATGAAAACACAGTAGTCGAAATTGACACGATGGGAATGGTGGATGAATCGTTGGTGCAGGACATGCACAATTCCCAGAACTCCTTGGATTATGGAGGTACGTATAAAGGAACAATCCCTTGTGCAGATTGCGAGGGAATAAAGACGAGTGTGCAATTAATGGATGGAGATGCTTTCGTAATGAAGACCGAATATCTCGGCAAGGGAGATGGCAAGGAGTACGAAGAAAAAGGCACTTTCGTTTGGGACAGCACCGGGCAAATAATCACCTTGAATAATGCCGAAGGTACATTGTGTAAGTATTTTGTAGGAGAGAATACGCTAACCGAACTGGATATGGAGGGCAACCGGATAGAAGGCCCTTTGGCCGACAAATACGTCCTGAGGAAAGATTAGGCTTTCTTTATCAAGATTTGAACATGGGCCACGGCTGAGCAAGCTTATAAATAACAAAAAAAGAAAACCCTCCTGATGGGCAGGAGGGTTTTACTTAACCAATTATAAACCTAAATTATGAGAAGGATCTTTATATAAAACCGACTGACTTTCATCGCCGATGTTAATGTCTTTATCTATGATACAAAGATAGGGTTAAAAATTAAATCTGCGTTTTCTCTAATGTTAAATTAATGTTAAAATCAGCTTTAGCATTAATTGGAACGTTTTGTAGACTATTTCCCTATTTAGTACACTATGATAACGTGTTATCCGAACACTATATTGTGCACAAATAAAAAATGCATTATTTCGTGTTATAACAGTCCCTGCACCGCGGTTCATAGCTTTCCTTTTCGCCAATCAATATCTTGCCGTCATTTGAAGCCGTTCTAAATGAATAAAGGGCAGGAGCACCACAGCATACGCATACCGCATGTACTTTAGTGATATGTTCTGCTATGGAAAGCAGTGCAGGAATGGGACCAAATGGTTTTCCTTTAAAGTCCATGTCGAGGCCTGCGACAATGACGCGGACGCCTTTGTTGGCCAGCTTATTGCAAACATCGGCAAGGTTGCCGTCGAAGAATTGCGCTTCATCTATGCCCACCACTTCCGTGTTAACACTCAGCAATAGAATGGCATCCGCATTTTCCACTGCAGTAGAAGGAATGGAGTTGTTATCATGCGATACCACAGCATCTTCATCATACCTGTTGTCGATTTTGGGTTTAAAAATCTCTACCTTGAGCTTGGCAATTTGTGCTCTTTTTAACCTTCTTATAAGTTCTTCGGTCTTCCCTGAAAACATGGAGCCGCAGATTATCTCAATACTGCCTTTTGGACCAATTTTTTTACTGAAATTTTGTTCGCTAAATAGCATGTCTATTTTGTATGGACGGGGTAAATCTCGATTGTTTTTGTATGAACCCCTACTTGATTTCAAGTAAGCCCCAAATATCGCAAACTTAGCTAAAATTAACGTTCGCAAAGCGATTTTGTTCTTGCAAAGGCGGTAGTTTGTTGTCGGCCACGAATATAGGCACCCTTTGTGTTTTCTGCTTTATGCTTTCAAATGTAATATATGTATCTTTGAAAAAAATAGAACTTTCGTTTTCCAACACTTATAAATTAATTTCGTTATATAATCATGATGCAGAAAGAAGATATAGTAGAAAAAATAGGTGGACTCCTAGCCGAGTTATCTCAACAATATGACGAGCTGAAAGAAAATCCCGAAGGCGCAAACGAAGCTGATTTGGCCTTGTTTGCCATCAATACCAAGTATTTATACGGGCATGTTCGCATATGGAAGAAACTGGCGGTTATATCTGAAAAATCTAAGGTGGCAGAAAGCCCGATCGAAAGCAAGGTAGCGGACAAGAAATTTTGGGTGAACGATGAGCCGACAGATGACTCCAAGGAATTTTCTAGTATCGAAGAAAGTCCTATCGCTGGCGTAGATATTCCAGAGATCGAGGAACCGGAACAACAAGAGGAATTGATAAATGAGGCTGCCGAACAAGGGAGCACGCTATTAGGAGTGAATGAGGATGAGGAGCCTGATGCAGAAGCTGATTCTGAAATAGCTGAAGAGAGTCCCGAGGAATCGGCCCAGGAGGAAGAGCAGGAAAAAATCGAAGAGGAAGAGTCTCCAGTAATGCGCTATGTTGGTGATCATGAAGTAGAGGAAACTTTGTTTACGCCTGCCACCGCCGATCTTGATAGTGAAGTGGAAGAATATAGCTTGGGAGATAGCGATGCGAAGGAGGAAGAGGATAAGGCAGCAGAAACGGAGGATGCAGCAGAACAGGCTGGGGAGATTGATGAAAGTGCTGATGCAGAGGAAGTTGTAGATGAAAAGGAAGAGCCGGAAGAAGTTACAGACGAGGTAGGATACGAAGACGAAGCAAATACCAATACAGAATCCGAAGTGGAGGCTTCTATAGAGCGCGATGAGGCTGATTTGCCCGCTGAAGAAGTAACTGATGCGCCAGATTTGGCAAATGATGAGCAAACCGAGGACGCCGCGCCGCAGGAAACTGAGCCAGAAGCACATGAAGCCAAAGAAGTAGTTATTGAAGAAAAAGAGGTGATAATTCCTCAGGCGGAGGTTCCGGAAGCTCAACCTAAGGCGCGCCCAATGTCATTGAACGACCTGTTCTCTGCACAGCGAAAAATAGAACAAGAACAACAAAATATAACGGGCTCCAATGCTGCAAAAGCCAGTGCTTCTCCCGCTTCGGCGCAAGTGGGAAACCGCATACAAGACTTTAAGTCGGCTGTTAGCCTCAACGATAAGCTCCTGTTTATCAAAGATCTTTTTAATGGATATAGTTTGGCCTATTCCGAGGCAATGGATCTGCTTGCACGATATGAAACTTTTGGCGAAGCAGACGCGTTTCTGCAAGAGACTTATGCAGGCAAAAATAATTGGTCTTCCAAACAGGCAACCGTAGATAGATTCTATGCCTTGCTGCAGCAAAAATACACAAGCTAGCGGTGTGTATGTATTATATGCCCAATACTGCTTTCAACTTGCTATAGCCCGTTTTACTGACATTGATCCGGGTGCCATTTGTTAGAATAGCGATATGGCTGTCTTTTTCATAGGGTTCTAATCGCGCTATGAGATCTATACGGACAATATACGAACGGTGGAGGCGGACGAATTGCTTGCTGTCCAACTCCCTTTCGAAATAGGCCATTGTCTTGTTTTTGAGATAGGAGCCATTTTCGGTATGGATTTTTACGTAATCGTCATCCGCCTCCAAGTATAGGATATCGTCTACAGGGATGATTTTGATAGTGTTGCCTGTCTTTACTACTACCCTTTCGAGGCGGCTACTCGTATTGGAGGTAACATCCTCCAGAAGATTTTGCGTGTTTTTGTTGTCCGGCTGTAATTGCTTCTGGGCAAGATACTTTTGCATTGCTTTGTCGAACCGCAGTTTGGAAATGGGCTTCAACAGGTAATCCACCGCATGTTGCTCAAATGCCCGAATAGCATATTCGTCAAACGCCGTAGTAAATATGACCGCAGGGCGTTGATCGAGTAGTTCCAGCATTTCAAACCCGTTGATCTTAGGCATTTGTACATCCAGAAAGATGAGATCTGGCTGCTGTGTCATAATGGTCTTGGCCGCTTCAAATCCATCCCCGCACTCTCCCAATACGTCCACTTGGGGATACTCCTCCAGGTAGTCCAAAATAATGCTTCTTGCTAGGGGCTCATCATCTATCACTAATGCTCTGATCATAGTTGCGGTATTTTGATTGTGCTGGTAAAGATATGTGTTGAGCTAGAGGTATGCAAGAGGTCGGTACGGCCGAAGAGTAAAAAGAGCCTACGTTGAACACCGCGCAAACCAAAACCAGTTCCTTTCCTAGGCGGCGTGTTTTCCTTGTCGAATGGATTGGTAATCTGTACTACCAACAGATTGTCTTCTTTTTTCATCTCCAGATCTATGTTCACCCCCTCGGTGGTGCCATACAAGCCGTGTTTGATGGCATTTTCTACCAGTGGTTGCAAGATCATGGCGGGTAGTTTGCAATCCGCACAGTCTTCCGGGTAATTAAGCGTAGTAGCTAGTCGGTGGCCAAAGCGCACTTTCTCTATTTCCAGATAAAGCTTCAGGTGTTCTATTTCATCTTCTAACGGAATTAATTGTTGATCATCCTTCCGTAATGTGCCTCTCAGAAAGTCGGAGAGTTGAAAGGTCATATTTCGAGCTTGATCGGGTTTACGACCTATTAGCGCGATGATAGAATTGAGGCTATTGAACAGAAAATGAGGTTGTAGCTGCTGTCTTAGGTTATAGAGCTCGGCTTCTTTTGCCAGTCGTTCGGCATCCATCTTTCGTTTCTCATTTTCTTTTTGACTCTGTGCCATGTTCCAGAACATAAAAATGATAGACATAGCTCCTATTACGAGCGCATTGATGCAAAAGCGCAACGGTAAGGAGAGATGTACAAATGAAAGGTAGTCCACGTCTTCTACGAGCAGCGGTAACAGGTATTTCCCTAGCGCTATGCTAATGGCCGCAAGGCTTAGTACCCAAATAATGATATTGAAATAACTACCTCGCTTGGGCTGATAGTAGTTGAGCATATTGCCAATGGTGAAAGTGCCAAACGCTACAAGCGAAGCATTTAATAAGCTGTCTTGTAGAATATTCTTCCATGAATAGGCATACCAGAGCAACAATGCAACTTGCACCCCAAAATAAACTAACCACACGAACAGTATGCTCACTATGATAAGTCTATTTTTGGGGTTTTGATCGATCGCAGTACTCATGTGTGTTTTGTTTTTTGTGGCTCTTAGAAACCTTTTATCGTTACACCTCCGAAAAGAGTTACTCCTTTGATATATAGTGTTTTGTTGTTGTCTACGTTTGAGGGGTTGATCATCCTTTTGTCGTCTACGCCCCCAAATACGGCTGACATGTCGGAATATACCTTCCAATGGGAAGGAACGATAATGGTGAATCCACCGAATAACTGTACAATCTCTATAGCTATCGGTCCCTGTATATCGGCGTTCATTAGATTGATGTCCGTGCCGCCCATAATGTTCACTACATCCCCTCCTTTAAAGTTCTTGGAGAATATGATTTTCTTAACTCCTCCGAACACGGATACAGAATCGATGAAATCTTCCTGATCGAATTGTGCGTATGCTCCCGATTGTTTATTTTCTTCTTTGCGTTGTTCATCGGTTTCTGTTTCGAAAGGGATGTCCTGCGCAAAGTCATTGGTTTCACTGGCATTTTCGCTTTCATCTACCACACGCTTGTCCCAGTCTAGACCAGGTTCTTGCGACCTTTGAGAGAATGGTTGATTGAAAGGGCGGTACTGCTTCCTTTTTTTCTGGCGATTGCCTAGTATCAGATAGAAACCTAGGCAAATGATGGCAAAAGGCCAGAAGAAATGCCCCACGTTGACATTAAATTCACTCTGTACAAGAAAAAAGACACCCAGAAAGACGAGCACAAAGGATGCTGGTTTCTGAAAATTGGATCTGGAGCCTACAATCAGGCCAATGACAATAAGGATCATGGGCCATGAAAAAATCCAATTGGGAAAGAAAAACAAGTTGAATGACTTGATGAAGGCCAAGAAGCCAATCAGGATAATAATAAGGCCAATCATCACCCTGCTGTTGTTGGCCCCTGGTTGCCGAGGATTTATATTGTTGTGCATAATTGTTTGTTCTAATTTATTTGTTTCAAAAGTACAGGGTTATTTTACACATACAAATCATAAATAGGTGTGGAGCTCCAACTTTTCGGTAAAAGTCCGCTTTTTCTCGGTGAAAATCCAATTGAGCAGGCAGTTTTCAGGAATCGGCAAGGACAACTTATTCTAAATAGCATGGATTTTATAACTAACGACCAGCAACCCACAACGAAAATAGATGGCTTGATTTTTGATAATAAAGCCACGTTCGTGGCTGCTAATCTTGCATTTGATGAAGTAGCGCTGAATATACAGATACAAAATAAACAAGTAATAAATTGAAAATGAAAAGTGTTTGCCTTATATGCAAGTTGTTCTTTTTATGCCTGATTTCGGGCGTTTTGACGGTAAAAGCGGAAACTTACCCTGAAGTTTTGTTTGAGAATAGTCCTTTACCTGTCAGCTATTTCCATTCTGAGGTAGAGTGGAATGGAAAGAGTTTTGTGCGTAATGTAAACGGTAGATTACCCGTATCAGATAGCTTGTTTTTTACTCCTGGGAATAGTTTAGTATTGCAGTATTTTTCCTTGCCCGAAAGTAATTGGATGGCGACAATTGTTTATGGAGATCGTGACGGGCATAGGGCGAATAAAGCAGACTTGTTGGTTTTCAAGATGAAACTTCATCAAGTGAGCGACACGAGTTTGTTGCCCACTATAGCCCTGAAACAAGAAGGCAGTCTATACTCTGATAAATTACCTGTTTCTAAGTATCTAAAAGAAAGTGGAAAAGGCGAATGGGCTACAGTTGAAATACCACTGAGTGATTTTGAATACTTCGATGATAAGCTGTTAATAGAAGGTGTCTCCTTTTGTCAGGATGGCGAAGGAACTTCCGAAACCAAGCTGTTTATAGATCAAATAGAGTTTATGTCGAGAAAAGTGCCTCAAATGCCTTTAACGGGCAATGCGATGCTTACCAAGACAGAGGCCAGCGAGTACCATGTGGACTTGTATTGGCAGCTTCCCTTGACTCCAAGCATAAGGTATGTGAAGATATACCGATCTCAGGATAATGAACATTTCGTTCCCGTAGCTATTAGCCCGGTTTTTTACAGGAAGTATACCGACCTACTACCGGAGACCAACCGTGATTATTATTATAAAATCGTATGGGTAGACTACAATTACAATGAGTCGCCCAGCTCGGCAGTTTTAAAAGCCGAAGCAAAAACAATGAACGACGAGCAATTGCTCACTACTATACAAAAAACTTACATAGACTATTTTATAGATAAAGGAGAAGTGAACAGCGGCATGTTCAAAATGTCTCCATTATCGTCAGATACAAGGGTATCTGTGAAAGCTTCCGGTATAGGGATTTTGGCCTTGATAGTCGGCGCCGAGCGAGGCTTCATCGGCCGAAAGGCTGTGCTGGAAAGAGTGACGAAAATGGGTAGTTTCTTGCTGAAGGCCGAGATTTACCACGGCGTGTTTCCCGAAACGCTCAATGGAAGAAATGGGAAAGTAGTGGCGACAGATAGCTGTGGGATTGCAGCCGACTTGGAATCGACCGCTTTTCTCATGCAAGGTTTGCTTGTAGCCCGCAATTACTTCGATGGGGATAAAGCGGAAGAGGCAGCTGTACGGGATATGGTAGGCACCCTATGGAAACAGGTGGACTGGCGTGCGTTTAACGGAGAGCACAACGAAGGCCTTTATCTATATGATAAGTGGTCACCAACGTGCAAATGGGAGGTGGCTAATCCTTTGGGGGGCTATAATCATAGTTTTCTTCCCTACTTTTTGTCTGTCGCATCGCCCGTGCAAGAGTATGCAATGGATAAAGAGTCCTTTCAGTATGCCTGGAAACAACCGCTAAGTTATGAAGGAGTGGTAGAACACGGCAAAGCTAAGGTGCGTGGAAACATGGATACCTTGATTAAGGACGTCTTGATAAACGAAGAATATGCCTATAAAAAGGAATTGTTTTACAATGGTGACAGTTATGTCGGCATTGATTTGGCTATAGGGAATCCGGATTCCTCGCTGTTGGAAATGCAACCTTCTTTTTTGGCTTTCGATCCAAGAGGCAAAAGAGACTCTACAGTGAATTACTTTGATAATCAACGAAATTTGGCAAGGATTCAATACCGTTTGGCATCCTCAGAAAGCGAACGTTTTGTTGGACTTACCGGTGTTTTGTGGGGGTTTTCAAAGCGAGATAGCGCCTCCGTCAAATATGTTCCAGCAGCAGCGCTATCTTCGTACCCCTATCTTAAAAACGAAACGCTGGATGCAGCACGCAATTATTATAGGCAGTTAGGAAGACTGTTATGGACGGAATATGGTTTCAGAGATGCTTTTAATCTAGAAGAGAACTGGGTGTCTACAAGCTTCGATCCCTTGCATCAGGGGTCTGTACCCGTAATGATAGAAAATGGCCGCACAGGGCTTATTTGGAAGTTGTTTATGAAGGATGAGGATATCCAGCGAGCGGCTAGAATTCTTTTCACAACGGAGTGATGACCTATATATCGGTTTTTCTTATGTTTGGGAAGAATTTATGATATATCTCGAAGATGACTGAAAAAAGAAGCAAGATATCCAAACGACGACTGAAGGCGATTTTTGGTGGATCCGTAGGGAATCTTGTAGAGTGGTACGATTGGTATGCATATTCCGCTTTTGCGCTTTATTTTTCATCTTCTTTCTTTCCGGATTCCGATGCTACCGCGCAATTGCTGAACTCTGCGGCAATTTTTGCAGTGGGATTCCTCATGAGGCCCCTAGGGGGCTATGTTTTTGGTTTTATAGCAGATAAAGTGGGACGGAAGAAATCTATGACGCTGTCTGTTTTGCTGATGTCATTCGGTTCACTTATCATAGCGGCATGCCCCGACTATCATAGCATAGGTTTGTTTGCTCCAGCTTTTTTGTTGCTGGCGAGGTTGCTCCAAGGCTTAAGCGTAGGTGGGGAGTATGGGGTCTCGGCAACTTACCTCACCGAAATGGCCACTCCCGATCGGCGTGGTTTTTATAGCAGCTTTCAGTACGTTACGCTCATAGGTGGACAATTAATTGCCCTTGGCGTTCAGTTGTTGTTGCAGCGCGTGCTACTCACCGAACAGGAGATATTAGAATGGGGATGGCGAATACCTTTTTTTATCGGAGCCATTTTGGCTGTCGTGGCTCTATATTTGCGTAGGCATTTGGACGAAACCAGGGCCTTTGAAGCTTCAAGGGGAAATGTGGAAGAAACACGTGAAAGCCCTTCCGGCCTTAAGCTGCTTTTGAAATATCCTAAGGCAATACTTACCGTTGTCGGTCTCACTTTGGGTGGCACTCTTGCCTTTTACACCTATTCCACCTATATGCAGAAATTCCTTGTCAATACGGTTGGGCTGAGCAGAGGAGAATCAACAACAATATCTTTCTTTGGACTCTTTATATTTGCTTGTATTCAGCCACTGTTTGGACTCCTGTCAGATAAAATTGGCCGTAAACCATTGTTAATTGGTTTCGGTGTATTGGGGACCTTGTGCACGTTGCCCTTATTGCATGCCTTGGAAATGGCGAGCAATATGTGGCAAGCATTTTGGATCCTACTTGCAGGACTGATTATAGTAAGCGGATATACTAGTATCAATGCCGTTGTCAAAGCCGAGTTATTTCCCGCACAAGTCAGGGCCTTAGGTGTGGGCTTGCCGTATGCGCTTACAGTAGCCATCTTTGGAGGCTCTGCCGAGTATGTCGCTCTCTTGTTTAAAAAATTGGGGCATGAATCTTATTATTATTGGTATATCACCATATGTATCGCCATTTCGTTATCCGTTTATGTCCTTATGCCTGATTCGAAGCGTTTTTCCAGCCTAGATCAGGAACCCAATGGCTAGAGAGTGACAGTTTGACTGGTTTTTCATGCCGGTTCGAAATTTGTGTGTTTGAACATGTATATTTGGAGAGAACAATCATGATGGATACATTAAAAGAGCTGCATGCCCTGTCGAATCTATACGTAAAAAGAGATGCCAAAATGCCTGTACTTTTTGTAGGGCATGGATCGCCTATGAACGCCATAGAGGACAATGATTTTACGCGAAGGTGGGCTTCCATGGCTAAAGAGATACCTCTTCCTAACGCTGTCCTGGTAATTTCGGCTCACTGGTATGCCAGTGCTACACTTGTTACCGCAATGGAACATCCAAAGACCATCCACGATTTTTACGGTTTTCCGAAAGAGTTGTTTGAAGTTGATTATCCTGCGCCAGGTAATCCGGCCTTAGCGCGAGCTTTGTCTGAGGATGTGATGGGAGCATCGCTAATAATGGACCATGATTGGGGCCTGGATCACGGAGCGTGGTCTGTAGTGAAACATATGTATCCTGATGCCAATATTCCCGTTCTACAACTCAGCATCGATTATACTAAATCGCCTGCATGGCATTACGCCTTGGCCCAAGAGCTGTCCGTGTTACGAGAGCACGGCATATTAATTATAGGAAGTGGCAATATGGTTCACAACTTGCGGATGCTATCTTGGCAAATGATACAAGGCGGTGGCTATGATTGGGCCTATGAGATGAATGATACTTTTAAGCGGCTGATAAGTGAAAAGAAGCATAATGCCTTGATCCATTATGATGGTCTCGGATCGGCAGCTCAACTGGCCATCCCCACGCCAGAGCACTATTTGCCGCTGCTATATAGCTTAGCCATGCAGGAAGACCGAGAGGATCTGGCCTTTTTTAATGATAAAGTGATAGGAGGATCTCTCACAATGACCAGTGTGAAAATAGGAAAGTAGCCTCCTGGTTTTTGTAACTGAAAAACTAAATTAAAAAAGATGGTTTTGTTTTAACTTTTTTCCTTACCTTTGTAGTCCAAAAAAATTTGTAAAAGGAAGGGGGTATACAAGATCATGATTATCGTAAATGTAAAAGATGGCGAGTCGTTAGACAAAGCGCTAAAGCGTTTTAAGAAAAAATTTGAGAAGACTGGTGTATTAAGGGAGCTTCGTTCGCGCCAAGCTTACGAAAAGAAATCTGTTACTCGCCGTACTCAAATCAAGAAAGCTATCTATAAGCAAACATTGAATCAAGAAGCCTAGACAGGTATTCTTGAGAAATAGCATATAAAAAAGTCCTTTTCCACTTAAGTGGAAAAGGACTTTTTTTGTTTGCATTTTGTTTGCTATATTAGTGATCGACAAAGGCAGCGACATCATGGAGATTGCAAGCATTCTTAATCGTTTTTTTAATTACTTAGAGTTTGAAAAGAGATTTTCGCCCCATACACTTGTTGCCTATAGACAAGATTTGGAAGATTTTTTCTGTTTCTGTGCTCAGGAAAAAACGGATGTCCAAAAAATTGGACATCGGGACGTGCGCTATTACCTAGCCACTAAAATGGAAGCGGGGATCAAGGCGGTTTCTGTAAACAGAAAGCTTACTGCTATACGGTCCTTCTTCAAATTTGCACAGAGGGAAGGCCTCTACGAGGGAGATCCCACTACCCTGGTCAAAGCGCTAAAGGTGCCAAAGAAGTTGCCGGTTGTGATAGAGGAAGACAAACTGGAGCAGCTATTGGATGCGGTAGACTCCTTTCCGGACGACTTTATAGGTCATAGGGATAGGTTAATCATCGAGATGTTGTTTGGTACGGGGATTCGTCTGGCAGAACTGCTTTCAGTAAAGGAGGCAGACATAGATTTTTACACCCAACAGATTCGGGTGTTGGGCAAAAGGCAGAAAGTGCGATTGGTGCCAATAAATGATACGTTGACAAAGCAGTTGAAGCAGTATTTATTTGAAAAAAAAAGCCAAGATTTCGATAACAATTCCGTAACTTTAATCGTTACTAAAAAAGGAACTCCGGCCTATCCTAAGTTGATTTATGGAGTTGTTACTCGTTATTTGTCTTTGGTAACTAAACAAAGCAAGAAAAGCCCACACGTGCTGAGGCACAGTTTTGCCACTGCGCTGTTGAACAAAGGGGCGGATTTGAACGCAATAAAAGAATTGTTGGGGCATGCCAATCTGGCCGCAACACAGATTTATACCCACAATTCTGTTGAACGGTTAAAGTCGATTTATAAACAAGCCCATCCAAAGGCTTAAAAAAAAGGAGGAATTATGAACATTACCACTCAAGCAATCCAATTCAAGGCGGATAAGAAATTGATTGATTTCGTACAGAGAAGAGCAGATAAGCTGGAACAGTTTTTCGATCGGTTTATTTCAGGTGAATGTTACCTCAGGCTAGAGAATGTAGAAGATGAAGCCAACAAGGTTACCGAGTTTAAATTGAATATACCCGGAGGGCAGTTGTTCGCAAAGGGACAAGCGAAGAGCTTTGAAGAAGCTACGGATTTGGCGGTGGAATCCGTTAGAAGACAGATTAATAAATACAAAACCAAGAACAAAACCAAGATCTCCAATCACAAAGAGGCATTGGTAGAGGCCGTGCAGGCCGTAGGGCTGTAATAGGTTTTTCCAAATATATTGTTGCTAAAGATGTCCCTGATGTTAGGGACATTTTTATTTTATGTCTTTTTGGGATTTACCGCATGCCATATTTTCGGAATATCGTTCTGATAGCCAGCGAGCTTTATTTTATAGCGCAGTGGTTCTGCAAAATATTTTCACTTTTTTTTTGAATTAATGGTTTGTTGTCTATCTTTGCAGTCCCAAAGGAAAGACAGTATTTCTGAAGGGGAGAAAGTGGCTTGGATCACTTTTGTTTTTTGAAAAATATAGCTCCTTAAAAAAGGTTACATAAAACTTGCGGTAGTAAAGTGAAATGGGCCAGGGAATGACTATAAATGCCTCCTTAGCTCAGCTGGTAGAGCAACTGACTTGTAATCAGTAGGTCGCTGGTTCGATCCCGGCAGGGGGCTCAATGACGATTTTTGGGGGGATACCAGAGCGGTCAAATGGGACGGACTGTAAATCCGTTGCTTCGGCTTCGAAGGTTCGAATCCTTCTCCCCCCACAATGGAGTTTTAGATTGCGGGTTTTGGATTGACCAATAGGTGTAAATCATAAATCGTATTTGTAGTCTAAAATAAACAAGCGGAAGTAGCTCAATTGGTAGAGCGATAGCCTTCCAAGCTATAGGTTGCGGGTTCGAGACCCGTCTTCCGCTCGTAATTTGAACTAAAGGTGTTAAAGCCACATGCTGGTTTTAGCCTTTTTGGTGTTGAAGAAGAAACAAGCCGATGTAGCTCAGCGGTAGAGCACTTCCTTGGTAAGGAAGAGGTCATGGGTTCAAGTCCCATCATTGGCTCGTAAGTATAAAATAAGAATAAAATCCGAAATAAAATTAACTTACTAATAATTCGCATACAACATGGCAAAAGAGAAATTTGACCGCAGTAAACCACACTTAAATATTGGTACAATCGGTCACGTTGACCACGGTAAAACTACTACGACTGCTGCTATCACTAAGGTGTTGGCAGATAAAGGTCTTTCAGAAGCTCGTTCATTCGATTCTATCGACTCGGCTCCTGAAGAAAAAGAGCGTGGTATCACTATCAATACAGCTCACGTAGAGTATCAAACGGCTAACCGCCACTACGCTCACGTTGACTGTCCAGGTCACGCTGACTATGTAAAGAACATGGTAACGGGTGCAGCTCAGATGGATGGCGCGATTATCGTCGTTGCCGCTACTGATGGTCCTATGCCTCAAACCCGCGAGCACATCCTTTTGGCTCGTCAGGTAGGTGTACCTGCTTTGGTGGTGTTTATGAATAAGACTGACTTGGTGGATGACCCTGAGTTGTTGGATCTTGTTGAAATGGAAGTGCGTGAGCTATTGTCTTTCTATGAATACCCAGGTGATGATATTCCTGTGATTCGTGGATCTGCTTTGGGCGCGCTGAACGGAGAAACTCAATGGGTAGACAAAATCATGGAATTGATGGATGCAGTAGATAACTACATTCCTATCCCTCCACGTTTGACTGAGCTTCCTTTCTTGATGCCTATCGAAGACGTATTCTCAATCACTGGTCGTGGTACCGTTGCTACAGGTCGTATCGAGCGTGGTGTGATCAATACTGGAGATCCCGTAGAAATTTTGGGAATGGGTGCAGAGAACTTGAAATCTACTGTTACTGGTGTGGAAATGTTCCGCAAGATCCTTGATTACGGTGAAGCTGGAGATAACGTAGGTTTGTTGCTTCGTGGTATTGAAAAAACGGATATCCGTCGTGGTATGGTAATCTGTAAACCAGGTTCTGTAACTCCTCACACTGAATTCAAGGCAGAGGTTTACGTTTTGTCAAAGGCTGAAGGTGGTCGTCACACTCCATTCTTTAACAAGTATCGTCCTCAATTCTACTTCCGTACTACAGACGTTACTGGCGAAATCACTTTGCCAGAAGGAGTAGAAATGGTAATGCCTGGTGATAACGTGACAATCAATGTAAAATTGATCAACGCTATCGCAATGGAAAAAGGTCTTCGTTTCGCTATCCGTGAGGGTGGCAGAACTGTAGGAGCTGGACAGGTAACTGAAATCATTGCTTAAATAATTCTTTTTAAGCAAGCGATATAGAATTTCAAAACAAAGTACCCAGTGGGTACTTTGTTTTGAATAAATACACGGGCATAGTTCAATGGTAGAATAGAGGTCTCCAAAACCTTTGATCAGGGTTCGAATCCTTGTGCCCGTGCTAATTACTACACCTTAAAATAGACATGGCAAACGTACTAGAGTTTTTTAAAGAGTCCTATCAGGAGATGACACAAAAAGTGACATGGCCTACTTGGAGTGAGTTGCAAAATTCGGCGGTGGTTGTTCTGATAGCATCTATCATTATCGCACTAATCGTTTTGGCTATGGATCAGTCTTCAACGGCTGTTTTGAATTTGTTTTACGGCACTGGTGCCTAGGTTAAGTTCAAAATAGTTTAGAAACATCATAACAGTTATGGCAGAACAAGATCTTAAATGGTATGTAGTACGTGCGGTGAGTGGCAAGGAGAAGAAGGTAAAGCAATACCTCGAAGCCGAGATCAATCGCCTTGGTATTTCTCATATCGTCCCTCAGGTTCTCATCCCAATGGAGAAATACTATCAAATGCGGGATGGTAAGAAAATCGCTAAAGAGCGGAATTTTTATCCTGGATATGTCCTTTTGCAGGCTCAGTTGGACGGTGAGTTGGAGCATGTGATCAAGAACGTGAACAGCGTTATTGGTTTCTTGGGCGACAAAGAAGGTAATGCCATTCCGTTGCGTCCATCTGAAGTGAACCGAATTTTGGGTACTGTAGATGAGATGAGCGAACAAGGTGATGTAATGAGCGTGCCATACTATGTGGGTGAGTCTGTCAAAGTTACCGATGGTCCGTTCAACGGCTTCTCTGGCGAGATAGAAGAAGTCAACGAGGAGAAGAAGAAGCTTAAGGTAATGGTAAAGGTGTTCGGTAGAAAAACACCGTTGGAGCTCAATTATATGCAGGTGGAAAAGGAATAGCCTTTCCATTTCGCTTAGACACCATATTTGCAGTTAATTTCATTTTTTTTCGATTGCTGTTGCAATTAATTGAAATTAATCTGTATCTTTGCGCACTATTTTGACCACCTTCACTGGTGGTACTTGATATATAAATGTTACGTTATAATGCTTCCAACTTACTAACAAACATTTAGTAATTAAATCTTAATCAAAAATGGCAAAAGAAGTCAGTGCGTTAGTGAAATTACAGGTTAAGGGTGGTGCAGCCAATCCTTCTCCCCCAGTGGGCCCAGCATTGGGTGCAAAGGGGGTGAATATCATGGAATTTTGCAAGCAGTTTAATGCACGTACCCAAGACAAGCCCGGAAAGGTATTGCCTGTTGTCATCACGGTTTATGCTGACAAATCGTTTGATTTTATCATCAAGACTCCTCCAGTAGCAGTTCAATTGATTGAAGTGTCTGGTATTAAGGGAGGTTCTGGAGAACCTAACCGTAAAAAGGTTGGGCAAGTAACTTGGGATCAGGTTGCCACCATTGCTAATGATAAGATGAGCGACTTGAACGCTTTTACTGTGGAGTCTGCCATGAAAATGGTGGCTGGTACAGCGCGTAGTATGGGAATCACTGTTACAGGTGATGCGCCTTGGAAAAATTAATTCATTAGAAATCAGTTAAGACAGTGGCTAGATTAACAAAAAATCAAAAAGCGGCACTATCCAAGATTGAAGTTGGTAAAGCTTACTCTCTCCAAGAGGCATCTGCCTTGGTAAAGGAGATAACCATGACGAAATTTGATTCTTCAGTAGACATCGACGTGCGTTTGGGCGTTGATCCCCGGAAGGCCAATCAAATGGTTCGTGGCATAGCTACCTTGCCTCATGGAACCGGTAAGACCGTGCGTGTCTTGGTACTTTGTACTCCTGATAAGGAGGAAGAGGCTAAAGCGGCAGGTGCGGATTACGTAGGTTTAGATGAGTATATCAGCAAAATCGAAGGAGGATGGACCGATATCGATATCATCATTACCATGCCTAGCGTTATGGCAAAAGTGGGAAGATTAGGCCGTATTTTGGGCCCTCGTAACCTCATGCCAAATCCTAAAGCAGGTACTGTAACCCAGGATGTGGGAAAGGCAGTAACCGAAGTCAAGGCAGGTAAGATAGATTTTAAGGTTGATAAAACCGGTATCATACATGCTTCAATTGGTAAGGCGTCGTTTGATGCAGATAAAATTTATGACAATGCATTGGAGATTATCCAAACCATTTCTAAATTGAAACCCTCTGCAGCAAAAGGAACATATTTTAAGAGTATTCACCTCTCATCTACGATGAGCCCAGGGATACAAATCGAAACAAAATCAGTAGCAGGGATTTAATCATGAGAAAAGAAGAAAAACAAGTAATTGTTGATGCTCTGATCGAACAGATCAAATCTTACGGTAATTTTTATATTACTGATACTGCTAATTTGACTGTAGCGAAGATCAATAACATTCGCCGTAAGTGTTTTGACAAGGGCATAAAGATGCAGGTGGTAAAGAATACCTTGATTGCAAAGGCTCTTGAAGCTGCTGGAGTAGATTCAGAAGAATTGAAGGGAGCACTGAAAGGTGCATCTACGCTTCTTTTCTCCGAAACGGGCAATGCGCCTGCCAAATTGATAAAAGAACTTCGCAAAGAAGGGGATAAACCCGTCTTGAAAGGAGCTTATATTGATTCAGCTATATTTATCGGGGACAACCAGTTAGATGCGCTTGTAACCCTTAAATCTAGGGAGGAGCTTATCGGAGATATCATTGGATTGCTTCAATCTCCTGCCAAGAATGTTCTATCTGCTCTTCAATCGGGTGGAAGTACTATTGCAGGCCTAGTTAAAACATTACAAGATAGAGGTTAATGGATAGCCTGAATATATCCGTAGCATTTGGTTAATTAATTTTCAAAAAGTAAATTCTTAAAAAAATAATAAAAATGGCAGATTTAAAGGCGTTTGCTGAGCAGTTGGTAAACTTGACAGTAAAAGAAGTTAATGAGTTAGCTCAGATCTTGAAAGATGAATATGGTATTGAGCCAGCTGCTGCAGCTGTAGCTGTTGCTGGCCCTGCTGCTGGTGGTGATGCTCCAGCTGCTGCTGAAGAAAAAACATCTTTTGATGTCATCTTGAAAGAAGCTGGTGGTTCTAAATTGGCGGTTGTAAAACTGGTTAAGGACTTGACTGGACTTGGTTTGAAAGAAGCAAAAGACTTGGTTGACGGTGCACCTAAGGAATTGAAAACTGGTGTTGCTAAAGACGAAGCCGAAGCTTTGAAAAAACAATTGGAAGAAGCTGGAGCTACAGTTGAGATCAAATAAGATTCTCCATAGCTAAATTTATTGGTCTAGACTCCGGCTCTTTGCCGGGGTCTATTCCTGTTTATGCAATTGCCCAATATTGCGGACTGAACAATGGGGTATATTATACACTGTATGTCTCTGGACAACAGTTAATTCGGATATTCGAATTAGTGGTAATTTCAGTCAGAAAAGTTTTATAAACTAAAATCTATTTTCCCTTGGCAAATAAAGATATTCGTAGCGAAAGAGTCAACTTTGCGACAAGTAGGAAGGTCTTAGACTATCCTGACTTTCTAGATGTTCAATTGCAATCTTTCAGGGAGTTTTTCCAATTGGAAACAACATCTGATAACCGCCATCAAGAAGGTTTGTTTAAGGTGTTTTCCGAAAACTTCCCTATCTCCGATTCAAGAAATATTTTCGTGCTTGAATTTTTGGACTATTTTATAGATCCGCCACGTTATGATATTCAGGAATGTATAGAACGCGGCTTGACTTATAGCGTACCGCTGAAAGCTAAGCTACGTTTATCATGTAATGATGAAGAGCACGAGGATTTCGAAACTATTGTACAGGATGTGTATTTGGGTACCATTCCTTATATGACTCCTAAGGGTACTTTCGTGATCAATGGTGCAGAACGGGTAATCGTTTCTCAATTGCACCGTTCTCCTGGTGTATTTTTTGGACAGAGTAGGCATACCAACGGTACTAAATTATACTCTGCAAGAGTGATTCCTTTTAAAGGATCATGGATAGAGTTTGCTACCGATGTGAACAATGTGATGTATGCTTACATTGATCGAAAGAAGAAATTCCCCGTTACTACATTGTTACGTGCCATTGGATATGATTCCGATAAGGATATCCTGGAACTTTTCGAGCTTGCCGATGAGGTTAAAGTGAGTAAGTCCGGTTTGAAAAAATACATAGGTCGTAAACTGGCGGCAAGGGTACTTAAGCGGTGGGTAGAAGATTTTGTGGATGAGGATACAGGTGAAGTGGTTTCCATTGACCGTAACGAGATTATCCTTGAGCGCGAGACAGTACTTGAAGAAGACCATATTGAAATGATATTGGATGCCGGCGTAAAGTCCATCATCCTCACCAAAGAGGATAACGTGAACAGCGGCGACTATTCCATCATTTACAATACATTACAGAAAGATACTTCCAACTCGGAGAAAGAAGCGGTGGAGCATATTTATCGTCAATTACGTAATGCTGAACCACCAGATGAAGAAACCGCTCGCGGGATAATTGATCGCTTGTTTTTCTCCGATAAACGATATGATCTGGGTGATGTGGGACGTTACCGCATCAACCGTAAATTAAAACTAGATACTCCTGATGAGACCAAGGTTTTGACCAAGCAGGATATCATTGCAATCGTTAAATATTTGATCAATCTGATCAACTCAAAAGCAGAAGTTGATGATATCGACCACTTGTCTAACAGGCGCGTCCGCACCGTGGGCGAGCAACTATATGCGCAATTTGGTGTGGGATTATCCCGTATGGCTCGTACTATTCGCGAGCGTATGAACATTCGTGACAATGAGGTGTTTACGCCTACCGATTTGATCAATGCACGTACTTTGTCGTCCGTGATCAACTCGTTCTTTGGCACCAACCAGTTGTCTCAGTTTATGGACCAAGCCAATCCTCTGGCGGAAATTACGCATAAGCGCCGTCTTTCGGCCCTAGGGCCCGGGGGACTTTCTCGCGAGCGTGCAGGTTTTGAGGTTCGTGACGTTCACTATACGCACTATGGACGCCTGTGTACTATCGAGACGCCTGAAGGACCAAACATTGGTTTGATTTCCTCTCTATGCGTACATGCAAAAATCAATAGTCTGGGCTTTATCGAAACTCCTTACCGTAAAGTAGAAGAAGGTAGGGTTGTAGTGGAGGAACCCGTTATCTACCTATCGGCAGAAGACGAAGATGGTAAGACTATTGGCCAAGCCAATGCCGAATACGATGATAAAGGTAATTTCTTGACATCAAAAGTAAAGGCGAGGTTTGAGGGAGACTTCCCAGTCATTGAACCAGAGCGTTTGGATTTGATGGACATCGCTCCTAATCAGATTACCTCCATTGCTGCATCGCTGATTCCGTTTTTGGAACATGATGATGCCAACCGTGCTTTGATGGGATCAAACATGCAACGCCAGGCTGTTCCATTGTTGAGGCCTCAAGCACCCATCGTGGGTACTGGTTTGGAAGGAAGAGTTGCTCGCGACTCACGCACATTGATTAATGCCGAGGGTGATGGTGTAGTGGAATATGTTGATGCCAACGAAATTAAGATTCGCTATGATCGTGATGAGAATGATAAATTGGTGTCGTTTGACGACGAGTTGAAAACTTATCCTCTTATCAAGTTCAAAAAGACTAACCAAGGTACTTGTATCAATCTAAAGCCGATAGTCCGTAAGGGTCAACGGGTAGAGAAAGGGCAAGTACTCTGTGAGGGCTACGCTACGGAGAATGGCGAGCTGGCACTTGGACGTAACCTGAAAGTGGCATTCATGCCTTGGCAAGGATACAACTTTGAGGATGCTATCGTGATCTCTGAACGTGTAGTAAGTGAAGACATCTTTACTTCATTGCACATTGAAGAGTTTGAGCTTGAGGTTCGTGACACTAAACGTGGAGAGGAAGAGCTCACTTCTGATATACCTAATGTATCGGAAGAAGCTACAAAGGATTTGGATGAAAACGGTATTATCCGTGTAGGAGCAGAAGTGAAGGAGGGAGATATACTGATAGGTAAGATCACTCCTAAAGGCGAATCGGATCCTTCTCCAGAAGAAAAGCTGCTTCGCGCCATCTTTGGCGATAAGGCTGGTGATGTAAAGGATGCTTCTTTGAAAACTCCGCCGTCTATTCGTGGGGTTGTCATTGATACGAAGTTGTTCTCACGTGCCAAGAAGGCCGATAAGAAAGAAGAAAAAGCTTTGTTGGAAAAACTAGATTTAGGTCACGAAAGGGCGGTTCGCAATTTGCGTGAGAAGCTGATAGACAAGTTATTCAATATAGTGAATGGCAAGACGTCGCAGGGCGTGTACAATGTCTATAAGGAATTGCTTGTCCCTAAAGGCGTTAAGTTCACTCAAAAAATTCTTGCTGAACTTGATTTCAATAATATAAGCCCTTCAAAGTGGACTACCGACGAGGATAAAAATGAATTGGTAAAACAAGCTTTGCACTTCTACAATATAAAGCTCAACGAAGAATTGGGAGCCTACCGCAGGGAAAAGTTTGCAATTACCGTTGGTGATGAATTGCCTTCTGGTATCGTTCAAATGGCCAAGGTATACGTAGCTAAGAAACGTAAGTTGAAGGTGGGGGATAAGATGGCGGGGCGTCACGGTAACAAAGGGATCGTAGCACGTATCGTTCGTGATGAGGATATGCCTTTCCTGGCTGATGGTACTCCAGTTGATATTGTATTGAACCCATTGGGTGTACCTTCTCGTATGAACCTTGGACAGATTTATGAAACTGTGCTTGGCTGGGCAGGACAAAAGTTGGGTATGAAGTTTGCAACGCCAATTTTTGACGGAGCTACTACCGAGGAAGTTGAAGGTTGGGTGGCGAAAGCTGAATTGCCCGCTTCGGGACGTACCTATCTGTACAATGGACTGACAGGAGAGCGATTTGATCAGCCTACTACCGTTGGTGTTATTTATATGTTGAAACTAGGACACATGGTAGACGATAAAATGCACGCACGTTCTATCGGACCTTACTCCCTGATCACCCAACAACCATTGGGCGGTAAAGCGCAATTTGGTGGTCAACGATTTGGTGAAATGGAGGTCTGGGCATTAGAAGCCTTCGGTGCGTCCAATATACTGCAGGAGATTTTGACTGTGAAATCCGATGACGTGATTGGTCGAGCCAAAACATATGAGGCCATCGTGAAAGGCGACAATTTGCCTACACCATCTGTTCCTGAATCGTTCAATGTATTGGTACATGAACTTCGTGGATTAGGTTTGGATATCACATTAGATTAATTGAGCTAAAAGCTAAAAGACTAAAGCGGAAAGCTTTGGTCTTTAGTCTCTCAGCTTTAACCTTAAAGAGCTATGTCTTACAAAAAGGATAATAAAATAAAGAGCAACTTCACTTCCATTACCGTTAGTTTGTCTTCTCCAGAAGCGATTCTGGAGCGGTCGAGCGGGGAAGTGTTAAAGCCAGAAACGATTAACTATCGTACCTATAAACCTGAACGTGATGGTTTGTTTTGCGAGCGTATTTTCGGTCCTGTAAAGGACTATGAATGTCATTGCGGGAAATACAAACGTATTCGTTACAAAGGGATTGTTTGTGACCGTTGCGGGGTAGAAGTGACTGAAAAGAAAGTGCGCCGTGAGCGTATGGGACATATCAATTTGGTGGTTCCCGTAGCGCATATTTGGTATTTTAGATCTTTGCCCAATAAGATTGGTTATCTACTGGGCTTGCCAACGAAAAAGTTGGACATGATCATTTATTACGAGCGCTATGTGGTGATCCAACCAGGTATAAAGGAAGAAGATGGCATCCAGTATATGGACTTCTTGACGGAAGAGGAATATTTGGACATATTGGATACCTTACCTAAGGAAAACCAATATTTGGATGATAGGGACCCGCAAAAGTTTGTTGCAAAGATGGGAGCCGAAGCATTGGAAGAATTGCTTATGCGCCTAGATTTGGATCAACTTTCTTATGATTTGCGTCATCAAGCCGCAAACGAAACTTCGCAACAACGTAAGAACGAAGCTTTGAAGCGCTTGCAAGTTGTAGAGGCCTTCCGTGGCTCGCGCGATCGTATAGAAAACCGTCCTGAGTGGATGATTGTTAAGATTGTTCCCGTTATCCCTCCCGAGCTGCGTCCTTTGGTGCCATTGGAAGGTGGGCGTTTTGCAACTTCCGATTTGAACGACTTGTATCGTAGGGTTATTATCAGGAATAACCGTCTAAAGCGGTTGATCGAGATTAAAGCTCCCGAAGTAATTCTACGTAACGAAAAGCGTATGCTTCAAGAGGCCGTTGATTCCCTATTCGACAATTCTCGTAAAGTGAACGCTGTGAAAACGGAAGGAAACCGTGCCTTGAAATCTCTATCAGATATCCTGAAAGGTAAGCAAGGACGTTTCCGTCAGAACCTATTGGGTAAACGTGTGGACTATTCTGCCCGTTCCGTTATTGTCGTGGGACCGAGCTTGAAGTTGCATGAATGCGGGTTGCCAAAAGATATGGCCGCCGAGCTTTACAAGCCATTTATCATTCGTAAAATGATAGAACGTGGCGTGGTGAAGACGGTAAAGTCTGCAAAGAAGATTGTGGATCGCAAAGACCCTATCGTATGGGACATATTGGAAAATGTATTGAAAGGACATCCTGTATTGCTCAACCGTGCTCCTACGTTGCACCGTTTGGGTATACAATCCTTCCAGCCTAAATTGGTAGAAGGTAAGGCTATTCAATTGCACCCATTGGTATGTACGGCTTTCAACGCCGACTTTGACGGTGACCAGATGGCGGTTCACTTGCCGTTAGGCAATGCGGCTGTTCTGGAAGCGCAAATATTGATGCTGGCCGCGCATAATATCTTAAACCCAGCAAATGGTACTCCTATCACCGTACCATCTCAGGACATGGTATTGGGGCTTTACTATATTACCAAAGGGCGCAAGACCGATGCAGGTCGCGTGGTGAAAGGAGAAGGAATGACCTTTTATTCTCCCGAAGAGGTGATTATTGCATACAATGAGAAGGAATTGGACTTGCATGCCTTTATAAAGGTAAAAACGGATGTATTGGAAAATGGGCAAATCGTAAAGCGCATTATCGATACGACTGTAGGCCGAGTGCTTTTCAATCAACTTGTGCCTGCCGAAGTGGGTTATATCAATGAGCTGCTGACCAAGAAATCGCTGCGGGATATCATTGGTAATGTGGTGAAGATTACTGGTATGGCCCGTGCCGCCCAATTCTTGGATGATATCAAAGAACTTGGATTCCAGTTTGCCTTCCGTGGTGGATTGTCGTTCAACCTTCAGGATCTGAACATTCCAGATGCGAAAGCTGGTTTGATAGATCAAGCTACCAAGGAAGTAGAAGAGGTGATGAATAACTATAACATGGGATTCATTACCAATAACGAGCGTTACAATCAGATCATCGATATTTGGACTCGTATCAATAACCGTTTGACAGCAAATGTGATGGATATTTTATCCAATGACAATCAGGGCTTCAATTCGGTATATATGATGCTTGATTCCGGCGCACGTGGTTCTAAAGAGCAGATCCGTCAGCTTTGCGGTATGCGGGGACTGATGGCCAAGCCGCAGAAATCTGGTTCTTCGGGAGGTGAAATTATCGAAAATCCGATTCTTTCCAACTTTAAGGAAGGCCTTTCTGTATTGGAGTACTTTATCTCCACGCACGGTGCACGTAAGGGGCTTGCCGATACGGCTTTGAAAACAGCCGATGCTGGTTACTTGACACGTCGTCTGCATGATGTGGCACAAGATATGATTATTACGGAGCCAGACTGTGGTACTCTAAGAGGTATCTACACCACTGCCCTCAAAGATAATGAGGACATTGTAGAACCCTTGCACGAACGTATTTTGGGTCGTACATCACTTCATGATGTCTATCACCCAGTGACGAACGATTTATTAATTGCTGCTGATGCGGAGATCACCGAAGAGGTAGCACTTCATATAGAAGAAGCGGGTGTTGAAGGAGTTGAAATCCGTTCTGTCTTGACTTGCGAAAGTCAACGTGGCGTTTGTGCCCTATGTTATGGACGCAACCTGGCATCAGGTAAACGTGTTCAAATGGGTGAGGCTGTAGGTGTGATAGCTGCTCAGTCTATTGGGGAACCAGGAACGCAGTTAACATTGCGTACTTTCCACGTAGGAGGTACGGCCTCTAACATCGCTGCCGAATCGCAAATTATAGCTAAATATGACGGTGTCGTTGAGTTTGAGAACATGCGTTATGTTGAGCGCGAAACGGAAGATGGGCAGGTACATATAGTATTGGGACGTTCTGGTGAGTTTAAAATCCTAGATCCCGAGACCCGTAAGGTATTGATGACGAATAATGTGCCTTATGGTGCTTATTTGTACATCAACGATGGGGATAAGGTGTCTAAGGGAGACAGGATATGTTCATGGGATCCGTACAATGCCGTTATTATCTCTGAATTTGCCGGTAAGGTCGAGTTTGAATCCGTAATAGAAGGTATCACTTTCCGCGAAGAGTCCGATGAACAAACGGGCCACCGTGAAAAGGTGATTATCGAAACACGTGATAAAACGAAGAACCCTGCTATTAAGGTTTTGGACGATAATGGGGATGTCATACGTACCTATAACCTTCCCGTGGGAGCGCATATTTCCGTTGATGATCATGCCAAGGCTCGCGTCGGTGAGATTGTCGCCAAGATTCCTCGTTCTGCTGGTAAGACACGAGATATTACAGGTGGTCTTCCCCGTGTTACCGAACTTTTTGAAGCACGTAATCCGTCTAACCCGGCTGTAGTAACCGAAATTGATGGTGTTGTAACCTTGGGTGGTGTGAAACGTGGTAATCGGGAGATATCCATTGAGTCTCGTGATGGTCAGGTGAAAAAGTACTTGGTACCTCTCTCCAAGCATATTCTAGTACAGGACAATGACTTTGTGAAGGCCGGTATGCCTTTGTCCGATGGCTCTATCTCACCTGCCGACATATTGGCTATCAAGGGGCCAGCCGCCGTACAAGAGTATTTGGTAAATGGTATCCAAGAAGTTTATCGTCTTCAAGGTGTGAAGATAAACGATAAGCACTTCGAAACCATTGTACACCAAATGATGCAGAAAGTAATGATCGAAGATCCGGGAGATACCCGTTTCTTGGAAAAAGAAGCGGTGAGCAAATGGGATTTCAAAGAGGAAAACGATTATATATACGATAAGAAAGTAGTGACCGATGCTGGTGATAGCAATACGTTAAAGGCTGGACAAATCGTGTCTTTGCGCAAATTGCGTGAGGAAAACTCCAGCTTGAAACGTCGTGACTTAAAGCTAGTACAAGTACGTGATGCAGTTGCTGCGACTTCTAGTCCTATGCTGCAGGGTATCACTCGTGCATCCTTGGGAACTAAATCGTTCATCTCTGCGGCATCCTTCCAGGAAACGACTAAGGTGCTCAATGAAGCGGCTATTTCTGGTAAGAGAGATGACCTATTAGGGCTTAAGGAAAATGTAATCGTAGGGCACCTAATTCCATCTGGAACGGGATTGCGTAATTACGATCGTATTATCGTTGGCTCTAAAGAGGAATACGACCAGCTGATGGCTTCAAAAGAAGAAGCTGAAGTTGAATAAGCATTTTTCTGTAGCTAGATAAAAGCTATCAATAGATACTAAGCCCTACAATAGCAATGTTGTAGGGCTTTTATTTTTCTCATAGAATGAAAGAGGGGCTATCTTTAATAGCGGAGTTTTTTAATTTTTTTGTCTAACAATAGTATCTTCGTCCTAACAAATCTTTTTCGTATCATGGAAGAACAAGTAAACAATCAATTAAATATAGAACTTTCAGAGGAGGTTGCCGAGGGCATATATTCCAATCTGGCAATCATCACCCATTCCAATACAGAGTTTGTGGTAGATTTTATCCGCGTGATGCCCGGGATCCCCAAGGCCAAAGTGAAGTCGCGTATCATCTTGACTCCTGAACATGCCAAAAGACTGTTTAAGGCTTTTCAAGACAACATAGCCAAATTTGAGTCCATTAATGGGAAGATTGATACTCGTGACGAGCCTCCCTTTCCCATGAATTTCGGAGGCTCTATGGGCGAAGCTTAATTTCAGGTTTTAGATGGCTAGACTGAATTTTGAAGGCAGGTGGGTGCTGATTACTGGCGCCAGTGCAGGTTTAGGCAGAGAAATGGCTATGCAGCTCGCTATTAATTACGGCGCTAACCTGGTATTGATAGCTCGTAGGGGAGACAAGCTCGAGGAATTGAAAACTGCTATCTTGGAAAGGTGTTCGGTAAGTGTGCTTTGCATACCCTGCGACTTATCGGATTTGCCTGCCTTTGAGCGGCAATTGGATGCCGTGCTCGATAGTGTACCTCTCTATGCGGCGATACTTAATGCGGGCATGACATATTTTGGGCGCCATCTCGACATGGAGTGCGGTATATTGGGCTCAATGCTTGATTTGAACGTAAAGAGTGTGGTAATTGCCACCAATAAGTTAGTGAACTACTTTGAAATGCATGAGAAGGAGGGTGGACTGATGTTGGTGTCGAGTATGGCCGCTCAGTTTCCAACTCCCTATCAGGCCGTATATTCTGGGACGAAAGCCTTTTTGTTGAATTTTGGATTAGCACTTGGACAGGAATTGCAAAACAAGCGTTTTTCTATTATGGTATATTTGCCCAGCGGAATTGCTACTGACATGACTTCGGGCGAAAAATTCTCTAAATTGAAGGGTTTTTTGATGCCCGTTACACAAGTGGCGCAGGAGGGGCTGGATGCTTTCTCCAGAAAAAGAAAATGGTGGATCCCGGGGGTGTGGAATCGGATAGGCGCCCGGTTTTCTTGGTTTATTCCCCGAAAATTGGTTCTTAAGCGCATGGCAAGGGTTTATCAGGCATCTCTTTTGGCTGCGGAACAACAAAAAAAGGATATCTAAGTAGATATCCTTTACATCACAGGAGTGATCATCTGCTAGTCAAACCATTTCAGTACTTCTTCTTTGGACGGCAATGGTTCTTCTATTTTTGCCTTTTTGCGTAGCCCCCCCAAGTCGTTAAATACTTTGTTGGGATTTGCTCCTTTTAATGCTTCAATGGTTGTAAGCCCCATTTTTTGAAGTAGCGGAACCCAGGTTTTCGGAACGCCCTGTTTTTCATAATCCTCTTCCGATGCTGCACGAACTACTTTTTCGGGTCTCATTTGTGGGAAGAAAAGGACATCCTGAATGCTGGCCTGACTGGTGAGCAACATGGCCAATCGATCAATGCCTATCCCGATGCCAGAAGTTGGTGGCATCCCATATTCAAGCGCACGTAGGAAATCATAATCGATAAACATCGCCTCGTCATCACCTCGTTCCATCAGTTTGAGTTGGTCTTCAAATCGCTTTAACTGATCGATAGGGTCATTCAATTCGGAATACGCATTTGCTATTTCCTTACCATTGATCATTAGTTCAAAGCGTTCTACAAGGCCCTCCTTACTACGATGTTTTTTCGTGAGCGGGCTCATTTCTACGGGATAGTCAGTGATAAAAGTAGGCTGTATGTAATGCTTTTCGCACTTTTCGCCAAATATTTCATCTATCAGCTTACCTTTTCCCATGCTGGGATCAACAGGGATTTCCAGTTTTTTGCACACATCCCGAAGTGCTTCTTCGTCCATTCCGCTCACGTCAAAGCCGGTATGCTCTTTTATGGCATCATATATAGGCACTCTTTTGTAGGGGGCAGCAAAGTCGATTTCCTTGTCGCCCACTTTCACGGTAGTCTTGCCATTAGTAGCCAAGGCGATTTTTTCGAACATTTGCTCGGTGATATTCATCATCCAAAGGTAGTCCTTGTATGCTACGTAAAATTCCAATACCGTAAATTCAGGATTATGCGTCCTATCCATACCCTCATTCCGGAAATTTCGGCTGAATTCATAGACCCAGTCATAGCCACCTACAATAAGCCGTTTTAGGTACAGCTCATTGGCAATGCGAAGGTATAGCGGTATATCCAGGGCATTGTGGTGCGTGACGAAAGGACGAGCCGCCGCTCCGCCAGGTATACTCTGCAATACGGGGGTATCTACTTCAAGAGCTCCCCTTTCGTTGAGGAAATCTCTGATTGCGGTTTTGATCTTGCTAATTTTAACAAATGTTTCCCTTACCTGTGGGTTTACCACCAAATCCACGTAGCGTTGGCGATATCGAAACTCTGGATCTGTTACGGCATCGAACACTTTGCCTTCCGCTTCTTTGACTACGGGCAAGGGTTTGAGCGATTTGGACAGCAAGACGAGTTCTTGCGCATGGATGGATATCGTTCCCGAGTTGGTAGTAAAGACGAAACCTTTCACGCCAATGAAATCGCCTATATCCATTAATTTTTTGAATACGGTATTGTAGAGGGTCTTGTCTTCCGAAGGACACAATTCATCTCTATTGAGGTATATCTGGATGCGGCCAGTAGCATCCTGAAGCTCCACAAACGAAGCGCTTCCCATTACCCGTCTGCTCATCATTCTGCCTGCAATGGATACCTGTTTGTAATTTAGCTTATCTCGTTCGTAATTTTCGTGAATATCCTGTGCCGTGACATTGACGTCAAAAGCCGCTGCCGGATAAGGGTCGATTCCCAATTTTATCAATTGGTTCAATGCCTCACGGCGTTGTAATTCTTGTTCTGATAATAAACTGCTCATCCTGGTTTTATTTGGGGCAAAAATAGCTATTAGATTACGATAATAGAAGGTTTTGCAATAGATAAAACAGCTGACCTCATTGGATGGATAAATCATGAGGGGATGTAGCGTATTCCCAAGAGAATCCGTTCTATATGCAAAAAGGCGAAATATAGAAACTGAAGGATGTTTACTTGCATGTTCGTACTACAGCAATGTCGTCTAGCCTCATGCGCAATAAGTTGAATGGTTCGGTTTGTTGCGGGGGTGTAAGATTGAAATTGTATTTTTGTTATCCTGAATCCGTGTTGTGAGGTGAAGATTAGAGTTCTATGCTTCTATGATTCACGGAAAAGGTTGTGTAAAATAGGCTGCTGTAGTGAATTATCGATTGGGTGTAATAAAGAAGACGAAGGTACTGTCATTGGAAAGTGCTTTGGCCTCCTGTGCCCAAGTAGGTGATGAACGTTCTAAGGCTTTTCTATATAAGAGGTATTACGGCTATGTAGCGGCCGTGGTGCGCAGGTATGTGAAAAATGATTTTGATCTTGAAGAGTTGGTGAATGAAACCTTCGTAAAAGCATTTTCGAGCATAAATAGATTTAACCGCTTGGGGGAAGAAGACGCGCTGGACAAATCATTTCGTGCATGGCTTGCACGTATTGCAGCCAATAAGTCGATAGATTTGCTTAGGGCGCAGAAGCCTACGTTGAATTTGGATGAAGTAGGCGAATATGAAGTGCAGCCCGTAATGGTAAATGTCCAAGATGACTTGTATGCGGAAGATATTCTGAAACTGTTGGAGATGCTACCAGAGATACAGCGGTTGATTTTTAACATGTTTGAGATAGAAGGGTATTCGCATGAGGAGATAGGCAAGGCATTGCAAATCCCTGACAGCACTTCTAGAACATATTTGACAAGGGCAAAACAAAAGCTGAGAAAATATTATTTGGAGACTTTTGTTCAGAAGACTTCTTAAAATTAAAAAAAATTATAGTTTTCATTTTTGATGAAAAGCAGGCAAAAAAAAGAACTTATTGAGCACATGGTGGAGCAGCTCCGCGGACACCAATTACCTTATAAAGAGGGTGCATGGGAGCGTTTTGCGCAAGGGCATGGAGACTCTCCTAAGGCGTCGAAACCGGTATTGTGGCGTTATGCTGCGAGTGTGGCGGCAGCAATTTTATTGGGTTTTGGTTTGTTTATGTGGTATGATGCACCTAAAGAAATCGATGATCAGTTTGTTGCGATAAACAGTCCAGACAAGGAGAAGCATGCAGACAAAGGTGGCAATAGCCTGGATAAAGAAGAGCATGCTTCGAAAGGTAAAGGCCAGGATCAGGACGCTGAAGGAAATCGGGCTGTGAATGGGGATGGAATAGAACGAGGCAATAACAAGAAAAAAGCGGAAAAAGAACAAAGTCTAAGTGCTAGACTACTGGCCGTCAATAGCCCACAGAGACATGTGGTGTCCGAGAACTCCATTTCTGATGAATTGCTGGAGAAAAAGGTCAACGATATTGAAGGCGGAGATATTTGGAGCCCAAACAAGGAACAGCTGGCCACTGCCGATATAGCAGCAAAGGAAGACAGCAATTATGTTGGTTCAAAGGAGGAAGTGGAAAATACTTTAGCCGATGCTAGCGTGAGTGGAAA
The DNA here is from genome assembly GCF_000427965.1 of Olivibacter sitiensis DSM 17696. Classification (GTDB taxonomy): domain Bacteria; phylum Bacteroidota; class Bacteroidia; order Sphingobacteriales; family Sphingobacteriaceae; genus Olivibacter; species Olivibacter sitiensis. Next base: position 88,214 of record NZ_ATZA01000004.1, on the reverse strand, counting down.
ATCCTCTTTAGAAATGATGTTGGAAAAAGATTCATTTCAAGAGGATAGAAGCATGGTGTCTGTGAACAAGGCCGATAAAAGTAGGAAGTGGGGCTTTGGCGTAGTGGTATCGCCAGTTATGACTGAAGAGAAAGTGAATCTTGGGGGTGGGGTAACTTTGGCTTATCAAATAAGCGATAAGTTATCTGTAGGGTCTGGCTTATCCGTGGTGGATTTGAACGTGGCTAACAACAGTGTTAACGGAAGTAATAGCAGGCAGGTTTTGATGAATGCTGCCGCTCTAGAGGATAGCAGGTTGGAATCGAAAACAATGGCTGTGGTTGGGCAAAAGGAATTGACATCCATAAGTTCCAATGTAATTGGTTTGGATATTCCCATCGATTTCAAATACAATCTAATGCGGAATCTGTATGTAGGTGCAGGCGCTTCCGTATTTACCGTGCTTAGGGAAAATAGGTTTAATAATTATGTTTCCCAGTTTGACAATAGTCAGGTGGTCCTTGCTCAGGGATTGGCTTATAATAGTGTGCCGGAAATTAGGACGGTCAGAACTACTGAATCTACTGCTGAGACCCCATTAAAGGAAAGTGGATATTCGACGTTTTTGAATTTTTCCGTAGGACAGAAAATCCCTTTGTCAAGCAGAATAGGCCTATCCGTGGAACCTTTCTATAAATTGCCGGTTGGTAGGATCAATAATCAAAACATGAACTTCCAGTATGGTGGAGTGCGTATTGTCACATCCTTTTAGATCGCTTATAAAGGGAGCGTAAATACAAAAGTGGGGAGCTGGAGGATTCTATTTTTGCTTTCAAACAATTGGAACTATGACGCCATATCCTTATGGCCATTTATTCTTGTAAAGAAAAATTTTCGTCACAAGGGCATTGCTCCATCATTGCTAAGGCATGAAATGATCCATTGGAGGCAGCAGCTGGAACTTCTGGTATTGCCATTTTATCTTCTCTATTTTTTTGAGTGGCTACTAAAGCTACTTTTCTACCGCAGTTGGCATAAGGCGTATAGATCGATCAGTTTTGAGCGAGAAGCGTACCTATTTGAGCATACATCCACCTATCTGAAAGATAGGTCTCCCTTTGCATTCGTCAAGTTCATTTTTAAGTAAAAAATCAATTTGGAAGGCCCTAATAGGGCTAGCGTAATCTATCAGCCGACTTTATTAGAGCGATGTCTCTCTTGATATTTTGTATAGCTAAGATAAGAAATACGATATGGACAGGTACTAGAAAGGTGCCCAGATCCATATGGCTGATCTGTAAAGTCATTCCCACATTATTGAGCGCACTGCTGGTGGCAAAATACATCCACATGGCCAGCAATACACTGAGTGCGATACTGACGTAAGCCAACTTGATCTGTAGCGGTCTGTTTTTATATTGAAAAATGGTATATAGTGGAAGTAATGCTATTAGTAAGGTGTACAATGCCATCATGATGAAGCTAAATCCATGTGTCGTGGTGATTTTTCCACTGTCGACCTCAAATTTGGAGATGCCATATACGTTCACCTCAAAATATTGGCTGCTAAGGCCCGTTTTGGCAAATGGAAAAATAAACAAAGCAAATAATAGTAGGCTGGCGATTAATAACCAAATTGTTTGTATGCGCTGTATCATGCTGTGAAAAAGTGAAAAAGTAAAAAATTTAAAGAGGCTGTCTAAAAAGGTCCACTTCGTCATCTCGACTTCGCTCGAAATGACGAAATCTAATGCTTTTTAGACAGCCGCTATCGTTTACAGGGCAAATATAAATGAATTGTCTTGCTTAATAACAAGGTATTAACGAAGAAATTGCCAGATAGTTTTTTCGGGATGCTTTGCGTTCGCTTCTTGTGGCAGCGGGAATTTGTATATTTGCCTTGTGAATGAGAAATCGCAGAGATACTTTATTGAAATTGCTTATGACGGCACACGCTATCATGGATGGCAGATTCAGGAGAATGCCGTAACCGTACAGCAAAAACTCAATGGAGTATTGCGTACTCTTCTAAAAAGGGATATAGAAACGATCGGTTGCGGCCGTACAGATACTGGGGTACATGCCCGTTGTTTGTACGCTCATTTTGATAGTCCTGCTGGAGAAATAGATGATCTGAACCGTATTTTGCATTCCATTAACGCATTGTTGCCGCCCGATATTGCTGCAAAAAGTCTGTTTCCCGTTGCCAGCGATGTACATGCCCGATTTGATGCCATAAGCCGATCGTACGAGTATCATGTGCATGCAGGAAAGGATCCTTTCCTTAGCGGTTATTCCTGGCAATTGAGAGAACTTCCAGACATGGAGCGCATGAACGAAGCCGCTGCGGTCTTATTGGAGTATGAGGATTTCAGCTGTTTTAGCAAGGCCCATACTCAAGTGTTTACCAATAATTGCCTTGTCTCCAGGGCAAAATGGGAGCCCTTGGGTGAGCAGCGTATGGTTTTTTATATTAGCGCCAATCGCTTTTTGCGCAATATGGTACGAGCTATAGTAGGGACATTGATGGATATAGGAAATGGTAAGTATCTGCCATCGCACATGAGGACTGTGATAGAAAGCAAAAACCGAGGAGTGGCAGGAGCCTCGGTACCCGCTTGTGGTCTATATCTCAGTGAAGTGGAATATCCCAAAGAAAAAGTACACATTGGATAGGTATGGGTAAAGCACAAGAATCTAAGGTTTCTGGAAATACCTATGACATGCAGCTGTTAAGGCGCATGTTGCGCTATGTGAAGCCGTATCGGCATATTTTTGTATGGTCTGTTATACTCACGGTCTTGATAGCTTTTTTGGCACCGGCGCTACCCATGTTGGTTGAGTATACCTTAGATAACTATATATTCCGCTCCGATTACCAGGGGCTTTATACCATGATGGTTTTAATGGTCGTAATACTTTTGCTGCAGACCTGTGCCCGCTACTACCACACTTTGCTGACCAATACTTTGGGACAATCGGTGATTCGAGATTTACGTATTGCCACATTCAACCACATCAGTCAACTTCGCCTTAAGTATTTTGATAGAACACCTATCGGGAGGCTCATTACGCGCACTGTTTCCGATTTGGAGACCATCGCGGATATCTTTTCTGAGGGCTTAATTCAGATTATCGGCGATGTTTTACAGCTGATCGTGATTATGGGCGTAATGTTTTATACCGATTGGCGCTTGACCTTGATTGTGCTTATTCCTATGCCTTTGATGGTTGCCGCTACCTATGTGTTTAAAGAGGCTATGAAATCGGCCTTTCAAGACGTCAGGCATTGGATTTCCAATCTGAATACCTATCTTCAGGAACATATTTCCGGCATCAGTATTATCCAGTATTTTGCTCGTGAAGAGCAAGAGATGCGCAAGTTTAAAGAGATAAATGCAGAACATCGAAATGCGCATATTCGATCAAATTGGTACTTTTCCATTTTTTTTCCGGTTATTGAGGTCATTATGGCCATCGCTCTGGGGCTGTTGGTCTGGTATGGATCTGGTTCTATTTTGGAAGGACGGATCAGCCCGGGCGTTGTCGTTGCGTTCATCATGTACATCAATATGATTTTTAGGCCCATTAGGGAATTGGTTGACAAATTCAACACCTTACAAATGGGTATGGTAGGAGCGGAGCGCGTGTTTAGCGTATTGGATACCAATGAATTTACGGCCAACAATGGAAAATACCAACCCACGGATGTGTCGGGAGCGATTTCTTTTAAGCATGTATGGTTTGCATATGACGAAGAGAAATATGTGCTGAAAGATTTGAATTTTCATGTCAAGGCGGGAGAAACGCTTGCTCTGGTAGGAGCAACCGGGGCTGGAAAATCCTCCACCATTAATATCCTCAGTCGTTTTTATGAGATCAACAAGGGAGAGGTTTTGCTTGATGGGGTAGACATCAGGTCATATGAGCTTGGCTATTTGAGGAGGCATATCGCAACTGTACAGCAGGATGTCTTCTTGTTTTCTGATAGCATTGCCAATAACATTAGTTTGTATGATCCTTCTATCACGAGGCAGATGATTGTGGAGGCTGCCAAGCGGGTGGGAGCGCATGAGTTTATCATGCGACTTCCCGATGGCTATGACTATCAGGTAAAGGAACGTGGCAGCACTTTGTCCGTGGGGCAAGCACAGTTGATTTCATTTGTACGGGCATTGGTTCGCAATCCGCGTATACTCGTGCTTGATGAAGCCACCTCGTCCGTCGATACCGAAACAGAACTGCTGATCCAGAAATCTATAGAAGCCTTAATGGAAGAGCGTACGGCAATAGTCATAGCACATAGACTTTCTACCATTCAAAAAGCCGATAAGATTATTGTATTGGATCGTGGCGAGATTAAGGAAATGGGCAGCCATCAAGAACTACTGCAATTAAACGGTTTGTACAAACGGCTTTATGACTTGCAGTTTCAGTCTGCGGGAGTGTAAACGTAGAATTGTTGCTCCATGATTGGCAACCAGTCGATGTGGTGAAGCGCAACAATGTTCATACTGCTCTTGTCTTAGGGAGATATCATATAGTTTTATTTATTATATTTAGCCAAAGGTTTTTGAAAAATTAATGTTCCTTTTGAAATCAAATTAGTATGTTTGTGGTCTATAAATATTGACCAATGAGTGTATTAGTAAATAAAGATTCGAAAGTTATTGTTCAGGGATTCACTGGCAACGAAGGAACGTACCATGCGTCACAAATGATAGAATACGGTACCAATGTGGTTGGGGGTGTAACACCTGGCAAAGGTGGACAAACACATCTCGATCGTCCTGTATTCAACACGGTACAAGATGCCGTAGATGCTACGGGTGCGGACGTTTCCATCATTTTTGTGCCGCCTCCCTTTGCTGCTGATGCCATTTTGGAAGCCGCTAGCGCAGGTATAGGAGTGATTGTTTGTATTACCGAAGGCATACCTACCAAGGATATGATTGCTGTAAAGCAATATCTTCAAGGTAAAAACTCACGCCTCATCGGGCCAAATTGCCCGGGAATCATCACAGCAGGTGAGGCAAAAATAGGCATCATGCCTGGTTTCATTTTCAAGAAAGGAAATATCGGTGTAGTTTCCAAGTCTGGTACGCTTACTTATGAGGCGGTAGATCAAACCGTAAAGGCTGGGCTGGGCATCACTACTGCTATAGGTATTGGTGGGGATCCCATCATTGGTACCACAACCAAGGAAGCTGTAGAACTGCTCATGAACGATCCAGAAACCGAAGGTATCATCATGATCGGCGAGATCGGCGGAGGTATGGAAGCAGAAGCAGCGCGTTGGATCAAAGAACATGGTACGAAACCGGTAGTAGGTTTTATCGCTGGACAGACAGCGCCTCCGGGACGCAGAATGGGACATGCTGGTGCCATAGTGGGTGGAGCGGATGACACCGCTGCAGCCAAAATGAAGATTATGTCCGAATGCGGCATACGCGTTGTTGCGTCTCCGGCAGAGATTGGTGTGGCAATAGCTGAGGAATTGTCTAAGGTGAAAGCCTAGCGCTATAAAAAGAAGTTTGTATAGGTGATATTAAGCCCAGCATGTTGCCTGGGCTTTTTTTTGTAATAAAAAATGGTTAGGTTAGTCTTGTTTTTATGGTTTACATCACTCTGCTTGGTAGCGTGTGGACAAACCAAAGGGAAAAAAGAAGTGTTACAAGGTGGGGGAAGCTCCAGTAATAAGGAAGAACACATGACTGAACAAAAATTCAATAAATTGACTCCTGAGGAGTCATATGTCATAGACCATAAAGGAACCGAGAGGCCTTTTACGGGTTCGTTGTTGAGCAACAAGGTGAAAGGTACTTACATATGCAAAAAGTGCAATGCACCTCTTTATCGTTCTGAAGATAAATTTGAGTCGCATTGCGGATGGCCCAGTTTTGATGATGAGATAGCGGGAGCGGTAAAGCGTATTCCCGATCCAGATGGCATGCGTACAGAAATTGTATGTGCTAATTGTGGTGGGCATTTGGGACATGTTTTCTTGGGAGAGGGGTTTACGAACAAAGATACTAGGCATTGCGTCAATTCTATCTCGATGAAATTTGTGTCGGATAAAAAATAGTTTTTTTAGCATTAAATGACGTTTTTTGAGTTTTAAAGATGAATAAATTTTACTTTATATTGGTTTTTGCCGTGCTTTTTAAAGCAGCTTCGGGCTATGCGCAAGAAAAGGACTTGACGCAGTATGTTGATCCTTTTATAGGCACCGGCGGGCATGGACATACGTTTCCTGGGGCTGTCGTTCCTTTTGGTATGGTGCAGTTGAGTCCAGACAATGGACGAGGAGATTGGGATTGGTGCAGCGGCTACCACTATAGTGACAACAAGATAGCAGGTTTTAGCCATACGCACTTGAGCGGAACGGGTATTGGAGACTGGTTGGATATATCGATCATGCCTTTATTGAAGCTTCGCCAAAAGGGTGAACGAGCTGAACTGGCAACTTTTAGTCATGACAATGAACAGGCTTCCCCAGGATATTATGGCGTCACGTTGGACAACGGTATACATGCCGATCTTTCCGCTTCGGAACGGGTGGGCTATCATCATTACGAGTTTCCTGAAAATAGCGAACCAACGGTGCAGCTTGACTTGGCCTTTAAGCAAAATTGGGATACGCCGATAGAAACGCACGTTGAGGTTTTAAATGACTCCACGGCCATTGGTTATCGCTATTCTACTGGCTGGGCGTCCTTGCAACGTGTCTATTTTGCCATCGTTTTCTCCAAGCCCTTTAAAGATGTCCTTTTGAGTGGTGAGAATGCGGTTATTTCTGACAACATGTATGCGGAAACAGAAGGAAAGGGCAATGGTGTCTTGGCACAGTTTCTTTTGACCGATAAGACGATCGATCTAAAAGTGGGTATTTCCATGACTAGTAGCGAGCAGGCCTTGGCGGCTATCAATGAAATCCAAACTTGGGATATCAATGAGGTTAAGGAAGTGGCTCGAAAAAAATGGCAACAGGAGTTGCAAAAGGTACAGGTGATCAGTCAAGATGAGGAGAAGTTGAAGATTTTCTATACAGCACTTTATCATACCGCCATAGCCCCTTGCTTGTTTTCGGATGGGGACGGTACGTACAAAAATATGCAGGGGGATATCCTCAAGATGGCTAACGGGGGGCAGCGCTATACCCTGTACAGCCTTTGGGATACTTTTAGGGCGTTGAATCCTTTGTTTACCTTGACGCAGCCAGTTCGTTATACAGATATGCTCAACAGCATGTTGGCTTTTTATGACGAGAATGGCTTGCTACCGGTATGGGACTTGAGCACCGCAGAAACCAATACCATGACTGGCTATCATGCCATTCCTGTATTGGCCGATGCCGTATTGAAGGATTGGCCGGGAGTAGATGCTTCGCGGGCTTACAAGGCAATGCTGGCAAGTGCATACCAGTCTGGCAGAGGTGTACCTCACTATATTCAATATGGCTATATGCCGCAGGATCTATATGGGCACAGCGCTTCGGTTACACTAGAGTACGCATATGACGATTGGTGTATTGCCCAAGTGGCTAAGAAGTTGGGCGATGAAGGGAAATATAAGGAATTTATTGAACGGGCAAGGTCCTATGAACGTATTTTCGATAAGGAAACGGGCTTCATGCGTGCTAAGAACAGCGACAGCAGCTGGGCACAACCTTTTGACCCTTTTCTTTCCGAGCATGATGAAAAGAAGGCACAGTATGTAGAAGGAAACGCTTGGCAGCACTCTTTTTTTGTGCCACATGATGTACGGGGCCTAGCAGCTTTGCATGGAGGGGGCAATAAGCTTTCTCTCAAAATGGATAGTTTGTTTAGCATCAGTTCTGAGCTTACCGGCGAAAATGTGTCTCCCGATGTGAGCGGGCTTATCGGGCAGTATGCCCATGGCAACGAGCCCAGCCACCATATTGCCTATATGTACAGTTATATCGGTGAGCCATGGAAAACCCAGGAGAAAGTAAGGCTGATTGTAGATTCTATGTACCATACTTTGCCAGATGGATATTCCGGCAATGAAGATGTCGGGCAGATGAGTGCTTGGGCTATATGGAGTATGGCAGGGCTCTATCCTGTCAATGCAGCTATAGGAGAATATGTTATAGGTAGCCCGTCTTTAGAAGAAGTAAGATTTCAGCTGGATGGAGGTAAGGAGTTTGTGATAAAGACATCTGGACTTTCGGCCCGCAATATCTACGTAAAATCGGTCAAGCTTAATGGGAAAAAATACGAGAAAACCTATATCACTCATCAGGATATGATGTCAGGAGGTGTATTGGAATTGGTAATGAGTGATAAGGCCAATAAGAAATGGGGACAAAAGTCCGAAAATTGGCCTCATTCGTTAATAGATTCTGAATAGTATGAAGTTGGGCCTTTCGTTCAGATTTGGAATGCTTGTACTTTTAATGGTTGTGGGCTGTTCTCCTAAAATGTATGAACGGGGGACAGCTGTCAGTGAGCGGGGAAAGGCATCTTACTATGCCGATCGATTTCACGGAAAATCTACTGCCAGCGGGGAGAAGTATAATAAAAATAAGTTAACCGCTGCGCATCCTAGTATCCCGTTTGGTACTATGGTGACAGTGAAAAACATGAATAACGGCAAGATTGTTCAAGTAAAAGTGAACGATAGAGGTCCGTCATCTGGTGGGAGGATAATGGATATTTCCAAGGCAGCTGCTATTAAACTGGATATGATACAAGCCGGTGTAGTCCCGGTAGAGATCAGTTACGGAAAGTCAGGGTCCAACTCTACCGTCAGTCGAACAACAGTAAAAGAGCAGAAAAGTCCAAAGAAAGGCCCTGTTTTTCGAAGAGGAAAAAAGAAATAATGGAAGGAAGGAGGGGCTGTCTCCTATGTTTGCTTGCAAGCAAGCAAACATAGGAGACAGCCCCATTCTTATTTTTAAGTGCTAAAAACGGAATTTGAACCCTAAGCTCACGCCTAGGCCTCCAAAGGTCAACCGATTTGAGACTTCATCGGCAGGCCTATTGGGGTCAAATTGACCGCTGGCCACAATATTGTGCTCATTGACATTGATATGATCATGATAATTGATAGTCTTGGATGCCTCCGATGCAGCATCTTTGGACAAAGTACCTTGTCCTAGCACAAAAGGTGCGCTGGTGCTAGGATTGTTGTTATTTCTATCAATAACCACATAGCTGCCCGATACAGATTGCATTTCCCGTTTTTTGCTCGATACGGTTACGTTTCGATACTCCACCTCGATGTTGATGCTCAAGGTCTTGCTCAGCAAAAAGTCTGCGCCAAGGGCTGATTGAAAACCGACAGTAGGTTTAGACCTGGTTCTGTCTACACGTTCCACTCCGCTCAATAGCATTTGAACATTTGGTGTTTGGTAAGGAAAACCCGCATTTGTGTACTGCTGTATGGCCGCTTGCGTGATAGCAGCCCTCATTTCGGTTGTAAGTAGTCCTTGCGAAACAGCAACGGAGCCCGTATTATCCGTTATTTTGGTGACGTTTTCGGAATAGCCGCTTACTGGGATTATGACTCCCACCTTGGCATATGGCTTGAATGTCTGGCTTTGGTTGGGGATGTACAATACCAGTGCTGGGGCAATGTCAAAGGCGGTAACTTGGCCCGTAGCTTCCATAGATAGGGCCGTTGTGCCATCCATGGGCGACCCGGTTCCCGTAAAGGTTCCGTTCTGTTTGGACATGTCTTGCGTATTGCTTTTATAATAGTTAAAAGCCATTTCTAGCCCTAAAACGTTGTTGAACTGATACCCCCCCACAAGGCCTATGCGGTAGCCCGCACCAAAGGATCCGGTCATAATATCTTCGCTCTGTGTGGCTTGTTGCCCAGTTACGGGATTGACCGTAAATACCCTGTCTCGTGAAGGCATTCCACCAATGGATGGATACTCGACCGGGGTTAATGAGAAGAAATAACTTGCATAAGGCTTTACATACCATTTTTTTTCAGGCTGTTCCTGTGCTTTCAGTGCCGTAGTTGCGATCAGCAAGATAGACACCAATGTCGTTGTCGTTTTCATAGCTTATTTGGTTTTACAATGTAGAATGCAGGGTCTGCCTTCATTAATATAATTGGTTTTGTTAATTGCTATGCTTGCATAGCAATTGTGATTCGAAGATAGCCAAGGGAAATGAAATTATCAAGCAAAAATGAATAATAATTTTGCTTATAATAATAAATTAAATATCTGAGGGAACTTAATGACTTAAAGAAGGCAGCAGTGATCGTCTAATAAGCAAAAGAGACAGGCAATAGTCCTGTCTCTTTTATTGTTAGGTTTATAATTGGGTAAGTGGTTACATTTTCTTAACACAGTTCAAATATAAAGACTAAAAAAGAATGAAGCAAATTTTGTGATAAAAAAATGGCTTTTTTTGATAAAATTGTTACGTAGTCGTGTTCTTATTTGTGGCCTGTTTTTAATCTGGAAAAACCTGTATCGGTTCGCCGAATGGATTTTCGTGAAAACTTGAAATCTGGTCTTGAAATTAGCCGTTATAAGTGCACAGACTCAAGGTGTTTTATGATGTCATTTGCCTGATGGGGATGGAACCACATTGTCGTCTCGTTGCGCTTGAACCAGGTCATTTGTCTTTTTGCGTATTGTCTAGTATGCTGTTTTATTTTTTCGCCAGCCGTTTCCAAGCTATATAAGCCATCTAAGTAATCGAATAGTTCTCTATACCCCACGGTCAATAACGGGGGCAAATCGCGATAATCGATTAGTTGTTTGACTTCATCGATTAATCCATCGGCAAACATATTATCCACTCGTTGATTGATCCTTTCGTATAGCGCTGGTCTGGGCATTTCCAATCCTATGGAGACAATGTTAAAATCGCGTGGTTTTGTTTGCTGTTTTCGGTAGTCGCTGAAAGGAATGCCCGTGCTTTGAAAAACTTCCAACGATCGTATTATTCGCTGTGGATTGGATAGGTCTACCTGATGATAATATTTTGGGTCGCTTTCCATCAGCAGTTGCTGTATATGAGCCAGCCCCTTTTCCTTATACAGATTGTTCAATTTCTCCCTTATCCCTTCCGTGGGCTTTGGCAAAATATCAAGTCCGGAACAAACAGCATTTACAAACAGTCCGCTACCACCTGCCATAATAACCAGGTCGGTATTTACAAATAGCCGATTTAGAAGTTCCAGAACCTCTTTTTCGAAATCGCCCGCACTATACTCGTCATAGATATTTAGGTTATTGATGAAGTGGTGAGGTACGCGTAGTAGGTCTTCAGCACTCGGCTTGGCCGTTCCGATAGTCATTTCCTTGTAGAATTGCCGCGAATCGGCAGAGATAATCTCCGTTCGGAAATGCTCGGCAAGCTGTATGGCTAAGGCCGTTTTTCCGATAGCTGTGGGGCCTACTATGGATATCAGAGTTTTAATAATCCTCCTCGTATTTATCGTTATCCCCAAATTCTCCGGAGAAGTCGTCATTTTCGCTTTCCGAGCTTTCTTCGTCATCCATCAAGTCCATATCTTCTGTATCGTCTGTGCCATATTCCATTTCGTTGAGAAAATCAAATTCTTCCTTTGGATAATCTTTCTCCTCGGACTCAGCGGCATCTGCTGCTGGCAATACGGAAGAGCCAAATGGCTTGGGGGCTGTACCTACCGTTTTGAATACACTGGGGTAGCTTTTTCCACTCTCCTCTTTCAGGATTTTTATCAGCTGGACGTGAAAGTCAAATGGGCGATCGAAATTGTATGTATAGTAAAACTTCTGATGGGGATCGTCAATGTATCTGCTCAGTTTTGCATTTTCCATCAATAGGACTCCTCTTTCCAGCTTTCTTTCGGTCGGAAGGTATGCTATTTCTTCTCCCTTCATCCATTGTTCATTACTGATATAGAAAGAAGATGGAACTTCGGCATTGTAGCCGGTCGATTGCTGGATGATTTTGTGCAGGTGAAGGAACGTGTGCGTAGATAACACATCTACCTCTCTCAAAACTTCATCATAGTCCTCAAAAATCACCCGAAATCTATAAATTGCCATGTTTTTTGTTAAAGAAAATTTGCTGTTACGAATATCTATAAAAAAATGGAAAGCTAAAAAAGCTAGCGATAGAATTATTCCTTGCCTTCGCCATCGACAGGTTTTAACCCAATTTCCGTGCCCTTTTTTAGCATAAACTGATAGGCATCTTCACGGTTGTTGGGGATCTCTCCTTCCAGTATTGCCTCCCGGATTGCGCTTTTTATGATGCCCACATTTGCTCCGGGTTCCAAACCGAATGCGTTCATGATGTCCTGTCCACCAATAGGGGGTTGCCAGTTGCGGATCTGATCGCGCTCTTCCACATCCTTGAGTTTCTGTTTTACGAGTTCAAAGTTTTGGCGGTATTTTTTCTTTTTATAGTCATTTTTTGTGGTGACATCGGCATGGCACAGGAGCATGAGCGAGTCTATATCATTGCCTGCTTCAAAGAGCAATCTCCGTACTGCTGAGTCCGTAACTATATCTTGCGCTAGCACAATGGGGCGTAGATGGAGTTGTACTAATTTCTGAACAAATTTCATCTTTTCGTTGAGCGGCAACTTCAATGAGGCAAAAATCTTGGGAACCATGCGCGCACCGCGGTCTTCATGGCCATGGAAAGTCCAGCCGGCCTTTTTGTCGAACCGTTTGGTTGCTGGCTTGGCTATATCATGTAAGATAGCCGCCCATCTCAGCCAGAGGTCATCGCTTAGCTCGGCAATATTGTCCAACACCTCCAAGGTATGGTAAAAATTGTCCTTGTGGCTCTTTCCATTAATGGTTTCCACACCGTGGAGCTGCACCATGAGCGGAAAGATGATTTCCAGCAAGCCCGAGTCAAAGAGATAGGTAAAGCCAACACTGGGCTTTTTTGAAAGAATGATCTTGTTCAGCTCATCTGTGATCCGTTCCTGTGATATAATGGCTATGCGATCTCTTTGCGAAACGATCGCCTTGAAGGTAGGTAAGTCTATCTTGAACTGCAGTTGTGACGCAAAGCGAATGGCTCGCATCATACGCAAGGGGTCGTCAGAAAAAGTGCGCCCTGGATCAAGTGGTGTGCGGATAATTCGATGGGCAATATCTTTTTGGCCATCGAATGGATCTAGCAATTGGCCATATGTTTCGCTATTGAGGCTGATGGCCATTGCGTTGATTGTAAAGTCCCTCCGTTGCTGGTCATCTGTTAAGGTACCATTCTCCACGATGGGTTTTCTGGAATCCCTACGGTACGATTCTTTGCGGGCACCCACAAATTCGATGTCAATCTGCTCATGACGTAGCATGGCTGTGCCAAAATTTTGGAACACGGAAACCTTTGCCTCGAGATACTGTCCTACTTGATTGGCAAAGTCTATGCCGCTGCCAATGACTAGGATGTCGATATCGTTCTTGAAAGGTCTGTCCATAATCCTGTCACGTACATAACCTCCTATCACGTATATTTCTGTGCCGCTTTTCTCCGCAATATCCCTCAGCAATTCGAATATTAGATGATGCAAATATGCTTTCATTTTTTGCAAAAGTACGAAATTTTGTTGTGAGTTTTGAGTTGCCAGTTGTGTGGGGTGTGCAAGACAAATTTCCGTTTACAATCGGCCGTTCGCAACTATCCGTAGTCTGTAGCGAGGGGGACAGCGTGTTTGGGACTACGGATTGGAACATGCATTTACTCTTGTGTCTTATGTCTAACGTCTGATAAAGGAAAACTTGCCCGAGGCATCCAGTTTCATAATGGTGGAGGGCATGTGTTTACTTAGGTCATTTTGGCCGTGTTGTACAATGTAATCGACCCCCTGTTTTATTTCTTCGCTGACTTCGCCGAAGTTCGTAGGTGATGGCGTACCGCTTATATTGGCCGATGTAGACACGATGGGCTTGCGGAACCTTTGGATAAGCTGCTGGCAAAAAGGATGCTTCACAACACGAATGGCCACACTGCCGTCGCTTGCTATCAAGTTGGTGGCCAGGTTTTTTGCTCCATCATATATAATGGTGAGTGGTTTTTCGCTGTACTCGATGAGTTCATAGGCTACATCTGGCACCTCTCGCACATAACTTATCAGCTTGTTGTCTGTGTCCAATAGCGTGATGAGGCTTTTGGACTCGTCGCGTTTTTTTAATGCGTATACCTTTGCCACGGCATCTGCATTGGTAGCATCGCAACCTATGCCCCAGATGGTGTCCGTGGGGTAGAGGATGAGACCTCCACGTTTAAGAACCTCTAGGGCACTTTTAATGTCTTCATTCATTTTGATATTTCTTGATAGATATTCATTAGCTGCTCTGCAATCACGCTGCTTTCAAATCGCTTAACATAGGTATATCCGCTTTCTTTCATCTCCATTCTCTCTTTCTGATCTTCCAATAACCTATTGATCTGACTAGCAAGTGCCATTTCGTTGTCCGGATCTATATAGACGCTACTTGGGCCACCAGCCTCTTCCAAGCAGGATCCCGTGGCGGCGATGACTGGAGTTCCGCAATGAAGTGCTTCGATAATAGGAATACCAAAGCCCTCAAATTGGGACGGGTATAAGAATATCTTCGCCAAATGATAAATGGCTGGAAAATCGTTGAAATGAGCGTCATGATAGAAATGGACACGTTGATTTAATCCCAGGTCATTGATGAGGTGTGTGATCTGCTGAAAATAGTCTGTTTTCCTCCCTATGGCTACTAAGTGTATGTCTTGGGGTAAACGAGATAAGGCTTTTATGCTCAATTGTAGGTTTTTGCGTGGCTCTATCGTTCCCACTTGAAGCAAGAAATTGCTTGGAAGGGAGTAGCGCAGTGCTACTTCTCTGAGTCTTTGTGTACTTATCTGCTCCTTAAATATAGGGTGGCAATCCTGATAGACTACTTGGATTTTATAGGCTGGCAACTCCAGGTATTCCACGAGGTCGCTTTTTGTCTGTTCGCTGATGGCTATGATGCAATCGGCCTTTTGGCAGGCTTTTTTGAGCTTATAGGCGTAGATTTTGGTGTCTATCCATTTGAAATAGTGGGGGAAACGGATGAAAATCAAGTCGTGTACGGTGAGCACCCATTTTGTATTTCCCTTTGCCGTCCCAAATGGCAGTTCGTGGCTCATTCCATGGTAAAGGTCTAGCTCTAGGTCCTGGGCAATCTTGTCGATGGAGAAACTTCTCCAAAAAGAACTGAACTTTTTTTGTAACCATGTACTGGGCTGTATTTCTATGGTGCCATTAGGTGCCTGAAAATATTTGTCAGAACTTTTTGGATTGAACAGGTAATAACTATTGAAAGGATATTGGGAAGCTATAGCTTCTATAAGCGAGCGGCTATAGTTTCCCAATCCTGTGCCATTATGAAAAGCCCTTTTGGCATCGTATCCTATTCGCAATGTTTTCAATTTGTCTCTTATTAAACGGCTACGTTATGCTCTCGCAGAGCATCGTTCAGCGAAGTCTTTTTATCGGTAGACTCCTTGCGTTGGCCGATGATCAACGCACAAGGCACTTGGTACTCACCGGCAGGGAATGTTTTGGTGTACGATCCGGGGATTACCACGGAGCGTGCGGGCACCAACCCCTTGTATTCAACGGGAGAATCACCCGAGACATCGATGATCTTGGTAGAGGCCGTTAATACTACATTGGCCCCTAAGACAGCTTCCTCCTCTACGCGTACTCCCTCTACTACGATAGCTCTGGATCCGATGAAGCAATTGTCTTCGATGATGACGGGCGCTGCTTGTACGGGCTCCAACACGCCGCCTATCCCCACGCCACCGCTTAAGTGCACGTTTTTCCCGATCTGGGCGCAGGAGCCCACTGTAGCCCATGTGTCTACCATGGTGCCTTCATCCACGTAGGCACCTATATTGACATAGGATGGCATCATAATTACGCCTCTGGCGATATAAGCTCCATAGCGAGCCAAACCATGAGGTACCACGCGTACGCCCTGTTCCTTGTAGTTGGTTTTTAGCTTCATTTTGTCGTGAAACACAAAAGGCCCCACTTTGATTTCTTCCATGTTGCGTATGGGGAAATACAGGATAACGGCCTTTTTTACCCAATCGTTGATATGCCAACGTCCGGCAACTTTGTCGGCAACGCGCAAAGTACCTTCGTCAAGACGTTGGACGGTTGTTTCAATAGCTTGTCTATATTCCTTGAAGTCTATCAAGTGTCTTTCTTCCCAAGCTTCTTCTATCAGCTTCTTTAGTTCTGCAGTCATTTAAAAAAGTAAAAATTCAAAAGTAAAAAATAAAAAGCTATCAGCATTCGGCTATCAGTCGTCAGCTATCAGCAATGAGCCTTCAGCTATCGGCCGTCAACTAACTACCAACAACGATTAGCCATGGCAAAGAAAGAAAAAAAATATCAGACATGAGACATTGGATGTGAGACATGAGACATTTACGAAGTATCAGGCATCGGATTTAAGTACTATATTTGCAATAACAGTGTTATGAAAGAAAGTGAAAAGCTAAGAATAGACAAGTATCTGTGGGCTATTCGGATATTTAAGACCCGCAGTTTGGCCACTGAAGCCTGCAAGGCCGGGAAGGTAAAGCTAAACGGGCAGAACGTGAAGCCTTCTTACGTTGTTAAGGTGGGAGAAGTGTATCATATCCAGAAAGGCATCGAAAAAAAAGTGATTCTCGTGACTGGACTACTGGACAAACGCGTGGATGCCAAGACTGCCGTCACCTATTATGAAGACCATACGCCCGTGGAGGAAACCTATGGCTATAAGTCCATGTTCCACGCACCTGTACTGAAACGCGATAGGGGAACAGGAAGGCCCACCAAAAAGGACAGAAGGGAGATAGATGAACTGAAGGGAGATTTGTGGGAGGAATCGGAAGATTAGTTGTCTTGAGGGCGTATTCTATATTTTGGGGGATTGATATCGTTCTTGTTATTCATATATTGTATTATCTATAGGCGCGATAGTACCAGCGTGCTTTCCGCAACCAGATTCGAATTTGGGGTTCGATATTACCGCCGAGTAGTTCGAAGAACAGCTCCATTAGGCAATAGTCAGGCAGCCTTTTTCCCAGCGATGCATTCATAGAGTCATTTGTTCATGTGCGTTTCGTATAAATGTCTGCGGGGTGCTCTCTTGCTTATGTGTACATGAGGCACATTGCTCCATAGATACTTCATTAATGTCTGAACATAGCATGCCGATTTAAAGTTTTTGTGTCCTAATTTGAGGTTAGGCAGAATCATTTGCAGTGTGATGATAGCTGTAAACAAAAAAATAATTTCAATATGTGGTAAAAGGAAAAACAGCATCGGTTTGTGTGTGGACACTCTGGTATAGGTAAACTCTCTGCGGTATTGGTCGATTAGTTTCTGTTGAAGTGAGGAATACGAAACGGATTGTAGGTCGATTAGCAAGACCTAATTTGATTTTTGATATTGGAATAAAACAAACTTTTGTAAAAATTCAAAAAAATGGCAGGGTTCTTGAAGGTTTCCTTTCGTAAACGGTGCGGTGAAATTTCTTTTGTCAATATTTTTTGCATCAGAAGAAATGTTAACAAAATGTAGCATTTTTGTTAAGGCGTTCGTTTTATCTTTTGAAGAGAAACAAGAGTATCATATATCTTATTTTTAAATTTATTTTGAAAGCTATTACATATCCAACATCATCTTTGGTGGTTTCCACCTATAATTGGCCAGAAGCTTTGCGGCTCTGTTTGGAAAGTATAATGATTCAAGAAGAGCTCCCAAATGAGGTGATTATAGCAGATGACGGTTCTGCAAAAGAGACTGGAAGGTTGATTGCAAAATACCAAAAGATGTTCCCTATTGCCTTGCGTCATATTTGGCAAGAAGATCTCGGTTTTCGTAAAACGGTTATATTAAATAAGGCAATAGCAGCAGCCTCCGGTGATTATGTTATTCAAATAGATGGCGATATTGTTCTCCATAGTCGATTTGTTAAGGATCATTTGGTACACGCACGCAAGGGGGTTTTCGTGAAAGGTAGCCGTGCGCTTATTGGAGCAAAAAGGTCAAAACAATTGCTTAGAAACAAAAAGGCATGCTTTACCCCTTTTAGCACGGGCATAAAAAATAGGTTTAATGCTCTTAGAATCCCGTTTTTATCAAGCCTTATCATCACCGATGAATGTAATCCTAGGGACGTGAAAGGGTGTAACATGGCTTTTTGGAAAGCCGATTTTGTGGGTGTGAACGGTTATGAAAATAACCTGAATGGCTGGGGTCATGAGGATATAGAATTGGCAGCGCGCTTCATCAACAAGGGAATTCGCAAATATCATCTGAAACTTGCGGCCATATGTTATCATATACATCATAATTTGGTAAGTAGAATATCCGAATCAAGTAATCTGAACTATTACGAATACGTTGTAAAACATCAACGTGTCAGTGCATTTAGCGGGTATCACGAAGTGCTGAGGCCGGTACCTGTCCGCGTTAGCTTATAGATTTTCATGAAGGTTGCGCTATTGATTTCTACGTACAACTGGCCAATGGCCTTGAGAAGGGTGCTGGAAACTGTTGCCTATCAAAGCTATATGCCGGATGAAGTATTTGTTGCAGACGATGGCTCTGGAGACGAGACCAGAGCCATCACTGAGTGGGCAAAAATAACTCTAGCCATACCCTTACATCATGTTTGGCATCCTGATGATGGCTTCCGCAAAACGATTATCCTGAACAAAGCGATAAAAATCTCAAAAAGTGACTATATCATCCAGATTGATGGAGATATCGTGTTGAATAGGCATTTTGTTCGCGATCATGTTCGAGTAGCTGAGCGCGGTTTTTATGTAAAGGGAAGCCGTGTGTTGCTGTCCGAGACGAAGACGGCAGAGGTCTTCTTGGGACGGGGAGCGCCGTATTTTCATTTTTTCACAAAAGGTATCACCAATCGCATAAATTCATTGAGAGCGCCCTTTCTGGCTCCGTTTTTTGAGAAAAAAAGCAGCCGCTCCGATGATTTAAGAGGATGCAATTGCGCCTTTTGGCGTGATGATTTTATGGCAGTGAACGGCTACAATAATGACTTGGAAGGTTGGGGGCACGAGGATATCGAGCTGGCAGCCCGATTGGTAAACTATGGCGTGATGCAGAAAAGAGTCAAGATGTTGGCGGTATGCTATCATTTATTTCATGCCTTTAATGAGAGGAGTCGCGAGTCGCTAAACTTCCTTAATTATCAAAAAGTGCTTGAAAGTGGTGCGAAAAGATGCGTTAATGGAGTAATGCCTAAATAGTTGAAAACTTTAAACAAAATTATACGGCTACTTCAAAAGCTTCAATTGTATAAGGAAGACGTGGAATATACATATGCGCCAGATGATTTACATATAGAAGTTCTAAATTTTTGGAAATCTCAAAGAAAGGAAGATGTCTGGTTATATCAATTTGTAGTGCATCATTGTGCGGATTATCTTACAAAGAGTAATAGCTTGCTTTTATCGTCCGTTTTTGGTCCAAGACGAGCTATTGATAAAAGCAAAAGTAAAGTAAAGCTGTTTTATACTGGCGAGAATGTACGGCGATTTCATGAGTATCGCGATTATTGCTTGTCTAGTGTTGATATCTCTTTGGGGTTTGATTACATTGATGCTACTAACTATTTGCGGTTTCCCATTTGGCTGTTTTACTTTTTTGCCGTAGATTTTCACCAAAGAGACATACAAGTAGTATTGGACAATTTTTATCAACCAGGAAGTTCTGCAAAAGACAAGTTCTGCGCTATGGTATGTAGTCATGATAAAAACGGGATACGAAGCAGGTTGTATCACGCCCTTAGTGAAATAGAACAGGTGGATAGTGCGGGTTCCTTTATGCCGAATACGAATGAACTGAAATCTAAATTTAATAATGATAAAATAAGCTTTTTAAAGCAATATAAATTTAATATTTGCCCAGAGAACACAAACCATGATGGATATGTTACGGAAAAATTATTCGAAGCAATACGTGCTGGTACTGTTCCCATATATTGGGGTGCAAAGGGTCAACCAGAGCCCGATGTGCTAAATCATGATGCTATAGTGAGGTGGGACGACAAGTTTTCGGTAAAAAAAGTGATGCGGATAGTAGAAGATTTACATAGCAGCAAAAAGCGGTACCAGGAATTCACAGCTCAACCGAAATTTAAGGATACGGCTGCTGAATATATTGCCGATAGATTTTCAAGACTCAGAAACTTATTGATAGAGAAATTCGAACATCACTAGCGCGCTGCCGTATATTATAGTTTTAAACGCTATAATTTCACGTACAATAAGTACAGAGATTAATGATTGTAACTAAACAATCATTAATATAGAGGCGGCTAGTAAAAAATAGAGTATCCATTTTGTGATTTTATAGGTGTTGAACTTAAAAAAAGCATTTCTCCCGGGCTTGCCAAAATAATCAAATCTCTCACCTATTCCCTTCAGTCTGTATCGTGATAGATTGCCCATTAGGAGACCCATTTGATAAGCCAATCGTAATACAATAATATATGTCAATACTTGCAGGTCTACTTTTTCTTTTCGCTTAGTCAGTTGTATTGCAAGCGCCAGTACATCGATTAATAGCATTATAGGAATCAGCGAAAACAACAAAAGGGCGAATTTTGAATTGAAGAAAACGGTGATTAGTGCCATGACTGCTAATAGGCACAAAGTTTCGACTGAATTTGGGAAATCATAATAAATATATCTGCTATTATGCTGTCCTAAATAACTGTTGCCGACTCCGTACCTAAAAGGACGCTGTAGATCTACCTTGCCACTATGCCACCAAGGATGGTATACAACTGCTTTCTTGAGGGTTTTATAATTTTTATAATTGTTGTTATCCCTTACCTTTAGGAAGAAATCTACATCTTCACCTCCTCCAAATTTTGGGTATTCATTTGAAAATCTTATGTTTCCAATTGATTTCCTTCGTATAAGGATATTGGCTGTTGCTCCCCATGCAAAATAGTCCTCTTTTTCCGCAATGCTAAACACGCTCATTGAACCATTGACCAATATGGCTTGCGTAAAGGCATTGATTGGTTCAGGCAATTTCACTAGACCAATGAAACCTATTTCATGTGGATATCCCTTTATGGCATTGACGTATTCGAAGAGTAACGACGGGGCTATTTGGATATCATCGTCCAAAAATAGCAACCATTCTGAATTTCCTAACTCAATTCCTATATTTCGGGTTTTTGCGGCTCCCTTGTTATCCTCGTTTATATGTAAGACAATATCATCTCTATTTGCAATATGTGATGCCAGCGATCTTGAGGGTGTGATATTGGGATTATCAACAACAAGATAGTAGGTGAAGCTCGCATTGTCTGGTTTGGGCAAATTTAATATAGGAAGAATATATCGATCTTCTAGACGGAACGACGGAATAATAATATCAATATTTATGTGCATAAATGTAGTAAAAGGATTAAGAATGCCAATGAAATACTTTATTGATTTTGCTTTACAAATGTAGTATAATAAGAGATGGTTTCTTGTGACGGGTTTTTATTTCGACCTTTAATCAATAGACTCATTGCTTGTGTCGAGTATCAATTTTTTATAAGCTTGTGAAAACTTGTCCGAATTGAATTCTCTTTCTACTAATTTAGCACAATTTTGGGAATATTTCAACAAGATTTCCTTGTTATGAACTATAACACTTATCTGTTTGTAGAACGAGGTCGTCAACTGGACCGTATCGTGAGTATTGCTTATTAAAAAGCCGGTTTCTCTATCCTGCGATATATAATTAGGGATTTCTCCCACGTCGACCGACAGTGGTATTACTCCAAAAGTCATAGCCTCCACAAATACCATTGGGAACCCCTCAAAAATAGAAGTGCACACTATCAAATGAGCCGAGTCATATATAGCGTATAGCTCGGACTTCTTGGTAATGTGTCCCTTAAAATCTATCTGTGGATGGCTTTTTCGATAGATGTCAAAATCTCCTACTACGGTGAAATGGACAGGTAGCTTTTTGTCGATACAGGTTTGGGCAATACTAAAGAACACGTCAGGACGCTTTTCCGGACTATTTCTTGCTACGAATAATATGTGTAACTTTCTGCGAAACGAGTCGACTGTCTTTGTTTTTTTGTTAATGATAACGGGACCCTTATTGGATATGATATGGATGTTTTTAGCCAGGCTTTCCTTTCTGTGGTGCCGTTCATAAAGAGCAATGAGTTTACCTTTGTGGTACTCACCGAGCACTATTCTTGCATTTATCCTGTCCGCAACTGGCAAACTATAGTTCTCTAACCCTTCGTTATCCTTCTCAACAAAAGAATGGATTAAATCTATTACCCTAACGTGCTCCTGAAGGAAAGGTATCAGGTCGTAAAAGAACTGGCTGTTGCTACCGAAAACCACTGGTTTTTTCCTCTGGTTAATTACTTTGGCTATCTTTTGAGCCATTTTAGGTACAAACGAGGCCTTTGTACCCCATCTGCTCAAGTAGATTACTGTGGAAACTTCCATAAATTCCGTCAGAAATCCTGAGTTTTTTGATGCCTCCGTGATGAAACAGGCGGGTTTTGTTCCATTGCCAATCAGCTTGAGGATTTCCAAGTGTACTCTTTCTGCTCCTCCAGTGGCATAAAAGGGAAAAACAAAAAAATAATCGGTATCTAAGTGCTGTAATTTGTACGAGATATACGGATAACGCAATAAGGCGTCCAGCGTACCAAATTTCTTTTTATAATTCATTAGTTGCTAATTGCAAGGCATTTTTAGAGTTTTTCTAAATGCCCATATGCTTACGTTTATAACGAAGATTATGTACACGGTGTTACAAAGAGAATTTATTTTCTTTGTCGCCATGGTTAAGCACCAGTCGCAAGGCACGTGATCGTTCGTTAAAGCGGCCAGTAGTGTTGAATCGATCTCTTGCGTGTACACGATGGAGTATGTGGGATTGGGAAGATATGGCGATCCGTTGGAAAGCAATTCTATGAGGGCGGTTGCTTTTGGTTTAAAAAGAAAGACGGGTAGCGTAATGTAAACCATTCGCTTCTTAGCAGGACTAGGAAATCAAATGCTTCAATATGCCTTCTATCGGGCGCTTTCTGGAAAATTTGATTGTGTAAGGACGTGTGATGTAAGTTTGGTGCTGTTTATTGATCGATTTTTAGGTACTTTAATTTTTTTAACCATCGAAATAGTCTTTTTTTCTCCCATCTTGTCAATTGGGATTTCAGAGAGTGGTAATCTTCGTAGTCGGCTATAAAAGCACTGAACTCTGACGATAAAAGATGATTTCTTTCTTTTTTTATCGTTTCTTGCTGATCTACCTGTGCACTTATGCCTTCGGTGTTGTAGACTGAGATAACCTGATCAATGTGCAAATAGCTTACACTGTATCGGCAAATAGCTCGCATGAAAAACACCCAATCTGCACATATCTTGTACGTCTCGTCATACACGCCCAGCTTGACGAGCGTTTCTCTTTTTATGAAGGAGGCAGGATGTGGCAGATAGCTTTGATACAAATAGTCGAAGGTAACCCTATCTGGATAACGAGATAAGCTAAGTTTGCTATTTCTATCGTATATCAAGTCGCCATAGACGATGTCATGACTACCCAGCTGCTTGCTTACTTTTAAAAGGGTATCCTCCTCATAGAGTACATCCCCACTGTTCAAAAACAACAGGTATTCTCCTTTGGCCATCTCGATCCCTTTGTTCATGGCATGGTAGATGCCCCTATCGGGCTCACTTACCCAATGGGAAATCTTGTCTCCAAAACTTTTGACCGATTCTACGCTTCCGTCCTTGGATCCTCCGTCCACCACGATGTATTCTGTTTGTGAGAAAATGGTCTGTGATACAACAGAGCGTATAGTTCTCTCCAGTCCTTCTCGGTTGTTTAGGTTAACGGTGATGACACTAATCTGCATAATCTTCTTTTGTTTGTTATTCATATCAATGCTGATGGCACACGATGCCTATGCTCTGCCAACAGACGTGCATATAGTTCAATGTACTCGTCTGCCTTGTCTGCAATGTCAAAACGTTCTTTGACATCTGCTAGAAGCGCCTCTTTGTCAAAGTCTGTAGCCAAAGCCCGTTTGAGGGCTGCCGCAAAACCTTGGGAGGTGAAATCTGCCGCTAATGTACCATTCAATTCTTCCCTGACAATGTCTAAGCTACCTCCCGTGGGAAAAGACACAATGGGCGTGCCACAAGCCAATGCTTCGATACTTACCTGGCCGAAGGCTTCTTCTATGGAAGGCATCACAAAATAATCGGCCGCGGCATACAGCACAGAAAGCAACCTTTTATCGGCTATTCTGGCTAACTGTATTAAAGGAAACATAAATTCAGTGGGGTCTAATGCATCACGACCGAAAACTACCAATACCACGTCTTCTTCTAGGGTATATAAGGCTTTCTTCAGCAGGTCGAAACCCTTTCTTTTGTTTTTGACATTTGCAGCGCCAAACAGCAATATTTTCTTGCCCTGTGGTAGATTAAACACCGATCTTGCAAAAGCTTTATCATGGGGTTTGAACAGCGTTCTGTCCAAGCCGTTGTTTATCATTGTTTTGTTCAATGGACCCAGTATTTCGCTTTCTTCAGCCTTTCTTTTCACCCAGTTGGATATGGGGACCATGTGCAGCTTTTTCCCTTTTAAGGTAGCCAGGCGGAGGGCATGGTTGATCTCCAGTTCTGGGCGCAAGGCATCGAAGGGAAATCCTTTCTCGTAGTGGTAGCCACCCCCACAGGTATAGAGGTCAGCCATGCGCCATATGACGGGTTTGGTGTTCTTGGCAAAAAAAGATGGCTCGTCCAGAAAGCCCGATACCCAATTGAGCTGGATGATATCTGCCTCTTGGTATAACGGCGACTGTGTGATGTCATAGGGTGAAGTAGGGAAGGAGAAGATCTCGGCTCCTTGCTGTCTGGCGTTAAGGTCTGCCAGTTGGCGTTGTTGCTGTCTTGCCCGGCGTTTGGCCAGTGGCGATAGCTTGGTTAGCTTTTTGCGTAGCCGTTGCATTTTGCTTACAGGCGGGATAGTGGGTTCAAAGAGGTAGGTTTCCGGTATTTCTCGGTTTTTGCCCAAGAGCAACACCTTGGAATCGATGCCTTTTTCAAGTAAAGCTAGGTGTATTCGTAGGCAGGCCGTGGCCGCTCCTCCCGTGTCTACTGTATTGATATGGAGTATTTTCATAGCGGAAGTTGGCTGATTTCGTCCCACATTTGCCTCACTTGTTGCTCCTGAGAGGAGACGGCAAGTCGATCGGGGTGGAAGCGCTCTTTATCTTTTGATTCCATTGCCTGGACAATTTTTTGGTAAGAGCCGTGCAGGTCGTTTACTTGTAGGAAATTGCTTTCCACGCCATAGTCTTTTAGCAATTCCTGATATTTATGGCTCCAGCCGGTACAGAATGTGAGCACTCTTTGTGCCAGTCCGCTTGCTGCCCCGTGAAACCGGGAAGACACCACGGCCTTGAGACGGCCAATGACGGCCTTGATTTCAGCCGCGTTCAGGTTGTTTAAGTAGATTACCTCCTTGGGCAGTTCGTCTTTTATGGTACGCATGATCTCTTGGTCTCCTTTACCTTCGTGATTGATAAGGACAATGGGGTGTCCTTTTCCCATCAGCTTTTTACAGAGATCAACCATGAAGGTCAGGTAACTTTTGGAAACATTGGTAGGAGTATGGGTGACCATTTTTTGGTTGGGTATGATGCCTATATATGCTTTGAAGGGGAGGAGATCTGCCATGGGTACACTTGGTTTGTATATGTTGGTGAAGTCAGGACATAGCCTGATTTTTTCCTGGGTTCCCAGTAGTTCGCACAAATGATTGTAGGATGTTTGTTCGCGGGCATAGAACAAGTCGGCAACCGCATAAGCATCCTTAATCCTTTCAATGGCTAGCGGTAGGGTGAATGGCCCTAGTGCCTGTGGTAGAAAGACAATTTTTGCGCCACCCGACTTCAGGGTACTGTAGTATTGTCTTAGCATTTCATTTGATTCCTCGGTATAGGCTTCTATCCACTGATCGGAAAACTGGAAGCCTCCAGCATCCAATACCAGATCGATGTTCCGGGGCCTAATGA
This sequence comes from Olivibacter sitiensis DSM 17696, assembly GCF_000427965.1. Taxonomy (GTDB): domain Bacteria; phylum Bacteroidota; class Bacteroidia; order Sphingobacteriales; family Sphingobacteriaceae; genus Olivibacter; species Olivibacter sitiensis. The sequence goes on along the minus strand of NZ_ATZA01000004.1, from coordinate 62,179 downwards.
AGTGCGCATAATGGGTGTATTTGTCGGGAATGAAACGCCGTTTGTCTTTAGGGTGTGATAGTATATGAAAACGCTTTTTAACGATTTTATCCTTGGGAATGGCAGCAATTTCTTCTTGGATGACAAATTTGGCATCGGGAAAAAGCCTTGATGCACTATCGCGTGTGGCGTAAAGCATCAGCTCTGCTCCTTTGTTTATAAATCCGGCATGGTCTATCAGTATGTTCATCGCCTCACTTTACAAATGTTAACACTTCGTTGACTTGTTTTTTTGCCGAGAATGGTATAGGGCTGTCCTCATTGGCATAGCCAATGGATATGAGCATAACGCCCTTTTGGTAACGCTGTAGATCCAATATCCTTTCTATTTCGTTGTCCAGCCAGCTCATGTCCGGATAATTAATAGGGCAAGAGGATACGCCCATGGTTTCAAGAGCGAGCATCAAGGACATGGCGAACAGGCCGCCGTCTATATAAATCAGATGCTTGTCCCGCTCTTCTACATAAGCGCTTAGGTCGCCCACGATGAAAAGAAAAGTATGTATATAATCGGCAAATATTTCGAAGCCCAATTTTAATCGTTTGATATCTTCTAGTTTATCGCCTTGGAGACAATAGACCTTGAATGCTTGTCTGTTGCAGGCACTGGGTGCTGTCAAAGCGGCGGACACAGCTTTCTGAATAATGTCATCTGCAACCCTTTTTCCGTTGTACCACCTAACTGAATGCCTGTTAACGAGCAGGGAATTCAACTGCTCAAATGTCGGTTTTGAACTACGAACGGTTCCATATGCGTAAGGAATGGACTTAATACTATGGTTGTCGCTTTTGGACAGGTCAATGGACCGGAATTTCGTGTATAATGCTTCTATGCTGTCTGTTTGAGTTACTATGGAAAAATAGGTTTCCAGTACGTCCTTTCCCCATTTTAAAAAGTATGGATTTGCCCCATTCTGGGCAAGCGCAGAAAAATCGTCGATGGTTTCCGAGATGTAATCTGTTGCAAAACTATTACGCCGATCTAACATGTTTGCAGCAATCCCCTTTTCGAGCCGATGGATGTTGCGGCGTGTTTTGGAATATACACCCAACGATTTGGGGTCATCCAAAAAATGGGATTTCCCATTTAATAGCCTGAAATGTATATTGTCGAACTCGGCGCTAAATAAAAGGTAATAAAGGGTGCTTCTAAAAGGGCTGGCCGTGCCCCAAGAAATATAATGCGATTGCTTAGCACTGAAATAGTTTCTAAGTTTCCATAGCCACTGAGCAAGCAAATTCAGAAAAAAAGAAACGATTCTTTGTTTCATGTATGTAACCGTTCGGCTATAATTGTTCTAAATAATATGTTAGTTGTTTGTTAAAACGAAGGTTGTTGGCTGAACAATACAGGCTGTTTGTAACAAAGCTGTTGTGATGTGCTGTTTCAGAGTAGGCGTAGAAGGGGCTACGGCTATTCGTGGTCAGAAAACAAGTTAAGAACTAGAACTATAGGGAGAGAACAGCAACATTACTTCGGTGCCATTTTTTTAGGTTTAGGCAATATCGCGATTGTAAGCCTAGTACCAGGGTTTTGACTTTTTTATTTGTGGTTAATATTGTTTCTTTCGTTGGAGTTGATTTAGTCTTTTTTCTGTCTTTTTTGTGTTTTACCATGCTTTTTTTGCCGGACTTAAAGGTGAAATTCCAAAAAGAGGGCCAAACTTGAGAAAGTTTGACCCTCTTTTTGAAAACTGAGGCTCTCTTCTTCCGAAAAGAGAGCCTCAGTTTTGATGTGTTTTTGTGCAGAAACACCTATTTAAACGCGCTTTAGCAGCGTTTTGTGTTTATCTGGCGAAATACGAGCTATTGACAGGGCATAAAGGGCTCATCCATCAGTTTGTTGAGGGTGGCATTTCTTTTGTTGAAAACATATTTCTTAAGAGTAATTTTTGGGATATTCGGTAACCGGTTATTTTCTTGCTCCATCAGATCAATACCTTGGCCGACGTATCCATCAATCTGCTGCTCCATACGGCAAATTTCGGAATAAAATTTTGTGTTTTTTGATAGAATATGGCGTATTTTTTATTTTTACGACAATGAAAATGATTGCTTACCGCTTATTTTGACAATGAAAATGGACTTACGGTGATGATTCTCATTTTGGTAAAAAAGAACTCGCTTATGCACATACATTTTACCCAGATACAAGACCTTACCCTCGCCTTTATCGCGCTGGAGCTCATCATGCTCGGTGGGCAGTCTGTCTTGTTGCTGCAGAAGCCGGAGGAGTACCATAGGCGCTGGCACTTTATCCTGCTCGTCTTGCTCATCCTGCACAACCTCACGACGGCCATTTTTCCGGATAGTTCCATCGGGCTTATACCCCTGCACGTCCAGCACATGATTCCCTTGTGCATCGGGTATCTTATGGTCACTTACCTGCCGCTGTACTTCCGCGGTGCCTTTGCGCTGCGCATCATCTTTCCCTATGCCTTTTATGGCATGGCGGTTATTTTTCTGCTCGGCTATGCGTCGTTTTCCCTAGCAAATGCCTTGCTTAGCAGGGAGCTGGCCGCAACGCTGCATGGTTATTATTTCTGGTTTGTGATAGGCTATTGTATCTACCTGCTGTTTTCCGTGCTGGACGACCTGCGCCAGGAGTACCTCCAGGCCCCTCGCAAGGGTATGAATCAGGAGCGCGTGGTGGCCCTGCTCACCCTACTGCCCTGGTGTGCACTGCCCCTGGTGCTGTACCTGCCGCTGAGCCAACTGACGGACGTACTCTTTACCAATAGTTGCTACCTCGTGGCCACGGCCATACTGCTGTACCGCTCTGCCATGCAGGCGCGCGAGGAGCAGCGCCTGCTGCTGCGCCTCAGCGATAAGGGCATAGACCAGATGCGCTTTGATGCCAACTGCCTGCACCACGGCCTTAGCCAGGCCGAGGTGAGGGTGGCCCGCTACCTCTTGGACGGCAAGAGCAATGCCGCCATAGCCGATGCGCTCTACGTATCGCGCAATACGGTGAAGACCCACATCCGCAATATCTACAAGAAAACGGGCGTCAATGACCGTACGGCGCTGGCAGCCGTCTTGGCAATGGAGCGCCCAGACTAGGCCCAAGGGCAGTTCCCAAAGGTATCACCCACCCCTGGTGAGCAGAAAATCACCCTTCTTGGATGAGCCGAATCACCCCGGTGGGCGATTGTTTTGGCCCTGTTTCGTGTACTACTTTTGTTCCGTTGGCCGGTGAAACGGCAGGAGGATAAAAAAATGGGACACAGGACGGGAAAATTTGGATGGACAAAGTGGTGGGCATGGCAGCAAGCCCACGACCGCAGGTTCGCGCCCTTCCCGCGGGGAAGCGGTGACTAACTATCCCGTCATGCTGAGCAGCTTGCCCAGCTATCGAAAGCCGCCACCTGTGTACGATGGCTTTCGGGACATGGCCCGACCGACGAAAGGGGTCATAGAAATTAAAACTTATTACTTAAAACCAAAAAATATGGTACGTATTTTAAACGCGAGATTATATATCGTCGCATCATTATTGATTTTATTGTTTATATCCTTTTTCATGATCCGTAGTTTGATGGCGGGTGAGAAGGAGGGCATTTCCAATGAGACTGCAGAAAATGAGGCAGTGCAAACTAATTATGTATGGTATCAGACACCGGGGAATCAGGTTGGATGCTCAACGAGTGGTATGGATAGGACATTATATCCAGTAGAGGATTATGAAACTGTGGACGATTTACCGCAAACTCCAAATCCTGCGGTTAGTTGCTCTGGGACTGCGTACTGCTGTGCTAAAGGTTATGTGAGAAATGAAACTAACTTCACAATAGAAAACATCGATGGCGTAGAATATTGGGTTCCGTCTTCCAATACTGCCGATGCAGAAAGAAGTAAAAACTAGTAGTTTTAAGCTTGGGTGAGCCCTAACTCTTAACGAATGAAACGATTTCATGAGTGGTAGCACAAGCCAGCTACCACTCATGTTTGAATCTATTTTATTTTGTCAAATGCTCCACGCAGCTTTTCCAAACGTCTATGGTCATCGAGGTAAATTTGTATCATTTCTGACGTCAAGGCATGATGGGAGGTAATTCCTAATACTGTACCTGAATGGTCTATCCATATCAGGTACGGAACTGCCGAAAAGGGAAATAGCCTCCTAAGCAATGTGTCAGTTTTCATATCCTGTACGGCTGAAGGGATTTCAATCGGGTTCCCCATGGATATTCGCTGTTCATAAAAGTGTTCTATGTTATCCCATTTCATATCTGTTTGATAACCTACAGGCAAAATAAAAATGCCGTCACCAAATTCGTCTTGCAGTTTTTTGACCTTTGCGAACTGTGCAATACATACTGAGCACCACTTGGACCAAAAATCAAGAATGAGCAGTTTACCTCTAAAGTCGCTCAACTTTACGGTTGGAGCCTTGTAGTTGATCATTTTCAATTCCAGTTCTGGCACCGTATCGTGAACACTTAAAGGTTTGAACTTTTGTTGTGCAATAGCGGATTGTTCACCAACAAAATACAAAACGGTCAGTATCGTAATCGTTAACTTCATTTTCTTTAGCGTGCGTTCTGGGGCCAGGTCGGATTGAATACCATAATATTGGGAGGGATGGGGTAAGTATACCTAGGGTCATTTGGAGGCAGTGAATAGGTCCGGCCACGGAATTTTCGACTAATAGTAATGTTATACCCTTCTTCATTTAAGCGACGCAAATCCGTCCATCTCAATCCGCGCATCAACAATTCCTTTCTTCGTTCGCTCAATATTGCATCGAGGATATCCAAACTTGAAGATGCAGATATCCCGTTAAATGTAGCATCGTGTCTTTTTATCAGCAATGAGTTTAGGTCGTCCAGTGCTCCTGCATGGTCACCGAGACGAACCTTTGCCTCGGCCCTGACGAGGTATATTTCATCCGTGGCCAATCCTGAGAAATGCTGGTAATAATTATTGTTGCTATAACTTCCTGAATACGTAATTCCCCATTCCTCATTATGGAAATATAGTGTTTTTCTTAAGTCTCCACTCCCATATTGATTAAGTAACGTTGCAGGTGTAACAGAGAAAAAACCGTCCTTTAAGTTGGCATTTTGGTTCACCATCAAACTAGAGAAAATAATTTCCTTATTTTCTCTAGCGTCTCCAAATGGATAAAGCGATTGCTCCCCAGACTGTTGTAGAACTTCATTGTAATCAAGCAAATCATCCTTTATCATTAAGCAAGAATCCGCGTGATCTTTTGCTTTCTGGTATTGATGCATCACCAGATAGGTTCTAGCTAATAATGCATGAGACGCTGCCTTAGAGGGGCGTGTATTGAACTGTGCTTTTTCTGGCAATAAAGGTATGGATATTTCGAGATCAAGGATTATCCTTTGGTACGTGTCTTCCAAATTGGCTATCTGCAACGGTTCATTTATGTCGCTATCGAGTCGTAATGGAATACCTAACAGTAATGAAGCATTTTCGTTAATCGGATATGGCGGTGCAAAAATCTGCGCCAACTGATAAAAGGCATGTGCCCTATAAAAAAGAGCACTTCCTCTTATCTTCTCATATTCCCCCCTATCATTCTCTGTTATATGAATGTCTTTTATTCCGTTCAACACCATATTGGCATAAAGAACTGTTCTATAAGGTTCGGTCCAGTCGCCATGAATACCGCTCCTCTCAAAAATGTGGCTTTGCCAAGTATATATGTTTGCATATTCATTATCCATGATGGGGTGATCTTCAAAACTCTCCAACAACACATAATCATCAGCTCCCATATCTCCCAGTGCGGGTGTCACACCATAATTCGAGCTAACGCTTCCGTTCATAAACCTATCATTGTCCAAAATGGCCTGGTAGTCATCCAGTGTATGTGGGATGACCAAACTTTTATTGGGCACGGCATCGAGGAAGCTGGAGTCCGTACAGGCAAGTTGCATAAGGCAAAAGATAAGGGCCATCAGGTGGCAATAGCCCATGGAGGTTAATCTATTTTTCATAATTCTTATAAACTAAAGTTGAGTCCAAACGATATTCTCTTGCCCAGTACGGGCGAATTTTGGTAGGAGGGGTCTATGCCTCTGTCGTTTGCTGCCCAGAGCAACCCCAGATTGCTTGTGTATGCATAGAACGTAAGCTGTCGAAAGGGCAGATTGCCCATGAGTTTCCTACCGACGGTATACTGTAGCCGCACGTCCTCCAGCCGAATGTAGTCCCCTTTCTCTACCAGCACCTCCGCATTGGTATAGAAGTTGTCTCGCGAGCTGTTTGCTGGATAGACCATCGATGGCACCTGCGTGCTTAGCTCGTTGCCGGGCTCCTGCCAGCGCAACCCATAGTCGGAGTGTCCCGTCCAGTTGCTGTACAGCGTGCCGTAGTAGACGGATGTCCTCCTGAAATAGTGCCCAAAGCGGTAGTTGACCGTAAACGAGCAAGAGAAACCGCCCCAGGTGAACCCGCTGCGGAAAGCGCCAAAATAGGGAGGCTGCACGGCACCGTTGTAGACCAGGTCTTCTACCGCGATATTGGTCAGTGCCGTATAGTCCTCGCTAGGCTCACCATGGATATAGCCCATCGGGTTGCCGTTCTCCGGGTTCAGCCCCGCCCATGCATAGCTGTATACCGTCTTTATGGGCCTGTCCAGTATCGGTGTCACGCCACTGTTGGAACCAAGCACCAGATTGGTAGGAGGCATGGGCAGGAGGTATTCCGTCACCCTTGTCTGCGCATAGCTAAAAAGGAAACTTCCCTGCCAGCTGGAGCGGGATGACAGGGGGAGATTGGCATTCAGCTCCACCTCCAATCCCTCCCCTTTCATGCTGGCCACGTTCCCATAAAAGGTGGATACACCCATCGTTGGGTCTACGGGAGCCTCTGCCAGTATGTCCCTGATGTTCTTTTTGTAATATTCCAATGTACCTGACAGCCTATTGCCCCTGGTGGCAAAATCCAGCCCGAGGTTGGCTATCCTGGTCTGCTCCCATCGCAGCAAACTGTTGGGAGGGGCACTGATGGTCGCCGATGTAGTGTTGTTGGTCGATATGCCATAGGAAATGGTGGACAGTGCGGATGCCCGCCTGCTAAAATTGCCGTTGCTACCGTACGTTGCCCGTAGCTTGAGGTAGGGAAGGGCGAGAAAAGGATAGAACGGTTCGTTGTGGATTTGCCATCCAAGTCCTGCCGACCATAAGGGGACGCCGCGCTGGTTGGTATTCACGCCGAACAGGTTGGCGGCGTCCTTGCGTATGCTGCCCGTCAAGGAATAGCTGTTTCTATACTGGTAGCCCACGTTGCCGTAGTAGGAGATGAAACGATCTGCCGATTGTGAGATGCTCTGTGAATTGGGTATCATACTACGTGAAGCTGTATTGTTGAACTGCGGATAGCTTTCGTTAAAATTGATCAGTGTGTTTACCTGACTGCCGTCGTCCTTCACCCCGTACATGGTATAGGACCTGCCCCTTGTGTCCGTCCGTTTGATCTCAAACCCCCCAAGGGCACTCACTTCATGGTCTGTGGCGATGCTTTTGCCGAAGTTCAACTGCCCACGCAACTGGTGCGAAACGTTTTCGTTATTGCTCGCCGTAAGGATATCCCCGATCGGAATGGGGTATTGATTGGTGGCATTGGGTTGGTAGAAGCGGTTTATCCGATCTCTCGTGTAATAGGACGCCACGTCCGATTGGTTGACACTGGCGGTGGAGGAAAAACCATACTGGTAGTTTACCTGGGCATTCAGGCCGGGTATGATGTCATATTCAACCCCACCGTTGACCACATAGTCCCTATAGGTGTTCGTGCGCTCTTCCGTGCCCAGATCGGCGTATGGAAAATAGCGCCAGTCCAGCGGCGAAGAAACGGTGTCGACGTATATCCGGCGGAAGTCCCTCACCAGTTGTAGCGGATTGCCCTGCTCGTCCACCAGGTCGGCATAGGGATAGAGCCCCTTTCCGGTGCCGCTGTTGATGTTCCTGCCGGGGTTGTTGCCGATGCTGCGTGTGTTCTGCAAAAAGGTAAGCCCGGTCTGCACCTTTAGCTTTCGGCCAATTTGGAACGTGTTTCTGTTGCGGAGCGTGATGCGCGAATTGTCCGTGCCCTGCACCAGTTCGTCCCTGTCCCTGTCGTGGCCTGCCGACATGTAGTAGTTCACCGTGGGCGTGCTGCCACTGACGTTCAGCGCCTGTTGAAGGGCGGTACTATTCCTGTAGAAGTAGCGCATGAGATCTTCCCTTACGTCGTTGGCTTTCAGTACGTCGATGAGCGCGTTTGCTTCCGATTCGGTCAGTTCCCCCAGGCGTTGCCGCTGCAATATCTCCACTACGGGCGTCAGCGGAGCCTTGGTCCGCTCATTGGTAATCTGCGTGTTGTAATAGTTCCTGGAGAAGAGATCCTTTTCCAGCTCGATGTAGTCTGCCGATGAGATGATGGGCAGACCGTACAGGTCGGGCCTGCCCTGCACGCTGTAGTTGGAGTTGAAGGCCACTTGTGGCCTGGCCGTCTTTCCCCTTTTGGTGGTGATGACAATGACGCCGTTGCCCGCCCTGGCGCCCCAGATGGAGGCAGCGGCCGCATCTTTCAGCACGGTGATACTTTCCACGTCGTTCGGGTTGATGTTGTCCAGGTTGCCGTCAAAGGGGAAGTTGTCCACCACGATGAGCGGGTTCACGTCGGCATAGATGGAGTTGCGCCCACGTATTAGCAGCCCGTCGCCGGGCGTGTTGTAGGAGAGTCCTGGCACCAGGTCGGCTATGCGGTCTACCACGTTGCTGCTCACCTTGCGGTTGTACAGCTCGTTGTCGACATGAGAGAAACTTCCCGTAGCGCTCTCTTTCGGCATAGTCTGATACCCCGTGCCCACTTCCACCTCCTGCAACTGAAAGGTGGTGTCTTGTAGGCTACGTTTGATGATTTTCTTGATGGTATCCACGACCGGTGGCCTTTGCGTGGTGTCTTTGACCTGCGCAAGCGCAGGTTTACATAATAGGAATAAAAGTATCGTCGATAATAGATGCTTTATAATGAATGGGCTAGGGCAATAGCATGCCCGAAAGCGTAAATTTTGCTTCATTTCTTAAATTGATACGGTTAAGCAATTAGTTGATAAACAACGAAAAATACCGATACAAATCGGTGGAACGTGTCAAATCGTTACACTGGGTTTTTAGGTTTGCAGATGAACAAGAGGTCAAACAAAGTGAAGTGCACCAAAGGATAAGTGTCTTTACTCCAAAAGCTGGCATTCGATGAAAAGGGATTTAAGGCGAGGCCCATTTCTGTTTTACCGAGGCGTGAGAAAATGCTCACGGAAGATAGAAATGTGGCCCCGCACTTAAAAGTCTTGCTATATGTTCTTTCTTTTTCCGTCATTGCTGGAGTTTCTCACGCTCCCGGTAATGACTAAAAGAAATATATTATTTACTAGCTATTGGCAAATATAACACATATATAGTCAAAAAGCAATAAAATGTTTACTATATGTAATTATATTGTGTATTTATTTATTGAATTAAGTAAATGCCTTTGCCAAACTTTGGCAAATGGATATTCATATCGGCAATATTATAAGAGATTTTGTAGCCAATGTAAAAATTGACAACATGGATACTTTCTGTTTGCAGAAACTGCATATGACCAAACAGAACTACTACCGTATAATCAAAAAATCTAGCATCAACACCGAAGTGCTACTAACCTTCTGCAAGGCTTTTAATCATGACTTCTTCCAATATTATTATGACTTCGAGCCCTTAAGCTCTATTTCGAAAATTGATTCACATAAGTTGACCATGGAAAATCAAGAGCTTAGAGGCATTATAGAACGAAAAGAAGATCTCCTGAAGGACTATGAAAGAAAAATCATGATACTGAAAGAGGAAAATCAGTTGCTTAAAGAATCCGCCCAGTCAAATACCCTCATCAAACGGAAGAAAAACAAATAAACAGAGCTTATGGCTCCTTGCCAAGTTCAAGTATATGCAGCCGGCATATTTTCTCCACAAGGGACACCATGAGGCTAACTCTTTTGATCAAAATCAACAAGTCCTTTTCAACAATATGAAAATCCTGCCCGTATCGCGCATCTATGTATCCCTGTTTTAGCAATTCAAATAGTTGTTTTTCACTTTTATCGGTCTCCGTCCTGAACAGAAGGAACAGCGTTTCGGAATGTGGCTTGGACTTTTTGCGCAGCTTCCAAAGGTTGTGCGTCTTGGGTTTATAGCCAGAGAAGACCAGCAAAATGGTATTAAACAAACTTTCTGCTGCTTGATGGAGTTGAAATAAGGCGATTTTTAAATTGCTTCTATTGAGATAAAAGTGTGCTCCCTCTAAAAATTCGCTGCCTTGGAAAAACCATGTGTCAAAATACCGTTGTGCTTTTTCCTTTTTCTCTGCGCTCGTCAGTTCCTTGGGATCTGCAAATTGAATGGTTCCCCTATCATACAAAACGATGCCTTCGGCAACGATATCTACCCAAAAATATTCACCCCATTCCAGCCCTTTGTTGACATAATCCAGCCCGTGTATTTCCAGATTTACCGGCGGGATAAACCCGTCCGTCAATTCTAGGATTTGATTTTCCTGCAGGTGCACTTTCTCTGGATCACCTTTCGTTATTGCCAGAAAGTCATAGTCGCTGATATACTCGTATTTGATACCTTCTGACACATAGCGATGTTCCACATAGTTGCCCTTGGCATAGCTGCCAAAGAGGATGATCATCTCCGGTTTTGTTACATCCTTGATGATTTCGGTGATCCGTCTGATTTCATCCTGCTTGATGTTTGGCAAATGTGAAATATCGGTTCTCATGAGGTAAAGATAGGGAAATCTATTGGCAAAGTGAGTTACCCGCTAGCTCTTTCCTTGGAAATAGTCTGATACCCCGTGCTCACCCCCACCTCCTGCAATTGAAAGGCCGAAACATATTTGAACCAAGGGTAGTACTTGCATGTGCTCACCCCCACCTCCTGCAATTGAAAGGTCGTATCCTGCAAGTTGAGCTTGCTGACTTTCTTGGTGGTGTCCGTGGCCTTTGCGTGGTGTCTTTAACCTACGCTTGCGCAGGTTTACATTTTTTTGGCGTAACTTCAGTTCAATATTTTCAAAAGATTTACAGACAACAAAAGCCGCCATAAGGTGGCTTTTGAATATAGCTAAGAAAAGTCTATTTCAGCTTCTCCACCTGTTCTACTGTCATATCAAGGATGTCCGCCACTAGCTGCACATCAAAACCGCTTTGTAGCATTTTCTTGGCGGCTTTGTTTTTCTCGGCCAATTTCTCGGCTTCGGCTTTGGCACGTTCTTCCTTTCGGGCTATGTCCAGCAATTGTTCCTCTATACCCATGGTTTCGCTCCTTCCTATTATTTCCCTTTTGTGTTCCTCAAAGATAGCACTTATTTCCTCATCCTCAAAATGTACATAGTAGGTGAGGAAGTTCATAAGCACCCTGATCTTCTCGGTGGGCATGCCGCGCGATACCAGTTCGCGCATCAGCCTGTCCTTTGCGGCCAGTAACGCACCGTCACGCTGCCCGCTTTCCTTCATGTTGCTGCCCGCAAAGGCCGTCTTGGCTATCAGCACCACCAGCGCAAAGGGATTACCATTGGCCAACAGCTCCTCGTCTGTCTGCCGGGAAACCTTAAAGGTATTGAACGTATAGCGAAGTCTGGTGCCAAGGAAGCCCTCCTCGTAGGTGTCGGGCCGCTGCCTGGTGCTAGCCTCGGTGAGGATGGCAAAGGCCGTGATGGACACGCCGTACTTGTCCCTTATCCGCACGTAGTAGTCCAGCATCCTCCTGGCCAGGTTGTTGCGGTACTGGTGCTGTACTTCCACGTGAATGAGTACCCATTCCTCCTCGCCCGTGCGCCTGTACACCCGCGCCAATTTGTCCACCACCTTGAGGGAGAACTCGTCTCCCTCGGGAGGAAAAAGCTGCTCCATTTCCTTGTCGAGAAAATCCAGACCCCGCTCGAAATCGAAGATCTCATCGGCATTTGGTACCATGAAGCGAAGGAACTCGATGAACAGGTCTTCGAGTATGCCTTTCCACAGGATATCCAGTCGCTTTCTTGCCATTATAATCATTGGTCCAGTATAACGCAAATATAAGCATTCCAGCCGATTATAGTGATACTGCCTATGCAAATCCCGGTTTACGGTTCAGCTCCCCGCCGTCCGAAACGGGCAACCCTACCACGCCAATATATTATTGACAATCCGTTGAAATGGCAGGGGGATAGGTGCCATCATTCACGCTATAAATAAATCAAGGGGAAATAGACGACGGAACGAAAGGGAACCGTTCAAATTTTGTGTTCACTTGCTTTTTCCAGGAACTCTCGATAAATATTTGGTTTTTTGCCAAGTAGCAAACGCAAGGTTACTCCTGCATTTTCTGCAGCCAGCATATCACTTTCCTTGTCGCCTATCATCACGGAAGTGCTTAGATCTAGGTCAAATTCTTGTGCTGCTTCCAGCAACATGCCCGGATTGGGCTTTCTGCGCTGGCTAGGACCTGTGATGTCGGGATGGTCGGGACAATAATAAACTTTGGCAATATGGATGTTTTTTTCCTCGAATTTTTCGTTCATCCAGCCGCTAAGGATTTGGAAATCCTTTTCGGTATAATAGCCTCGCGCAATGCCCGACTGGTTGGTGACGACGATGAGGAGATACCCCCTCTCTTGAAAATATGTACATAGGTCAAAGATGCCATCCACAAAGTCAAAATCTGCGATACGGTGCACATAACCCTTGTCTAGGTTGATGATTCCGTCTCTGTCCAGAAATAGCGCTCTTTTTTTCATTTACGGCTGCCTTATCTTTGCGATCAAAGAACTGGACGAATATCCCTCCAAGAACTTCAATACCTTGACTTCTCCGCCATTTGCCAGCACTTCCCTGGCACCAACTATATTTCCCAAGTTATAGTCGCCGCCTTTCACCAATACGTCTGGACTCAGCGATTGTATCAATTCCAATGGCGTATCCTCCTCAAACAGTACGATCATGTCAACGAAATACAGCGCAGCAAGTATTGCAGCCCTGTTGCGCTCATTGTTGACAGGTCGTGTTGGCCCTTTCAACCTACTGACGGAGGCATCGGCATTGAGGCCTATCACCAATTTATCGCCCAGATTGGCTGCTTCCAACAGGTAGTTGAGGTGCCCGGGATGCAACAGGTCGAAACAGCCATTGGTAAAGACAACATGCTTGCCTTCTGATTTCCATTGTTTTACCAGGTGGACCGCATCCTTTTTTTTCAAGAACTTTGAATCCAGTAGTTTATCTATTTCTGTTGCCATTGTGTTCTCTTCTGCCTATTTAATAAAGTGAATCTACATATTCGCAAAGGAGATGGCCAATGAGGATATGCATTTCCTGTACACGTGCCGTAGCTTGGTGGGGAATGTTTATGTGCATATCGCAGATCTGGCCCAGCGTACCTCCATCTTTTCCCGTGAGGCCGATGGTCTTGATCCCTTTTTCTTTGGCTACTTCTACCGCTTCCAGTATGCTGGGACTATTTCCGCTGGTAGAGATGGCGATCAGTATATCTCCCCCTTGCCCTAGGGCGGCTACCTGCCTGGCAAAAACCTGTTGATAGCCATAGTCGTTTGCGATGGCGGTAAGTGCAGATGTATCGGTTGTTAGGGCAATGGCGGGCAAGGGCCTACGTTCCTTTACGAACCTGCCGGTAAACTCGGCGGCGATGTGCTGTGCATCTGCAGCACTGCCTCCATTGCCTATAAGTAGGACTTTATTGCCTTTTTGTATTGATTGACCTATTTCCCCCGCTACTTTTTCTATCAATGGCAGCAGGGATTCCCTTAAGGAAGTAATAAGCCCTATGTGATCATCTATGGAAAGGATAAAGGAATATGTTTTCATAGCCATCTTTTTTTCATGTTATCGATTTCTGTTAGGGTAGCCGTAGCACTGCCCGTTTTGGCAACTACGACGGCCGCAGCGTGATTGGCAAAGTCGCAGGCTTCCTGCAAGGTCTTATTGGCAGACAGAGCATAGGCTATAGCGGCAATGACCGTGTCGCCGGCACCCGTTACATCAAATACTTCCATCGCCTTGGTGGGAATAATCTCTAGCCGTTGATCTTGGTATATTGCCATTCCTTCTTCTGATAGGGTAACCACTACGGCGCGGCAGTCCGTTTTTTCGGCGATGGTCTTGCAGGCAGCTTCCAAGCTGCTGTTGTCGGTAATCTCTATGCCCGACATGGCTGCCGCCTCTTTTTTGTTCGGTTTGACGATGTCAACACCTTTGAAGCGTTCGATGTGCTTTTGCTTGGAGTCGAGCAAGGTGATTGCTCCTTGGGCTTTGCATAGTTTCACGACATCATGCGCTAGCTCTGTGCTGAAAAGCCCCTTGCAGTAATCCGATAGGATGACAATGTGCGCTTTGTCCAAACGTTTTTTTAGCTCATTCAGTAGGAGTTCGCTCAATGCGGGAGAGGGAGCTTGGACGCATTCGCGGTCTATGCGGAGCATCTGATGGTTACCAGCCAATATCCGGGTCTTGACGGTGGTGGGCCGCTCCTTATCTCTTGCAAGGAAGTACGAGTCCGCTGCTTTTGCTTGGAGCAATGTGTCCAGGCGGTGGGCGGAGTTGTCATCGCCGCATATGGAAAGCAAAAAGGCAGGTATGCCAAAAGCCCCGAGGTTTTCGATCACGTTGCCTGCACCGCCAAGGGTATAGCTTTCCTTCGTTTGGTTGACTATTGGCACTGGAGCCTCTGGCGATATGCGCTCGCATTTGCCATAAATGTAATGGTCTATCATCACATCGCCAATGACGATTATATTACTTTCTTTCATTTTGATATATGCTTTCATAGAAGGTAGTAACCCAAGATCGCAATTAAAGGAAATTTGTCGAGATTGGGCGAGCCATATATCCCGCAAATTGCATTAAGTAGTAAAGCCCATTCCTGTTTTCAGGAATGGGCCTATATTAAATCACTCGTTTAGAAACGGACGAGTGTGTATTGTTTTTACTCTCCCCCAATTCCCAGTTTTTCCAATACTTTGGTACTTACTCCGGTAGAAGTATAGCCTCCGTCATGATAGAGGTTTTGCATGGTAACCATACGTGTAAGGTCGGAGAATAAGGTAATGCAATAATTGGCACAGTCTTCCGCGCTTGCGTTGCCCAGTGGAGAGATGGCGTCGGCATAATCGAAGAAATCGCCAAATCCCTTGATGCCGGAGCCCGCCGTTGTTTTGGTAGGCGATTGTGAGACGGTATTGATCCTTACTTTCTTTTCTACGCCATAATGGTAGCCGAAGCTGCGGGCAATGGATTCAAGCATCGCCTTAATGTCTGCCATGTCATTGTAAAATGGATAGGTGCGCTGTGCTGCCGAGTAGGTAAGGGCTACCACGCTTCCCCATTCATTGATTGCATCCAGCTTTTTGGCGGCGGCCAACATGCGGTGCAGGGACAGGGCAGATATGTCTATCCCCTTTTGGAAGAAATCGTAATTGGCTTCTGTATAAGGAATGTTTTTACGTACATTAACGCTCATGCCTATAGAGTGAAGTACAAAGTCGATTTTTCCACCCAGTATTTCCTGAGACTTGGTAAATAGGTTCGTCAGGTCGTCGGTGCTGGTTGCATCGGCAGCAATTATTTCAGCTCCTGTTTTTTCAGCAAGCTCATTGAGCTCTCCCATGCGCATGGCGATGGGGGCATTTGTCAGTACGAAGCTGGCGCCTTCTTCATGTGCTTTTTCTGCTACTTTCCATGCAATTGAATTGGAGTTCAGTGCTCCCGAGATGATCCCTCTTTTCCCTTTCAATAGGTTATAAGCCATAGTTATTTTTGTTTTACTTTAAGTCTTAATGTTTTTAATCTGGTAAAAGTACAGTTTTTTTTCATTCGGAAATAATTATTTGTGAGTGTAAGTGCTCAATGGCATCCTTGGTGGCGACGAAGCAGCTGAGTTGTTCATTCCTTGGAGGATTTATTCTAACAATTCTTTTGCATGTTGTATTGCCGCATCACCCGGGTTGCTCCCGCTCAGCATTTGAGCGATTTCCAGTATACGCTCTTTTTGAGCCAATACTTTCATGTTTGTCAGTGTTTTCTCTTCTCGGTCTTCCTTGTATACCTTGTAGTGAGTGGTTCCCTTGGCAGCAATTTGGGGCAAGTGGGTGATGGCTATGACCTGCATATGCTGAGCCATTTTTTCCATAACATCGCCTACCTTGAGCGCCACTTCCCCAGAAATGCCGGTGTCTATCTCGTCAAAAATGATGGTAGGCAGGGCCGAAGTATTGGCTACCAATGCTTTGATGGCAAGCATGAGGCGTGATAGCTCTCCTCCCGAGGCTACCTTGTTGAGTGGTTGTGCTTGTTGCCCTTTATTGGCAGAGAAGAGAAAACGAACGTGGTCCCTCCCGGTAGGCCGTAAATCATCTGAATAAGTCAATTCGATATGGAGTTGGCTATTGGGCATGCCCACTTCCGCTAAAGTGTCCAGGATAAATTCGGATACTTTGGCTATGCTGTTTTTTCTCGCCTCGCTCAATTGCAAGGCAAGTTCCTCGCATTTGGCATATAGCCTGCTACTTTCCGTTTCCAGATGGGTCAATTCTTCCTCGTTGTCGGTGATGGCCCCGAGTTTTTCGCTCAGCTCTTGCTGTATGGACAGCAGGTGGCTGACATCATCTACATGGTGTTTTTGTTGAAGATTGTAGATGAGGCTGAGTCTTTCCGATACTTCTTCCAGCCTTTGTTGATCAAAGAGCGTTCCGCTCTCCAAGCGAGACATTTCGTCCGCAATGTCCTTCACCTCTATGATGGAGGAATTAAGGCGTTCGGCCAATTCTGGTGCAAGTGGAAGGTAAGGCTCTATTTGCCTAAGCTGGTGCAAGGCACTTCGCATCAGGCTAAGGGCGGACTCTTCTTGCTCGCCGAGGGCATAGGCGCCCTCCAGAAGGGCTCTTTTTATTTCTTCCGCATGGCTTAGCTGCTGTTGTTCCTGCTCCAATGGCACCTGCTCGTCGGCTTGCAACTTGGCTGCTTCCAGCTCATTGTAGAGAAACTGGTGATAATCTGCCTCCGTTTTTGCCTGTTGCACCTGCTCTCTCAGTTGTTGCAAGGCCTTTTGTACCTGTTTGTATTGCGAAAAATGGGATTTATAGTCCTGGAGTAAGACGCCGTTTTGTGCGACACTATCTAGGGTGAGTAGCTGGAAGGATTCTGTGTTGAGCTCCTGTGTAGCATGTTGCGAATGAATATCTATTAGTTTTTCGCCTAGGCTTTTCAACTGATTGAGCGTCACGGGAGTGTCGTTGATAAAAGCGCGCGATTTTCCGTCGGCACTGATTTCACGTCTCAATATGGTCTCGTTTTCGTAATCCAGTTCTTGTTCGTCAAAAAAATCCTTCAGATCATAATGGCCAATATCGAACCTGCCTTCTATGATGCATTTCTTTGCCTGATTGAAGAAATACTTGCTTTCGGCTCTTTGTCCCAAGATGAGCGATAACGCACCCAATACGATGGATTTGCCCGCTCCTGTCTCTCCGGTAAGTATATTGAGTCCGGCGCTGGGCTCAATTTCAAGTTGGTCTATCAATGCGTAATTGTGTATGGACAGTCTTTTGAGCATGTAGGATAAGGTTATAATTTTCTGATTGCTTCGTATTTGTTGATATTCCCTGGGTCTATCTCCATCAAGATGTTAATGGCCTTCAGTCGTTCGGTTGGCGAAAGCCCACTCAATACAGCCGCCAATTCCTCTGATTTCGCCGTGAAAAATAGCTGGTTGTACATGGCGCCCTGCGCCAGGCGATCCACTTTATGGAGGCTAGGCAATAGTTGTCCTATGGTATTTCGTGCCTCGCTGGGCTTGTCGGCCAATTTATCTAGGCCGTCTATATGATATTCATATGAAAAGGTTCTTATTGGGAGGTAATTAGGGTCCAGTAGGTTGTTCATCAGCCAATAGCGGTTTCTGAGGCCGTCCAAGGGCTTCCAGCCTGTAAAAGAGGAGTTTTGCGCATTGTTGACAATCTCTTGAGCCTTCAGGAAATAGGGGGTACCTGCCTCTATGGAGAATGTATCTGCATCTAGGCCAATGATGATGTAGGCGTAGTAGGCCAATAGTGACTGCAGGTTGCCTATGAACTGATTGTCGGCAAAGTCCAATGGATCACCTTCATTGTAATTGAAGTTAAAGTCTTTATCGGAAATGCTGAGCACTGGGCTATTGTACGCGCTATTGTATACGGGCCTGTTGGAAATTATCTGTGCTTCCGCGCTATAATTGCTTGCTCCATCCCATTCCAAGATATTGATGACCAAGGAACATTCTATTCGTTCGTTGGGGCGCACTTGGTGGCCGGTCCAGTTTCTGGTGTTCAAAAAGTCCGTAACCGATTTGCCGAGCTGGTCTAAGGCATTCTTGTTCGCGGTTTGCACCATAGGTGATAAGATCTGCACGCGCGCAAAGATTTCCTGGGCCTGAAGATGAGCAAAGGAAAATAGACCTACAAAAATTGGTAGCAGCTTGATTGTTTTCATCCGCATTGTTTTTCGTGTTTTTGTGTCATCCGCTTTTTTGAACAAATAATGGTAAGCCAAAGATAAGGTTTATAGATGGATATTGGGAATGGTATGCTGCTGTGGAAAAAACGCCTTGGCATGGGGTGTCGAGGGAGGAATAAAATTTTCGATTTCATGGCAGGTATTACTATTAAAATTAGTATGTTGCGTCCATGAAAAGTGGACATGCCGATTTGCCGCTGCACTACGGTAGGGTGCCTAAATGGCTAGCGGAGCGTATGGCCTTGCTGGGAGGCGCCATCGTGGAGGCCATTGTGCTTGAATATGGACGGAAGGCTTTTTTTTCTCGTCTCAGTGACCCTTTTTGGTTTCAATCTTTGGGTTGCGTAATGGGGATGGACTGGCATTCTTCCGGAATTACAACCTCGGTGATGGGGGCGTTGAAGCGTGCTGTCAACGAACGATCGAAGGAGCTGGGACTTTATTTCTGCGGTGGTAGGGGGAAGCAATCGCTCCAGACTCCGCAAGAATTGCGGCAAGTGGCGATGAAAACGGGCATAGATGGCGAAGCAATGGTTTATAACAGCCGGTTGGCGGCCAAGGTTGACAATACGGCTATTCAAGACGGCTTTCAACTTTACCTGCACCATTTTGTGGTGAGTATAGATGGCGATTGGACCATCGTACAGCAAGGTATGAATGAGGATCTCAAATTAGCCAGGCGCTATCATTGGCACTCGGCAAAGGTACAGTCCTTTACAGAAGAACCTCATAGCTTTATTTATGGAAAGCGCCGCGGACCTCTATTGAATTTGACGGATAAGGCCGCTAAATCTACAAAGCAAGGGATGCTGGAAATTCTTAAGATCGATCCTCGTGAAGTGATGGAAGATGCCAGGAAACTGGTGATGCCCAATCGCCATGATGTACGTGCGGAGGACGTGAACTTGAAGAGGTTGGGTGCCATTCTTGCTTTAGCGCAAGAGCAGCAGGTGGCCGATACGGAGTCACTCCTGCTGCTGCCCGGCGCAGGGCCAAGAACGATACAGTCCTTGGCACTGATTAGTGAAGTCATCCACGGTACTCCGTCGCGCTTTGATGACCCAGCGAGGTACAGCATGGCGCATGGCGGGAAGGATGGCCATCCTTTTCCGGTACTTACAAAGGTTTATGACGAAAGTATCCAGCATTTGCAAGTGGCTATAGAGGCGGCAAAGCTTGGCTTTCGGGATAAGTCTGATGCACTCGTTAACCTGGCCAAGGCGGCGCGGTCTATGGAAAGGGACTTTGAAGTGGCTAAAAATGGATTTGACAACTATTTGAAACAGGAGCGCGACAATGCTTGGAAGCACGGAGGAAAGACGGTTTTCGGCGATGCGAAGAAACCCAAGGATGGAGAACAGTTAAGTCTTTTTTAAATGGTAGATGGTATTAATTTGATGGCATAGTCGATAATGTCTTTTGCGACATCTTCCTTGGACTTGAGGGGGAGCTCTGTCTTGTTGCCTTGCTTATCCAAGATGGTCACTTTGTTTGTGTCGCCGGAGAAACCGGCTCCTTTATCCCGCAAGGAATTGAGCACGATAAAATCCAGGTTTTTCCTTTTTAACTTTGAAAGGGCATTGTCCTCTTCATTGTCGGTCTCCAGCGCAAAACCTGCCAATAGTTGTTTGCTTTTCTTTCTCTTACCCAGCTCCGCCAATATATCGGTAGTTTTTTTGAGCTTTATTTCGAATAGGTCTTCGGTCTTCTTGATTTTTTTATCGGAGACCTTTGCAGGTGTATAGTCAGCAACGGCGGCGCTCATTATGATGATGTCCGCCCCATCGGCGGCAGAAAGGCAAGCCGTGAGCATTTCGCCGGCAGAGGTGACATCTATGCGGTGGCAGCCCTTTGGCGTGGGCAAATTGGTAGGGCCGGAGACTAGGGTGACAGAGGCGCCCAACTGTGCACATAGCTTTGCAATGGCATAGCCCATTTTGCCGCTGCTATGATTGCCGATGAACCGTACGGGGTCTATGGCCTCGTAGGTGGGACCAGCGCTGACTAATATGTTTTTACCACTTAGCGGTAGTGAGTCGTCGTCAAAGAAACGGATAAGGAATTGTATGATTTCCTCTGGCTCGGCCAACCTTCCTTCCCCAGAAAGGCCGCTGGCAAGTTCTCCTGTGCCTGGAGGTATCAGGTGGTGCTTGGCGAAGCCTTGCAATAGGGCCACGTTGCTTTTTGTCGTGGGATGAATCCACATGTCCAAGTCCATTGCCGGAGCAAAGCAGACTGGGCATTTGGCAGACAGGTATATGGCCAGTAATAGGTTGTCGCAAAGGCCATGAGCCATCTTGGCCAGCGTATTGGCGGTGGCTGGGGCTATGACCAGCAGGTCGGCCCAGAGCGCTAGTTCAACGTGGTTGTTCCATTCGCCGTTTTCTGGATCGTAATAAGCAGTGAGTACCGGTCTTTTGGAAAGTGTAGAAAGCGTGAGTGATGTAATAAATTGTTGAGCCTCAGGCGTCATAACCACCTGCACCTGAGCACCCTCCTTGATCAATAATCTGATCAAGAAGGATGTTTTGTACGCAGCAATGCCACCGCATACTCCCAACAATATCTTTTTGTCCTTTAGCATGGCCAAAGTAGGGAAGGCTATGTCATGATGAGCGGACTCGTATCACGACATTTTACATAGCCCTATTTCTCTTTAGAAGGATTCCTGAAGTAAATCTTGTCGTTCAAGAACTCATCTATGGCCACTAGAGTGGGCTTTGGCATACGCTCATAGTGTTTGGAGATTTCTATCTGCTCGCGATTTTCAAATACTTCTTCCAAATTGTCATTGGATGTGGCAAATTCAGCTAATTTGGCGTGAAGTTCTTCCTTCACGTTTGCCGCGATTTGATTGGCTCTACGTGCAATGATAACAATGGATTCGTAGATGTTGTCTGTAGATTTGTCCAATTCACGTAGATCACGTGTTATCGTTGAATTTGGAATGATGTTGCTCATATCTTGATTTTGTTGTTTTTATCGTAAAATAATGCTGTTTTCTTTTTCCTGCTCCGCTTGCTTTTCCTTTGCATCTTCTTCTATCTTTTTGGGAGTATAGGCGGCGATCAGTTTTTGTACGCTTTCAATGTTCTTCAAGGAGTTTTCCTTTAAATTATCTGCGTCCTTTCTATACTTGCTTTCAGGATAAGCTTCCAAAAAGTCGTTATAGAAACCAATGGCCTCGTTGAATCGTTTTTCCTGGCTACGCAGCATGCTGTTCTGGGCATAGAGATATTGCGCTCTTATTATCAGGTATTCCATTTCTTCCCCATATTTGGTATCGGGATAGTCCCTAAGGGCATTTTGGAATGCAATTACGGCAGCTTGATAATCGCCAATATCCAAGTAAAGCCTGGCATTGGCATAGGCTTTTCTTTCCAGCTTGTCGCGAAGGTCGTCAATGAACTTGGACGCTTCGGCGGCGCGGTCGCTCTGTGGATATAAGTTGATAAATAGCTGCAAGGACTCGATGGCTTTGCGTGTGTTGTCTTGGTCGAGACTGAACACAGGAGATTCCAAATAATAACAGTAAGCCCCCATAAAGCGACATTCCTCGGCCCGTGCACTTTGCGGGAAATTGTCCGTGAATTGCTTGAATTGATAACGTGCCGATGTGTAGTCGCGTAGTCTATAGCTAGTATAGGCATAATAGTATTGCAGCTCTTCAGACTCCGCACTTCCTCGGTACTTATTGGCAAGGTCCTCGAATAAGATCAATGCCTTGCTGTATCTCTTTTTGTTGTAAAAATTGATGGCCTCGCGATACTTTCGGGCATTGTCGTTGCTTAGGCGCAATTTTTCGAATCTGCTCTTGCATCCCGAAGCAATAACGGATAGTAAGAGAACGAAGATCAAGCCTAAAGTTAAAGGACTGTTTTTAAACATGCTGCAAAGATAAGTTAAATGACGTAATGTCGCAATTATTTTTAATCGTGCAAGTTAGCCTCAATACATGGATGCTGCAAGTATTTAACAAATATTAACAGGAGGCACGGTTTTTATTCCCAAAATAACCAAGCTTCTTGGGATGCCGTCCAACACCGCCACATCTGGGAAAGTGCCCCAAGTAGCAAAGCCATGTTTCTCAAATAAGGCTAAACTGGGAGCATTGTGAGCAAAAATAAATGCCAGTAAGGTGTGTATTTTCAGTGATGGCGATTTTTCAATGGCATAGCTCAATATGCAATTGCCATATCCTTTTCCCCGATGGCTCGGGTGGAGGTAAATGCTGATTTCGGCCGTACCGCTGTAGGCTGGTCGGCCATAGAAAGACTGAAAGCTTACCCAGCCGATTTTTTCGTTCGCTTGATCCCGTATAATCCAAAGCGGCCTAGTGTCGGGATGGTGCTGTGCAAGCCAATCGCGCTTGCTTTCTATGCTTACTTTTTCGGTATCTGCCGTAACCATGCGACCAGCTATGGTACTATTGTAGACCTCCACGATAAAAGGAAGGTCATTTTCCTGCGCGTATGTATAAACGAGATGGCAATGGGAGGAGGACATGCTGCTTAAATATAGGGGCAAATATACTGCGCTTTGTCCATAAAGAAAAAAAGCATCCCACCAGAAGTGGAATGCTTTTTACTAGAATGCGTATAAGAAAATTGTTTTACGTAAATGTCTATGCTATTTTCGGAGTAGATGAACTGCCCATTTGAGACGATCCGTTCCTCAGTCTTTCTAGTTCCGTGCCAAGAATTTCCCTTAATTGAATATCAAAAAACTTAGCTAAATCATTGAGTCTTTTAACTGTTGCTTTTTTGTTTGTTCTTTTAGTTGTATTTTTCATGGCGTAATAATTATTTGTTTAGTAAATATTTAATTCGTCTTCACTTTGATAAAAACGTTACTAAGACCGTGCCAAAAAAATAGTTGGCTTAATTAAATATTTACTTGACGAATCACATTTTTAATGTTCATTTCTATTATGTCGGTCATATTCAGGCAGTTTTCGTATTTTTTGTCATTATAATGTAAGGCCAGCGAAATTTTCAATTTTTCTATGTTTTCAGGAGTAGACAACTGTTCCTTGCGCGATACATCCCTCAAATCCGTCAATCGATGTCTCTCGCTGCGTACACGATGCACGATGGACGAGCGCTCTTCCTGCTGGTATTGATTGACCGTTTTTTCCGTCAAATGAGCCATGGAAAGTTTCACATAGGGCAGATTTTCCTTGAAGAACTGTGGCATGTAAACTTTCATATTGCCCTCGTAAAATTGTTGATCGAAGTCAATGGCGCGGATGCGAAATTGGAAATCGTCAAAATCTGGAGTTATCTGCACCACGTAGTTGTAAGCGCGCATGTCGCCCAGGAGCGTGATGAGGCAGCGTTCGTTGAACTTGACAAATTCTTTTGCAATACGTATCGGGTTGTAATCGGGGCTGTTCATCAATCTCTTTGTGAACACATCTCCAGGTATGCCCACGATGTGTTCTTCCACCAAGGTTGCTTTATCCACCAGAAAATTGACCTGATTGGGTGAAAGTATCTCTTCCAGTTCCAGTCCATATACGCGGGAAGCGTCTGCTCGTTTGATATAGAAATAATCATATACGTCATTGAGCCTGTTGACGATACGGATGCGGAATGGGTGCGTATTGCCGAAGGTACAGTAATCTATTCGATCGATGTACTTGTGCTGCACGATGCGCGTGTTGCCCGAAGCCTTCAGCTGCGCATAGATGGTTTTCAGGTTATCGTTAATCTGGTCTATCTCATGCGGTGGATAGAGTGGGGTCTCCCACAGGGTGTCATTGCCGTTCTTGTCATATACTGGTACTGCTTCATTGAAATTCATCAACTCGTCATAGCCTAGGGGCAGTCTTGCTTCCCGCTGGTACATGCGGAGGTATTTGTGCAACTCAGGCCTGATTGGAAAGATGGGCTTCTTGCGCGAAATCTTCACGTCATCTACAGGTACCGGTCTATTGGCAGCATTCAGGGTCATGATGAAAAGTAAAAATTAAAAAGTCAAAAGTAGAAAAAGTATACCCCCAAAAATCGGGATATTTTAATCGTTCAAAAACAACAGGTTGCATAAAGTAATTATGCTAATTTACATATTCTTCTTTTAAATACATTGCTTTTGTACCTTTACTTTTCAATAGTGTCCGTCTATAATGTCGCCTAGCGTCGTTGCACTCGCTCGAAAAATGCTCATTTACTATCGGTATACTGCGCTTTTTCTCGTTTCGTGCACCTAGCCAGACACCATTCTAACTCGGCCACTGAATTATGGACAGACTCTAATTAAGAATTAAGATGAGGTTTTGGAACAGATTGCTGGTTTTGATATGGTTTGTATGTATAGCTATTACCTCTTGCGGTTCTTCTTCCCATGTGGCAAAAGGAAGCGACGCAGAATTGGCGACCTTCTTCCATCATTTACAGGATTTGGTAGCGAATGATGAATTGGATGAAATCAAAAACATGATTGCCTTTCCGTTGCAAACGTTGTATTGGATAGATGGAGACGACAGTATCTCCATGGAGGAGAAGCAACAAGGGTTGATGAGTGAAGAGGACTATGAAGAGTATAAAAACGACCTTTTCTACGAGCCGGTATGGACCTATATGCCCCAAGCCTCCGAAACGGAAGTAAGGCAGATAAACGTCGCTTCAAGCGGAAGCTACTACAAAGAACTGCAGCAGAAATTGGATGTTAATAGTCCCATTTATGAATACTATAGGCAATATACCCTCGATGGCAAGGTGGACGGCGATTTCTTCGCTTTTGTTTTTGGAAAAGTGAACGGGCAATATAAGATAGTAGGTTATTATAGTAAATGGCCCGTTATGGGCGAATGAGGAACGTGGAAGGATAATACATCCAATTGACATCAGCGCAGTCCTGATGTCAATTGGATGTTAAGAAGCAAGCAAGCTTCGGTTAATTATGTGTTTTTGAATAATAAATATTCAGTTTTGTCCGAAACTTCTGATTGCTACCACCTGCCAATACGGAACGGAACGGGGTGTTTGCATCAGGAAAATAAGGCAGTCCGCTGGCGTACTCTATAGCAGGTGAAAGGTAAACATCCGAATGGTTGAGCTTGCCGAGTAGTATGTCCTGTACAAAAGAGGTCATAACGAAAGTATATCGTTTGTTGGCGCTGTCGTAGAAACCGCCAAAAGCATAAGGACTTCCGGAATACATAGGAAGTACAAATAGCGAGCGAGGATCCGGCTGCAACCTGGCGTCACCATCTGGTATGGGTTGGTTTCTGCGTGCAATATCTTGACGATATAGGGTAAGCCTAGGTGCAGGCGCAAGTTTTGCGTCTCCCGTATTGTCTTCGTCTATATATACCACAAGTTCTGCCTTGTTGATCACCAAGTTCTGGTCTTTAAGTAAATGCAGATAAGGGAACGACAGTTTGGTGCGTAATCCACCCATGCCTTGAGCATATACCGTGGTGTAGGTTCCGTTGGGATTGCTTAATTGTTCAAGGACGTTTTCAGAATAATCGTGCTTTGTGCTCATTGACATGAGCCCCATATTGGCTGGGTAGCGTCTAAATACAGTGTCTGCGCTGTCTGCTGTATGTCTTATTTTGTATGAAATTTCCAACCCGGTAGAATCATTTGCAACTAAGGTCGCCAAGCTGCCAAGGTTGGTCGTTTGCTCTTTGCTAACAGAAAGGTATAAACCTTTTAGATAAGAGAAAAAAGACGCGTCTGTATTCATAGTTGTGGAATCCAGTTCATGCGAAAATAGCTGCTTTACGTAATTGTTTGGCAGTGCAATACGCAATTGTGGAGGGACTCTCAGTACGCTGTCTTTACCATTGATACGTCGTACTACACTGATGCTATCTCTTATGGCGAAGCGGGATATGTTTTTTGAACTTATCAGATCTTCTTCTATGTTCCATGTCTTTGAAGTGGTGAAATTGTTCGAACTGGCGTTGAAAGCCTCAGCAAGCCTTCTGATCTGTAGCGTGTGTGCAGCGATAGAATCTCCGAACAGCGATCTGCCGTAATTGAATACCAGTATGGCAGAATCTATTTCTGCATTTTCGGGAAGACGCACATCACCGCTGGTGGGTCTCTGTAATAAAAAAGCTATGTCTGACGAGGTTTCTCCGATGACAGGGTCATTGATATAGCCCAATCCCAATTGGTTTACCGTGAATGCTGGTTTGTTTAGATTTGAGCTGTCTACAGAGCTTCTCGTATTAGCAGGAGCATCACGTTGCGTAACAGAATGTATGGTAACGGTATCCGTTAAGGTTCCCAGTATTTCGTCGCCGGGGTTTACATCTAGCCCCACATTGCGTGGGTTTTCACATGCATTGAAAATAAAGAGACTTATTAACAGGGTTAATAAGCCTCGTGATTGGTATTTCATAAATAATTAAATTCGTTCAACTATACCTGATTCTATACTAGGCAACCGTCTCAAGTTCTTCGCTTGAAAATTGTTCGTAAAGATTGGAATAATTTTCGAATTCAGCATCATTTCTACAGTCAGTGACTGGAATTTCCGCCTTTTTAACAATATTTAACAGTTCCTCGTCCAAGTCATCGTCACTCAAGACAACGGCGTCTGTGTACTGCAAAGCACCCTTGTATATGCCAATGTAGTCGGCGCTGTAGGAGGCGGTGTTTTCTGGCTTCATGTTGCCAGTCAAGGCCTTGTTGGCAAAATTCTCACTTAATGTATGCTCAAAACGATCATTGTATAAGGAGTATATTACCTTTGTATTCTTAAAGGTAGGATCGTCCTTATAGGCCGTTTTTACATAGGCGGGTACCAAGGCACTCATCCATCCGTGGCAATGTACCACGTCTGGAGACCAGCCTAGTTTCTTGACGGTTTCCAGCGCGCCCTTGCAGAAGAAAATGGTACGTTCGTCATTGTCGTTAAAGAATTTGCCTTCTTTGTCTGTAAAGACATGTTTTCTCTGAAAATACTCTTCATTGTCCAAGAAATAAACCTGCATTCTGGCAGCAGGTAAGGACGCTACCTTAATGATGAGTGGATTGTCGTTGTTATCGACAACAATGTTCATTCCCGACAAACGTATTACTTCATGCAAACGGTTTCTACGCTCGTTGATGTTTCCAAATCGCGGCATCAATATACGGATCTCAAATCCCTTTTCTTGCATTGCCTGTGGTAACTGCCTCGTGATTTCTGAAATTTTACTTACTTCTAGGAAAGGCGACATCTCGTGAGTAATAAACAATATTTTCGTTTTTGCCATCTCCGATAATTTATATTTGAAATTTGTTGAAAAGTATAAATAGTGTGCAAATATACGGATTATCTAGTATAATATCAACGATTTAAGGAAAATGCTTTGTAATTACAAGTAAAATATACAATTTTGCCGCCTTGCATTGAGGGCATGCTATCTTGAAAACCATTAGAACAAAATCGGCCTTAAAGGCGTATCTACAGCCTTTAAGGGATAAAAATAAAACCATAGGTTTGGTGCCCACCATGGGGGCTTTGCACCCTGGGCATCTTAGTCTGCTGCGGAACGCGAAATCCAGGTGCGATATCGTTGTGTGCAGCATTTTTGTCAATCCCACCCAATTCAACGATGCATCGGACTTGGAAAAATATCCTCGGCCTATAGAACAAGATACGGCCTTGCTGGAATCCATTTCTTGCGACGTGCTGTTTTTGCCGGATGTTGAAGAGATGTATGGAGAAAACGAGCACTGGCATATTGATTTGGGAAGCCTGGAAACGATGTGGGAGGGCGCTTTTCGTCCGGGGCATTTTCAAGGTGTAACCCAAGTGGTGTATAAGCTATTTCAAATAGTGCAGCCCCACTATGCCTTTTTTGGGCAAAAGGATTTTCAGCAATGCATGGTTGTACGGCGACTTGTGGACATAATGCAGGTGCCTGTACGGCTTGTGATATGTCCTATTGAGCGCTCCAGGG
Organism: Olivibacter sitiensis DSM 17696; assembly: GCF_000427965.1. Taxonomy (GTDB): domain Bacteria; phylum Bacteroidota; class Bacteroidia; order Sphingobacteriales; family Sphingobacteriaceae; genus Olivibacter; species Olivibacter sitiensis. Next base: position 33,692 of record NZ_ATZA01000004.1, on the reverse strand, counting down.
AGGGCTTGGCTCTTAGCTCGCGCAATGTACGGCTTTCTGATCATGGACTGCGAGATGCCCTAGACCTTTCTAAGGCGCTGAGGTTGGTAAGACATGGGGCCAAGGAGCAAGGGCTCTCCAAATCAAAATTGGCTGCAAATGCCCTGTTGGATGAAAACCCAAATATACAAGTAGAATACTTTGCTATTTGTAAGCCAGATACCCTTTTGGAGGTAAAGGAATGTGAAGGGGAACAACTGGTTGCATTGATTGCAGCATATATTGAAGGAGTGCGCTTGATAGACAACATGTTGATAGATTGTCAATAAATGGAGCAATCATAAAACCTGAATGGGATTTTTCGTAATTTTGTATCATGATTATTGAGATTTTAAAATCTAAAATCCATCGTGTGAAGGTCACGCAAGCTGAGCTGAACTATGTGGGCAGCATCACTATAGATGAGGATTTGCTGGATGCGGCAAACATCATTCCCAACGAAAAGGTGGCAATTGTCAACAACAATAATGGCGCCCGTTTCGAAACCTACGTCATCAAAGGCGAACGTGGTTCGGGTATGGTATGCCTCAATGGCGCCGCAGCAAGGTTGGCGCAGGTGGGCGATATTTGCATTATTATTAGCTATTGCCAGATGCCTTTTGAAGAGGCCAAGCAGTATCAACCCCTTTTGGTTTTCCCAGACGAGAATAATAGACTGATAAAATAAGATACCCTTAAACTGAATAAAGGGCCTATTTTCACGATAGAGAGATGGTAGCCAGCGTGATTTCGCTGGCTTTTTTTATTGGAAAAAAATAACCAAAATATTATGCTTGCATAATATTTTGGTTATTTTTGATGCTCCAATAGTAGTGGATTGTATAAAACTAATTGATAATCCAAGTTATGATGAATTTCGAATTGACCGAAGAGCAAAAGATGGTGCGCGATGCCGCACGAAGTTTTGCGCAAAATGAACTGAAACCAGGTGTCATTGAGCGCGATGAGCAACAAAAATTTCCTGCAGACCAGATTAAAGAGCTTGGCGAACTGGGCTTTATGGGAATGATGACCAAGGAAGAATATGGAGGGGCGGGACTGGATACCATTTCCTATGTCTTGGTGATGGAAGAACTGTCCAAGATTGATGCCTCGGCCTCGGTGGCTGTGTCGGTGAATAACTCGCTGGTATGCTACGGTTTGGAAAAATATGGGACCGAAGAGCAGAAGCAAAAGTATTTAGTTCCCCTGGCTTCGGGACAAAAACTGGGCGCGTTTTGCCTCTCGGAACCAGAAGCAGGGTCGGATGCTACCTCGCAACACACGACGGCTATAGATATGGGCGGCTACTATCTGCTCAACGGTACGAAAAACTGGATTACCAATGGAAACAACGCTTCCATCTATTTGGTGATTGCGCAAACCTACCCCGAAAAGGGCCATAGGGGTATCAATGTGCTGATAGTGGAAAAAGGTATGGAGGGATTTACCGTGGGGCCAAAGGAAAATAAACTGGGAATTAGGGGTTCGGACACGCATTCGCTGCAATTTACGGATGTGAAGGTGCCTAAGGAAAACCGCATCGGTGACGATGGTTTTGGTTTTAAGTTTGCCATGCAAACCCTCGACGGAGGTCGTATCGGTATAGCGGCCCAAGCCCTTGGAATAGCTTCTGGCGCTTATGAGTTGGCCCTTGCCTATGCCAAGGAACGCAAGACCTTTGGTCATCCTATTGCCGACCACCAGGCCATACAGTTCAAGCTAGCCGATATGCATTGCAAGATCGAGTCTGCGCGTCTGCTCTGTCTAAGGGCCGCATGGCTGAAAGACCAAGGCCTGCCTTACGGCGAGGCGGCAGCCATGGCCAAGTTGATGGCTTCCGAAGCGGCCATGGAGGTAACGGTAGAGGCGGTGCAGATTCATGGCGGATATGGATACGTGAGGGAATATCATGTGGAGCGCTTGATGCGCGATGCCAAGATTACACAAATTTATGAAGGAACGTCCGAAATACAGCGCTTGGTCATAGCAAGGAATATTCTCAAATAGAGAACCTGTCATATTTTTTGCATGCTATTTCTTTCATCCGTATATTAGTCGACCAAAGTTGTAGTTTATGTATAGAATGTTTTTTGTGCTAGTGGTTATAGCCACTTGCTTGGCTGCTTGTACACAAGAGCCCAAATCATTGACCGATGGGGTGTGGCGTGGCGTGTTGTTGACCGACTCGGCTGTTGAAATTCCTTTTAATTTTGAGATATACGATTCGCTTGGTAGCAAGCAATTGGCATTTATAAATGGCGATGAAAGATTGAACATCAATGAGGTGAGCGTGGAAGGTGATTCCGTATTTATCAAAACACCCTTGTACGAAAGTGAGATCAAGGCTGCCTTTACCTCCGAAGGTTTGTCGGGCCGTTGGTTGAAGCATTTGCCCGATCGTACCATAGAGATGCCGTTTAGCGCAAAGCCGAACGTAACTTACCGTTTTACGGAAGATCCCAAAAAAGCATTGTATGATGTGTCGGGAAGATGGTCTGTACAGTTTCTCCGCAATGGAGGGAAAGACACGGCACTGGCCGTGGGCGAGTTTACGCAAAAGGGCAATATCGTCAACGGTTCCTTCCTGACGCCTACAGGCGATTACAGGTACCTGAACGGTGTCGTGGACGGAAATATGCTTTTCTTGTCTGGTTTCAGTGGTTCGGGGGCCTCACTTTTCACGGCAGAACTGGCAAGCGATAGTGTTAACCTGATTAATGGACGCTCATTCAGCGGACCATCTGGCGTGACATCCTGGTTGGCAGGAAGAGATAATGATGCGGCCCTGCCCGATGCATACAAAATCACCTACTTGACGGAAGGAACGGATAAGATAGATTTTACTTTCAAAGACCTGGAAGGCAACGATGTTTCCTTGTCTGACAACCAATTTAAGAATAAAGTAGTCGTTGTACAGTTTATGGGGTCCTGGTGTCCCAATTGCATGGACGAAACCGCCTTTTTGGCTCCCTTTTATGATAAGTATAAATCCAAGGGATTGGAAATCATAGGGCTTGCCTATGAACGCTATAAGGAGCCTGAAAGAGCCAAAGCAGCCGTACTGAATTTAAAGAAGCGATTCCATGTGAATTATCCCTTGTTGCTTACGGGCTATACCAATGACAAGAAACTGGTGGAAGAGAGTATCAAGGGACTGGAAAACTTTGCTTCTTTCCCTACCACGATTTTGATAGATAAGACTGGAAAGGTGCGAAAGATTCATTCGGGCTTCTCCGGCCCGGCGACGGGACATTTCTACCATGAATTTGTGGAAGAATTCACAAGTGAGGTGGAAGGGTTGTTAAACGAGTAAACCATCCGTAGTCCCCGTCGCACGAACCTTCCCGGCAGACTCGGATAGTTACTGGTTGTTAAGGGTCTTCATCGCAATCCTCAGTTCATCATAGCTGTATTCATCATGCAACTGGTTTTTGATGGCGCTGAGCGATTGCTCAGCGGAGAAAGCTTTCAATTCCGTTAATAGTTTTTCTAGCCTATCGGCAGGTATGAGGTCTTTTCCTTCTAGCTCGGTTCCCAAAAAGCCGATGAGGTGTGACATGATGGTGCTCTCTGCAAATCCACGTTCTTTGGCGATTTCTTGAATGGTTTTGCCTTCTTTGAATAATGTCAAACTTATTTGTTTGGAATCGCCTTTTTTTGCGGATGTAGTTGAAATTCCAATTTCATCTATAGGGACGATTACCCGTTTGGTTTCGGCTGCATCTTGTAGTACACTGGAAAGGTTTTTTCCGGACGACAGGGCTTCAGTGATGGAAGTGCTGTGCTTTATTTGTGCTTCCTTCCGCTTAAGACTGATAAGCAGGCTGTTTATTTTTTTCGAAAATGCTTTGTTTTTCTTTGTGGATGCCCATAGCTTGGATTGCTCCGTAAAGGGGCGTATCAACTGTCTATCTATTTCCTCCTTGAACCATCCTACTGCTTTCAAGGTACGCTCGTGAATTTCATCATAGTCTATGTTGTCGTGCTCAAAACGTTTTCCTAGCCAGGTTTTAAACTTGTCGCCCACCTGGAGCATCTCTGCACAGTGCCTAGCCAATGGAGCGAGGGCCTCCTGGGCAAGCTTCCGGTCTACGGCTAACTTCTGAGGTGCACCTTGCAACAGTTCCTGAGCCTCTCGGCATAGCTTACTGAAACTAAAGGTTTCCAATAGGTTTCTCGCTAGAAAATACTTTTGCTCTGTTTGTAACAGATCGTCTACCTGCTCTTTTTGTAAGAACTGCTTGGAAAATGCCAGTACCTGTTGGTCGCTTTTGATACTTATGGAGGTGATCGGCGAACTTAGCACCAAGCCCTCCATATTGGTGAGTCGACTGAGTGCCACGTACACCTGACCGGGGGCAAAACTCCTGCCTGCGTCGATGATAGCCCTGTCAAAAGTAAGGCCTTGGCTCTTATGTATGGTCACCGCCCATGCCAAGCGAATGGGATATTGCGAAAATATGCCCAGCGTCTCCGATTCTATCTTGTCTTCTTGCTGATCATAGCTATAGCGGATGTTTTCCCATTTTTCGCGTTCCACTTCTATACCGCCCTCTTCTCCTTCAAAACGCACCTGAATTTTTCCGTCCCTGGAGATGTCCGTAATCGTGCCTATTTTACCATTGTAATAGCGTCTTTCTTCTCCCTTGTCGTTTTTGATGAACATGACCTGTGCTCCTTTTTTCAAGATCAACGTGCTCTCCGTGGGAAAGGTCAGGTTGCTGAATTCCCCCTTGATCTCGGCCTCGAACTTGTATTCTTTGTCGGGCAATTTGTCCAGTTCGCGTTGATTGATGGCATCAGCTAGGCGGTTATGCGAAGTCAAAGTGATATAGCTTTCTCCCTTTGTGGGAACAAAGCTGGGGATATGTCGTTGGTTAAGCAGGTTCAATTGTTCCCGTGTGCAGCAATTGTCGCGGACATTGTTCAGTAGCTCAATGAATGTCAAATCACTTTGTCTGTATATTTTATCCAATTGCAGCATGATGGGTGGACTCTGTTTTACGGCCAGGGCCTCAAAGAAAAACGGACTTTGATAATAACGTTGCATCAGTGCCATTTCATGGTGCTTGGTGACGGGTGGCAGCTGAAAAAGATCGCCTATGAACAATACCTGCACCCCACCGTAAGGAAGGGCACTTCTGCGTATGGAGCGCAAGATGGCATCTACCGCATCCAAGGCGTCTGCCCTGAGCATGGACACTTCATCTATGATCAGGAGTTCTAGTTCCTGGAGCAGTTGACGGCGTTCTTGGCTGAACCGCAATTGACCCAGTAAGCGGCGCCTATTGTAGATATGATTGTCACTTTCGTTCCATGCCAGCTCATAGTCATGCAGGTAGAGACCAAAAGGAAGCTGGAAAAGCGCATGCAGGGTAGTGCCACCGGCATTGATAGCCGCCACGCCGGTAGGGGCTACTATGACCATGTTCTTATGGCTATGTTGCCTGATATATTTCAGAAAGGTCGTCTTTCCCGTACCGGCCTTACCGGTCAGAAAGATGGAGCGTGCCGTATGGTTCACAAAGGATACAGCCTGTTGGAATGCATGGTTGTCTGGGTCGTAGTGTATCGTCTCGCTCATGGTGCTGATCAAAATAGGAAAAATAGAAGTAGCTGTCAAGGGATGTTGATATTTAAAGTGGGGAAAATTAAAATATCTTTGAGGTTATTTCCCTGTTGATTTTTTGGGACGAGAAATAAGAGGAGTTTTTTTGAGGATGAACAGGTCACCCCTTCGCAAAGACGCTTTTTTCAAAAACGGATTTTACCGTGCATCCGTTCTCACTTCCGGATTGACAGAAATGACAAATAAATGCTATATTAGCCTCAAAAAAATTTATGGCACTAGAAGAAAAAGCTGAAGTATTTTCCGAGATAGAGAAAGAATTGACCGATAAAGGTTTTCATATTGATAAGCAAGATCAAACCCGCCCTTGGGGAGGCTTCTTTGTCATAGATGAAAGCCAAGCACAGCAATTTGCCGATACGTATTTTGATGGACTGGACGTACAAGAGCTGAAGATTTCTGGTAAGCTGAGCCCCAAGATACTGGTGGTGGCACCGCAAAAGCGCCTTTCTTGGCAATACCACCATCGCCGTGCGGAGATATGGCGGGTGATTAAGGGAGAGGTAGGTGTAGTGGTAAGCGATACGGACTTGGAAACGGAAGTGGTGACCAAGTATCCAGGCGATATCATCAAATTGGAAAAGGGCGAGCGCCATCGTTTGGTAGGCCTCGATGGATGGGGAGTTCTTTCTGAAATCTGGCAACATACTGATGCGGAGCATCCTTCGGATGAAGAGGATATCGTGCGCGTGCAGGACGATTTTGGCCGTTAGGGTTCTGGGTATCCGTTAATTCATGCATCTAAAATCGTAACTCTAAAATCGTAACTCTAAAATCGTAAATTTCTCATACTATGGCGGAAAACGCGAACAATTACAATGAAGATAGCATCCGTTCCCTGGATTGGAAAGAACATATCCGCTTGCGCCCGGGGATGTATATCGGTAAGCTGGGCGATGGCTCGGCATATGACGACGGTATCTATGTCTTGCTGAAGGAGGTCGTTGACAATTCCATTGACGAATTTGTAATGGGTGCTGGCAAGACCATAGAGATATCGGTAAGCGATTACAAGGTGGCCGTGCGCGATTATGGGCGTGGTATTCCCATTGGTTCGGTAGTGGATGTGGTTTCCAAGATCAATACCGGAGGTAAATACGATAGTAAGGCTTTCCAGAAATCTGTGGGACTAAATGGCGTGGGTACAAAAGCGGTGAATGCGCTATCCAGCAATTTCGTAGTTCAATCCTATCGGAACGGGAAGACGCGGATTGCCGAATTTAGCAAGGGTGAGCTGCTGCATGACGAGGAGAAGGATACCACGCAAAGGAACGGTACGGCAGTCACTTTTGTGCCAGACGATTCCATTTTCAGAAACTACAAGTACCGTCCCGAATTTGTGGAAAACATGATATGGAACTACGTTTTCCTCAACACGGGATTGACGGTCAATTTCAATGGGCAGAAGTTTATCTCCGAGAACGGGTTGAAGGACCTTCTGGAGAGAAACATCGATACGGAAGCCATGCGCTATCCCATTATCCATCTCAAAGGGGAAGATATAGAAATTGCCTTGACCCACGGGCAGCAATACGGGGAGGAGTACTATTCCTTTGTCAATGGCCAGCATACCACGCAAGGAGGAACACATCAGGCCGCCTTTCGCGAAGCGATCGTGAAGACCATTAGGGAATTTTATAAAAAGGAATATGATGCCTCGGATATTCGTGCTTCTATCATTGGGGCAATAGCCATCAAAGTGCAGGAGCCGGTGTTTGAGTCGCAGACAAAAACGAAATTGGGCTCGCAAAGCGTGGGACCCGATGGGCCAACGGTACGTACCTTTATCAATGATTTTATCAAGAAAACCCTAGACGATTACCTGCATAAACATAGCGATACGGCAGATGCCCTGCTCAAACGCATCCTCCAGTCGGAAAGGGAACGCAAGGATATTGCGGGTATCAAAAAACTCGCCAACGAGAGGGCCAAGAAGGCTTCCCTACACAATAGGAAGCTGCGCGACTGCAAGGTTCATTTTGACGATAAGCACGAACGCAATCAAGAAACGACGCTCTTCATTACCGAAGGGGACTCTGCCAGCGGTTCCATCACCAAATCGAGGGATGTATTGACACAAGCGGTATTCAGCCTGAAAGGGAAGCCTTTGAATGCCTATGGGCTGACCAAAAAGGTGGTCTATGAGAACGAAGAATTCAATTTGCTGCAACATGCTCTGAATATAGAGGACGGACTGGATGGCTTGAGGTACAACAATATCGTCATTGCCACTGATGCCGATGTGGATGGGATGCATATTCGCTTGCTGCTGATGACCTTTTTCCTGCAGTTTTTCCCCGATCTGGTCAAGGCGGGGCATGTTTCCATCCTGCAAACGCCGCTGTTTCGTGTGCGCAACAAAAAGGAAACCATCTATTGCTATAGCGATGAAGAACGCCAACGAGCCATATTGAAATTGGGTGGCAAGCCAGAGATTACCCGCTTTAAGGGTTTGGGCGAGATCTCGCCTGAAGAGTTTGGTTTGTTCATCGGCAAGGATATGCGCCTGGATCCCGTGATTTTGTCCAAAGAGCAAAAGATAAAACAGCTGCTGGAGTACTATATGGGCAAGAATACGCCAGACAGGCAAAAGCATATTGTCAATAACCTGCGTATCGAACAAGATATAACGGAAAAGGAAAACGAATCCAGAGAAGAACTTGACCAAGCGGGATAGGCATGGAGCAAACGCTGATTCTGATTCAATGCAGGGATGAAGTGGGTTTGGTGTCATCCGTTTCACAGGTGGTTGCACGACATGGGATGAACATCATTACCATGCGTGAATTTGTAGACGAAACACAATCCCTGTTTTTTGCTAGATTCGTCTGTACAGGTCTAAAACACGAGGCAGATCTTATCAAGAACAGACTAGAAGAGGTGCTGCCGAAAGAGGCTTTGGTGAAGGTGCATCCCCCCAGTACCAAAAAATTGGCCATTATGGTGACCAAAGAACCCCATTGCCTTGGAGATATATTGGTAAGGCATTTTTTCCATACGCTTGGGGCGGACGTGGTATGTGTATTGGGCAATTATGAGGTACTGCGATCCTTTACAGAAAAATTTGGGATACCTTTTCATTTTGTAGATCATGTAGGCAAAAATAAGGAAGACTTTGAAAAGGAAATCCATCGTATATTGCTTACCTACGAGCCAGATTACGTGGTCTTGGCCAAGTTTATGCGTGTTTTATCTCCCGTTTTCATTAAGCACTATCCAGGGCGTATCATCAATATCCATCATTCGTTCCTTCCGGCTTTCGTGGGAGCCAATCCCTATAAGCAAGCTTTTGTGCGCGGCGTAAAGCTGATAGGGGCTACCGCCCATTTCGTGACGGACGATTTGGATGAAGGGCCTATTATAGCGCAGGATATCCGGCCTGTTAATCATACCTATAAGGCCGAAGATATGCGCCGTGCGGGAAAGGAGATCGAGAAATCGGTTTTGATCAAGGCCATCTCCCTGATTTTGGAAGATAGGGTATTTATGACGGGTAATAAGACCGTGGTGTTTGAATAAGGTAGGAGGGGTAAGGTTATGAGGTAGCTTTATAAAATGGCGGCTTTGGCCGACGCTAATGGAAAAATCACGTAAGCCATCAAAAAGAAATTAAACAATGTATATGATGTAAATGTTTAGAAAGTAGTGGTTTCTATATTCCCAACAGAACTGTTTGTATGATATTTAAAAGAATAGTACAGCCTTTTATTGCCTGTTTATTGATGATGTCTTTTTCATGTACCAACACAAAAGACGGCGGACAAGAAGATAGTGCAAAACAAGCTGCCCCCTCTCAGCAAGACATTGTCGTTGTGGGGCAGATAACTTATATCGGTGGTCTGCAGGTGCTGGTGAGTGACGAGAAAACAAATGCAAGATTGGGAGGGGGAAATCTCGTTGGTGATTCCTTGCGTGTCGTGGCAAAAGGACTTCGACCCAATATCGTCTATTACCTTACTTTAAAAGGTGCTAACGACGACATGCAACAACAGATTCCCTTTTTTCTAGCGGAGGGGCAAGATACGGTTGAAGTCGAATGGGCAAAAGATTCGCCAACAATAAACAGAAGGTTTTCCGTAGTTGCCCAGCACAAGGATCAGGAACTTCTAAATGCCTATGTGAGAGAAGTAGGCAAAAAGGAAGAGGAGCTAGCAAACCAAGTGGTGCAGGGTGGCAATGTGATGGTTGGAAAGATGGAGAAAGCAAAGACTATACAGCAGCTTATCCCAGAGATAAAGAAGGATCTTGTGCTGAAAGGAGAACCCTTGGTATCTACACTTTATCTCATGCTGCAACTGGACGATTTGAGGGCAAACGCTAAGCAATACGAAGAAATTTATCAAACGACGCCCGAAGCTGTTAAACAATCGATATACGGCAAGGATCTGGCTGCAAGATTTGAGATTATTTCCAAGCCGCCTACTTCTATTTCCTTCAAAGAGGAGCTGCAGGCAAAAGACAAAGAAAGGAAGGCCTTCGGTCCGGATGATTTCCCAAGAGCAGATCGTTTTGTGCTCTATTTTTGGGCTTCTTGGGATAGAACGACAAAAGCCCATATTTCGCGCTTGCAATCGATGTCCAAGCTTAACGATGATGATAAGGCACAATGGATTTTTCTGTCTATGGATGCACGGTATAGTGATTGGGATAAGACAAATCTGGGATTGCCGTATAATTATATGCTGGATGCAGGAAGTCAACAAACGCTGGTCAAAAATTGGTATATGACGGAATTGCCTTTTTTGATCGTAACGGATAAAGGAGGCAAGGTGCTGAGAGCGAGTAGTTCCCTGGATGAAATAGGAAATTACTTGTCACAATAAAGGTGTTCGAACAAATAATGGTGCAGATCCTTGTGACCATGCTTTTTTATGCTATTTTTGTTCTTATTTAAAATTGTTTTAAACAGAAAAAACAGCATGAATCGTATTTTTAATTTAATCCTTTTAATGGCTGTAGTGGTCGTGGGGACTGCTTTTATTAACAAAAGGGCCGATAAGTACACACTAGATGTACAAAAATCGAAAATTTCTTGGCAAGCAGACAAAATTGTGGGTAGTGGACACAAGGGAGAAATTCCTTTTACATCGGGTAGCTTGTTGGTAGAAAAGGAAGCTTTAGTGGGCGGAGATTTTGTAGCCAATGTAGATGGTCTGAAAATCACTGGCGAGTCCAACCCCGGTAGGCTGGAAGGCCACCTTAAAAACGAAGATTTCTTCGAGACCAATAAATATCCGACAGCTACCTTCAAGATTACAAAGGTGGCTTATAGCAGCAAGGACAAGGCTACCGTCACGGGTGATTTGACCATTAAGGGCATTACCAACGCTATTAGTTTCCCGGCTACGATACACAGTTCTGCGCAACAGATACATGCTGTGGCCGAAGGTATTAAGATAGATAGGACAAAATTCAATGTGAAATACCGTTCAGGTAGTTTTTTCTCTGATTTGGGAGACAAGGCTATTAAGGATGAATTTACCTTGGATATTGAATTAGTTGCCAAGAAATAGGAGTCGCAAGATTTATTTTCTTTTATCTAATGGGGCTGATACTATGCGAGTGCAAAGGTATCAGCCCCATTTTTATTACATCACGTTTTCTGTACTGCTTATCAGGTCGTCACCGTTCATTTCCTCCTGCATGGCCATCAGTGTTCTATTGGCTACTTCTTCATCAAGGTAGGCCGAGCGGTAATTGCTGGATATACCATTAATAAATAGCACCGAGCGGCCTTTCACCATATTGATAACCTGATCGACCTGCTTATCCGAAACAGCCGGACATCCCAAGCTGCGCCCCATTCTATTTTGGCTTTTCAGCATATGTTCGCCTACATAGGATGCTCCGTGCAGTACAATGGCCCTGCCTCTGGCGTTGCTATTGAATCCTTTGTCCAGTCCGTCCAAACGCAATGAACGTCCATGTTTCCCGCGATATTCCTCTCCTGTGAGGTAGAAACCTAAACTACTTTGATTGGAATTATTTCTGTCTGAGAATACGGTGGCCTCTTCATTTCCACTCCCCCTGCCGTGGGCCACGTAAGTCTTAAGGAGTAGCCGTCTGGTGGCTACATCTACGATCCAGAGCCTAGGGAGCCTACTTGGCAGACTAAAGTCGGCAATGGAGATGATGGACGATCTCGCCTTGCCTTGCGCTTTCAGGTTGAGGTATCCCGTATATGCTTTACGAAAAACCATGCTATCCAAACCGGATTCATCCAGCAGGGCCCCATGATATATTTTGGATGTTTGGTTTTCCATGAGCCTATGACTCTTGTTTTCTTCCTCTAGGTTTGCGTGCTTTGTCGTTTTCCTATTATTTTTGGCGTGTGATAAGGTCGATCCGCTGTGGTAACTTTTCCATCCCAGACTGCCAATGAGGCACACAATCAGGACAGGTAAAAGGCGTTTTTTTCTAAGAGTCATGTGGTATTTTTTGTTGTTCTATGCTGTTCGCTTTTCAGCAAGTTCCATTTATAACGATATCAATGGGTTGTTATTGTGTAAGATACAAAATTAGGTAGAAAAAATATATCTTTCTAGGATAAAAGGATAAATAATGTAAACACAAATTCAGTTTTTCAATTCTAGTGGATTGTTTTCGTTTTCAATGCTGCATCTCTAGCTCACTACTTGCCAGACGGGACAAGGGGCAGTATCGCTGGCAACAGATGACTTGTTTTATTGAACGCGATTATAAATCTAATTTTTTATCTAAATTTGGTTTATCTACGACTACGTATGCGTCTTTTTTCTATAATACCGCTCTTCCTATTTTTGCTTGCTTTCGGCGAGCCGTTGCATTCTTTTTCTCAGTCAAAGGATCGCGTTATCGCAGTGGCCGAATATCGGTATGAACACGTCATGGATACCTCGAGACCGTCAGATCGCTATATGGAGCATATGGTGTTAACCTTGAGCAAGGAAAGCTCGGTTTTCTTTAGTGGGGCGCTGGCAGAGGCGCAGGGGAACTTCAAGGCTAGGCCAGTACTAACAGAACAAAACGGCGCGACTACGGTCAAGGCAAACGTCAAGAGATATTACTTCCCGCAGGAACTATATGTTGACCATGTCAAGGGTACTCTGTTTGTTGTGGAGAAAATAGTAAATCCTTTTTTGTATGAAGATGCCTATCCCAAGATAAACTGGGACATATCTTCTGATAGTCAGGTTATCCAGGGTGTTGCCTGTCAAAAGGCAGTTGGAGGGTTTGGGGGAAGGACCTGGACGGTTTGGTTCAGTTCGGAGATTCCCTTTTCGGCCGGGCCATGGAAATTGGTTGGTTTGCCTGGGCTGATCGTGAAGGCGACGGATGAAAGGAACAGTATCAATTTTGCATTGATCTCTTTCCAGCGTGTTGATGAAGGAGAAGGGCAGGTCGCAATCCCTGAGACACGGCTAACTACCGCTATTCCTGATGATGCACGCATCATAAAAACAGATAAAAAGCATGTGGCAAGGCTCTGGGATGCCTATTCCAAAAACAAGGACGAATTTGTCCGTTCGCAGATACGAGCTGCAAACGGGGTTATTAGCGATCTTATTTCCCTAGAATCATTGGCATCAAAACCCTATTGCAACAATCCGATTGAATTGCGGTGATATAGCTCCGTACCATGTGCCAAAATCCCTAAGTTTAACTTACAAATTGAAAGTCGCCCTCAATATGGCCATCCTTCCCCTGATCTCGTATCGGTTGACGGAGAAGCGGTTGGAGGAGAGGGAGAAGACCTCGTAGTCGCGCACGTTGGCCAGGTTGGTGAGGTCCAGCTCCAGGTCGGTGCGCCATTTGCTCACCTTGTAGCGGACGTTGGCGTCGGTGAAGAGGTAGCTGATGTCGGCGGCGTTGGCCTGTGTGGCCTGGATGTGCCTGGCCCTGGCGGTGAGGAAGAGCCCCCTGGCGGGCGAGTAGCCCAGGGAGGCGTTCTGGTCCAGGCGCCTCATGCGGTTGTCCAGCGCGTTGCCGGGGCTACCGTCGGTAGACAGCTGGCGGCTGGTGTTCCAGGTGCCCGTGCCGCTGTAGCTCAGCGAGACGCTGCCGAAGAACTTGCTCTCCAGGCCGAGGGTGGCGCTGAGGGCATCGTTGTTGAAGGGCAGCATCTGCCCGTTGATGAACTGGTTGTAGCGGGTGCGCCCCCAGCTGGACTTGAGCGAGGCGGTGGTGCCCAGGCCGAAGAGGTACTTGCTGATGCCCGCATTGGCGCTCAGGGTGCTCTGGTCGTTCTGGTAGGGCAGCAGCACGGTGCGCTGCACGTTGTCCGTCAGCTCGCTGGCAAGGATGGAGTTGACGCTGACGCGGCTGTAGTTGATGCCGGCATTGGCGAAGAGCATGGTGATGGAGCGCTGGAAGTTGTAGTACAGGCCGGTGCCGGAGGTATTGGTCTCCTGCAGCTCGGCATCGTTGGCCCGCAGGGAGCGGTAGTTGGTCAGGACGGTGCCCCTGTACACGCCGCTGATATTGCCCACATTGTTGCTGTACATGTAGTTGGCCTGCAGGTAGTCCTCGGCGTTGAGGAAGTACTTGAGCCTGGCGTTGGGGTTGAGGAAGAACTGGTCCTTGCGCTCGTCCAGTCCGTACTCGTCCTGGCTGTAGCGTATGCGCTGGGCGATGAGCGGCAAGGAGAGGTTGGCCTCCCATTTGCCCTTTTTGAGTTCGTAGGAGGCGTTGAGGTAGGCACGGTCTCGCGCCCAGCGCAGGGCGTTGCCCACATCCCCGGCATAGTCCGTGACGGTGCCGTCCGGCTGCGCCAGGTCCAGGTCGGAATTGAGCCTCTGCCGCTCGTTCATCACCCCCAGCTGGTAGCTCTGCTTGATGAGGTGGCGGGTGATGCGGTAGGCGGCCGATGCGTTGCTGAAGAAGGTGGGCGTCTCGGCATACTGCGATATGGCCGCATAGGGCAGCCCGCCGTTCAGTATATCGGCGTTGAGGCCACTGCCCACGTAGAGGCGCTGGGGGCTGTTGTAGTAGTTGGCGTACCAGCGCAGGTCCACGATGTCCCTGTTCTTCAGCGCGGGGGTGAAGGCCAGGTCGTTGGAGATGTCCCTGGTACGCTCGCGCAGGCGCTGGTCGAAGGCCTCCCCGTTGAAGTCCATGTAGCTGGAGTTGCCCTCGCCCGAGAAGTTGAGGCTAAGCTTGTCGTTCAGGAAATAGGATTCCTTGTTGGCCATGGCCGTCAGCGAGGTGTTGACCTGGAAGGGCTTTCGCACGGCCCGCTGCAGCTCGTCGTAGCGTATGGTATCTCCGGCCAGATAGTTGTCCACGCGGCTGGTATAGTTGAGGGTGTTGCGGTCCAGGAAGCCCTGTATGTTGGACTTGAGCTGCAGGCCGCCCTTGGTATTGACGAGGTTGTTGGCGTTGATGACGCCCGAGTTGTTGAGGTAGTAGTTCCTGCGGGGCAGGTCGGGGTTGCCGGCCGTGCCGGCCGATAGCAGGGCGCCGGGGCGGGTGTTGCCCACCCCGCTGAGGAAGCCCGACAGGCCGAACTGCTCGAAGTCGCCGCGGTAGTCCACCCCGCTGTTGTTGGCCTTGGCCGAGTTGAGCATCTTGAACTTCTTGTTGAAGAGCATGGTGTTCAGGGCGGCGTCGTACTGCTCGGGGAGTCCCCCGCCCAGCATGGCCTGCCCGGAGAGCTTGAGGCTGTTCTCGTCCTTGAGCACCAGGTTCATGGCCACGTTGTCGGTATAGGTCTTGTTCTGCAGCACCTTGATGGGCTGGTGGTGCTGCATGATGTCCACGCTCTTGATCATGTCCTTGGTGATGGCCTTGGTGGCCAGCCCGTAGCGGCCGTCCATCAGGTCGTCGCCGTGAATGTAGAGGTTGGAGATGGTCCTGCCGTTGTAGGATATCTGGCCGCTCTCGGCCACCTCCACGCCGGGCATGCGGCGTATGACGTCGCCTATGCTGCGGTCCTCGGCCTGTGCGAAGGACTCCACGTCGTAGCTCAGCGTGTCGCCCCTGCTCTCGATGCGGGGCCTGCTCTTCACCTGCACCTCGGAGAGGTCGATGGCCTTTTCCTCCATGGTGATGTCGTAGGCGTACCTGCCCTCGGTGAGCCGCTGCTGCACCCTTGCGTAGCCCAGGTGGTTGATCTCGATGGAGAGGGAGGACAGCCTTGCCGTGTCGGGAAGGGCAATGGCGTACCTGCCCTCGGCATTGCTGTTGTTGAAGCCGATGATGCGGCCCTGGGCGTTCTTCAGCATCACGCTGGCATGGGCCACGGGCTTGCCGGTAGTGTCCTTGAGCTGGCCCGAGAGCCGCTTTTGTTGGGCAAAAGTGGATAGATGCATCAAGGATAGAGCAACTAGGGTAAGGTAAAGGCTTTTCATGCTTGTGAGGTATTAGTTTTCCAACTCTAATGGATTGTTTTGTTGTTTCGGTTTGAAGTTTGCACCAGCACCGGCTGGCCTTCCGGCCGCCACCGAGGTGGCACCGGTGGTAGCCTTGATGAACGAGCTGGGGTCGGCTAGAAATGCCTGATGAATTTTGTTGAAATTTTTTTGACTTAACTTTTTGATTTTGATATCTTTCGGTACAGCGATGACGGTGTTTCGCTGCGGCAGTTGTTCAAAACCGAGGTATTGAAATGCCACTTCCCCTTTATTGTCGGCTGCTTCGAGTATCAATCCGGGCAGACCTTGCAGTTTCCATGGGCCGAATGGGAAAGGAACATCGGCAGAAAACCATGCCGTGTAGGTTCTTCCCTTGAAATGTGCAATGGCTTTCTGTGCGTTATAACCGCCTATTTCCTTGTTTTCATCTACTATCTGCCACGGTATATTTGGGAGGGTGTCCGATATGAGGAACATGCTCTCTATGATGCGTTCTACGGTGTAGCTTTTGTTTTCCTTGGGAAAGGAAATTTGTGAGGCAGTTTTTTCCAATAGGCTGTTCAGGTCAAAATTGGCGTCCGATCCGCCGGCAGCTTTGTGCTGGTAAAATTGCGATTCTTCTTCGGCTACTCTTCTATAGAGACTGGCCTCTTTTCCTAAGTATAACACCATATCCTCTTGACGTGGCTTATCGCGTTGCGTAGTGTCATCTATATAGACGAAATGATAGGTTGCCTTGGCAATGATCGTGTTGGCCTGCTGTGCGTTTGCGCTGAATGCCAGTATGGCGTTTAGTGCGAGTATCCAATAGTTTTTTTTGCTTTTCATTTTGCTCCCTTCAATTCTAAAGGATTGTTTTTGTTTTTCTTTTTGGCGTTGGGGTTCGAGGTGGTACCACTGCTGACAGTGACCGATCTGATGCCGGCTACTTCGGCGGACGTAGGGGATGTAACGTTGGGTGTACTCATTGTGACACTACTCCCTGGTCTCACATTGCTGCCAGCAGCCCTAAAAGCAGCACTTGGATCTTTTCTAAAGGCCTCAAATGCTTTGTCAAATGCTTTTTGATTGGTCTTGATGGCTTTTTCCGATGCCAGTAGACTTTCCTGTTGCTCTCCCTCTAGTTTGTCAAATGCGAGATACTTGAATTGAACTTCCTGTTTGTCGTCTTCGGCTTCGATGATGAGGCCAGGCAATCCGCTCAGTTTCCACGGGCCAAAAGGAAAGGGAAGTTCAGTGGTAAACCAGGCCGTGTAGTTCCTGCCCGCATAATTGGTGGTGGCTTTTTGGCAGGTGTAACCGCTGATATCCTTGGTCTCTTCGCTGATTTGCCAAGCTAGTTCCGGATATTTTTCCTCGATAAGGTATTCCGTCCCAGCTATACGGTCTGTTTTGTAAAATTTATTGTCTTTAGGCTGGTTATAGTATATGGTGTTGGAACGGCTTTTTCCGCCAAGATCAATATTGAGCTTGATATCGCTGTTTCCTTTTTGTTCTTCCATCTGCCGTTTCAGCTCCTGCTGACCCTTGATAGCGGTATAGCTTTTATACACGCTAGAGCTAGGGCCGATGAGCAATAACATATCCTCCATGTAGGGGTTGTCTTGCTGCGTGGTATCGTCTATATGGATGAATTCGTATTTGATTTGGGCCATGGCGGTGTCTTCTTCCTGTGCACGAGCGGAAGTTAAGGCACTAAGTAGCAGTATTGCTGAAATGAGGTGTCTTTTCATGTTGGGAACAATAATATGTCTAAAAATATTTAATTATTATTCTACGAATATATCGTAATTCTATGGTTTTGCCAAATGAAATATGTTAAAATTGTTGATGCCATGCAATTAAGAAGGCAAAAGGGGCAATGGTTGATGTCCCGTTTTACCTTGATCTTGCGGAGCGGACATAGCTAGTTGTGGAACTGCCACTACTTGCCTTTCGTCTATCTTTTGGTGTTCAGTTCTATCGGGTTGTTATTTCTCTCTTTGGCTTCTTTCAATGCCCGGAGACGATTGGCATTTGCTTCGTCTGCCGAGATCTCTCTCCCAGATTGGTCCTTAAAAACCCTTTTGACTATGGCTCCGGGAGGTGCATTCATTCCAGCGGTCGGATTTTGCTCAAAAGCTTCTTTGGCATTGGCAAAATTCTTTTCGGTAGTCTTCAATGCCCCTTCGGGTAACGCGATTTGCGGGGCGTCTGTTTCCAGCTTTTGGAGCTCCTTGAACCTGAATATAACCTCTTCCTTGCTGTCGGCTATTTCAAGTATGACACCCGGAAGCCCTGAAAATTTCCAGGGACCTGCCGAGAAAGGCAGTTCCGGGCAAAACCATGCGCTATAATCGCGACCGGCATAATGACCAGTAGCCAGTTGACAGTCATAACCACCTATTTCTTTCGTGTCCTCCTTTATTTGCCAGTCTATCTTGGGCAAGGGGTTTTCTATAAGGTAATCGTTCATGCCCAGTTTACTGGAAGTTACGAGCTTTCCTTGCCCGGGAAATTGAAAGAGATCATCGTTCGACATCCCCGCTCCTCCAAAGGAGAAGCTTCGACTGGTTGTGAAATTCCTGGCCCGCTCGGGACCAAGTGTCTCCAGCAGTTTTTCTTGTGCAGCTTTCATGGCTTTTTCTTTCGTAAGACTTTTGTAGACACTTCCTTTTTCTCCCAAATAGAGGATCATTTCTTCTTTGATCGGCTTTTCCCTGTTAGTCGTATCGTTGACATGTACAAAATCATATGTGATACTGACGAGTGCAGTGTTGGCTTCCTGCGCCAGCGCGTGGCAACCGCCCGTAAGCAGCTGTGCAATAAAGAAGAGTGTAGCGAAATGTTTCATATGATACTTGTTATTCTCTGAATGATTAATTGATTTACGAAAATATCGTAATAATGTGACAATTACAAATGTAGAGCATGTTAAAAATTGTTAAGATTTCTAAAGAGGCGAACGAATAGAAAATTTCACTATATTGGACGGAAATAGAGTTGATGTATATCAAAAATGTTTAAACCAAAAAAAGCTGCATAATTATGTCCTATATCAATCTTATAACAGAAATAGAAGGGAATATAGCCACTATTGCAATCAATAGGGAAAAAGCACTGAATGCGCTGAATAAGGTCACCTTGGATGAATTGTACTCGGCTTTCAGCGAGGTCTTCAACGACGATCGGGTTCGTGGGATTGTTTTAACAGGGCAAGGGGAGAAGGCTTTTGTAGCGGGCGCTGACATCAAGGAGTTTTTGGGTCGTACAAAGGAAGAGGGCATGGATATGGCCCGTGCAGGACATCGGCTGTTTGACTTCATACAGAATGCACCGAAACCAGTAGTTGCTGCCATCAATGGCTTTGCCTTGGGAGGTGGCTTGGAGTTGGCTTTGGCTTGCCATATACGTATCGCTTCTACTACAGCCAAGATGGGCTTGCCCGAAGTTTCACTGGGCATTATCCCCGGATACGGTGGTACGCAACGTCTGTCTCAATTGGTGGGAAAAGGCTTTGCATTTGAAATGATCCTTACGGGCAATATGGTAGAGGCAGAACGAGCGTTACAAATAGGTCTTGTCAATCATGTAGTCTCGGGGGAGGAGCTGCTGACCAAGGCAAAGGAAATGCTTGATGTGGTTGCCAGTCGCTCACCCAAAGCCATATCAGCGGCTATTCGGGCTATCAATGCAGTATTTGGCCAAAAAGGATTTGAAGTAGAGATCCAGGAATTTGGATCTTGTTTTGGCAACAGCGAGTTTCAGGAAGGTGTTTCTGCCTTTTTGGAAAAAAGAAAACCAAAGTTTTAAATTGCGGTTTAAACATAAGCCTTGTCCATTATGGAGGTTTTATTTAACGAAGTATATGTCAACAAATCTATTTAGTCAAAAGCAAAGAAACAACATCACCTTGGTACTCATCCTGGTGTTGGGAGGGTTCATTATTTATTCTATTCGGGGTATTTTTGGTGCCATCTTGGCTACATTGGTGATGTATACCATATTTAGACCCATCAATGTGTTTTTGATAGAAAAATGGCGGTGGCGCCCATCCTTGGCTGCTGTCTCCTTGATTGTCGGTTCTTTGTTTGTCATCGTGCTGCCTGTTTATGGATTTATCAGCATGATAGCCAAGAAGGTGATTACGTTTACCAAGAATCCAGAACAAATAAATGAGATCGTGGAGCAGGTTAATAAGTTCATGGGAGATAAATTAAATCAACCAGACTTGATTTCCGATAATATACAACAAGGCATAACCTATGCGGGGGGGCTATTGACGTCCGTACTCAACAGTGCGGCGGGGCTTTTTCTGGATATCACGGTGATGTACTTCCTCCTATATTTTTTGTTTGTCAATTACAAAGGATTCGAAAGGGGGCTACTTCGGTATTCGCCCTTTAGGGATGAAAACGCCATTCGCTTTGGACTGGAATTAAGGAATATCACCTATTCAAATGTGTTGGGCCAAGGATTTATAGCCATAGTACAGGGTAGTTTGGTGGCTTTGGGCTATTATATTTTCGGTTTTGGGGATCCGATTTTTTGGGGAGTAATTTGTACTATCCTTTCGTTTATTCCCGTGGTGGGGGCCCCCATGGTAGTGATACCAGCATGCATTATAAAATTTGTGGATGGAGACACGGCTCATGCATTAGGCATGCTACTCTGGACATTGATACTGGTCATTAATGTGGACAATGTGCTCCGGTTAGTTATTGCCAAGAAAGTAGGCGACATCCATCCTATCATTACCATCATTGGTGTCATCATCGGTATTCCAATGTTCGGTATCATGGGCTTGGTTTTTGGCCCGCTGTTACTTTCTTATTTCCTGATCACCATAAAAATATATGAGACAAATAGATTGGCGGAAGTAAGAGACGCTGAAAGAGGAATTAGCAAAGAATGAATTTTTGGCAAACTGTTTGCTGTTAAGTTTGTATTCCTTGTAAGAAGTTTATAAAAGAAGCTTTTTATATAATTGCGCTGAAGGGATGGCGTAATTTGTTTAGATTTAGTGGATATTATTGTTTTTTTTAACCTTATAATTTTTAAAAGCTATGAATGATAATGGGAAAGTGGTTGCAGCGCTTTTGGCTGGCCTAGCGGCAGGAGCAGCATTGGGAATCTTATTTGCACCAGAAAAAGGTGCCGATACAAGAGATAAAATCAGCGATTCCTTGAAAGATTTAAGCGATGCTATTAAAGAAAGAACCGCTGAACAGGTAGAAACATTGAACGACTTGAAAGAACGTGTGGTGTCTACTATCAAATCTAAGATTAACAAAGGTGAAGCGGAACTAGAGGACGCTATAGAAGAACACGCCTGAATATAGAAGCAGGTAATTGTTAATAAGAAGAGGGTTGCCTATCGCTGTTGTTAGAGAATAGGCATAGGCAACCCAATATATAAGGCTTTCGTAGCCTAAATTTTTCTAGCCTTTATTATGAAGAAACGTTATATCAGATCAATCCAGAGAAAGGATATGTAGGATGTCTTCATCCCTTTTACTTACGCAAGGGAATGTTAATCGTTGGGTAATTGGGCCTATATAAAAGGCAAAATTTAAAAAGTATTTATGGAAAACGAAAAATTTTCTCTTAAAGGCGTAATACACAAGCTAAAGGAATACATACAAACGAATAAAGATCTTTTTGTTTTGCAATCCGTAGAGCGATTGTCACAGATTGTCCCAGTTATATTGCTTACAATCGTAAAGCTTGTGTTTGCATTTTTCCTTCTCGTATATCTAAGCATATCACTCGCATTGTTTTTAGGAGAGCTCATGAACAGCTATGCTTTGGGCTTTTTGGTTACGGGAGCCGTATTTTTTCTGTTAATCATCTTATTATCCCTTTTTGGAGGGGCTATTAAGCGTAGTATTGGCGGTTCGATGGTCAATTCGTTTTTAAGGAAATGGAATGAAGGAGGAAACAATGAGAAATAAAATAAACAATATTACTGAGCTGCATGCCGAAATTGCACGATTGAAGCAGGTGAAGAGTGAGCAAGAACTTTTCCTTTCAAATCAGGTAGCTTTGGCAAAAGCGAAAGTAAATAAGCCTTTTGGATTCATTAAAAGTCTAGGCTCTTTTTTTATAGGTGGTGGCGAGTCCTCCACGTCAAAAGGATCTTCCGAATTCCATCCCGATAGCATCACTGGTTTATTGCAGTTGGGATTGCCGTTTTTTGTCAATAAGGTATTGTTCAGGAAGGCTGGTTTTATTAAGCGCATTGTCCTGGCATTTGCATCTAATCAAGCAGCAGGCATGCTGAATAAAGATAGGATTGCTGCTGGGATCAGCAAATTAACTTCCTTTATAAAACCTAATAAGACCAAGAGAAGGGTAGTGGTGAAACCTACTCAAAAGACAGGCTTATGATCTTATGTTTTCGGGTTGTCTTAGATAAAAAATAAAAAAAGCGGAACATTTTAACAAATGTTCCGCTTTTTTGTGCATGAATGTTACTCTTACATCATGCCGCCCATGCCACCGCCCATACCTGGAGCAGCAGCACCTGCTTTTTCTTCCTCTGGTTCGTCTGCCAGTACACATTCGGTAGTCAATAGCATAGCTGCTATGGAGGCAGCATTTTCCAAAGCTACACGAGATACTTTAGTTGGGTCTATGACACCGGCACCGATGAGGTTTTCATAGCGATCGTGGCGAGCATTGTAACCGTAATCGCTCTTGCCTTCTTTTACCTTTTGCACAACGATAGATCCTTCTATACCTGCGTTGTTACAGATTTGACGAAGAGGTTCTTCTACTGCGCGTTTGATGATATTGATACCGGTAGTTTCGTCTTCGTGGTCGCCTTTAAGGCCTTCCAGCGCCTCGATGGCACGGATGAAGGCTACGCCACCACCAGCAACGATGCCTTCTTCAACGGCAGCGCGTGTGGCATGCAATGCGTCGTCTACGCGGTCTTTCTTTTCTTTCATTTCCACTTCTGTGGCAGCGCCTACGTAAAGAACAGCAACACCGCCAGATAGCTTAGCAAGACGTTCTTGCAATTTTTCGCGATCGTAATCAGATGTAGTTGTCTCTATTTGAGATTTGATTTGACCGATACGAGCCTTGATTTGTTCTGTTTCGCCAGAGCCATTGATGATAGTTGTGTTGTCTTTGTCGATAACTACTTTTTCTGCCTGACCCAAGAAAGAAAGATCTGCGTTTTCCAACTTGAAACCTCTTTCTTCAGAAATAACGGTACCGCCGGTCAAGATGGCGATGTCTTCCAACATGGCCTTACGACGATCGCCAAAGCCAGGAGCCTTAACGGCTGCTACTTTCAGCGCACCACGAATCTTGTTTACCACCAAGGTCGACAATGCTTCGCCGTCCAAATCTTCTGCAATGATCAACAATGGTTTGCCTGTTTGCACTTGTTTTTCTAGGATAGGAAGCAACTCTTTCATATTGCTGATCTTCTTGTCGTAGATCAAAATGTAGGGATTTTCCAGTTCTGCTTCCATTTTGTCGGTATTGGTGACAAAATAGGCAGAAAGGTAGCCACGGTCAAATTGCATACCTTCTACGGTTTTGACTTCGGTTTCCGTACCTTTTGCTTCTTCTACGGTGATGACACCGTCCTTGCCTACCTTTTCCATCGCCTCGGCAATCAGTTCACCGATTACTTCGTCGTTATTGGCAGAGATAGTTGCTACTTGTTTGATTTTTGCAAAATCTTCGCCAACGGTTTGAGATTGCTTGCGCAAATCGGTAACTATAGCAGCTACGGCCTTGTCTATACCGCGTTTCAAATCCATGGGATTAGCACCAGCGGCTACGTTCTTGATACCGGCACTTACAATGGCTTGTGCCAATACGGTAGCGGTAGTAGTTCCATCACCTGCTTGGTCGGCTGTTTTGGACGCTACTTCTTTTACCATTTGGGCTCCCATGTTTTCCAAAGGATCTTTCAGGTCGATTTCCTTTGCTACAGAAACACCATCCTTAGTGATTGATGGCGATCCGAATTTCTTTTCGATAATGACGTTACGCCCTTTAGGTCCTAGGGTTACTTTCACGGCGTTAGCCAAGATATCCACGCCTTTTTTCAATGAGTCGCGTGCTTCGACGTTATATTTAACTAGTTTTGACATAATAAAATTAAGTTTGAAGTTTTATACAATATTCTTCAAGATTCTCCTGAAGCCGATCGTTTAAAAACTAATACTGTTTTTTGATTTTTTGTTTGTTAAAGGGATATTTTGTGCTCGCTCTTAAAGAACAGCGTAAATATCGGATTCGCGCATAATTAAATATTCCTTGCCTTCGTAAGTGATTTCTGTGCCGGCGTATTTGCCATAGAGTACCTGATCTCCAACTTTTACGGTCAAAGGTTCATCTTTTTTTCCTTCCCCAACCGCAACTACGGTTCCCTTGGAGGGTTTCTCCTTTGCTGTATCTGGAATGTAAATTCCTGAAGCAGTTTTTTCTTCAGCGGCAGCAGCTTCTACTACCACTCTGTCTCCGATAGGTTTAATACTTAGTGACATGGTTCTTTTAAATTATTTAATTGTTTAAAAAGATTAACGTTAAATTTCTGGTTGGTTATACTCATGAATTATGCCAAGAGATCTTTATGCTTGTTTCTTGCCAATTTTTCATTTTTGAATACACTCTCTATTCGGTAGGCGATGTCAGGTTGTCAGCATACTGACAAATAAAAAAGCATCTCCCATTGGCAGATGCTTTCTCTCTTTATAGTAGAGTCAACTATTTTTGTTGTGCGCAACCTATTTGCTAGTGTCAGCTTCGCTTGGCGCTACAGTGCCAGTAGCTGGTTCTGTGCTTGAAGTACCAGGAGTCAAGGGGCTGGAAGGAGCCGTAGTTGGCGTTATTTGCTGTTGTAATTCGCGGCCTTGGTTGCCGGACGAAGGGCCAGCACCAACGATATTTATTAGTAATGAACAAACCATGATGGTGATGACCAAGATCCAGGTTCCTTTTTCTAGGATGTCTCCAGTACGTTGAACCCCCATCAGGTTGTTGGTTCCAGCAAATCCAGAAGCCAAACCACCCCCCTTTGGATTTTGTATAAGCACGATTAATACCAACAGGATGGAGGCAACAATAATAAGTGTGAGCAGTAAATAATACATTTATTTGTTATTTAATTATTTTCTTTTTCTTAAGTCTTCGATACGGTCGGCAAAGTAAGCACTTTTTTCGGGATATTTCAAACTTAATTTGCTGTAAGTTTCTTCTGCCTTGTGGTATAGCCCCTGTTGGATATAAATAGTGGCGAGCGTTTCGGATACAAATTCCGATTCGTCCTCGGCACTTTTCCTGGCCTTGTTTTCCAAGGTTATTTTATCTGCGCGCGGTGGCGTGATTTGGGGCTCTTCCTTGATGAACCGATCTATGATGTCGTCTGTTTTTGACGCAAAATGAAAAGTTCTTTCCTCTTTGCCCGTGTCTTGGATACTTAATTTCTTTTCGGGTGCTTGCAGGTTAAATATATGTTGCTTTATTTGCTGATCCAATAGGGTGTCGATGTCATTCCCCGCAGGTTTTTTTGTCTTCGACAATCGACTGTCGTGAACATTATACGGCTGATAGGTATCTGCATAATCTATACGTGTCTTGTGCAACCACCAAAGAAAACTGTAAGGCATATGCTCGTCATCGTATCTGCTTACCTCTTCTTTTTCCTCCTTGCCGACAGCAGGCGATAGGTTGGTTTCGGTGCTTTGTTCTTTTTCAGGTTCAACAACAGGTGCTTCATCGGGTACTGAAGCAGTTTCAATTATGTCCGTTTCAAATTCGCCTTCTCGGGGCAGCTCGTTGACTGATGGATCTTCGAGCTCCTGGCTTTGGGGAATGATGGACGCCTCTTTTTCATCTTCCTGCTCCGCACTGCTATGCTCGTTGCTATAATGCGTTTCTAAAATCTCCTGCTCGTCGGTGGCTATTATTTCTTCTGGTGCTGCGCCCTCCTGGGAGATCTCCGAATTTTCTATGTAGTTTGAACTGTTTACTTCTTCTTGCTCCTCCTCGTCGATAGATAGGGTGGTTTCGGCGCTTTGTTCTTTTTCAGGTTCAACAACAGATGCTGAAGCAGTTTCAATTATGTCCGTTTCAAATTCGCCTTCTGGGGGCAGCTCGTTGATTGATGGATCTTCAAGCTCCTCGCGTTGGGGAATGGTGGATGCCTCTTTTTCATCTTCCTGCTCCGCACTGCTATGCTCGTTGCTATAATGCGTTTCTAAAATCTCCTGCTCGTCGGCGGCTATTATTTCTTCTGGTGCTGCGTCCTCCTGGGAGATCTCCGAATTTTCTATGTAGTCTGAACCGATTGCTTCTTCATTCTCTTGCTTGTCTACAATAGCAGCGTTTTGATCGTAAAGGGTTTCTTCCTCTTGCTGCGGGGATTCATTTTCGCCAGCTTCGGTTTCGTAGGCTGGCTGCTCGTTGGCGGTTAGGCTAGCATCCGTGACAAGTGGAGTTGAAGTTTCTTCTTCCGTGGGCAGCTCACTTAGGGCTGTCGTTTCGTTTTCGTCAACCGATGCGGCTACTTGTTCTTCGGCATCTGTAATGCGATTATCTATAAGGGATGAAGAGTTTTCAGAAGTTGCCGTATTTGGCTCTAGTGCAGGCGTTGTTCCCGTATAGAGATATTGAGCCAAAACATCGCTGTCGCCAGCCAATAGTGCAGCCCTGGTGAGCGCAGTTGTCTGCTGAGGATAAATCTCCGGCGAAGAAACCTCCATTTTAGCCTTAACAAACCACAATGCACGACTATATGGAAACACGTCGATCAGGGAATCGATTGACTCCTTGTCGGCATAGTTTGGTGTAACTAGTAGTTGATGGAAGATTTCTTTCAGAGATTGTTGCTTCATTGTCTGCTACGCTTATTTCGGTTTTGTGTGTTACCAATTGGCAAAAGCTCGATTGAAAATATCCTCTGTGAGCATATTAATAATGGCTGTATTCATGGTTGCTTCACTGGTTTGCAAGTCACCGCTAAAATCTTGATACCTGGAAAACGATTGTTCAAAGCTGTTGTCCTGATTGATGTTGTCGGTATATTTTACCTGAATGGTGATGGTAAGCCGGTTCAATTGAGCTTGATCATTTTGCCCTCCCACGGCTGCTTGTCCAATGGCATAGCCCGTGACCGCCCCGGTAAACATGGCATCTCCTTCTTGGTCTATTTGGCTCAATCGAGATTGGTTGCGAATGCGGTCCTTAAGTGCTTCTGTGAAATTTTGACTCAGTATGGGGTTGACGATTTGCGCATTGTTTTCGAAAAACTCCACGGTGAACGTTTTCATTTCTGCCGGAATGGATGCCCCGGCCAAGCTCAGTGAATAGGAGGCGCAAGAGGTGCCTAGTCCAACAATTAAAAGGAGAAGAACACAATGAGTGAATAGTTTTTTATTTTTGATCTTTATAATCATCTAATTCAAATTTAGATCTTTGATCTTCCTATAGAGCGTACGTTCGGATATGCCTAATTCCTGAGCAGCTAATTTACGTTTCCCTTTGTATTTTTTCAAAGCCTTTTTGATGAGGTCAGACTCTCTGTCTATTAAGGAGAGCGACTCTTCTACTTCTTCCTCATGCGGCACGAAATCATAACTGGGTTCTTTTTTCTCGTCTTTGTTATGGTGAATGGTCAGTGTGGCCGGTATCATGGATTCACCTCGATTGGCATTAACATCCTGATATAATTGGTTTAAGTAGGGACTGTTATCATTTATGGTATTGGCATTGATGCCATTTTGTAAAAGCTCTACTACCAACTTCTTCAAGTCCACCATGTCCTTTTTCATGTCAAAAAGCACCTTATATAAGATGTCTCGTTCAGAAAAATCTTCCTTGCTGCCTTCCACGCGCATGGGAAGCGAACTCCCCTGATCCATGGGAAGGTACTGCCTAAGTATCTGAGCGGTGATGAGCCTTTCTTTTTCCAGTACGGCTATTTGTTCAGCAATATTCTTTAGCTGCCTCACGTTTCCTGGCCAGTTATAGGAAACGAGCAGTTGTTGGGCATCATCTGTCAGTTGAACGTTCGGGCTTCTATATTTGTCCGTAAAGTCGGCAATAAACTTGCGGAAGAGCAGATAGATATCTTCTTTTCTATCCCTAAGAGGGGGAATGCGTAGTGGCACGGTGTTGAGCCTATAGTAAAGATCTTCACGGAATTTACCTTTTTTTACAGCCTCGTAGACATCCACATTAGTGGCCGCAACGACACGGACATTTGTTTTTTGCACTTTGGACGAGCCTACGCGGATGTATTCTCCCGACTCCAGTACACGAAGAAGGCGTGCCTGCGTGCCCAGTGGGAGCTCACCTACCTCATCAAGGAAGATGGTGCCTCCGTTTACGACCTCGAAATAGCCCTTTCTTGCCTCATGCGCTCCAGTGAATGAGCCCTTTTCATGGCCGAAAAGTTCCGAGTCTATTGTGCCCTCGGGGATAGCGCCGCAGTTGACGGCAATGAAAGGGCCGTGTTTGCGGGCACTCAATTGGTGAATGATATGGGAAAAAACTTCCTTACCGCTACCGCTTTCTCCGGTTATAAGTACGGAAATATCGGTAGGGGCCACTTGTCGGGCTACGTCGATGGCCCTGTTTAGTAGCGGTGAGTTTCCTATTATACCAAATCTGTTTTTAATATCTTGGATATCCATTTGTTAGTACTTAGTAAATAGTACTTAGTACTTAGAAAAGTACCAATCTATATATAATATTATTGTATGTTATTTAATTGTTGATTTTTCCAATCAATGTAGCCGATGTACATTTTTCCACAAGGACATGTACATAATCGCCTTTTTTGAAGCGCTCGTCTACAGGAAATACTACCATGGCATTTTGGTCGTTTCTGCCACAATAATCCTTGTCGGAACGCTTGGAGTAACCTTCTATTAGCACTTTTTGTGTTTTACCTACCTGTGCTTGCAAACGTAGTAGGCTGTGTTCCCGCTGTTTGGCAATAACTTCTGTCAATCGGCGATTTTTTACTTCGTCGGGTATGTCGTCTTCATAACGTTTTGCCGCCAAGGTGCCCGGTCTTTCCGAATAGGCAAACATATAGGCATAGTCATACTGCACGTAATCCATCATGGCTAGCGTGTCCCGGTGCTCGTCTTCCGTTTCCGTGCAGAAACCGGTAATGACATCGGTAGAGATGGCACAGCTGGGAATGATACGCCTAATGGCATCCACACGTTCCTGGTACCATTCTTTGTCATAGGTACGGTTCATTAGCTCCAGTATACGTGAGTTGCCGGATTGCACGGGAAGGTGTATATAATTGCAGATGTTCTCGTGTTCTGCTATGGCGTACAGCACTTCGTTCGTGATATCCTTGGGGTGCGAAGTAGAGAAACGTACCCTTAGAAGTGGATTTATCTCTGCTACCATGACCAGTAATTTGGCAAAAGTAATGGTTTCTGCTGCAGGTTCGCCTTCCGCAACAGGTGGGGTCCACTTATAGGAGTCTACGTTTTGGCCCAATAGCGTTACCTCCCGATAGCCTGCATCAAAGAGCGCTTGTGCTTCGCGGACGATAGATCGCGGCTCGCGGCTTCGCTCACGGCCCCGGGTGAAGGGTACTACGCAGAACGAGCACATATTGTCGCAACCACGCATAATGGAGATGAAGGCGGTCACGCCATTGGTGTTTAACCTCACTGGATTGATGTCGGCATAGGTCTCCTCGCGAGACAAAAGCACATTGACGGCACGGGTACCATCGTCGACTTGTTCTATGAGGCTAGGTAAATCGCGATAGGCATCTGGGCCTACCACCACATCGACCAGCTTTTCCTCTTCCAGAAACTTGGATTTCAGGCGCTCGGCCATACAGCCCAGCACGCCCACAATCATTCCCGGATTCTTACTTTTTGCCGTTTCAAATTCCTTGAGCCTGTTGCGTACCCTTTGCTCCGCATTTTCCCTGATAGAACAAGTGTTTATAAATACAACATCAGCCTCTTTATAGTCTCCCGTCGTTTCAAATCCTTTGTCCATCAATATAGAGGCGACAATTTCACTATCGGCAAAGTTCATCTGGCAACCGTAGCTCTCTATATAGAGTTTGCGGCCGCTGCGTCCTTCTTTCTTGTCCAATAGGAGCGCTTCGCCCTGGCGTGCCTCATCGTGGTCCTTCAATGTGATCTGTGATTCAAGCATCTCAATTCAAAATATGTTGCAAAGATAGTATTAATTTTTTAATGACAGTTTGTCAGTTTTTTTGTCTTTTGGGTTTTGTTCATCTCTTTTTGGGTTGATTTTGATTTGTTTATTAACACTGCACTCACCGTATGCGTGCGGCATTATGGGAGAGGAAATAAATGGTTGCTCAACATAGCTAAGAAGACAAAAAAATTTAAAGCCATAATTTACTGACAATCATTTTTCTTCAGATTGTAATACCGTTTTTGATATTGATAAAGATATTGAAATGCAAGATTTGTCTGGAGGAATATACTTTTGATATTAAGGTTAAACCGGTAAAAATGGGTGTTGATCCCGATCCATACATCCAGTGACTTATAGGATATGTGATTGTAATATCAAGGATATTTAATGCCATAGTGAAAAAATGATTAATATTTAAGAGGAATTGGTTAATCAAGAAGACTTGATCGTATCGATACCTGTTTCAGGTATTTGAAGATACTGGATTTTGGTCCATATCTACCAATTGACATCGGGTGTTTGTGCTTGTAATCAATCCGGCCTATAGGAGGTATTTTGCTTCGGGATCCGATTGATTTTTTATCCATGAAGATAACAATGCTGTGACGATAGTTCTTGTTGGCTGATTTACAGCGTAGAACCTTTTTTTGTGAGGGGATTTTAATTATATTTGAGTCAAATTGTAACCTTATGAAAAAGTTTGTCCCTTATTTATTCTTCTCGATTTTGTTGAGTAGCTGCTCCACGTATTACCTGAGTAAGGTAGATACGGCAGATGCACTAGTTAAAGATGACCAATCCGGCCTTTTTATTGTCGAAAATGATTCTCTGAAGATTACATACAATTTTTTCGGGGTAGATGCTCCGGTCAATGTGGAAGTGTACAACAAGCTCAACGAACCGTTGTACATAGATTGGCAACGTTCTGCTCTCATTGTGGACGATTACGCCACCAGTTACATGGGGGATGAAATCGATATTCAGGGTAATAGTTTCTCTTCGGGGTCTGGTTATGTCACACGTGATGGGTGGACAGGAGGAAGTTCCTTTGGTACCTTTAACGCACAGGCTACCTTGCCGCGGGGGATGGACTTTATTCCTCCAAAGGCCCGTGTGGAAAGGACCAAGCTGCGGTTGCCTGATGATTTTTTTAGAAATATTTCCAATAGCGAATATAAGAATCAAGAGATAGCCGATTTGGACGGATATACTAATACGGTGAAAGTCTCACAATTCTCGCCAGAGAATACACCGCTTACGTTTAAGAGCTACCTGACGGTCTATGTGATAGATAAAAGTTCCAATCAACCTAGGTTGATGAATTTTGAGCATGAGTTTTATGTATCCGAAGTAGTGAAAATGAAGAACCTAAGGCCTGAAAATATGCTCAATTATAGAAACCAGCGTGGAGATACGTTCGTGTTCAGGGAAGTAAAAGGTACGACTGCCGCTGTGCTCATAGGTAGCGCTGCCTTGCTTGGAGCGGCTGCCGCAGCAGACAATCAGATTAATAAGAAAAATTCGGCAAATTAGATTCCTTAATTAACCGAATATATTAGCACGGTATTAAAATGTGACTAATATCATCTTTTTTCTGGCGTAAATCATTGTTGTTCTTTTTGTTAGGTGTTAATTTTATTTCCTTGAATTTATAGGGAAATTGATGAACACGGGAAGTAGCATGAAACAACTAAAACGGCAGAATTTTTGGCATGCCATATCCGCAAGAGACGCTATCCATAGCCTACAGACTGATGCACAGCGAGGACTCAATATCCAGCAAGTAGAAGAACTACGTGAAAAATATGGCTATAATGAGATCCCGGCGCATGATGCCAGAACCTGGATTGAAATTCTACTAGCTCAATTCAAGAGTTTGCTTATATGGATTTTGTTGTTGGCAGCTGTTATTTCTTATGTGGGCGGGCATGTCATAGATCTATATATCATCCTAGCTATTATAATTATTAACGTCATCATTGCTTTCGTACAAGAAATGAAGGCTGAGCGGTCCGTGGCTTCCCTGAAATCCATGGTTGTGTTGATGGCCAAGGTGGTAAGGAGCGGCGAACGTCATGCAATAGATGCGCGCGAGCTGGTGCCTGGAGATATCGTGGTTTTGGAAGAAGGGGATAATGTTCCAGCCGATATTAGGCTTATCGGTGCCAAGAATTTTCGAACTATCGAAGCTTCGCTCACGGGAGAATCGTTGCCGATTAGGAAAGAGGTTGATATTCTAAAAACGGATACTCCACTGGCTGACAGGGCAAACATGATATGGAAGGGGACATTTGTTGCGGGCGGTTTTGCCACTGGGGTAGTGGTGGCTACAGGCGAACATACGGTGCTTGGGGAAATTGCGCGTTCCATGACTGCCATCAAACAGCATAAAACCCATTTTCATGAAAAAATTGATGTATTGGCTAAGCAAATGGGTACTATTGCGATAGCCAGTGCGACCATCATGTTCCTTATTGGCTATTTTTTGCGAGGAATGGGAGTGGAAACCTTGTTGTTTACTTCCATAGCCATGCTGGTTTCTGCTATTCCCGAAAGCTTGCCAGCCATTGTGTCCATTGTACTTGCCATAGGCACGCAAAGGATGGCCAAACGGAATGTCATCATTCGCGAGTTTTCGGCTATCGAAACCTTGGGGGCCGTGACCACTATCGTGACGGACAAAACGGGAACACTGACCCAAAATGTCTTAACGGTTATTCAGTTCCGCTCCGGATTTCAGGATGTCTTTGCCACCACTGGGTTGGGCTGGTCACCCTATGGAACTATTAGCGCCATGGATGGTAGCAGTGACAAGGAGAATAAGGCTTATCAAACATTAATGGCGATTGCTGGATATTGCAATAATGCGGAGATTAAGGAAAATGGTGATTCCTATGAACTCATTGGAGACCCTACGGAAGGGGCTTTGCTTGCTTTGTCCAGAAAATCTGGTTATTATGACAAGTTTTCTTCCACGATCAAACGAATAGATGACCTGCCTTTTGATTCGAAAATTAAAATGCGGGCAACACTAGTAGATTGGTCGGGGAGGCGAATGCTATTTGTCGTAGGTGCCCCCGAAATGGTACTGAAATACTCAATTGCACGAACGAATAGGGACGAGCGTATCCATATAGATCATGCGGAAAGAGAAAAAATCGATAGGGAAATTGAGGATTGGTCAAGTAGTGCCATGCGGGTCATCGCTTTAGCATATAAAGAGCTACCGCAAGAGATGGATGCGATTGATGTGGACAATATACATAGCTTAGGGTCTGCTGAAAAACTCTATTCGTTTTGTTAACCAATGAATTATAGTTATTTTTAGGTTGTCAAGTGCAAGGATTTATGAAAAAAGCATCAAAAAGGCGTGCACCTAGCCCTATTTATAGCAGTCCGAATCAGCTCATTATTGAGGGATTTGAGTCTCCTTTTGATCGTCATCTTAACCCAGAAAACCGTTGGGTTAAGTTAGCTCATCTGCTTCCCTGGGATAGTTTGTCGAACATTTATTACAAAGCATTTCCCAAGAAAGATACAGGTCGTCCGGGACT
>NZ_ATZA01000030.1 GCF_000427965.1 Olivibacter sitiensis DSM 17696 | reverse complement strand
GATGGTGCAGAACAGCAGGAGAACTTACAGCAAACAGAAAAAACGAAATAAACCACCTTGTATACAGGTAGAACTGTTCTAAAAAACAGGGGGGGGGTGGCTTTTTTATCTAATGAAAATATTTACTGATAATCAGTAAGTTAAGTGAGTTTATTGCCTGTTTTTAAGTTTATCCGTTTGGTAGTGATTATTTTTACTCTTTCTTCGTTCTTTTATGAATAAAAAACAAAACCGACGTACGTTTTTGCGCAGCACAGCGTTACTTGCTGGTGCTTTTTCTTCAAATAACCTGTTCTCAAAGGAAATGCTGCCCGAATTAACAAGGGTGAATCATGCAAAAGAGGGCCTTTCTCCCCAAGTGATGGCGAAAGACGAAGACTATTGGTCGGTGATACAACAAGGCTATAGTGCTAGTTATTCCAATATACTTATTCTAAACAACGGAGGAGTTTCTCCATCTCCTATTGTGGTACAGAAAGCAGTAGAAACGTATAATAAATTATCAGATCAAGGTCCTTCTTATTATATGTGGCGTATACTGGATCAAGGAAGGGAACCCTTGCGGCAAAGGCTAGCCAAGCTGGCTGGAGCGGATACAGAAGAAATAGCCATAAACCGAAATGCCACCGAAGCATTGAATACCGTGATCTTTGGCATAGACCTCCAGCGGGGCGATGAAGTAATTGGTTGTTACCTCGACTATCCAAACATGATGCAAGCCTGGAAGCAAAGGGCTATGCGTGACGGTATTATATACAAGCAATTGTCTTTCGATTTTCCTGTCGAAGATGATGAACTTATAGTGAATGCTTATAAAAATGCCATTACACCGAAAACAAAAATCATTCATGTGACCCATGTCATCAATTGGGTGGGGCAGATTATGCCTGTTAAGAAAATATGCCAAATGGCGCATGAGCATGGCATTCAGGTAATTGTAGACGGTGCGCATTCCT
The DNA here is from genome assembly GCF_000427965.1 of Olivibacter sitiensis DSM 17696. Taxonomy (GTDB): domain Bacteria; phylum Bacteroidota; class Bacteroidia; order Sphingobacteriales; family Sphingobacteriaceae; genus Olivibacter; species Olivibacter sitiensis. Next base: position 66,505 of record NZ_ATZA01000030.1, on the reverse strand, counting down.
TTGGCTTGCTTGATTTTAAGATTTCCGAGCTCGGTTGTGATTATTTTGGAACAAGCTTGCACAAATTTCTAAGCGCTCCAATAGGCACAGGGATGATGTGGATGAAGAAAGAACATATCCCCAACATTTGGCCCATATTCAGCGATGCCGATCCCAAGCGCAACGATATTCGGAAGTTTGAGACTTTGGGTACACGTAGCTTCCCCATAGAGCAGGGAATAGGAGAAGCCATCAATTTCCATGAAGGGATAGGGGGCAAGCGAAAGGAAGAACGTATACGCTACCTGAAAGATTACTGGGCAAAAGAGGCTTTGTCTATACCGAGGGTTAGGTTGAGTACTTCTTTACTTCCAGCTTATTCCTGTGGCATCTGTGGCGTTAGCATGGAGGGAATGACAGCTCCCGAACTGGACAGCGCGCTGTTCAACAAGTACAAAATACATACTACTGCGATGGTCAATGAGCATGTGAGCTGCGTGCGCATCACCCCGCATGTTTATACAAGCTTACGGGATTTAGACCGTTTGCTGGAGGCATTGAATTCGATATCCAAGACAGTGTAGGTCGGGGGAAATTGTTCGAATTGAAACAGAACTGTCCGTTATCGGACAGTTCTGTTTTTTTGCATACATTGCAAGGATATTGAAAAACAGATTTTTATAAATACAGGCATAATTGTAGCTTTACATGCTTAGCTGTCAGCTATCGCCCAACGGCTATCGGAAATCGGCTATCAGTGTTCGGTGATTGACTGATGGCTGATTGCCGACAGCTGATATCCAGTAAAACTTTAGACATGAAAAACGCCCGTATACTAATTATCGATGATGACCCAGATGTGCTTACCGCGGTAAAACTTTTGCTGAAAAGAGAAGTAGCAGAGGTGATTGCCGACAAGAATCCCGAAAACATTCCAGCTCTTTTGTCAAGGCATAGTTTTGACCTGATTCTGTTGGATATGAATTTCAAGAGTGTGATCAATACAGGCAATGAAGGATTGTTTTGGTTAGGCAAGGTCAAGTCGCTTCGTCCCAATATACCAGTCATTATGATTACGGCCTATGGGGCCATTGATCTGGCAGTTGCCTCCCTCAAACAAGGTGCGGCGGACTTTGTCGTGAAGCCCTGGCAAAATGAACATCTGCTGGATGTCATATCTGGTTTACTTGCCTCCAGTAAGAAAGCAAGTAAAGTGCAGAAAGACGTCATTGCTGGACAGGTAGAGCTTTTGGGCGAGTCTGCCGTGATGAAGAACCTGCTGTATAAGATCAGCAAAATAGCACCGACGGATGCCAATATACTCATATTGGGGGAGAACGGTACGGGAAAAGACCTCATTGCCCATGCCATTCATCAGCAATCCCTGCGAAAGGCAAATCCATACGTGAAGGTAGATGTGGGGGCATTGACCGATACCTTGTTTGAGAGTGAGCTTTTTGGCCATAAAAAAGGCGCTTTTACGGATGCCAGGGAAGATCGGATTGGTCGTTTTGAGGCAGCCAATGGAGGTACTTTATTTTTGGATGAAATAGGGAACATTTCATTGCAACAGCAGGCCAAATTACTCAGTGTTTTGCAGAATAGGCAAGTTATACCTCTTGGTAGCAATACACCCATTCCGGTAGATATTCGCTTGCTCTGCGCCACCAACGTGCCTCTCAAGGCGCTCGCCGACGAAGCACGTTTCAGAAAGGACTTGGTATACCGGATCAATACGGTGGAAGTGCAGGTGCCTCCTTTGAGAGACCGTGGCGAAGATGTTCTTATCTTGGCTAGGCATTTCATGAAGAAGTATGGCGATAAATACCTGAAGGGTAGCGTCGAGCTAGATCGGTCCGCAGAGCGTAAGCTGTTGCAATATCATTATCCCGGTAATGTACGCGAATTGCAATATAGTATTGAAAGGGCTATTATCATGGCCGAGTCTACCACTTTGACGGCAGAGGATATACTTTTTTCGCCCATAGAATCGCCTAATGAAGGCAACGAGCCGAAAGGGGCAGCACATCTCAATCTTGGTGAAATGGAAAAGCACGCCATTATGAATGTCATAGAGAAACACAATGGCAATATCAGCAAGGCGGCCAAGGAGCTCGGCATCACCCGCACGGCGCTGTATCGTAGGCTGGAAAAATACAATATCTGATGCGCAAGTTTAAACGTATCTTATTCTTACGTGCGATTTTTCTCTTGGGAGCCATATTCGGAGTAGCTTGGTTGGTGTTTCAACAGCTATACCTTTATGCTATTTTAGCATCGCCTATAGTCGTATGGCTGTTGGTACTCAATTTTCGATCGCAGGTACGAACATACAAGGAGCTGGAAGAATTTGCCGAGGCGGCCAGATATCGCGATTTTTCCCGCAATTTCCCTTTGGATTATGCCCGTGCGGAGATCAAGCCGCTCAGAAGTGCCTTCAACGACATTAATGCCGTTTTTAGAAAAATCAATACCGAGCGGGAAACGCAATTTCAGTACCTTCAAAAGATCTTGGAGGTAGTCAATACGGCCATTCTTTCTTATGATGAAGTGAGCGGCAAGGTCATGTGGATGAACGACTCTTTTCGTGACCTGTTTAATATCCCACATCTGGGCACGATCGGTGGCCTATCTTTGAGAAACAAGGAACTTCAAGATAAAGCCCTGTCCCTCACGCCCGGAAAGATAGATCGGGCTAGCATTCAAACCCCCGCAGGAAAATTGAAATTGCAGCTTGCTTCTGCTCGTTTTCAGACCGCTGAGGGGACTTATCGCTTGGTGGCTTTTCAGAACATCAATGAGGCCATAGATGAAACCGAAGCAAAGGCCTGGCAAAAGCTCTTGAGTGTGCTCACACATGAAATCATGAACTCCATTGCGCCTATATCGTCATTGGCCGATACGCTCAAGACTCGATTGGAAGATTTGCCCTATAGTGAAGACCTGGATGATATCAGGTTGGGAACGGATACAATCAAGAGAAGGAGCGAAGGACTGCTCAAGTTTGCCGGTACTTATCGCAGCCTCAATAAGGTGAGCGAGCCCGATATATCGGAAATTGCAGCATCTACCTTGTTTGAAAACCTATATCAACTAATGGAGCCCAGTCTCATTCAGAAAAATATCGAACTGGATATTATCCTGAAAGATCCGCAGTTGAAATTAACCCTAGATGTAAGCTTGATAGAGCAGGTATTGATAAACTTGCTCCTGAATGCCATAGAAGCGGTAAAGGAGGTGGCCGAGCCACTTATCAAGCTCTCTGCCGAATTGGTGCAAGGAAGAGCGCACATCAAGGTAAGTGATAATGGAAAAGGAATCCCTGCAGACTTATTGGAGAATATTTTCATTCCGTTTTTTACCACAAGGAAAAACGGTAGTGGAGTGGGACTCACGCTCAGCAAACAGATTATGTTGATGCATAAAGGAAATATACAGGTACAGTCTTCGGTGGGAAAAGGAACGGTATTTACTTTGGTTTTTTGAGGCTGAAAAGGCAGTGATAGAATACGATATATTAAAGCATGAACAAAAGAGAATTTCTTAAAACAACACTACTAGGTGGCACGGCAGCAGCTCTGATGCCTTTGACTACGTCTGCAAAAAAATACGGTGACGAGGTAAAGAAGAAAGGGAAGCCAAAACATTGGGTCTGGGTGAATCCCGATGAGAAGGAAAGCGATATAGATCTGGAACAGCGTTTTTCGAAATGGAAAGGCAGTGGTATTGTGGGGGTGCTTTTTGAGGAATTCAGCGAAAGGCATTTTGCCAGGGCCAAGGCGGCGGGATTGGAAGCCCATCGTTGGATGTGGACGATGAATAGAGGAGAAAAAGAGCTCCTGGCCGCCCATCCAGAATGGTATAGCGTGAGCAGGGAAGGAAAAAGCTGTGCCACCGAGCCGCCATATGTAGGCTATTATCGCTTCTTGTGTCCCTCTAGGCAGGAGGTGAGAACTTATTTGGCGGACAAGGCCGAAGAGCAATTGAGCAAGAAACTTGTAGATGGACTCCACTTGGATTATATTCGTTTTGTTGACGTGATTTTGCCAGTCAATCTTTGGGAAAATTATAAGCTGGACCAGAGTAGGGAGCTGCCTGCCTTTGATTTTTGCTATTGTGAGGTATGCAAGAGTAAATTTAAAAAAGAAACGGGTCAGGATATAGATCAAATAGTACATCCAGACCAGAGTCTCTCATGGCGCAATTTCCGCTATCGGCAGATTACCGAAGTGGTCAATGGTTTGTCACTCATAGCCAAGAAACATAAAAAGCCGATTAGTGCAGCTGTTTTCCCAACGCCCGAAGTGGCTAAACGTATCGTGCGGCAAGATTGGTGCAATTGGGAACTGAATGCCATTTACCCCATGATCTATCATGGTTTTTATAAGGAGACGATAGGGTGGATAGGCGATGCCGTAAAGGAAGGAGTCAACGGCCTGCACGGAAAATTTCCGTTATATGCTGGACTGTACCTGCCAGATTTTAAGAATCCGGAGGAATTTGGTGATGCGGTGAAGCTGGCATTGAAGAATGGTGCTGGCGGGATATCCATTTTTGGGAACCCTAGCGATGAGATTTTGGAGCAGTTGGGGTAAATGGGAGATATGCGATATCAGGACACAATGAGCAGTAGCTAAACGGTGTAACATTTACTCGTCAATAGACCTCTAAACGAAAAAAAAAACATGATCATAACGACGACAAATTCCATAGAAGGAAAAAAGGTAGTGCAATACCTGGGAATAGCAACAGGGGAGACCATTATAGGAGCCAATTTCATTAAGGATTTTTTTGCTGGGATCCGAGACATAGTAGGCGGACGTTCGGGGTCTTATGAGAAAGTACTCCGCGAAGCGAAGGATACGGCGCTCTATGAAATGCAACAGCGCGCTTCTATGCTAGGGGCAAATGCGGTGATTGGAATTGATCTGGACTATGAAACTATCGGAAACAACGGCAGCATGCTTATGGTGACAGCCAGTGGTACGGCAGTTGTCGTTGAATAGACGGAATTAACCCCGCGGATGAATAGCCTACCTACAAAAACGAAAGGTTTCCAGCCGGGGAGACTGGAAACCTTTACTAACCAATTATAAACCTAAATTATGATGATACAAAGATAGTGTATTCTATACACTTTTTAAAATTATTTTTCATTTTTTTTTATTTTCAATTTCTGCGTTCAGCTAAGCGGGCTCGTTTTCCATCGTATAACACGGCTCGATACCGACCTCCCCCTCCCAACGCCCTTATTCCACCGCGCCCCCTCCGAAGGGGGATTAGGTATGACGTACTACCTGCCAAACTCTAGACAGGCTCGTTTGGTAGCTGCGATCCCGTTTTTACTGAATACGATTATAATTCTATATTTTTACGTATGTTTGAATGTAAATTTTGATCTTATATAATTATTCAAAATAAAAAACTGAATTTGTATTGAGATACGGCATTCGAAATTCTCTTCGCTATTCGTTTAAGCTAGACCGTGTTAGTAACTCATTGGTAGCTTGTGCCGTAGTGGGCATAGGTTTATGGTTGATGTTCAGCTTCCAATTGGGTTTGTCGGGAGCCCTTTTTATAGTGGCCGCACAAAGCATAGCGGGTATCAATGCACATAATCTACCGATAAACCGACTTGCTATTGCCTCCAAAGTGTCGTGCATCTATTTGCTAGTAGTGCTCATGGGCATTTATAGCCGAAATAGCCTTTTATATGTTTCTTTGGCAATGGTTTTACTTGCTTATTTGTTTAGCTTTCTAAAGCAGTATTATCCTATTAATTGGCCAGATATTGTCATTCCCGCGGCGGCCCTGTTTCTCATGAGCCATATCGCTCATGAATATTGGTCTTGCGTACTTTATACTTTTTTGGGTTGTCTGTTGGGAATATCGGTAGAGATACTGGTCGTACTTGGCCTCATGAAATACGGCAAGCGCTATGTGCCCATGAAACCTTTGGCTACCAATGAAAAGAGTCGGAATGACAAAAGTCCCATACTGGGACTAAAGGAGGCCAATCGGCGATATGCCCTAGAGATGTCCTTTCTGCTGATAGCCAGTGGCGTACTGATGCATTTTATCCCTTTTCCCCACAGCTATTGGGCTCCGCTCACCATTATCATGGTCGTACAGGTAGGGAATCAGGGAGCATTCAGACGCATTTCGCAGCGCATCTTGGGGACATTGGTCGGTTGCAGCTTAGGAGCGCTGATTCTGCACTGCTCTACCCACGTCATCTATTTTGTGCTGGCCATCATTGTCTGCGTATATTTTTGGCAATACTATATCCGGCAAAATTACATGGTAGGCTCGGCTTTTGTGACGGCATTTGTCCTGATATTGCTCGGGATGGATAAGGGAAATCCCATTTACCTAGCCATGGAGCGGCTTTCTTTCTCCACGCTTGGCGGATTGATGGCTTTGGGGAGCTCTTGGATTTTTGCTACGCAAAGACGAGTAAGTTAATGGAAGCATATGCTATCACTACAGTACCTCATCATCTTTGGCTTCATTGAAATAGGCCAATAGTTCTATAGCTTCCGAGGGTTTTATCTTTCCGGCCAACAACAAGCGCAATTGCCTTCTCTTCAAGGCGTCTTCGTACAGCTGTTTTTCCTTGTCCGTCTCGGGAATAAGCTCAGGAACTGGAATGGTTTGGTTGTTGCTATCTATGGCTACAAAGGTATAGAACGCTTCATTGGTTTTTACCTTGGTGCCCGAAGGGATGTTTTGTGCGTACACCGTCATTCTCACTTCCACAGAGGTTTTAAATGCTCTGGTGACCTGTGCATGGATGCTAATGACATCGCCCAACTTGACCGGATGTCTAAAGGACACATTGTCTACCGATGCCGTCACTACGATATTGTTGCAGTGTTTTTGCGCCGAAATAGCTGAGGCAATATCCATCCAGTGGAGCAAGCGTCCACCCATAAGGTTGTTCAATGGATTGGTATCATTTGGGAGTACCAGTTCATTCATGATGGTATAGGATTCCTTGGCAAATTTTTGGTTCATATTTTAGTGTAAAAAGATGTGAGATATGAGATGTTCGATTTGAGACATCAGTTGTAAAGCAATTCTTGCCATTCTTGTCTCATCTAGCCTTCATGTAATAGCATGTTAAATTTACGAAATAATATAATAATAGTATCATATTTCCTCTATAAATTAATTCCTATTGGCACTGGACGTATGTCTGAGGCCTTTGGCGACGAGCAATGGGGACTACGGCTTTGCAAATGAACATCGTAGTCTGGAGACTACGCAACCATTAACAGTCCGGAGTCTCTGACGCACCAACAACCCGACAGACCCCGGACAGTATCGTGTTGAAAGGTCTACTATGAAAAAAAGCAATTGCATCTACTTTGTACTGCTTACTTGAATAAATCCTACCAGCTCATCCCATCTACTGGTTGGTCTACGGTAGTAGAGCAATACTTGATAGGTGTTTTTGGTTTCAAAATGGTTGCCATTGTATTTGTATGGCTGAGTGGTGCCGCTCTTATCCACCGAAACATAAGTATAGTCATAGAGACCCTGTTTCAATGGTATGCCACCTTTCCAGCTTTTGCTCTCCTTGTCGTATTGCAGTTCGTTTTCTTCATTCAGGGCGTAATTGTTGAATTTTCCCAACACGAAGACCTTTTCGCTCGCTTCTGGGGTTTTGTCCGTTTGAAGGGAAAAATTTGTCGTGATATAGTCGCCTTGTACATCGCTGTCGTCAAAATCCGAATTGCGTAAGTAGAAATTGCCACCTTCATCAAACAGGTAGCTATATGACTGGTCACTCCAGTCGACGTCGGGCAATAGCCATATTTGATTGATACTGTCTTTTTCAAATCGGGCTACCTGTTGCGATAAGGTACGTAGGCTGCGAAGGTCCACCGAGCGAAATTCATTACCACCGGGGAAATCCAAGCTGTTGTTGTCCTGATAGATTAATTCTCCCTGCCGGATGTTACTTGGTTTCTGCAGCCACTGTTGTACGTCTGGGCGTTGGTTTTGCATGACTAGTATCTTGATGTCCTGATAGGGATTGTTGATGTTCAACGTACCGGTATTGACCACGAGATCGATCTTTTGGTTGCTGCTCCTTTTGGTCACCTGATAGGAGGGGAGCAGTTGTGCCGACATCCCTGCAGCAGGTATCACTACATAGAAACGCCTCGTGATGATCAGCCTATCGGGGTCGTTGTCCTCATAAATCTTGAGCAGGTAATTCCCGGAAATTTTTGGTTTCAGTCCGTTTTCGGCAGGAAAGGTGAAGCTATAATGGGTGTAGGGCTGCAAGGTGTTGATAGAAGGCGCAAAGTCGTAAATGCGCTCTTCTGTCAATCCATCTATATATTCCAATGGTAGGAGCACGCTCTTCTCGCCATTGGCATTGCAATGCTCTATGCTGTATGAATAGTTACGGTTGTCTGCTCTGAGGTCGTCAAAGGACATGAAAAGCTGGTCTCCACTGTTCAAATCGATAATGGGAAAAGATTGCTCTTCGCCTAACTTGTAGAAATTGACGCTCTTGATTTCAGGGAGATAATCCTTGTTTTCATAGGCCAGTTCTTGCCTAGGACTAAGCACTATTTTTTGCCTTTCCCGTTTCTCCTTTTTCTGGGCATGAGCGGAAAGAACAGGTAGGGAAAGTAATAGGACGATAACGAGGCATCGGGTGCACGCCAAACCTGTGAAGCAAGATTGAACGCCTCTGAAAGCAATCAAGTTGTGAAAAAATCCAATATTGCTCGCTAAGAGCGTCCGCCAACTGGTAGACAGAGGCGCAAAAATCCTCTCTTTGCGCCTTTGCGACTTCGCGAGAGACATGAAATTATATTTGCGTGTCACTAGTCTTCCAATTGCATGATGTCTTCTGCGAGCTTTTCCCAGTAGGCTTGCTTTGCTGCCAATTCTTTTTTAGTATTATCGTATAAGGAGTTGATATTTTTTAGCTTATCCTCATTGTTGTAAATAGATAGATCAGCAAGCTCTACTTCGGTTTTCCTTTTTTTCTCCTCTAGCTCTTCGATTTCTTTTTCCGTTTTTTCAAGTTCTTTGTTCAGTTTGCTCAACTGTCGTTTTTGCTCATCGCCCGGTTGCCCCGTTTTGGGCTTCTCCTTTTTTTCTTCCTTCTTGGGAGCAGTCTTTTCGCTTTTGGTCGGGGCAGGCCTTTTGGCCATCCATTCTTCGTACTCTTGGTAAGAACCGGGATATTCTTTGATCTGCTCGTCTTCGATGAACCAGATTTTGTTGGCTATGCTATCGAGAAAATACCTGTCGTGCGATACCGTGATGAATGTTCCCTCAAACTGTTGCAAGGCCTGGATAAGGATGTTGACCGATTGAATATCCAAGTGGTTTGTGGGCTCATCGAGGATGAGGAAATTGGCATCGGCGGTCAAGGCTTTGGCCAGTGCAACACGTGATTTCTCGCCCCCCGATAATACTTTTATTTTCTTGAAGGCGTCGTCGCCCGTAAACAGAAAACATCCCAAGATAGATCGCAGTTCGGTCTCGGTATGTTTGGGAGCAAAGGCCTGTAGTTCGCGCAGGATTTCATTCTCCAAATGGAGGGATTCCAACTGATGCTGGGCAAAGAAGGTAGTCGTTACGTTATGCCCCGTCTCCGCCATTCCACTAAAATCTTTGTCGGCTCCGGCAATGATGCGTAACAGGGTGGATTTCCCCTTTCCGTTGGCCCCGATGAGGGCGATCTTGTCTCCCTTTTCGATGACGGCATGGGCATCTTTGAGAATACTTAGGTTGGGGTAGGCTTTGTTCACATGTTCCAGGCGTACCACGTGCCTACCCGATTGCTTGCTGAAGTTAAAGCTGAAATTGACCGTGGGGTTATCATCATCCACATCGTCTACCAGGTCCATACGTTCCAGGGCCTTGATGCGCGATTGCACCATCTTGGCCTTGCTGGCTTTGGCGCGGAAGCGTTCTATCAACTTCTCTTCTTGTTTTATCTTGGCCTGTTGGTTCTTAAACTGCCCACTTTGGATTTCTTCGCGCAATGCCTTTTCCTCCAGGTAGAACGTGTAGTTGCCGGCATAGGTAGTAAGCTTGCCCTTGCGCGATTCTACGGTTTTGTTGATGATGCGATCCAAGAAATAACGGTCGTGCGATACGATGACTATGGAGCCGTCAAAAGCTTGCAAATAGGACTCCAGCCATTTGATGGATGGAAGATCGAGGTGGTTTGTAGGCTCATCGAGCAACAGGATATCCGGTGCCTGCAATAGGATACGGGCAAGCATCACGCGCATGCGCCAGCCTCCGGAGAACTGATCGAGCCTACGTTCTTGCTGTTCATCGCTGAAGCCCAGGCCGGCAAGGATCTCATGCGCTTTGAATTCCATGTTATAGCCATCCAAGGCATCAAACTCCATTTGTTTATCGCTCAATTTGTGGATGAGGTCGTCGCTGTAGTCCGTTTCCAGTTTTTGCAGCAGCTCCTCGATTTCGGCATGCAGCTGATTCTGCCTTTCAAAAGCTTCCATAGCTACTTGCAAAATGCTTTTTTCGGAATGATAGGAGAGCAGGTCTTGGTTTAGATAACCAATTTTGATGTCCTTTGCCATGGAGACCGTGCCCGAGGTGGGCTTATATTGGCCTACTATGATTTTCAACAGGGTAGTCTTGCCCGTACCGTTGGCGCCAATCAGTCCTACTTTATCACCGGGTTTGATATGCCAATTGGCTTCGTCATACAGTTTTCTGGCTCCTATTTCAAATGTGAGATTATTTATTGAGATCATTTGCCGCAAAAGTACGAAATTGCATGCATATTATCTTTATGTGTTCATGATAGGTTGCTGTCCGACCATTTTCCTTCACGTTCCTTGCAGTTTTTAGCAAAGTTAAATTAAAGGAAAATAAATCAAATCAAGAGTTAAGAAAGGCATGAGTGCTACTCGCTGAAACAGCGCTTTAGTCTTACATAAGTCTTACTAAGGTCTTACAGAGTCCAAAGAATTTCGTTCGGCTCGTAGAGAATTTGATTGTTAGGAAAAATGGAGGTTATATTATGTCCCTATTAGGAATATAATTTTCAGTAGCAAATATGGGTTATTGTTTTTATAATGAGCTATTTCCAGTTCATCCTTTCTTTTAGTTTGATGATATGGGCCAGGTGATGTTCACAGTGCCATGCATATATCCCTATATTCTCCTCCAGCGTAATTTCTTTTCCGTTTTCGGGATGGATGAATGTCCTTTTAAGTTCCTCGACGGTTAAGGCTTTCAATAAAGTAATCCAACGAAAATGAAGACTTTCCAATAGGGAAAGACTATAGGCTATAGGCAAGCTCTTGCCATCTATGAGTTCTGCCCACTTGTCTTCGCGATAAGGCTTAATGGTGGGTTTTTCTTCGGTGAGCGCCAGTTTGAATCGGGTATAGGCATTTAAGTGGCTGTCTGCACAATGGTGGACAAGCTGTCTGATGGTCCAGCCTTGGGGCCTATATTCGGTGTCCAGCTGGCTGTCCGACAGATGCCCTGTTTCTTTTCTCAGGTGATGTGGAAAGTCGGAAATGATGTCGATATAGCCGTCAATAATAGTGGGCGAGAAGGTGATAGGTCCCACGTATTGACCTATGGGATATTGTAACTTGGTTAGCTCGTTGTTTGTCATCTCTTTTTTGTAGAAAGTTCCGCTTGTATTCAACGGGTAAATATAATAAACACCCGACTAGCTTGAAATTATTTTTAAAATTTAATGTGTTGTAAATAAGCTTATTGTAATCAAACCTTGTAAGAAACAAAAAGTCTACTTGTTTACTAGATTATTTTATCTATCTTTGTCTTATGATAAGGTTGAAAGAGGATATAGTTCTGTTGGTGAGGTGCATGTGTATGCATAGCATTAATCGTTGATGGAATCGCTATATTAAATTGAGGAGCCCTTTCCATCTGACAAGAGGAAAGGGTTTTTTGTTTTATATCTCGTCTTCTCTAATGTTAGGTTTATTTTATAGTTAGTTGTTTTTGATCGGAGCCGCTCACGGGGGTGGGCGGCTTTTTTGAACATCTTTTGTTAACCAGTTAATAAGTTGTAATCCATATGTCGGCAAATTTCATTACCATCAATAAAAAAGAAACATCGGAGTATGCTTCTTCGAAAAAACAGTTCGCAGAACCTACGGGTAAAAGGCGCATTGAAGTTGCATCTAAGATGAAACTAAGGGAATTAGTAGGCCCCAATATCATTTCCTTTCAGATCAATGACGCCACTTCGGACAATTATGAACTGAAAACTATTTCTTCCCGAAGTGTTCTTGCCCGCGCCGTTTTGGGAGCTCACGAAGGAGACATTGTAGGCCTGCATACCAAGGTAGGTTATCGGAAATTTCTCGTGATAGAGGTCGCGTGACTGGGACGTTCGATAGTCTAAATGCTTTTTGTCCGTCTATTTTGCTTTTTTGTCCGCCTGATATATCGTTTGTAGAAATAATCAAAACGCTAAATAAACGATGCCCATCTTTGGGCAAGATTAACCCTTCAACGAACACATACAGGTAAGTAGCATTTGAAAATCTAGTCATAGATTCTGCTGGATCACCATATTGTTTGTAGACGGCAAATGATAACAAGGGGATATGATATTGGGCAAAAAGGTGTATCGAAATGTGACTGTCAAGGAAGTGTGGCTGTGGTTTTCAATATTTTTTGTGCTGTATTGCTTGCAATTTATTATCGTGTATTTGGTAGATTGCGAAAATATATCGACCAAAGGACTCAAGTTTTTGCCAGCCTATTATTTCTTTATGGCACTCTTTATCGTACCTTTTTGGTGGTTGGTATTTGTGCGGTTTAAACAGTTGCCCATTTCAAGGATTGTGCTGCTACATATCGCATTTTGTCCTATCTTCACCACGATATGGTTTATGGGACTTAGTTGCTTTTTACTTTTGATACAACTGGACGCTTTCGTTCCCCTTTTTCCGACAGATTATATAAAGATCATCCATTTCTACTTTGCTGGTATCCTTCACTATATCCTGATTTTTGGGATGATACATGCCTATAATTTTTTCCTGCAAAGGGAAAGACTCATTGAGCGGGAAAGAGCCCTATTGGCTGCTACGCATTTGCATGAGCTGAATGCCCTGAAGGCACAGATCCATCCGCACTTTCTCTTCAACACCCTCAATACCATCAGTGCCTCACTTTCGCCCCAGCAAGAGGAAACCCGTGAAATGATTGCCTGGCTGGCCGATACATTTCGCTATGCACTGGCAGCATCCAAGAGCGAGTGGATACCGCTGAAAGATGAACTCCAGTTCATTGCCGCCATCTTGAACCTCGAGAAGAGGCGCTTTAAAAATCGCCTGAATTTTGTGGTGGACTGTGATTCGGAACTCCTGCATAGCAAAATACCTCCTTTGATTATCCAACCTATTGTCGAAAATGCAGTAAAGCACGGTATAGCGCCGTGCATTGATGGAGGTGAACTTACGGTGCATATAACCAAAGCAAAGAAACACATGCATATATCCGTTGCCAATACGGGAGTGCGCATAGAAAATGATTTGGACAAGGTATTTCACACAGACGGCATAGGGTTGATCAATATCAAAAAACGTTTAAGTCTTATCTATAATGAAGAACTGCACCTGGAAAGCAATGGGCCGTCGGGTTTGATTATCTTTTTCAAGCTTCCCATCGTAGCCTAAGGCAGGTGGCAAATTAGCTCGTAGAAGATATTTTCTTTTTGTCGCCCAGATAAGCATTTGGTAGAATTGGGAAAGATGGATGGTTTAATAATTCCAAATTCGGGAATTTCAAATAAACCCATATGTCTAGAAAATCTATTTTAATCGTTGACGATGAAGAGAATGCCCGCCAGTTAATAAAGGAGTACCTGAAAGAGCAAAAGGATTTCTTTATAGCAGGTGAATGCCATAACGGCATTGAGGCCATCAAGTATATCAATATGCTGGAACCCGATGTCGTGTTCTTGGACATACAAATGCCGGGAGCCAATGGCTTTGAAGTACTTCAGCGTATTGATCACGTGCCACAGATTGTATTTACCACGGCCTATGATAACTTTGCGGTCAAGGCTTTTGAGATGAATGCGGTAGACTATCTCCTCAAGCCATATACCAAGGAGCGCTTTGGCAATGCGCTGGAAAAAATGAAAATCCAAAGTCCCTCAAAATCCTTGCAGTTCCTTGCAAATAGCTTAATGAACTGTTCTGGGATTTATCCGTCGCGTATCCTTGTGGAGGAAGGACGACGTTTGAAGAATATCAACGTAGGAGATGTTATCTATATCAAGGCAGACCGGGATTACACCGAACTGCATACGGACTCGAAATACTACTTGAGCTCATTTGGTATAGGCGCCATCGTTAGTAAGCTGGATCCCAAGGATTTTTTGCGTGTTCACCGGTCATATATCGTCAATATCAATCATGTCAAGGAATTGTACAGAGACATCAGCAAAATGTTTCTGGTAATGAACAATGGCACTGAAATAAATGTGGGCAGAAATTTCATGCAGGAAGTGAAAAGGCTCATGTTTTGATATGGGATACGCCTATGTAGATGGTGACCGACTGAAGTTGACGCTCATTCTATTTGGGGTTTGCGTCTTGATTGCGCTGGCTGTAATTGTCGGATTGATTATTTATATCACACGAAATCGCAAATGATCTTTAGTCCTCTTTTTATGCTTTTTGTCGGCTGTCAGTGTCGTTGGTAGAATAGAAAACAGTACATCGTGTAGCACATCTATTTTTGTCAATCGCATTAATCATTTGCAAAGACAATATAGATGAAGATTAACTTAAAAAACGGAAATGTATGGACCATGATGGTTGGGCTAGCTGTCATCGCTGCTCTTTTGGCTTGTACTTCGGGCAGGTCGCAGCAAGCAGCTGTAGCAGAAAGTTTTGCCGACAAAAGATGGCAATTGAAATCGATGACGGTCTCACCGGCCATAGACATCGATAAGGACGGGGTGTTGGATACGGATATGCTGCAATTTCAAGATGAATGCGATGCAGATGATATAACCATCTTTAGGAGTGACCATCAGCTGATAATAGAACATGGTCGCATACCTTGCAACGATGATGAAGAAGCGGAGGAGGAAAAAGGGGAGTGGCAATACGATCCTGCAAAAAAGACCTTGACCATCACGCACTATGATTCGGACAAGATAGAGGAGGTTCAAGTAGCAGAGTCGCAGGCCACGCGTCTGAAGCTGACGTTCCAAACCGTCTTCCACGGAACGCCTTGTACGGTAACGATAGAACAAGTGTTAAGCAAATAGATGAAAAACAACATGAACTACAAAAATACAAAGAGCGGTGGGGGAATAAAGGGGCTTATCTTTTTGGTCTTCATATTAGGTGCCGTTCAGATGAGCTACGGACAGGGCCTGATGAACAAGGTAAAGAAGAAGGCCGAACAAAGTTTCACGGACAAGGTGCTTCAGAAAACGGACCAAGCGGTAAGCAAAGGCGTAGATAAGGCAGCAGATGAGGCTGCCAAGTCGGCCAAAGGAAAGGAAAAAAATGGGCAAACAGCTCCAAATGGACAAATAGCGCAGCCCATAGATACCAACGCCCCTGTGGCAGCTATTGTTACCAATAAGCCAATTACCTATAGTATCAAATATGATTTCGTACCGGGAGAGTCCGTGTTTTATGTCAATGATTTTAAGGACGATGTTGTCGGGGAACTGCCTATTGGCTGGAATAGTGATGGCAGCTCGGTGATAGTCGAGTTGAATGAGCTAGGGGGCAGATGGCTTCGCATGGCCCAAAAAAGTACTTGCCTCACGGACAACAAGAAATCTTTGGGAGAGAACTTTACCATAGAGTTTGACTTGGTGATGCAATACGATTTCAAAGGCTGGCTACCGCCATCCATCCAGTTTGGTTTATTGGCTTCTGGCGATGAAGCCAACGATGCCAATAAGTTTCTTTCCAATCCCTATGGCGATAAATCATTTTACATGGAGATATCTCCACTTGCCGATGGGGCAAACACGTTGTTGGAAAGCTATGACGGCTATACCCGCTATGTCAATACCCCAGTTAGCAAAAGCAATTTGTTCAAGCAATGGTATGGTCAAGTTATTCATGTAGCTATACAAGGGCAAAAAGAGCGTTTGCGCATTTGGATGAACGGAGAGAAAATGTATGACATGCCTAAAGCCATAGTTTCCAAAAGCACGTTCAATCAATTGTTTTTCAAAATGGGAAGCAGTTCCTATAAGGATGAGCAAATAGGGGTCTACATAGGCAATATCAGCATGGCAACAGGATTGCCAGATACTAGGCACAAACTGATAGAGGAAGGCAAGTTCAGTACTACAGGCATCCTTTTCAACAGTGGCTCGGCCTATATCAAAAATGAGTCGGCGGGTGTCCTGAAGACCATAGCCGATTTACTGACCACACATCCTGACCTAAAAATAAATATCATAGGACATACCGACGCAGATGGCAACGTCGATACCAATCAAAAATTGAGTGAACAGCGTGCACTGGCGGTGAAAGAAAAGCTGGAAAAGGAATATGGTGTTGCTTCAGAGCGTCTTAATTCGAGCGGCAAGGGTCAGGTAGAGCCAGTGGCAGATAACAAGACCAGGGAGGGCAAGGCGCAGAACAGAAGGGTAGAGTTCATAAAACTATAGCTTGTGAATAAAAGAATCTATTCCTATTTTGTGGCTCATTTTCAGTCCAATGAAATAAGGGTCAAAAATAGGAGTAGCAAGATGTTCGACAAAGCGTGTAAATTCCTTCGGGAAAGGGGTGTCTACCTAAGTCCGCAAGACTTGGGACATATTCAGCCGCTTACGCGATGCAAGGTCGTTCCCAAGCACACCATTATCATGCACCAGGGCAAACCGGTGACCAAGTTGTATTTTCTCAATAGTGGTATCGTTCACCTATTCCGGACACATCAAGGGATTGACCATACGCTGGGCATTGTGTCGAGCAATGAATTTGTTTCCACACCGCTGTACCTGCTCAACGGGCAGCCTTCTTCTTGCGCACTGGAGACCTTAACAGAAGTGGAGGTACTCGAATGGGGAAAACCACAAGTAGAGGAAATAAAACGCTTGGTACCTAAGGCTTATGACATGGAACTTGTACTGATGGATAGGGTGCTCAACTGGGTGCAGGACCATCAGATAGATGCGCATTGCTTGACAGCCGAAGAGCGCTATCATAAGATCATGCAGCAGCAGCCCGAGATCTTAAACACCATCCCCTTAAAATATGTCGCCTCCTTGCTGGGCATCCATCAGGATAGTTTAAGCCGCATCCGCAAGCAATATGGACAAAAGATGGCTTGAGGAAAGCATTTTAGGTTACGACAAGTATACTCCTTCATGGTATAAAATTAGGTGATTATATACATTCCTAACCATATTAAAAGTATTTTTTTTGTATAAACACCAGTTCTCCTCAAGTCGGATTTCAACGATGATAACGTCGGGATAGATTTTAGGTTCATGGGCGATAGCGAAAACATAGATAAAAGTCTTATAGAGTCCTTTGGTTTTGCATTGAGCTACATGTCATAGCCTATTCTCCCAATAATGGGCAAAAACGAATATTTCAGGGAGCATGCCATCCATAATAATGAAGCATTGAAGGTTCTGGGCAAAAAACTGGATTTTTAGACTGGGTAGTCACCGTCTGTTTTTATATATGTATGCATGCTATAAGAGGCAAGGCCTTTCCAATGAAAATAAAGGGTAAAGTTCTCGCATATTTGCATTGCGATATCAAGTTAATGTTCTATGAATTAATACGAAGCACAAAAGTCACTACTAAAAACAGTAACCTCGTTGGAATGGTGATAGATGAAAAAGAAATATCCACTTAATCTGAGGGTAGGCGGGGAAATAACTAAGGATAGTGGGGACAAAAAAATCCCGATGGCCATTGCACATCGGGACTAAGGTGAAAAAATCCATCCACGAATTTTCAAACCAATAACTTATCCATTAAGGATTTTGATCTCCTGGAGCGATATGTTCGTTTGCGTCCATTTCCTCTTGCGGAATCTGAAAGATAAAATGGGTGTAATTGGCGGGATAGGTGTTTAGATAGGCCGCTGGGTGATTGCCTGTTCGGACAAGGTCGAGCTGCTTTCTCTTGATATCCTGTGCCATTACGCCGATCTCACCATAGAGCTCCTTCCTCCTTTCCACCAATATTTCTTCTATCAGGGCCTGTTTGGTGTCGTTGGCCGATATAAGGGCATTGGGGTCGCGATTTACTTGCAGTGTATGTAAAACGACCTTTGCATTGTCCAGATCATTCAGTTCGGCCCTTGCTTCGGCGATGACAAGTACAAGCTCAGGGGAACGCATCATTACCAAATGGCCAGATAGATCGTTCAGGTCCCTAAATTTGGTCGTGATATAGTAGCCGTTTTTTGTGGCAAACAGCTTGCGGACATCGGTATCCGAAAACCTGTTGACAAATGTGTTGTTCACATAAAAGTTCTTATAACCGTCCGTCCTGTCGTGATCGAAGAACGAGAACAGGGACCTGTAGTACATCGCTTGGTCGTTCCTGAGCGGCAGTCCCCAAAGCCATTCACTTGCGTCATAGCTGTTGAATCCTTTATCATAATCTGCTGGGGTAAATGCTTGCTGGATGTTGGCGGCCGTATAGCTTGCAGTAGCCACGCCGTATCCTTCTAGGGCCGCAAAGGCTTGTTGCTCCGCTTTTTCCCACTCTTCCATGGTAAGGTAAACCCTGGCGAATATGCCATGTGCCACACTTTTGTTGATCATATACTTGAACGCACGTTCGCCTGTGAGGTGCTGCACCGCGAAATCCAGATCGGAAACAATCAGCGCATAGACTTCCTCTACCGAAGACCGGGGATTCCCTTCGTTATCGGCAGAGGTAGGGACGGTATATAGGGGTACGCCCAGGGCCGATTTGTCCTTGGAGTACGCGTGCTGGTAAGCCCGTATCAGATTGAAATAGGCCCACGCTCGAATGGCCCTGGCCTCGGCCTCAAAGGCCAACTTGGCGTTGTCCGGTATCGGCGCCTCTCCCAGGCCGGCTATAATGACGTTGGTGTTGTTGATGACTTTATAGTGGAAATTCCAGGTAAACCTGGTGCGCCTATAGACGGATCGGCTATTGTCTATTTCATAATCAAAGGAGTACCAATTGCCAAAGGGCGTCATGATATCATCGCCCATCACCTCATAGGCAAGATCATAAGATTTGGCCCCGTCGCTGTCATGGCTCAGCATATCAGACCGGATGATGTTATATATACCCGTGAAATAGGCACGAATATTTGATGCCGAGGAAAAAATGTCATTTTCCGATACCTGATTCGTAGGTCTCGGGTCGTCCAGGAATGATTTTTTGCAAGATGTCACCGCTATTGCCAATGATAGGGCAATGGGCGTATAGTATTTAAAAAACTGTTTCATGTTAGCGATGTATTAAAAACCAATATTTAAGCCCAAAGCGAAGGTTTTCATTTGGGCGGATCTATTACTCGTATTTCCCCCGAGGTTTTGTTCGGGATCCAAACCTGGACGACCAAAGAAAGTGAATGGATTGTCTGCTTGGAGATAGATGTTCACTTTATCTACCTTATACCTTCCCAATAGGCTCTGGGGCAGGGTGTAGCCAAGGTTGATGTACCTTACCCTTGCGAATGTGCCGTCGTACAGAAACCTGCTCGAGCGTGCATTGGCGTCCTGATTGACCCCTATCTGTGGAACATCCGTTATGTCACCCGGATTTTGCCACCTGCCCAATATGTCCCTTGTGGATTGACGTCCATGACTCCTGTAATTTTGCATGAGCAGCGCATAATCTCCATCATAGATATAGCCACCTACATTGGCGTATATATTGAAGCTGAGGCTGAAATTCCTGTAGCTGAAATCATTGGTCAACCCGGCCGTAAAATCAGGTAGGGCGGACCCCGAGAACTTGCGGCTATTGCTTGCCGATGAATAGCCAGAGGTCATTTCCTGGGTGGTGTTGCCGTTTTCATCGGTCACGTCGTAATACCACTGCGGTTGACCAGTTTGGGGATTCACTCCGGCCCATTGCTCCAGGTAGAACTCGTATACGGACTTGCCTTCCTCATACCGCTTGTCTCCCGTATTGATACCCTGACCTTTGTGCAATTTGGTGATCACGTTTCGGTTGGTGCTGAACAGCAGGGAAGTGTTCCATAGGAAATCCTTGTTTTTCAGATTAATGGAATTGATGGTGAACTCAAAACCCCTGTTTCTTAGCGCGCCTATGTTCTCTATGATAGATGTTATCCCACCTGAATTGGGCAGGGGCCTGCTGAAGATCAACCCATCGGTCGTCTTATTGTACCAGTCAATCGACCCGTTGATTCTGTTTGCCAATATAGAAAAGTCCAATCCGAAATTCAGCGTGTTGCTTTTTTCCCAGGTTAGCAGGTAACTTGGCAATGATTCCAACAGAACACCTGTGTTGCTCAATACATTGTAGCCCGTGCCGAATGAGCTGAGGTAAGGGAAATAATTGTGAGTTCCATTACTGTTCAACGTGAAGTTATTGCCAAGTTCTCCATAAGATGCCCTCAGTTTCAATTGATTTATGGCCGAAACGGATTTCATAAATTTCTCCCTTGCAATATCGTAGGCCCCGGAAACGGAATAGAAGTCGCCCCATCGTACCTGGCTCTCGAACCTAGAAGAGCCGTCTCTACGATAGGACAAGTCTATGAAATACTTATAGTCGTAGTGATAACCTACTTTGGCTAGGTAGGAATTGAGCGTTTCATCGGTATTCGTTGATGAGAGGAACTCGTTGTTTGTCCCAACGGCTAGTTCGCTCAGGCCCGCTAGCCCAAATCCTGTCTTTTGTCCGAGCAAGGTGTCGTAATTATAATTAAAGGCTTCATATACGCCAAAGATGTTGAGATGGTGCGTATTGGCAAAGGTCTTTGCATAACTCAGTTGGTTGGACCATGTCCATTGTACGGTATTATTCTTTTCCCTCACACCGCGCCCATTTACCGAAGCGCCTAGACCATAAGTCGGGTTGTAAAACTCTTTGCCGATAAAATTATAAAAATCTATGCCATAGGTGGTCTTGAATTTCAATCCGTCCACGAGCGACATTTCGGCATAGGTATTGGCACTTGTGGTCAGCCTGCTGTACCGTATTTCGTTCAACGCGTATGTACCAGCTGGATTCTCGTTTTCAAATACCGGTCTGGACGTATTGACTGTCCTTCCACTGATGGAAGTACCCCAATCGTACATGGGAGCACCATACTCATCGAGCAGCAATTCGCCGTTTTCACCCCTCATGTGCAAGGGATAGATACTAGAGACATTTCTGGAGAATTGTATGATATTTGAATAGGTACTACCAGATTGGGTAGGATAGTTCTGGTCAGTGGAGCTGATGTTGAGATTGGTTCCCACATTCAACCAATTGCTCAGCTTATTAGTCAGGTTTACCCTGCCGGATATCCTTTCGAAGTCTGAAGCAATAGCATATCCCCTGTCTTTTAGGTAGCCCAGTGACAGGTAGTACTTTGTTCTGTCGTTTCCGCCGCTGGCGCTGAACTGGGCATCCGTACGCCTAGTGTCTTTCATCGATCTTGTAAGTGCCTTTTCCCAATCGGTGTCCCACAGTAAGGTGGCACCTTGTACTAGGTTCCCATTGTCGTCAAAAGGTCGGGCCACACTGTAGGGATTGTACCTCAGGTTGCCAATAATATTGTCAGAGGCATATTTACCCGGATTGTCCACGCCGTTGGCTGCGGCATAGTTGCGCAATGCTTCCCAGGTGAGCTGCATGGATTCGGCAGCGCCCAAGAAGTTATATTCCTTTCTTGTCCTGCTCGAATAGCCCTGAAGCACGGATGCTTCGAATTTTGGAGTGCCACTTTTTCCGGACTTGGTAGTGATCATGATGACCCCGTTGGCGGCACGCGAACCATACAGCGCAGCGGATGCAGCGTCTTTCAGCACGGTCATGGACTCCACGTCGGCCTGGTTGATAGAATGGATATTCCCACCGTAAGGCACGCCATCCAAAACGATCAATGGGGAGGCAGAAGCATTTATGGAATTGATGCCACGGATACGTATGGTAGGGTTTTCACCGGGCTGTCCCACGGAGGTCAGTACCTGTGTACCCGTAGTGGCACCTTGCAGAGCCCTAGTGACTGATGGTACGGTCTGTTTGCTGAGGCTTGAAGCCGTCACGGTGCTGATGGCACCTGTCACGGACCGGGCATCGACGGTTTGGTACGGAAGGGTCACCACAACCTCGTCCAAGAGCTGCGCATCATTGTCGAGCGCTACGTCTACCACGTTTTTGGATTGCACCTCTACCGTCAATGTGGCATAACCCATATGATGGAAAATTAGTTTTTTTGCATCCAAGGGTACGGTAATACTGAACTGGCCATTTGCATCGGTTTGGGTTCCAGTCTTGGTGTTTTCGACTGATACGGATACCCCTGCTAGGGGCAATCTGTCGCTTTTGGAGGTCACCTTTCCGGTGATTGTTCTTTCTTGCGCGTTTGCCGATTTGACCAGCAAGGCACACAAAATCACAAAACTCAGTAATGTTTGTTTCATTTGTTTTAATTAAGTGAAAAGATAAATTGTTTAACCCCGACATACGCCGGATTTTTTACGATTAGTTTCAATGGATTTTATCCACCGAATCTATAGACGAAATTAACATGCTTAGGAACCAATATTTGGGAATATCGACAAACAATGATTATGGGAGACCAATGCCGAAAATTATGTCATGAATGTCTTTGCGGTAGTTGCCTGGTACAACATGTTTCCCTTTTGCAAGTGAAGCACACGCCACGGCTATTGCCCTAGTGTATGTCTCCACATTAATGATTTGCCTAAGTTAGTGATGGTGGATAGGTTGGTTTTTACTCTCTGCATACGACAGAAAAGCCAACCCTTCCATATACGGGTTTTGGTATCCAAATAAGTGTATACGTCAAGATACCGACCGATCGGATATAAAACTTTGACACCGAATAATGCACCCGGTTGTGCCCGATGGATGTAGAAATCCTGCCGTTTTGGTTGGAGCCATAGCATGACCGTAGGTTGCAACCGCAGGGCTAAACCATTTATAGCTACTCTTTGATCTGGGGATGAAAATTCAAGTTCTGGCAAAAAGACACTCCTGTTCCTATATCCATGAAAGCTAAGGAGAAACGGAAGACCCTTGTATTCGATCATCAGGTCGGTGCTCAGGGCGTAGCCAAAAGAGGTAAATAGTGGCGCACGGCAAAATTGAAGGTTATTTGTTTCTTCAAAACCACAGAAGATATTAACAACCTGAGTTCGATTAATCGATTTTGAACCGAAAAAGCCACTGATCGTCATGGTGAGCGAAGTCGAATCCATCAATTAACGCAAACTGACCCCTCCACGGTAGTCGAGGTGACGAGCTGTTTTTGCTTTTTTTCTACGAGCAACCTTAACGATCGAACTCAGGTTAACAGCAGAAAAACAGCTATGATCAAGGTGTTTTCTTAATTTCTGCTATTAGCTCCACTTCCAAAATACAATTGGGATCTGCCAATCGACTTACCTGTACCCACGTGGCAGCCGGAGTGTGATCTCCATAGTATTTTTTCCTGTGATCCAGGTGTTGGATCACACTGTCTATTGCCGTAGCATATAGGTTTTCCTTTATCACGTGAGAGAAATCCAGATCATAGGCTCTTAGGGTTGTTTCCAGCCTCTTGTAAACAGCGTCAATCGCCTTATCCATTTGACCGCTGGCTGGTATTCCCGAAATATAAAGAAGATTGCCACTGCGATAGGCCTGGGCATAGTTCCATTCTTTTTGAACGGAATGTGAATAAAACGTTTTTTCTTGCGCCTCGACAAGGAAAGTTACTGTCGAAAGGCTTACGATGGTGGTGAATGATTTGATCATGTTGCTATTGAAGTTATCTGGGATAAAGCTAATATAGAATGCTATAACATCGTAGGCAAGTAGACAAACTGTCGTATTCCGCGTATGAAATCATAAAAAAATGGAATAAAGAGCAATTGGAGGGCGAGGCTTTATCATTATTGCTGTGTGAGGTATTGTTCTATGACGGCAATGGCATGAGCTTGATTATCTACTATTGGTAGATTGCCCATAAGGAAAAGATATTTTTGTAAGATAGACCTTTGATCCAATATCTAATGTCCTAAATGCTCTGAATAGATAGAGAGCCTGTTTTGGTAGACAAATGGCCAATTATATACACCAACAAGGTGCCAACTAAGTACTGTTTGCCATAAAAAAGGTAATAGTCATTTAAAACAAGTCTTTTATCCCCTTTATATTGTCCATTATCGACCAAGTTGGCAGATGCTATTCATGTCCCTTAACATTGCACCATCTAAAAACAGAAAAATGATGATAAAAAGTAATTTGAGTATTGGAAAAAGTATTAGAGGGTTTCGCGTATTAGGGTATCTTTTGATGATTGTGATATTACTGCCAATGGCATGCAGTAAAGATGATCATCCCAAAGTAGGAGAGGATACTGCCAATTTCATTCCACAAGTGGGCAAGACTTATAGTTACAGACAGGAATTGGAAGAGGGAGAACACATCGTCTTTACCAGAAGTATTTCGGGAAGTAAAGATTCGACTGGTTTCAAGGTCTATAACCTGCGTACCCGAATGGTATATGATGACATTGCGATTGAGGTAAACAACGGTATGTATGTCAACGGAAGCAAAACTGTACAGGTACAGCATCAGCCAGAACAATGGGGGTATTTGTTGAAACTACTAGAACGTTCGTTTGAATCTCAGGGAATGGATGTAGAGATCAAAAGTCACACCGCGCAGGGTTTTCCGGTCTATAGCGAATGGGACAACAAGCAGGAAGAAGGTGCGCTATTGCGTTTTATTGGTCCGCAAAAACAATCCTTGAGCGTCTCATATGAAGGTACGACGGCTGGACAGCCGGTAGATTTAGGGCTGACCGTAAGCATGGAACAGCAAAACGGTAGGGTGGTAGCCGTGGAAGAAATAACAGTGCCTGCGGGCAAGTTTAAATGCAGCAAATATGAATATAAGGTGCGCAATGGCTTGGAAATCAAAGTAGATGGTGTTTCCTTTGGCAACACGGAAGAGGAGGCTACGGTGCAGGTGTGGCTGGCTCACGGAGTGGGTGTGGTCAAGGAGATTTCCGTTACCAACGGTGATGTATCTACGTACGAACTCACCGAGATAAAATAGTTTTCCTGTGTATGGAGGCAAAGGGAAAGAAATGCTATCATTTAGTCTTCAATCAATACCTGAACATTAAAGTTAGTTGAAAAAAATGAAAAGAAAATTGTTAAAAGAAATAATTGTTACATTGTCGGTGCTTGGCTTTTTAAGCGCTTTCACCTCTTGTGATAAAGATAAAAACCAAACTTATCAAATTCAATCTGGTTCTACAGCTACGTGGACCGGTTTTCTAGAGACCGGTTATTTTAATACGGGAACTATAGCGCTTCAAAACGATGCGATTACGGTATCTGGTTCCCGTATTACGGGAGGAACCATTACCATGCCTTTGAGTTCCTTGGTCAATAGCAATCTGGAGACACAGGAGGCCAAAGCCCAATTGATAGAACATTTGCAGTCGGCTGCTTTTTTTAATGCGGCATTATACCCCAATGTAAAATATACAATCAAATCGGCCGAGCCACTTGCTGAAAACGATCAAGACGGAAACAATTACCTGATTAAAGGAGATTTGTCCATCCTTGGGCAGGTACGGGCCTTGCAAATGCCTGCTGTCTTGCACATAACGCCCACCGAAATCTCGGCAAAAGCCTACTTTACCTTTGATAGGACGCTTTGGGGAATGAACTATGCGACCGATAGCCAACTGCCACCCGAAGATAAAATAAAAAATGAAATCGCTGTGGCATTTGATCTGAAAGCAACTATAAATCAATAATTGAATGATAAAGAAACTAAAAGTAGTTGGCGGTATAGCACTCATACTGTTGCTCCTCGTTTTATTAGCCAGCTTATACATTGGCGTAACGAAACCCAATGTGGGAGCTGCTGACGAAATAAACATCGCTATTACTGCACAACGAATCCAAAGAGGAGAGTACTTGGCCAACCATGTAACGGTTTGTATGGATTGCCATAGCAAACGTGATTGGTCTCTTTATAGTGCGCCTATGATGCCCAATACATTGGGAGAGGGGGGAGAGCTGTTCGATCAGAAGGCGGGGTTCCCAGGTAAGATATATGCGACCAACATTACGCCCCATGCATTGGCAGGCTGGACGGACGGGGAGCTATTGAGGGCAATAAGCACGGGTGTAAACAAGGACGGTCGGGCCTTGTTTCCCATAATGGGTTACGCGCGATTTGGTCAAATGGACAAAGAAGATATCTATAGCATTATTGCTTATCTTAGGAAGTTAAGTCCCGTCAAAAATGAAGTTCCTGAAACTGTCTTGGACTTCCCTGTCAACCTGTTGAACAGACTGTCTCCACAAAAGGCCAGTTTTCAGGAAAGGCCGCCTGTTACGGATAGCATCCGCTATGGCGGATACCTTGTAAATGCGGCAGGCTGTGTCGATTGCCATAGTAAGACAGATAAAGGCAAAATAGTTCCGGGTTCGGAATTTGGTGGCGGTATGGAATTCAAGCAGCCAGGGGGCATTATACGGTCTACCAATATCACTCCACATAAGACCAATGGAATAGGGGGATGGACAAAAAAGATGTTTGTGCAGCGCTTTAAGCAATATGCCGATAGTGGCTATGCTATGGCAAAGCTGGCACCAAATCAATTAAATACACCTATGCCGTGGAAAATGTATGCCGGTATGACGGAACAAGATTTGGAATCTGTCTATAGTTACTTGCTCAGTTTGGCACCCAATGCCAACCCAGTGGTCAAGATTTCAAAAAAATAGATAGTTCTATCCAGATAAACGTTTTTTTGTGTGCTTGGAGGCGGAGGGCAGATATACCTCCGCCTTTTTTATTCGCGGAAAGACAGAATCATTAAGAAGAGAAAGGCCTATTGCGATAGCCGTTTATAGCAATCTGATTTATAACTGCGACCAATAGGCAGTTCTTTGCCGCCAATCTCCACGCAGTAGCCATGATAGCTCTCCACTTTGTCCAGTGCTATGATAAATGAGCGGTGTATACGTATGAAGCTCTCGTCTGGCAATAGATCTTCCAAAAGACCTATCTTTTGTTTTGATATCAATGTCTTATCTTTCAGTATCACTTTTATATAATCCTTTATACTCTCTATCCAATAAATATCGGCAATATTTATCTTCGTCATTTTACGATCTACCCGCAACAACAGGTAATTGTCCGCAGAACGTTCTGTATTCAAGGGATTGCTATATTGTATGGTAGGTTGTTGCATTTTAAACAGGTTGAAAACCTTGTCCAGCGCTTTCAGGAAGCGGTCAAAAGGAACAGGCTTCAACAAGTAATCTACTGCATTGAGGTCAAAACCACTTACGGCATAGTCGGGAAATGCAGTCGTGAAGATGACCTTAGGCGGAGTTTTTAGGCTGCGCATCAGATCCGTGCCCGTCATGCCGGGCATTTGCACGTCGAGAAATAGGAGGTCTACTCTTTCTTTCTGTAGGGTTTGGAACGCCTCTATGGCATTGCTGCATTTGGCCACTACCTTAATTTCATGGAAATTGGTCAGGTAATTTTCGATTACTTCAATGGCATACGGTTCGTCGTCTACGATAATCGTCTTCAGTTTCATTTGATGGTTTCACTTTTGTTTAGGGCCAATAGCTGTTCTGGATACAGCTTTTTTACTCTTAGACTACCAGCCGCCTTCTTATTGGCCACGGGTGTTAGCGTTAGCTCCAATACGACGGCAAATAAATGTTCGTCGTCATCATAGATACGGAGTTTGTGAGCGTTTGGATACAACATGTTCAGTCGCTTGGTAAGGTTTGCCAAACCGATATTTCCTTTGGGTACCATGCTTAGTTTTATCATTGGTTTTGCTGGTTTGGAGTTGCTGATTTTAAAGCTAAACCGTTCTTCTTTTACCATGATTTGAATGGTGACCCAAGCTTCTTGCATGTCCTCATGTACGCCGTGCTTGAACGCATTTTCCACCAATGGCAGAAGCAGCAGTGGCGCAATTTCCTGGTCTTGTATAGATCCGTTTACATGAAACGTGAGATCCAATGCCTGCGTATGTCTCAGTTTTTCCAGGGCTATATATTGTTCGATAATATCCAGTTCCTTTGCCAACTTGACGGTGGGTGTATCGCATTCATAGAGGATGTAGCGCAATATCTGGGAGAGCCCCATTACTACGGTGGGTGATTGTGGGGATTGATTTAGTGTAAGGGCATACAAATTGTTCAGTGTATTGAATAAAAAATGTGGGTGGACCTGGTTTTTCAGGAAACTAAGTTCGGCCTGCGTGGCCGCCTCTTTGCGTTCATAATACATTTTGAGAAGCTTGATGGCTATAGCTACCCATGCGGCATTGTTTGTTTGCTCCATTGCTGCCATAAAAGCCGAAAAACGGGTGATCTGTTCCCAGAAACTGCCCTGTATCCTGTCCCATACAAATGGTCCGTTCAACTTCACGAGCAATTTGTATGTCAAAGGATCGGCATAGAAAATTTCTGCTAAACGGAACAATAGCGCCGCCACTAATGCACAAGCGAATACAGACAAAAAGAACCAAATATATTTTTTTGTAAAAAGCATTTTAGGTATCACTACATAGGCCATAATATAGAAATAGGCCATGTGTATGGGAAGAAAGAAGATCATAAAGCTAAAAGACGCTAAATAGCTTTTGATATAGATGCTGTATAACACCGTCATCACCGCTAAAACGGATAGCCAGTACAATACATGTTGCACCACTCTTTTATGTAACAAGGCCTGCGTTTTTACCATATACTCCATCTTGCAAAGATAATTGTTTTTCCACCCCGTTATATAAAACGGTCTGATTCGTAGATAGATAGTGTGATTTTGTCGACCAATGACTTCGTTGAACGCAGATCCATCGTCAAAATACATGTACAGCTGCGAAAAAGGCAGTCATATATCGAAAGCATACCGTTTTTTGCAAGAATGTATTTCTTCATTTCCGAAGTTTGGATAAGCATTTCCTCCGTCCTATGTTTACAAAAAAGATATGAAAATGAAGTTCATCAGACACAAAGTGCTTGCTATGCTAATGGCCTTATTTCTAACTGGTTTTTCCTTTGCACAGGAGAAGGTACAGCAGGCATGGGAACAATTGATTGCAAACGAATGGCAGTTTGCGCAAATGGCGCTAGAGGCCAGTATCAAAGAGGCATTTGAACATTACTTATCGCCAGATGGCATACTCTTCAATGGTGGAATGCCGATCAATGGCCTCAAATTGTATCAAATGGTCCCTTTACAAAAAGAACAAGAACTGAAATGGCATCCGACTTATGGCCGAATAAGTTCTTCTGGCGATATGGGATTTACCTGTGGTCCATTTACGTATAGCGAAGAAAGAGGTGGCGTACCACAATCCAAAGGATATTTTTTCAGCATCTGGAAAAGGCGGGACAGTACTTATCGATTATTGCTCGACGGTGGCGTGGTGCATGAAAAAAATACTGCCGTAAACCTTTCAGCAGCAAGTCCTTTATATGGTAGAGAGCCCATTGACGATGCAGTTCCGTCGTTCGTACAAACCGACCAAAACATTCCCGAAGAGGAATTTGCCCATTTTTGCACGATAGCTAGGGAGTGGCCAGCTAGGGCATATAGACAATATCTCTCTGCCGTGCCGCTCCTTTTAAGGTCATCTTGGCCTCTGTTGACCAGTTCTCGTGCCGTTTTCAATTACTTATCTGAGCAGTCGGCCAAGTTTCACGATTACGAAGTGCTAGGAGAAGGAAAATCTGTAGATGGCGAATTTCATTATTATTACGGGCGCTTGCATATCCGGCATAAAGCAAGTGCGCTATTGGAAAGTGGTTATTTTGTTCAGGTTTGGCAATCCGAGAAGGAGGGATGGAAGATTGTCGCCGATGTATATCAGGCAGACCTGCCTAAGGAAACCTAAATATTGTTAATACTACTTTCTGTCAAATGGGACAATGACATAATTGTCCAACCCTATCCCTACGTATAAGCTGGGAAGACGATATGCGTATATCTTTAGAATAACTGATAAGGATATTTTAATCCCCTAGGCACGATAGGCGCCTTGTTTGTTCATGGTATAGTTCGGTTGCTATATTTTGTAGCTGGCATGCACGATCTGCCATCTCCCAAACGGCCGCTTCCTTTACCTTAAAATGGGTGGAATAGCGGCAGTCGATATAACTGCGCTTTAACTGCTTCATTAGTTTGTTGTCTTGGGGACAATTTTTGGCGAATATTTGCAAGATATCTGGATGAAAGCAGGCACAGCGTCTCAGCAAATAGCTGAGGTTATGAGTTTGTGGGCAGTCTTGTGTAAAGCAGTGCAAGAGCGCTTTGCAGGTATGTTCTACAGCTTGATGAGTCATAAATGTCGCCATATCATAATTGCCCTCGGCAATGCAGAAAAAAGCACAATCCATGAACTTGCAGGCATTTCCAAAGCCCCTAGACCAGCAATTATGTACAGTTGCCAATATGTCCTCACGGCAAGAATATCCTCGTTTTGCCGAAAGCATGATGTTATATTGATAAAGTAATGCGCCACTATTTATGGCAGTGGTTAAGGATCTATCCCCCATTTTTATAAGTTCTTCGGCTTCCAGAAATTCGTAAGGCACAATAACGCACGAAAAATCCTCTGACGAGAGATCATTAGCCAATAATTGGGCGTGACCTAGATCAAGGGAAGAGTCGATTTTGCAAACGAGCAACAATTCAATATGACAGGAGGTCATCTGCTCGTTCTCGCTCCCTAAGTATCGACAATAGTATTGGGCTTTTCGTATTCCCGTACAGAAGAGGTAAGCAGTATCTACCTTTGCTGTAATGCTGGCCACTAGTTGCTGCAACTTGTCTAGCTGTGACTTTCCGATATAAGTAAGATCTATCTTCATGGCATTAATGAAGCGTGTTGGTTTGTTAGGTAAATTTTTCTTTGTATACAATGAACTCGTCTATCGCTCTTCTCTTGATAAGGTAAAGTATGTCTATCAGTCGTTGTAGGAAGTCCAGAAACAAGCTGTTGTCACCCATGCTTTCGCTACCGATGGCCTCGAAAGAGATGGCATAACACAACCATTTTTCCAATAAGTTATGGCATTCCGCCACTTCGAAGAATGAGAAGAAATCGCTAAAGAAGGAGATAGGATTGTGAAAATCCGATGCCATCAAGCGATATCTGGGCCAATAGGAGGGATGGGAAAGCACTTCCATAGCTAAATCTTCCGTATCAACAGCCTGCTGAGCACCTGCTTCGTTTAGCAGCCAGGCTGTTTCGATGAAGGTAGTCAACATTTTTTTTAATTCTATGATAGCTAGCGGATCGCTGATAGTTATGGTGCTGGTAATGACATAGGTATACCAATCCCACAACCTGTCTTTTATACTTGAAGGGCTATTTTTGGAGAAAAGCTTATGGAGCGTTTCTATGGGATGACGCTTTTCGTGTTGATTTAATTGGCACAGCTTGTCTGTCATTTCTGTGTTGATTTTGTTTTCCATGATTTTTCTAATTGGTGGTGCAGGGACTGTCTCGTATCCATTTTTTAGGTAGAGTTGGTTATTTCACTATGTGGCATTGCCTAAACGTATATCTGCTAACTTTTGGCAGCAAAGTGTATCGGCTAGTTCTAACAATCTTTCCGTTCGCGCAGTCAGCTCAACTACCTCTTCATTGCTTGCCTCAAACTTTTCGTTGTAGCGTGTATCGGAGAAACCTTTGAGGAGCAAGCCCGTTAGTCGTGCCTGTTTAGGGGAATTTTTTGGGAGAACCAATGGCGACTGGGGTATTAAGGTTGCCACTAAACGGCAAAGACGTTGTAGGCTATTGCTGTTGCTTCGGTAGCCGCTCAGCACGCGTATTACGCCTGCTAGGGCATGTTGTGTGGCTTGGTGTAGCATGTAAATGGCAAGTGTATTATTTTGGGTGTTCAAGTAAAAATGAGCGCCATCTATAAATCCCTTAGCAAGAGCATGCCATTTGTTCCAAAAATGAGTTCTTCTCGCGAGCCGTTCTTCCTGCGTTTTTCCAGTAGCGGGTTGAGCGACTGTAAGTTGCTCGCGGTCATATAACAGGAACCCATTTTTGTAAATGTTGGCAAAAAAGGTACTTCCGTTCTTCAATGCCATGTTCACTTCATCCATGCGGTGAACGATGCTGATAACCTCTTCGTTGTCAAAGAGGTTTTCCGTAGCCTGTTGGATAGTCGAATTACCTCGTTTTTCCTCTTCACCGGGGATAATGAGCAAACCATAATGTTTGGTTTCGCTAATGGATTGCTCTCCGGAGTCGTTCAAAAAGCAACTAATGACTTCGGTCCTCTCTAGGATGCTGCTGTAACAAATTATCTTCTCAACCACCATCGCATCCTTGATACGTGCAGTTATTTGCCGAAGGTCCTCGTTTTCCGTCTTGAGGAGATCTATCTGTTGTGTGTTTTCTGTGTTGTTCATGATTTACACGGATAAATAGTGTTTGTTGATTTAATTGATTTTTAAAACGGCACACGTTATTAACGTTGGAGCTCAATTTTGTTGTCAGTAGTTAGGATAAATCCTTGTTTTCCAATTTGTCAATTAAGAAACAAGCTTCAGTGAGTCTGACCAATTGGATGTAGCAATAGAATGTGTTGTCGTACCAGCATGTTCCCACGTTGTTTGAATTACTTAGTGAATGATACAACCATTCATCTAACAGATAGCGCCACTCATCCAGAGAAAAATATTGAAAGAACGAACCCAGTGCGAGGTGGGGATTCTTAATTTCTTCATCGCTCAAAAACTGAATCAGGTACAATGTTTCTTTGATTTCTATTAATCTTGGAGATTTTCTGCTTTTCAGGATACTTATCAGATGTTTTCTTTTTTCTTTCTTTTTATTGAGGCTTACAACGCTCGCGGTTTGCTCCGTAGCCAATAGCGAGCAGGCCTCTACCAGTTTTTCGGTTAGTTGCTTGTCGTAATATGCATTGCTTTCATTGAGATTTGATCGAAATGTCAAGTCACGGTAGTGTATTCCCTCTGTCATGATACACTTTAGCCAGTTCCATAGGGTAGATTTCCAATGGTATATATCGGCAGAATTGAAATAATCAGCGATAACTTTCTGGGGAGATGCTCTTTCCTCCTCATTTAGGAAATGGGGAAGTTGGCTGTGTTTGCAATAAAGAAATTTTTTCATGGCTCATTTGTTGTTTCAAACATGTTTTATGATACAAATATATACTTTTTTGATATAAAAAAGAAATTTAAACTAATTTTTTTAGAATTAAACAGGTATTTTGCACATAAGTTTCTTTAAAAAGTTACTAAACATTAGTAATTTTAGATGGCTTTTTCTTATATTGGCACCATGGTTGAGATAGATGAACAAACAGTAGGGCCACTATTGAAAAATGTGCGTTTGTCATTGGGAATGACATTAGGGGAGTTCTACGGCCCCATCACCGAGCACGTGAGCAATTATTCATCGATAGAAAACGGAAATAGAAAAATAGGCAAAAGAAAACTTCGCGAAATAATTGAATTGTATAATATCAACAGAGAATATCTTGCTAGTGGAGAGGGGCAGAAGATACTTTCCGTACGTCCTTATTTATTGCCCGGAAGAAAAAAGAATATCATACAATCTGAAGAAAGGGAGCCGGTACCTTATTATAACGTCAACCTTGCAGATATAGATTTTTCTCAGGCCGATATTTTTCAGGAGGCTCCCGAATTTTATGTCAATTTTCGTCCTTTTAACGATTGCAATGCCTACTTACCCATCTATGGTGATAGTATGTACCCTCGTTTTTCCAGCGGCGAGATCATTGTCATAAAGGAAATAACTAACTATGATGTCATTCAATGGGGAGAAGCTTATCTGGTGGTCACCGATGAGCGAGCCAATGCCATGGCTACCGTAAAACTATTGTTTGCGCATTCGGACGAGAGCAAGCTAACATTACGTTCCTCAAATCCCAATTACCAGGGTGATATAGTGATCAACAAGAGCCATATCAGCAAGCTTTATATTGTAAAAGGGAAGATAACAAGGAGTCAGCTATAATTGAAAAAGTCCGTTAAACGTTTGTTTACGGACTTTTTTCCAATGATCGATAACCGTTTTGACCTATCTGCTTCCCGATTGAAATCTACTATCCACTTCGTTTAACATGTCGTCTATTTGTTTGCTCACCTTGTCTTGCTTGGCATTCTTGGTGAACTCAGCCATATTATAGAGTATGGAAGCGCCACGTTGGATGCTCTGCATCTCATAGTTAGGTTTAGTTTCCGCTATGGCGAGATAATATTTCAGCTTCTCTGCAATATATTGGGCATTCTTCAGCATCAAGGCATTACCCTTTTCTATTTCGCCTACATCGTACAATTGCCTAGCCAGGAACATAAGGCTGACATTGACATTCAAATACCGAGAAGGGTATATTTTGTCAGGAATGGAGCCCAGGCACTTGTTCAGCACTTGCTTGGCTTCCTCTTTTCTGCCCTCGTCAATAAGCGATTGCGAAAGTGTAGTAAAGGTACTTATCACCGTATTGAGCATCATGTAGGACTCGGGATCCAGGTATTTGGCATCATGCATATTGCCCCAAACAAATTTTTCCATGACATTTTTATGCAGGGCCTCCACATTGACCAGATCACTGCCATATCGTTCGGCATCCTCTGTACTTTGATTGAAGGCGACAGGCATCAACCTATTGGCAAAGCCTTCGTTCACCAAATACTTGTCCAGTCCCATGTAGCTGTCATTGGGCACGGTGGTCGCAAAATAAATAGGGCGCTTCCAGTGGTTGTTTACCAATATATCCATCATGGCCAGCTCAGCACGTGTCACGTAGCCTTTGCTGTACTTCCAGCTGATGGTGTCTACAATATTGTCTTCCCATCCTTTTGGCACTACCTTATTCTGAAGTACTTCTTCTTTGTTGATGGGCAAGAAAAGGTTTTGCGTAATCAGGAAATTGTCCTTGTCTCCGCCGAAATTGATTTTATCGTTGGGATTATCCGATAGCATGATACCGAACACATCCTTCAGGTTCAGTTTGCTATTATATACCCTGGCTAGGTTGGGAACATAGCTATTGGCATCGATAATGCCTTGCGTAGGGAAGTAGATTACATCTCTGGTACCTTCTTTAAACTGGCTTGGTGTCATGCTGAGGGGAAGCGGTTCCGCTTCATTCACCTTATCTTTCATCTGGCGCACGTACCAGTCGGCGCTCAGCAAACTCAGATTGACTATACGGATATCGGGCCGCACGTTTTCCACTTCCTGTACGTACCACAGTGGGTAGGTGTCGTTATCGCCATAGGTGAACAAAATGGCATTGGGCGCGCAAGATTCCAAATAGTTTTTGGCCAGATCCCTCGCTGTGTACTTGGTAGAGCGATTGTGGTCGTCCCAGCCATCCTTGGCCAAGATAACAGGGCCGGCCAAAAGTCCGACGACGGTGGCTATAATACCAGCAGTCTTAGCCTGCAATTTCCTTTTGCTCAGAAAATCTGCAATACCAATTACGCCAAGGCCTATCCAGATGGCAAAGGCATAGAAAGACCCGGCATAGGCATAGTCACGCTCCCTTACCTGCATAGGCGATTGGTTGAGATAAAGTACGATGGCAATACCCGTAAAGAAAAAGAGCAGCCCCACGATGCCCGCATCCTTCTGCCTGCGGTTGAAATGCCAAAAAGCACCTATAAGACCCAAGATGAGCGGCAAGAAATAGAACCTGTTGTAAGAAGGATCTTCTTTTGCGGAGGTAGGTAGAGCCTCTTGTCCGCCTAAACGCATATTGTCTATGGGTTTAATGCCGCTTAGCCAATTGCCTTCCGTTAAGTTTCCATCTCCCTTTTGGTCATTTTGCCGCCCAACGAAATTCCAAAAGAGGTAGCGACCGTACATATAACCTACCTGATAACCGAAGAAGAACTTCATGTTATCGCCAAAAGTAGGAACTTGATCTTCAGCTAGGTTGAGGTAGTTGCGATAAAACTGAGGGTGTCCACGACCGGCATCGTCGCTATAAACACGGGGGAAGAAATAGGTTTTATCGTAGGTTTTCTTGAGTTTCTGTCCGATCACCTCATACTTCGTCTCTCCTTTGGCGTATCGGTTGGCACCTTCTTCATAGCCCGCGAATTTGGAGGTGAAATAGGGCCCTTTCAATAGAGGTTCATCTCCATATTGCTCTCGGTTCAGGTAACTCAGGAAAGAAAAAGCGTTTTCGGGATCGCTGTTGTTCAGGCTGGTATTGGCTTTTGCCCGTATGAGTATCATGGCAAAAGAACCATAGCCAAATATGATAAACACCGTTGCCAATAAGGCGATATTTAAAATGGGTTTGGCTTGCTTGATAGAGTATATGATACCATAGGTCAGTCCGCCAATAAGCAATAGTGCAAACACCAACACGCCGCTGCCGAAGCCCATTCCCAGGCTATTGACGAAGAACAGGTCAAAATAGGCAGCCATCTTGATCATAAATTGTACAATGCCCCAAAGTATTATGCCAAGAATTACTACACTGATGAGCAGGGTATAAATGGCGCCCTTGCTGGTAGGCTTTGCCGTCCTCCGGAAATAAACGACCAAGCCCAAGGCAGGAATGGTAAGCAGGTTTAGCAAGTGAACGCCGATGGACAAGCCCATGATATAAGCTATCAGGATCAGCCATCTGTCTGCCCGTGGCTCGTCGGCATGTGCGTCCCATTTGAGGATGGCCCAAAAAACGACCGCCGTACATAAGGACGACATGGCATACACCTCGGACTCCACGGCCGAAAACCAGAACGTATCGGTAAAGGTGTAGGCTAATGAACCGACCAAACCTGCGCCAATGATCCTGATCAGCTTTTCACTATCCAGGCTTGTGCCTTCTGGCCAGACCACTTTTTTTGCCAGGGCCGTAATGGTCCAAAAAAGAAACAATATAGTCAATCCACTGGAAACGGCAGACCCGAAATTCATCCAATAGGCAATCTGGGTTCTATCGCCAAGGGCAAGATTGCTGAAAATATTTTGAAGCATCAGGAAGAGCGGGGCCCCCGGTTGATGCACGATCTGCATCTTGTAAGCCGCCGAAATAAACTCTCCACAATCCCAATAACTGGCACTCGGTTCCAAGGTTAGCACATATACGGTGGTAGAAATCAGGAATGCTACCCATCCGAATATGTTGTTGATTTTGTTGTAACTCATTTGCTTTTTTAATTGTACTCGTCTGTTTCTTTGCCCATTCCGTATGCGAATGGCAGAATAGCTGTGTAAAATACGGGTCGAAAATAAGGAATTATATTAATATGGCATAGGATATTTGGATAATAGACATAAGGTATAGGGCAATAGGGCATGAGGAGTATCATATATCCTTCTGCCTTATAGCGTCGTGTGTTGATACTTGCATGTTGATACTCGATACTAATAACAACCAAAAATTAAATACCCATTTATCATTTTTGGTCTTTTTGAAAAAATATGACATTTCTTTTGCGAATTATGTTGGTTGCAAATCGATAATTTTCAGTTATTGCAATCGATTTAAAAAATAAGCTAACATATTAAACTTATGTCATCAGAAGAACAAAGCAATGACGCACAGTGGTTGGGCGACCTTTTCGTGGATGAAACGCAGGTTCCTCCCGAATATGCGCTCGATGAAATCCATCAAAGGATTTATTTAAGTGATGGGGAATTGAAGGAATGGCAAGGGCCATTTAATGAAGTGTATTCCCCCATTTACCTCAAAGGGAAGGATGGCCTTAAGCGTAAGCTGATAGGTACCTACCCATTGGGAACGGAAAAGGAAGCAAAGGAAGCCTTGGATGCGGCCATCCGCGCCTATGATAACGGAAAAGGGGAGTGGCCCACCATGACCTTGGAAGAGCGCATCAAGTGCCTGCAAAACTTTGTCTATAAAATGAGCGAGCAGCGCGATTTGGTCATCAAGCTCATTATGTGGGAAATAGGGAAGTCCTTGACCGATTCCACCAAGGAATTTGACCGCACGGTGGAGTACATCAATGCTACTATCGATGCGCTGAAAGACCTGGACCGCGAATCTTCCCGTTTCCAGATAGCCGAGGGCGTGTTGGCCCAGGCTAGGCGTTCGCCCTTGGGCGTGGTACTCTGTATGGGCCCGTTCAATTATCCCCTGAACGAAACATTCACTACGCTCATTCCTGCGATTATCATGGGCAATACCTTGCTTTTCAAACCGCCTAAGCACGGTACTTTGGTTCATTACCCCTTATTGAAAGCCTTTCAGGAATCCTTCCCTAGAGGCGTGGTTAATACCATATACGGCCGTGGTGCCAATGTGGTGCCTGCCTTGATGGAGTCGGGCAAGATCAATGTGCTGGCATTTATCGGCAATAGCAAGGTGGCAAATGACCTCAAAAAACGCCATCCCAAGCTCAATCGCTTGCGTGCCGTACTGAGCTTGGATGCCAAGAATGCGGCCATCGTGACCAAATATGCCGATATAAAGACCAGTGTAAAAGAGATTATCCTGGGAGCGCTCTCGTTTAATGGCCAGCGTTGCACGGCCCTGAAGATTATTTTTGTACAGCAAGAAATAGCGGAGGCCTTTAACAAAGAGCTGGCGGCTGCCGTGGACCAGCTGGTGCTAGGAATGCCTTGGACCAAAGGGGTGCAAATTACGCCCGTGGCAGAACCCGGTAAGCCCGCTTACCTGAAGGAATGCTTGGATGACGCCATTGTCAATGGCGCCGCCATCCTGAATGAACATGGTGGCAAAATGTACGAGTCCATGGTGTTTCCGGCTGTCGTGTATCCGGTAAACAATAAGATGAAGCTCTACATGGAAGAGCAATTTGGTCCGGTAATTCCCGTAGTTCCATTCGACGATACGGATGAGGTGATTGACTACCTAATCGCCTCGCCGCATGGCATGCAGATCAGTGTTTTCAGCAACAACTCGGCCGAGGTGGGGCATCTGATAGATCCTTTGGTGAATTTGGTGAGCAGGGTGAATATCAATACACAGTGCCAACGGGGGCCCGATACTTTTCCTTTTACCGGGAGAAAGGATAGTGCGGAAGGTACATTGTCTGTGGTAGATGCACTTCGTTCGTTTTCCATTAGGTCGCTGGTAGCGGCGAAGGTAACCGACAGTAATAAGAAATTGGTCAATGATATCGTGCACAAGCACGAAAGTAAATTCTTAAGTACCGATTTTATTTTTTGATCATGATGATGAGGGTGTCCAAAAGGCATCCTCATCATAATTTAAGCCAGGTATCTATACTACCCCCAAGGCATAAGTGATGATGTTAATGGCAAATTTGGTATTGTCCTTTGCCAGAAAACGCTTGTTCCTGAAATCGTAGTCCCATTCGCAACCATAATCCTTGTTGCTGTACAGTATGCCGATTCTGCCATCGATGTTTATCTCCTTTAAGTAATCGTGCACCAAATCGTCTCCCCATCCGTTCAACTCAAAAGAAGTGGTAGGAGGGCCGTCTTCGAACCGGAAAAAGCAGGAATAAAGTGGATGATCGTTTGGTATTTTCACAAGTGCACGTTGCCCAAAAAGCTGTTCCATTTGTTTTTCAAATGATTGGGCAAACAGACCGTCTATATCATGATTGCAATCATCGACAAATACAAAGCCGCCGTTTAGTACGTACTGCTTGAAATTGGCACTTTCTTTTTGGTTGAATTGGACAAGCTTGTGCCCACTTAAATAGCAAAAGGGGTATTTAAAAAGGTCGTCACTTGCCAAGTCGACGACCTGCTCTTCCAGCGAAACTGGAATAGTAGTATATTCAATCATTGAATTGAGCACATTGGAAGGCATCCGCTGATCGGTATCCCAATCACCGGATTGGTACTTCAGTCGGGCAAAAGTAAACTTTGATTGTGGCATTTTTTTAAATTAGAACCAAACAACGCAAAAAAGAGTATTTTTTCAATACTTCTGTGTAATTTTTTTGATAAAATAAATAAAGGGTTATTATTTTAGCATAATTGCTCCTATCTTCAAAAAAAATTAAAGTTCACAACTCCATCTAGTACATGACAAAATGTATTGTTCAATCTAAAAACGCGTCATTGCGAAGAAGAATGATGAAGCCTGCCTGACGGCAGTCAGGCAATCTGCGTTTTTTGTTTGTCAGATTGCCACGTCGTACCTCCTCGCAATGACGACAAACGAGCAAAAAGATTGTTGTCGTGTACAATAACAATTCAACGAAAAAATGGCTACAGCGGTAAATATTTCAGAAATAGAAATCAAAGATTTGGTAAACAGGCTTGCCACACTCAAGGCGGAAATACAAAAAATCATTGTTGGTCAGGATGAAATCATCGAACAAATCGTCATCGCTTTGATGGCTGGAGGGCACTGCCTGCTAGAAGGTGTTCCGGGCCTAGCCAAGACATTGTTAGTGAGAACAATGGCGCAGGCGATGGACCTGCCCTTCAGAAGAATCCAGTTTACGCCAGATTTAATGCCTGCCGATATTATTGGTACGGAGATATTGGAAGAAGACGAAGACAGCGGTAAGCGTTTCTTCAAGTTTATCCCGGGGCCGCTGTTTGCCAATCTCATCTTGGCCGATGAGATCAACCGTACGCCTCCCAAGACCCAATCGGCCCTGTTGGAAGCGATGCAGGAATTTGAGGTCACCTATGCCGGAAAGACCTATCCACTGGATAAGCCCTTTTTTATTTTGGCTACGCAGAATCCCATTGAACAAGCCGGCACTTATCCACTTCCGGAAGCGCAGCTCGATCGTTTCTTGCTCTACATCAAGATAGGGTATCCCTCCTCGGAAGAAGAAGTGCGTATCCTGAAAAGCACGACGGGATCGAAGAAGACCAAGATAGAACCGATTATCAACGGCAAAGCCATTCTGCTCTTACAGCAATTGGTAAGGGAAGTGGAAATCAGTGACCAACTGATTGCTTACGTCAGTGAATTCATCCGGGCTACGAGGCCGCTCACCACCGATGTGGACTACGTGAAAGAATGGGTACAGTGGGGCGCGGGGCCAAGGGCTGGTCAGGCACTGATATTGACTGCCAAGGCCAGGGCCTTGTTTCATGGCCGATTTGCCGTAATACCGGAGGACATTCATTCTATGGCTTATCCGGCACTGCGGCACCGCGTGCTCATGAACTTCAAGGCAGCATCCGAGCAGGTGACTTCCGACGACCTAACAGGTGAATTGATAAAGATTTTGCAAAAAAGGTTTCTATAAGTAGAAAATTGAGCATTATGCATGCAGTGATACCGGAACCGAAAACCATGGTGGCCATCAAAGATCTTTCGCTGGCGGCCAAGACAACCATAGATGGTTTCATGAGCGGCATCAACAAAAGCCGGCTCAAGGGAGACGGTGCCGAGTTTAGCCAATACAGAAACTACCTGCCAGGTGACGACCTGAGAAGCCTGGACTGGAAGATTTTTGCTAGGACAGGAAAATATTACATCAAGCAGTCTGAGCCCGACCGAACCATATCCGTACAGCTCATGATAGATGCCAGTGCCTCCATGAACCATTCTTGCGGCTCCTACACCAAGCTGCAGTACGGAAGGTACCTAGCCGCTTGTTTGGCACTTTTGTCCTATAGACAAGGGGACAGGGTAGGGCTTTCGCTTATTAATGATCAAGGTATTAGGCAGATAGAGCCCGATCAGCACGGCCAGCAGTTGCAACGGATTTATGACGCCCTATCCCATATGGATGCCAAGGGACATTTTGAAAGCGCTGTTGCTTATAAACAAGCAGGGCAATCCAAGGCGAAAAGCTTGATGATTTTTCTGACCGATTTTTACGAGCATAATGATGAGATCATGCGTTTGCTCAAGCTACTGGCCGGCATGGGCAATGAAGTGGTGCTGATGCAATTGATGGCCGAAAATGAACTGCAACTCCAGTTTAAGGGCTTCGATGCCCTGGAAGATCTGGAAACGGGCAAACAGGTGCTCATTCAGCATGGCAGTAGCCGCCAAAGACAAGTGCTTGATGACTACCTGGATGGTATAAAGGGGCGCTTGCTGAAAAGCAATATTTCCTATTGCTTGGTGAATGCCAATACAGGACCGGAAACGGTATTATTGGATTTTTTGAAAAGAAGAACACTGATTTGATATTCTTGTGATGGAATTGTTATATCCACTGGCTTTATTTGCTGCGTTTGGAATCATAGTGCCTATTTTGGTGCACCTGTGGAACAGGAGGCGCCTGCGTGTTCTTCGGGTGGGCAACGTGGATATTATAGGCAAGGGCAAGCAACAGCAAATCAAAAAGTTCAGGATCAAGAATTGGCCCCTGTTTCTGCTGCGTTGCCTATTGATCCTCTGTCTGGCCTTGGCCTTGGCACAACCTCGCTTCGTCGGAAATAGCGCTAAATCTTACGGTGCCGGATGGGTGCTCTTGGGAAATGGTTTCCAAGAGGGCTTAAACGAATGGCAATGGAGCACCATAGATTCTTTAGTGAAAGCTGGTTATCAGCTCAGGGCCTTCGATAGTACTTTCAGGCAAATAGAGAAGGATAAGGATTCCGTTTTGAAAAGTCATGACCTTTTTTCCTTAATTCATAGGCTCAATGGAAAGCTCGATCCGGATTTTCCTGTTTTTGTTTTCGCCAGACCTTTCTTGACGCAGATGCAAGGAGATGTACCGTCTGCCTCATTCAACTTGCGCTGGCAAGATTTAGCACAAGGATATAGTACGGCAACCTATTCGGTACGATATGCGTGGAAAGCCGATGGCGATAGCATTGCACTGTTGCAATCATCGGCTACGGACAAATCGACTCGATTGTGGAAAACCTCGTTGGTAGATGATGGCACGACACAGGACTTGATGACCAAGGTGGATAAGGGAATACTGCAAGTAAAACATGTAGATCAGGATAACTGGATCGCGGTAGATACCCAAACCTATCATATACAGATTGCAGCTGAAAGTGCCATGGCGGACAAACGTTACGTAGAGGCATTTTTGCGGACCTTTGCCCATCACTCTTCGCTGCCCATCAAAGTCTCCGATTATAGTCCCGGGACGAAGTGCGATTTTTTGTTTGACCTCACTTTGGATGGCGTGAAGCCCGATTCGACTTATAAAACGGTGTTTCGGTATGCCCAAGGCAAAGCAGAAACACAGGAGCAGAACAGGCTGCTCCAAACGGGCAAACAATCCAATGCCGTCGATCCCATTCTTTATAAGATGATAGTGGCTAATGATGACGCTGCATCCCTGTGGACGGATGCTTTTGGGCGCTCGGTGCTCACGAGGTATCAAGAACAAGGACGTATGTTCTATACGTTCCATTCGCGCTTTAACCCACAGTGGACAGATTTGGTTTGGAAAAGGGATATGGTCGACTACCTGTCGCCCATCCTATTACACGCGCTATTTCCACCCGCTGCTAATGATGAGTACGCTGATTCGAACGATAAGCGCAGTTTCGGGGGAGATATTATACTGCCAAGAACGAAAATACATAAAGGCGATGGTGATCGGTCTAGTTCTTGGGAAATGCAGGCACCACTGATCTGGCTTGCATTATTGCTGTTTCTAATGGAAAGGATAATGAGCTATCGATTGAAAGGGAAGGAGGATGTTTCATGAAGGGCATAAATGGAAAACAATGGATTTCCAGGTGGAAGAACAAATGGATGTTCCATCGGTTGATCCAGATAGCTTGCTATGCTTGGGCAGCAGCTTTTTTGATTGGTGCAAGCATGCGGTTGTTCTTAGACATAGGATGGTTCATCCCCGTGCTATTGGGAGGCATGTTTTTTGTCGGCTATCTCGCCTTTTTCAAACGCTGGCAAATGAGCGAAGAAAAGATGGCACATTTGCTGGATGCCAATTTTCCTGCGCTCGAGCACAGTGCATCACTTTTCTTACAGCCTGCCGAAAACTTGGGCATTTTGCAAAATATTCAATTAAGCATCATCGAGAAGCGTATCCCCGAACTTTCCGATCGCGATTATTCGCTGCAAGAATATTTGAAGCGTTCCGTCCCATTATTG
The DNA here is from genome assembly GCF_000427965.1 of Olivibacter sitiensis DSM 17696. Lineage (GTDB taxonomy): Bacteria > Bacteroidota > Bacteroidia > Sphingobacteriales > Sphingobacteriaceae > Olivibacter > Olivibacter sitiensis. Next base: position 22,350 of record NZ_ATZA01000030.1, on the reverse strand, counting down.
GTATGCAGTATAGCCTTATATGTATTATGTGGCATTTTTGCTAACGTCCATGAAAAGAACAGTGGAAACAGTTCTGTTTCAACAGGAAGTTCATTAGCGCAGCCTAATCCCTCTTTGCCCAAGCGAATCGCTGCTTCCCAACTTATCGTCGTACCGCCAGCTTATACCGGCTTGCCTCTCAGCAAGCAATCTGATTTATCATTCAGGGTGCCTGCGGGATCTAGCATCAAGATCCAATTGACGGCCAATACAGCGGTTGACACCATGAAAATAATTTGGAATGGCAAGGAGGAACTACCATTGGTTAGCAAAGGCAGCAACGAGTGGGAGATGGATTTCCGTGCCCTGGCCAATGGTTTCTATCAGATCAATATAGATGGCGAACTATCCCCAATGTACATGATGGAAGTCATTCCCGATTTGCCCGTGGCTATTACAGTAGAAAAGCCTGAGCCAAGAACGGTCATTGATCCCGGTTTCCCAACAAATGTAGCGGTGCGTGCAGGCCTCAGCGATGATTATGCTATCAGCGATGTGCGGTTATTGGCCACAGTGGCGAGCGGTAAGGGAGAAAGTGTACGTTTCCAGACAAAAGAGCTTGATCTGCCAAGTATGGCCAAGGGACAGAAGACGATGTCTATTGGCAAGGATATCCAGCTTAAGTCCCTGGGCATGCAACCTGGTGACGAATTGTATTTTTATTTCTCGGCACGGGACAATGCCGGCCAGGAAAGCAAATCGGATGTATATGTGGTGGCCTGGCAGGATACGTCGGAGTTGATGAGCATGTCGGGCATGATCGCTGGAGTAGATCTGGTACCGGAATATTTCAGGAGCCAGCGGCAGATCATCATCGACACGGAAAAGCTGTTGGCAGATATGCCCAAACTTGAAAGGAGCGAAGCCAATAATCGGAGCAATAATCTGGGAGTCGACCAGAAGCTGCTTCGTTTGCGCTATGGGCAGTTTTTGGGCGAGGAGAACGAGAGCGATATTGGTGGGGGGCACGAACACCATGAGGGAGATGGTCACGATCACGGAAACGAAGTGCCCGAGGATGTCAATGTGCTGATGGATCAATTGACCCATCACCATGACAATGCCGAAGATGCTACCTTCTTTACGCCGGAGCAAAAGACCTTGCTGAAAGCTACATTGACGGAAATGTGGAATGCGGAGTTGAGGTTGAGAACGTTCAAGCCAAGTGAAGCATTGCCCTATGCCTACAAAGCATTGCGCTTGCTAAAGGATCTGCAACAGAGCTCGAGGGCCTACGTAGGCAAAACGCCATCAAAAACTACTCCGCTGAAATTGGATAAGCGCTTGGGTGGAGATTTGTCAGAGATCACATCGCCCAAGTACAAGAAGGAGGAGCGGAGCAAGAACGAAAACAAGGAAAAGGAGCTGGAGATAAGAAAGACATTAGCCTGGCTTTCGACGCTTAAGGGGCAACGTAATATGCAGGTTGAAGGGCAAAAAAGATGGAAAGAACTCGAAGCCCATCTTTTGGAACCTGCCGCTAAGGACCCCAAAAATTATCTTCCTGCATTGCAGGCCGTGAGATTGATAGAAGAGAAAAACGGGAAAGATTGCCTGGCAGAAATAAACGTGTTGGAAAAGGCTGTATTCCGTCTATTGCCGACCGTACAGGCAAAACCCGTGCAGTCCTCAACAGGAAAAACAGACAATATATACAATGAATATCTCAAGCAAATTCAACCATGATGAATGAGCATGTTTTGCCGGTAATATTTGTGGTGATGGTGATCGCCTTGGGTATCTACCTATTCATAATGGAGAAAAGAAGATCGTATAAGTTCCATTATGCTGTGCGATGGGTTGCCTCGGCAGTAGCCTTGTTGTCGCTTGTAGGATGGTTGCTTCCCTTATCGTATTCTTCAAGGACGGATAGCGTAAGCAATGAGGTTTGTTACGTGTTCACGAAAGGTACGCCAAAGGATACGATAGAAAAAAGAAAAAGGGGACAGCATGTCGTTACGACTGATAGCGCTATTTCCCGTATACATCGCATTACCTTGGCAAAAAATTGGTCAGACTTCGTGCAGAAGAACAGCGGACGGCAGCTGATAGTCTATGGTTACGGTCTTTCGGAAAGTAGTTTGCATCACTTAAAAGATAAGGGTATTACCTATTATAAACCCGCTACACCCGAAGGTTTTGTTTTTGCCCACTGGCAGCGGTATGTAGGGGAATCAGAGGAAATATTGCTTTGGTTGCAATACCATAATCCGCGCAGTCAGGCGGTAAAGATAGCGCTGAAGGATGCTTCCATGGTGGTTGACTCGACCACTGTTTCTCCCGATACGCTGAATCCATTGCTGTTGCGTTTGAAACCGAAGAGCGTGGGCAATGTGGTGCTTGATTTGATTGCGGTGGCAGGTAAAGATACCCTCTTTAGCGAAAAAGTGCCCATACATATAACTGTTCCACCGTCGTCTAATGTGTTGTTATTGTCGTCTACTCCTTCTTTTCAGCACAAATTTTTGGGTGCATGGTTTCAGGAACTCCGTTATCCCTTGGCATCTCGCAGCAGAATCAGTAAAGACAAGTTTTCCACTTTTTATACATCAGGCCATCCCCTCAGTCAGCTGGATAACTTGGAAAGACTAGATTTCGGCAAACTGGATCTGTTGGTCGCCGATGAAGCCGAGCTTTCCCAGTTATCGGGCAGGGAAACTAAAGCTATAGAAAAAGCCATTAATGATGGTCTGGGGCTGTTGATCCTTGGGAACAGTGCTGCTAAACCGTCTTTTTTTGGACGTTTGTTTGACTGGAAAGGGGGACAGGGACAGGTAAATGAGCGTGCTGTGCAGCTAGTCACTTCCGATGGCGAACGGTTTTCGCCACTGTCCTTTGAGGAGGAAATCACATTGGGATACTCCGAAAGGCAAAGGGGATTGCTGTACGATGGCAATCGTATCATGGCGGCGACAAGACCATACGGACTGGGCCATGTTACGGCTACGACGATCCAAAATACCCATCAATGGCGTTTGAAAGGGGACGAGGCGTCCTATGCCCGACTATGGTCTATGTTGGTCAATAGCGCCATGCGACATCAAGACGCAGATCAGGCTACGGTATACAGTGCGGCCTTTCCTTCCCTTTTCCAATGGACGCACATGGATGTGTTGGGAGCACCTGTCCATTCATTTGTCGATTATTATCCTCCCATCAGTGACAATTGGATAGCGAGGCGCCATTCTTACGCGTTCTGGCCCATCAAGGGGGGATGGCATACCGATAGTGATTTGTCTTATTACGTGTATGGAAATGCCGATTGGCAGGCGGCAAAAGATTATGCAAGGATACAAAGCAATCAATATTTCGCCCAGGAAGCTGCCTCTTCGGAGGACAATGGCTTGTCAGAAATAGCTTACCTGCAAGTTCAGATACCGAAATGGCCATTTTTTATGCTATTTTTAATTTCGGTGGCCATATTATGGTATGCTGGTAGGGATTTTATATAAATGTTTGAATATATCCAAAATGTTATACAAGAAGTGGTGTACATTTTTGTAAAATATGCTAACTTGTTGGCATTATTCTGAATAGGGGTATCCCGTTTAGTCAACAATTTAAAAAATCTAAATTTATACAGTACATTGGACAGAAAAGATTTTATTCGCGCTTCAGGATTGGGATTAGGTGCCTGTTTCTTGGGAAATATCTCAACCTTTGCCAAGGTAATAGAACCAGAGGAAGCTCTTAGGAAGATTGATGCTTCCAAAAAGAAAGAATTGGCCGATGTGGCGTTGAACGAAGCCAAGAGACAAGGTGGCAGTTATGCCGATGTGCGTATTGGTCGCTACCTCAACCAGTCTATAGCTACTAGGGAGAAGCGAGTGCAGAGTATGGCCAGCACGGAATCGTATGGAATAGGCATTCGTGTCATCGCAGATGGATGCTGGGGTTTTGCCGCTACAGATGTAATGAGCAAAGAAAGTATCGCCTCAACAACTGCGCTAGCAATAGCAATAGCCAAGGGTAATGCCCGTTTCCTGAAAGAACCCGTGCAACTGGCTCCTCAGAAGGGATTGGGAGAGCAGTCGTGGAATACCCCGATTGAGAAAAATCCCTTTGCGATCAGCGTTGGGGAAAAGGTAGACTTGCTGCTTTCTGCCAATGCGGCTGCATTGGACAATGGTGCGAGCTTTGTAAACTCCAATTTGTTCATGATCAACGAACAAAAATATTTTGCCTCTACGGATGGCTCCTATATCGATCAGGATATACATCGTATATGGCCCAACTTTACCGTTACAGGTATTGATCGCTCATCCGGAAAATTTGAAACCCGTGATAGCTTGAGTGCGCCCATGGGTATGGGATACGAATATCTTAGCGCTGGCCAGCCCTATACCATTGACGGAGTAAACCTAAAGCTCTTTAAGAATCGTTATGACATGGTGCTGGATGCAAAAGAGGCTGCAAAGCATGTTCAAGAGAAAATCAGCGCAAAGTCAATCACACCAGGAAAGTACGATCTGGTACTGGATCCCTCCAATCTAGGTCTCACCATACATGAATCCACGGGGCATTCTACTGAATTGGATAGGGTGCTGGGCTATGAGGCCAATTACGCAGGAACCAGCTTCCTCACTCTGGATAAGTGGAAGTCGGGAAATTTCAATTTTGGTAGTGATTTGGTTAACATCGTGGCCGATAGGAAACAGAAAGGATCACTGGGAGCCATCGGCTTTGACGATGAAGGTGTACCTAGCCAGCAATGGGATATTATTAGTAAAGGGATATTGGTCAATTATCAGACGATAAGGGATCAAGCGCACATCCTCGGGCTGAAGGCCTCTCAAGGCTGTTGTTATGCCGACAGTTGGGACAACATTCAGTTTCAGCGAATGCCCAATGTTTCCCTTCAAGCTAATAGTCAAAAGAGGCCGGTAGCAGCATTGATTAAAGATGTAGAGAAAGGAATCTATATTTTAGGTAGAGGGTCTTATTCTATTGATCAGCAACGCTATAACTTTCAATTTGGTGGTCAGCTATACTATGAAATCAGTCAAGGGAAAATTGTCGGTATGCTCAAGGATGTTGCTTACCAGTCCAACACGCAAGAATTTTGGAATAGCATGGCCGATGTAGCCGATAAAGAGGACTACCGTTTGTTCGGGACATTCTTTGATGGTAAGGGACAGCCTTCTCAGGTAAGTGCTGTTTCGCACGGGTCGGCTACCGCTCGCTTCAATGGCGTGAATGTTATCAATACGGCAAGAAATATAGGATAGGAAAAAAACAAATGGCTAATTATATATGAATACTAAAACCATAAGGAGGAAATACATGAGATGAAAAGGAAGGACTTTTTATACTACTCGGCGATGGGAATGGGTGCATTCCTGTTGCCCAAGACAAGCCTGTTTGCCAGAACCATAGATCCGCAGGAGGCACTTATGGAACGCATGGATGTACGGTTGAAAAAGGAACTGGCAGATGCAGCCCTCAATGCAGCTAAATCCAAAGGTGCCAGTTATGCCGATATACGCATTGGTCGTTACCTCAACCAATTTGTATCTACTAGGGAAAAGCGGGTACAAGGTATCGCTAATACGGAATCTTACGGAGTGGGCATCAGGGTATTGGTGGATGGCTGTTGGGGCTTTGCTGCCTCGCACAAGGTGACCAAGGATGATATTGCTAACACCGCCGCGCTTGCCGTAGCCGTAGCCAAGGCCAATGCCAAGATACAGGGCAAGCCTGTTCAGTTGGCACCACAGCAGGGCTATGGAGAGGTGAGCTGGCAAACACCCATCGAGATCAATGCCTTTGAGGTGCCCATACAGGAAAAAGTGGATTTGCTGATGGAGGTAAACGATACTGCCATGCAGAATGGAGCCAACTTTGTCAATTCCATGATTGCGGCCATCAATGAGCAGAAATACTTTGCCTCTACAGATGGTTCCTATATTGATCAGGACGTGCATCGTATTTATCCCAACTTCAACGTGACCAAGATAGACAGGCAATCGGGCAAATTCCAGACCAGAAATGCGCTCAGTTCGCCAATGGGTATGGGATACGAATACCTGAAGGCAGGTCCCGAAGATAAGGTGAGCGGGGTGGTGACGCGCTACAAAGGGCGTTATGATATCTTGGAAGACGTGAAAGCGGCGGCGCAGAATGCGACCGATAAAATCAAGGCCAAGTCGGTAGAACCAGGCAAATATGACGTGGTGCTAGACCCTTCTCATTTATGGCTCACCATACACGAATCGGTTGGCCACTCTACGGAACTCGATAGGGTTTTGGGTTATGAAGCCAATTATGCGGGAACCAGCTTTTTGACGCTGGATAAGTTGCGTTCCGGCAATTTCAATTTCGGCAATGAAAATGTCAATGTCGTTGCCGATAAGACGCAGGTAGGTTCATTGGGTGCCGTAGGCTATGACGATGAGGGGGTGAAGTGCAAAAAGTGGGATTTGATCAAAAACGGTATCTTGGTCAATTTTCAGGCCATTAGGGATCAGGTTCATATCCTGGGCGAGAACCAATCGCATGGCTGCTGTTATAGCCAAGGATGGGATGACGTGCAATTTCAGCGTATGCCCAATGTTTCCCTGCAACCGGGAAAGAACAAACTGTCTGTGGACGATATGATCAAGAATGTAGAAAAGGGAATTTATATCATTGGCGACGGCAGTTTTTCCATTGATCAACAGCGCTATAACTTCCAATTCGGTGGACAGCTGTTTTACGAGATAAAAGACGGCAAGATCGTGGGTATGCTCAACGATGTGGCCTACCAATCCAATACGCAGGAGTTTTGGAATTCTTGCGCTGGGGTTTGCGATGAATCCGACTATCGTTTGGGCGGATCGTTCAGTGATGGCAAGGGACAGCCTTCGCAAAGCAGCGCCGTATCGCACGGTAGTTCTACTACGCATTTCAAGGGAGTTAATGTAATCAATACAGCAAGAAATATTTAATATAGGGAATCTAATGGCTATTTTAACGAAAGAAGAAGCACAATCCATATTGAAGAAGGTGATCGGTTTCTCTACGGCCGACGAGTGCATCGCCACGCTTGGCGGATCAGAAGAGGGGAATATCCGCTATGCCGGCAACGCCGTTTCCACGGCGGGTGCCGCTAGTACGATGAGCCTTGGGGTCAGTGCCGTTTATGGCAAAAAGGTGGGGACAGCTACCGTTAACGAGTTCGATGACGAGTCGTTGAAAAAAGTGGTACAGCGGGCGGAAGAGTTGGCCAAACTGGCCCCCGAAAATCCGGAATATATGCCCGTATTGGAGCCTCAGACTTATGACGAATCGCCTACTTTCGTAGAGGCAACCGCAAGCATAGACCCCATGAAAAGGGCCGATATGGTAGGTAAGAGCATTGCCATTTCCAAGCAACAGGGATTGGAGTCTGCGGGCTTTTTGAACAACAATACAGGCTTCCGGGCGATGATGAATTCCAAAGGCCTATATGCTTATAACAAAAGTACGAACGTGTCTTTTTCTATAACCATAAGGAATCAGGAAGGAACGGGCTCGGGCTATGTCAGCAATAGCTTCAATGATGTCAACAAACTGGATACAGGAGCTTTGAGCAGTGTGGCGGCCTTCAAGGCCAAGAATTCTGCGGGAGCGAGAGCTATCGAACCGGGTAAATATACGGTGATCTTGGAACCATTGGCTGCGAGCGACCTTGTGAGCTGGATTTTGCGTGGCTTTGACGCCCGTAGTGCAGACGAGGGTAGGAGCTTTATGAGCAAGAAAGGTGGCGGTACACGTCTTGGTGAGCAGCTCTTTGACGAGCGGATTACCATCTATTCCGATCCAACCAATCCCGACCTGCCTTCTGCTACTTGGGACGGCGACGGACTGCCCTTGAAGAAAACTACTTGGGTTGAAAAAGGTATCGTGAAAAACTTGGCTTATTCCAGGTATTGGGCGGCACAAAAGGGAGTCCAACCATTATCATCGGGCGGTGGAGGCCGTGGCTTCGGAGGTGGCGGGGGAATGGTGATACAAGGTGGCAATTCTTCCTTGGAAGATATGATCAAGAGCACTGAACGCGGTATTTTGGTCACGCGCTTTTGGTATATCCGCTCCGTAGATCCACAAAGTCTACTTTTGACAGGACTTACGCGAGACGGTACATTTTATATAGAGAATGGAGAAATCAAATTCCCAATCAAGAACTTCCGATTCAACGAAAGCCCCATCATCATGCTCAACAACGTGGAGGATTTGGGCAAGTCGGAACGCTCTGGCTCCATTATGATACCACCCATGAAGATCAGGGACTTTACGTTCACATCCTTATCGGATGCTATTTAATCATTGAATACCAAACACACATGAATAGGAAGGGACGGTTGAAAAACACCGCCCCTTTCCTTTTTTAAAACTCATAACTCATAACTTTATAACTTATCCACCCTCACCCAATCCATGCCAGCAGCTTCTGCTGCTGCTACGCCGGGATCTCCATCTTCAAAGACCAAGCATTCTTCTGGCTTTACTCCCAATTCTTTGGCAGCTTCGAGAAAAGGATCTGGAAAAGGTTTTCCTTTCGGTGTATCCCCGGCACAGATTAATACATCGATCAGGGGTTTCACGCCTATGACCTCCAGCGATCTGGTCACGGTTTTTCTGCTTCCACCCGAAACGACGCCAATCTTCTTCTTTCCTACATTGGCTTTCAGGTTTTCCGTTACAAAGGGAATAGGTTGGGTATTGTTAATGTATTTCTCGAAGAAAAGAGCGGATTTCTCTTCTGCGACAGATTCCGGCAAATCTACGTGATACCTTTTGGCAATTTCCTGTATCACCAGTTTGGTAGGCCAGCCTGCCAGTTCATCTATGAGTGCGACGTCTAGGTCCACTCCGTATCTTGCTACTACCTCCTTGTACGATAGCTTGTGGGCCATCATATTGTCTGCCAGGGTACCATCGCAGTCGTAGAGCAATGCCTTATATTTTCCGTTTGTTTTGTTGTTTAGTATTTCCAGTTTTTCTGCTATGCTTTTTTCCTGCATGTATTGATTTTTTGATTGGATATTAGTCTGTGATTTAAATTGAGGGCTAAATTAAGAAAAAATGCCCGGTTACTGCTAATCTTGATAGCTAATTCAAATGGCGTGCGTCATAAAAAAATCCGAAGTTTCTCTTGGCATTTTGCTTAGAAAAACTTCGGAAGTCTATTTGTTTGCGATAAATTGGTTCGTTTTCCTTATCGTTAAGCTTTATAGGTAAACCATTTCATCAACTCTTTATAAGTAGGTTTCTTACCGTACATCAATATGCCTACGCGATAGATGCGAGCTGCCACGTAGGTAGTTCCCAAGAACCCGAGGATCAAGAGTACGATGGAGAGAGCCAACTGCCAGAATGGTACGCCGAAAGGAATACGCACCAGCATGGCCACAGGAGATGTAAAGGGAATCATGCTAAGCCAGAAGGATACAGGTCCCTGGGGATCGTTCATCATGACCGAAAAAGACAGCATGTAGGTAACCAGTAGGGGCATGATAATGGGCAGCATGAATTGCTGCGTATCCGTCTCATTGTCCACAGCAGAGCCTACCATGGCAAACAGGGCGCTGTATATGAGGTAACCGCCTAGGTAATAAATAAGGAAAACAGTGATGATATAGCCAAAATCTATTCCCTTGACCGTCTTCATGATGACCGATAGCTTGTCGTTAGAACCTACCTCTTCCTGAGCCCCAACACCATCTTGATCTATTTTGCTGTTCAGTTCCATCTGCACAGCTTCGTTTTTGCTCATCAGGCTGCTGGCCACGGTAGAGAGGGCAAGGCTGAGGACCACCCATAAGAGAAATTGGGTAAGGCCAACCAATCCGATGCCGATGATCTTTCCCATCATGAGCTGAAAAGGCTTCACGGAAGAGATAATGACCTCTACGATGCGGCTCGTTTTCTCTTCGATGATACCCCGCATCACCTGACTACCATAAATAAATAGCGTGATGTAGATGAGGATGGCCAGGAAGAAGCTTACGCCCATGGCGCCATAAGAACTGGAATCTTTTTCGCCATCTGCGGTCATTTCCTTGCTATTGATGCTCACGTCTGCTTTTATCTTGTCCAGCACGGCCACGTCGATGCCCGACTCGGTAATCAGGATATTGCGTATGGCGTTGTTCAGTTTGCTTTCTATCGTGGAAACTACGGCTACACTCTGCTTTCCTGTGTTGTATAATTCCACTTTTTGCGTGTTCAGTACATCGCTAGGAATAATCAATAAACATTGGTTCTCTGCTCCTTTATCTTGCAGGGCCCGTTTCTCTATATCAATATTGCCGTTTTCGAGGGTGCGAAAGGTAATGGTGGATGTGTTTTCCAGCTTTGGTGCCAGCTGCCCGCTCAGGTCTATGACGTCTACGGTAGTCTGTGGCGCTTTGCTATTCATGGCCATAATGATGACCACGGCATACATACCGATAAACAAAAGCGGTACTAAAAAGGTGGTGAGCAAGAAGCTCTTTTTCTTCACTCGGCTCAGGTATTCCCTTTGTATGATTAAAGCTATTTTATGCATGGTAAACAGAATTAGGTGATGTGACGGTTTTTACAAAAATGTCATGGATGCTGGGGATGACTTCCTGCAATCCAATGATTTCAACTTTTGGGAGAAGATAGCTCAGCACTTGGTTGATAGTCTGCCCTTCACCCACTTGGATGCGGGCTACCAGTTCATGGTCGTGCGGTTCATTGGACAATACCTTGAAGAGGGTAGGCGTATCGTGCAAGGTCTCGGCATTGCCGCGATACTGGATGGTATAGGTGTGGTCGCGAAACTGGTTCTTGATGTCCCTCACGTCGCCATCCAATATTTTCTTCGATTTGTTGATCAACGCGATATGGTGGCAAAGCTCTTCCACCGACTCCATGCGGTGCGTAGAGAATATAATGGTAGCGCCCCCCTTGTTCAGATCGAGTATCTCCCTTTTGATGATATCTGCATTGACGGGGTCGAAGCCAGAAAACGGCTCGTCCAGGATGATGAGATCGGGCTGATGGAGTACGGTAGCCACAAATTGCACTTTTTGCTGCATCCCCTTGCTCAGGTCTTCCACTTTTTTGTTCCACCAGGTTTGCATCTCTAGCCGCTCGAACCAATGTTTTATCCTCACCTTGGCATCGTGTTTGGAAAGTCCCTTCAATTGGGCGAGATAGAGCATTTGTTCGCCGATTTCCATTTTTTTATAGAGGCCCCTTTCCTCAGGCAGGTAACCGATACGTCCGATGTGGGAGGGGTTGAGGCGTTCGCCGTCAAAGATAATCTCTCCTTCATCTGGAGCGGTAATTTGGTTGATGATACGGATGAGAGAAGTTTTTCCCGCTCCGTTTGGGCCCAATAGGCCGAATATCTTGCCACTTTCCACCTTCATGGATACATCGTCCAACGCGCGATGCTTGGCATATTGCTTTACAATATGGTTGATTTCCAGCATATATTTTCCTTATGTGTATGGTTTAGATACAATATACGCCGTTTTGTTACAGGTAAGATCAACTTGATTTATATTTTTTATGCATATATCGCAGGTTGAATAAGAAATCACAAACAAAGCAATCCCTTTCGAAATAGCTTTGTTTGCGATTTTCGACTACTTTTCTGGCACGGTCCATAGATATAGAGTAGCTGTTCCTACTTTTGTTTGCTTGTCTGGTTTCCAGTCGCCCATGTCGAAATCGTGGGAAACCACCCGAGTACCTGGTTTCAGGTTCAGTATTTTGGGACGTAACTTCATATTGACCGAAGGTAAAAGATAAAGTGTCAGTACCGTAGCATCACTGAAATCGGTAGTGAACAGATCTTGCTGCGTGAATGTTACTTTATCAGTGACGCCGGCATTGACGGCGTTTTGTTTTGCTTCCTTGATTCGCTCGGGATCAATGTCTATGCCCACTCCCTCAATGCCATATTTCTTGGCGGCAGTTACCACGATACGTCCGTCGCCACAACCTAAATCGTACAGTTTGTCTCCTTTTTTTACGTCAGCCATGCTCAACATGGCTTCCACCACATCTTGGTCGGTAGGTACGTAAGGAACATCCTTTTTTACTGTCTCTTGTGCGGAGGACATGCTGGTCGTATACAATAGGAACAGCATTATTCCAGAAAAAAAATTAAATGTTTTCATTGGTGTATCAATTAGTTAGTAATCAATTATATATCTTTTGTTTAAGGGTAACATATGGTATGGGAGCTTGTTTTGTTTTTTTGCGATTTAACTATTTTGACGTAACGACCTTCTGGAAAACAGAGGCAATAGTAGTCCCAATAAAATTATCCCCACGCCAAACAGGGCTCCTTTGCCTGTGTAAGTAAGGCTGCTGTATAGCAAAAGCGCGCTGCTGACACAAAAAATAATCGGGAGAACGGGATAGAGAGGGACTTTAAAAGGGCGAGGACTATGAGGGTCTTTCACGCGCAAAACAATAACGGCGATGCCTATCAATAAAAAGAAAAACCAAAATACTGGCGCCGTATAGTCGACAATGGCTTCAAAACCATCGCGCGTGAATAGTCCTAAGCAAACCAACAATATCGCGATAATTGCTTGGATAAGCAATGCATTGATGGGGCTGGAATTCTTCTTGTTCCATTTTCCGAGGCTGGAAAGTAAAGGCAAATCACGTCCCAGGGCATAGTTGGATCTTGCACCAGTAATGATGGTTGCATTGGCCGATGTCAAAGCGGATACGGCCACAAGGATTCCAATAAACTTAACAGCCTGTTCACCCCAAACGATGCGCATAAGGTCTGCCGCAACGGCTTCGGAGGAAGCTACACCGCTATGACCAAGAACGCGTATATATGTGTAGTTGATAATGAGGTAGATGGTAGTAATGATGATGATACTGAGTACCATTGCTTTTACCATGCTGCGAGGTCCTGACTTAATTTCTGCACTAATGTAGGCAGCTTCGTTCCATCCTCCAAAAGTAAGCAGTACAAAAACCATGGCCATACCAAAGGAATAATTGGTGCCAGCATCGGTCGCTGGTATGGTTGCTGTGGCATTGGGGGCGAAAAACAGCCCAGCGCCAATGACAATGACTATGCCCAATATTTCCAATACCGTGAAAAGTTTTTGTGTGTTTGAACCCATTTTCAGCCCCGCCATGTTTATGGCCGTCAGTATAATGATAACAGCTGCAGCATAAATAACTTCACCGTGAGGCCCGATAGGATAGATTTGGACGGCATAATCGCCAAATATGAATGCTAATAGAGCAATGGAGCCCGTTTGGATGACCGACATTCTGGCCCAAGCAAACAGAAAGGCCAGTCGTTTGCCATAGGCCCGATAGAGAAAATGATAATCACCTCCAGTATTTGGATAGGCAGAAGTTAGTTCTGCATAGCTTAAAGCTCCGATAAGGGAAATGACTCCGCCTAGTAGCCATGTTAGGTAAAATGCAGTATCGCCAGATGTATTGGCAGCGACGAGAGAGGGAGTTCTAAATATGCCAGCCCCGACGACAATACCGACAATAAGTGCTACAATATCACTGATGCCCAGTCGCTTTTCAGGTTTATCTAAAGTTGGAAGACGCTGCTTTTCCTTGCTCACAATATAAACTGCTTTATCTGGGTTTACAATACTTCTTTAAATGGCTCTACCTAATTTAGCTACAATTCAGATAGCAGATTGTTTAGGATGTCCAATAAAGCAGATGTTTACTTGGTAGTTTTATATGTGAATATTTTGTTTATATTATTTAATTTAAATATTTGTTTTATAATATATTAAAGTGTATATTATGAAGTGGTTGTTGTTGTGCCTTCCTAAATTTTTAGAATGAAATAGTAGCGATGGATATTTGTTTGAGCTCCTTTTCCCATTTCCTTTTACATCACCAATACGGCTGCTCCTTCAAATTTTCCCTTTCGGAGCGCTCCCAAAGCCTCATTGGCTTCCTCAAGGTTATACGGAATGGTATGCGTGTGGATATGTGCTTCGGCAGCTAACGCCAGAAAATGCTGGCCATCTTCGCGCGTGAGGTTGGCCACGGACTGTATGCTCCTTTCTTCCCATAAGATGCTGTAAGGAAAAGAGGGAATGTCGCTCATGTGTATGCCGCCACAGATGACCGTTCCACCTTTGTCAACGTCTCGCAAAGCTTTTGGAACTAATGACCCCACTGCCGCAAAGAGGATGGCGGCATCTAGCTTCACAGGGGCTTGCTCTTCCGAGCTGCCCGCCCATACGGCTCCCATTTGCAAGGCAAATGACTGTGCCGCCTTATCGCCAGCTCGCGTAAAGGCGTATACTTTCTTGTTCTGATAATTGGCCAACTGCACCAAGATATGGGCTGCAGCGCCAAAGCCATAAAAACCAATATGTTCTGCATGGGAAGGTAACATGCTGTATGAACGGTAGCCTATGAGTCCAGCGCACAGTAAAGGGGCACCGGAGGCATTGGCGTATTCGGCAGAGATGGGGAAACAGTATCTTGCATAGGCAACGGTATACTCGGCATAGCCACCATCGAGCGTGTAGCCTGTAAATTTGGCATTTTCGCATAGGTTTTCCTGATGGCGTAGGCAATATTTGCATTTACCACAAGTATAGCCCAACCAAGGGACACCTACCAGATCACCTACCTTGAGATCGGACACGCTTTCTCCCAACTTTACCACCATACCCACGATTTCGTGTCCCAATATTAGCGGCAATTTGGGAGCATTGAGTTCTTGGTCTACGATATGCAAATCGGTGCGGCAAACCCCACAGGCAATGATCTTTATCAATACTTGTGCTTGTTGAGGCATAGGAATAGGAAGTGTTTTTAACTGTAAGGAGGTACCTGGACTTTCCAAGACCATAGCCCTCATCGTAGATGGGATTTCTGTGCTTGTCATAGTGATGGTAAAGGTATCGTTTTTAGCATTAATTAACACTAATATATGTTAATATTGCGAAGTAATTCTTCATGTAAGTGAAAACAGTAAAAATCAACCCGCGTCTAAGCAAAGTGCTGATGTACAGTGCTACGAGTGTCTTTGTTATTTTTTTGGTTTTATTGGTCTCCCCGTTGTTTTTCAAGGAAAAGATAAACGATCAAGTAAGGTTGCTGATCAACCGCAATATCCAAGGTAACTTGGACTTTGAAGATGTCAGTCTGACATTTTTTGACCATTTCCCTTCGTTGACCGCCACGCTCAACGGTTTTGACCTAAAGGGATCCGCTCCTTTTGACCAAGAAACATTGATAAGCGCAAAGAAGCTGAGTTTGGGCATTGATATAAGCAGTTTGTTGTCCGATCGCATCATCATCAACCGTCTTTATTTGGACAACGCCTTTATCAATGTGCAGGTAGACAGCAGTGGAGTCAATAATTATGACATTTTAAAAAAAACCGAAGTACAACATGATGAACCAATAGATAGCAGCCAAACCAATCTGGCAATAAAACTGATTAAGATATCTGGTTCCAACCTGCAATATGACGACAGGAGCATACCGATTTCCATTACGGCCAGGGGAGTAGATTATGAAGGGAAAGGCGATTTGTCCAGTGCTATTTTTGATCTTAAGACACGTGCAGACATTGATTCTTTTTCACTGACATTTGACCATGAAATGTATGTGGATAAAAAGACGATACATGCCGACTTGCTGACCAAAATAAATATCACTACCCTGGCGTTTTTGTTTGACCGTAACGATTTAAAAATCAATAATCTGCCCATAGGATTTCGTGGATCCTTTGAGTTCTTGAGCAATGGCTACACCGTGGATTTTAAAGTAAGGACCAACAAAAGTACCCTTGCCGAGATGCTGTCCGTATTGCCACCTGCATACAATCAGTGGATGGCTGATGCCAAAGTGAAAGGAAACGGAGAGGCCTTTGTTTCATTGACAGGCAATTATATAGCCTTGGATAACGTAATGCCTGATCTGAAATTTGGACTGAAATTGCAGGATGGATGGATTGCATACAAAGGGGCCGCGGTGCCAGTAGAGAAACTGAATATAGCATTGCGCATGGATTTGCCCCATTTGGATATGGATTCACTAAGGATAGATCTCGATACTTTGTCTTTCAGCTTAGCACAGGGACACTTTGATGCAAAGACCCATATGTCTGGAATGGATCCGTTGCTTGTTAAGGGAGAACTGGACGTCGACCTTAATTTGGAGAACTTGCATCGAGCCTTGGGTATAAAGGATTTCGATGTCAAAGGCGTTTTAAAGGTAGATGGAAAAATCGATGGGAAATACGCCACTGCGATAAGGCGTTCGGGCATTAGGAAAGTGGATACGGTGATTACTTCCATTCCGACATTTGCCTTTAAGAGTAGCTTTAGGGAGGGATATTTCAAGCTCAGTAGTTTGGATAAAGCGGTTGACCTGATTGAGTTCGAAATGGATGCTGTTGCAAAAGATAGTTTATTGAAGCACGCCACCTTTTCCTTGGCCAACGTCAACATCAGGGCTTTAGACAATTTCATCAAAGGATATGCACACCTGTATGATTTTGAGAAAATGAAGGTAAATGCCAATATGCAAGCCATGGTGGACTTGGGCAATATTGCACAGTTTTATCCACTGGATAGCCTGGATATAAGTGGAAATTTGGTCATTGATCTTAATGCATCAGGCATGGTAGATGCTAAAAACAATCTTTTTCCTAAAACCAACACTCATATTTCACTAAAGCAAGGCTACATTCGCTCGTGGGCTTATCCTATCCCGATAGAAGACATTGCAGTAGAGGCCGTCGTTAAGAGCGAAAAGGGTTCCATGAAAGATCTTAAGATCGAGGTGTTG
Organism: Olivibacter sitiensis DSM 17696; assembly: GCF_000427965.1. Lineage (GTDB taxonomy): Bacteria > Bacteroidota > Bacteroidia > Sphingobacteriales > Sphingobacteriaceae > Olivibacter > Olivibacter sitiensis. The sequence continues at coordinate 5,550 of NZ_ATZA01000030.1, read as the reverse complement.
CCTATTTCTTTTAAAGTGGCCGACGAGCCTTTTTTCCTAAGAGCCAATATAACGGATCTGGACAATATACAATATGATATAAAATCGAAGGGAAAATTCCGCTTGGAGCCTTTTTATAAAATTTTTGGCATTGAAGGCATGAATGTGAACGGTTTTGTCACGACCAATCTGTCTCTTGCTGGTTTGCAAAGTGATGCTATTAAGGGATATTATCAGCGATTGAAGAATAGGGGACAGCTGGAGATAGGAGAGGTGGTCGTGGCCATGGATCAGTTCCCTTTTCCATTTTATGTTCAAAATGGAAAATTCCTTTTCAATCAAGAGAAGATTAAATTTGATCGCATTAGCGGTAAATATCTTGATAACGAATTGACAGTTGATGGCTATATCAGTAACTACATAAACTATCTTGTTGGTCAGTCAGGCCAATTAGAAGGAAAGTTCGACTTTGCCAGCAATTCCCTGAAACTGGATGATTTTATGGTATTTGCCGATGCGTCTGAGACATCGGTCTCGTCAGGAAGTGGCTCACAGTCAAGTGGGGTGATTTTGATTCCAGGCGATTTAAACGTCACGTTGAAAGCGGCAATAAGTGAAATACAATTCAATGCTATGCGGATTGATGATTTCAATGGGCAACTGTTGATAAAGGATGGTCAATTGCTTATGGACAAAACCAGTTTCGATTTGGCAGGTATGCATGCCGATATGAAAGGACAGTACACACCTTTAAGTACAAACAGGGCAAAATTTAGCTATTCCATCCAGGCAGATAGTTTTGATATCCAACGAGCTTATCAAGAAATTCCCTTGTTCAGAGAAATGCTTACTTCGGCAAAGAGCGCTCACGGTCAAGTATCGCTAGATTATACTTTGGCTGGATTGCTGAATGGTGAGATGAGCCCCGTGATGTCCTCGCTTCAAGGCGGTGGAAAGTTGGTGCTGGAAAATATTTCTTTTAAGGGCTTCAAATTACTCAACCAGATCTCCAAAGAAACGGATAAAAGTAGCCTGAACGATGCATCCGTGTCTAAAGTAGTTATAAATACAAATTTGAAAAACAATGTGATGACCATAGAACGGACCAAAATGAAGGTAGGACTCTTAAGGCCGAGGTTTGAAGGACAAGTCACCTTGGATGGGCAAATGAATATCGGCTTTCGTCTAGGTTTGCCACCTTTCGGTATTTTGGGCATACCACTTCGCATAACAGGTACACAAGAGGCACCCAAGATAAAATTGGGCAAATATAGTGAGGATGATCTCGATATGGAGCTGGATGAGGAAGACAAGAAATTATATGAAGCAGAACAGGCAAAAGATGTAGAATAAACACTTTTGGTTGTTGTACGTCATGTCGGCTATTTGGTACTACTCCACGATAGAGAATGTGTTGTTTTTTCCACTTCGTTGATCTCTGTCTTTTTTAGGTGTTTCTTCTCTTTGCATCCTATTTTTATAGCAATTTGGTAAAGGAAAATGATGTTTGGTATAATGGCTACTTTTGAAATCTGACGTAACTTTGTTGTATGGCTATAGTATCATTATTGCCTAGGCGTTGAATAAAATTGGGGTTAAACTCATTGAAGAGCTTATTTATGGATGCGTCAATGCTTTGAGAATGACCTTCCAAATCCACTGAGAGCCGTTTTAGGTGGTAAATCAAAATGGGCAGCTTGAAATGTTGGTAATCGCCAAAAGCCAAACGCAATTCAGTGCCTGTGTAGCTGATTCCCGTTGGGGAGGGAACCGCATTTATAGGTGCATTGTATTTACCGATGTAATAAGCGTCTAGTTGGCTATGAAGTCCATTTGCAGGAGGGAAAAACATCAATCGTTCAGATAGAAATCCAAATTCGAGTTCACTATTTTTCTTTACACGATATGGTATGTCGGAAGAGCCGAAAAAGGCCGTGCTGTCATTTGTAAACGTGATTATGTCCTCGTCTTCTTGTTCGGCGTTCATCCCTTCCGGGTCCGACAATGGAAAATTGCCTATGAAACGAAGAAGGGCTGTTTGGTCCAGAACTTCTCCGTTTTTTGTAAATAGTCGAGTTGATTTTTGATCTTCTACTCCCGTAAGGCGCACAACTAGCGGATAGGATATGACTTCGTTTACTGGAACTTCTTTTTTGCTGCATGCCAGCAGCGAAAATGCGGCCAGCAATATGGGAAAAGATTTAAGTTGACTCTTGTATTGCATAAAGATATTGTATGATCAAAATTGGCTAAAGTACATAACAATTTTTCTTATTTGTCGTTATTGCTTCCCTCTTTAGGCCCCGCAGTGAAACGTTTTTTCTGATAAACATAAATTTTTGTGACATACCAAAACGAAGGTAGATAAGATTTGTTGAAAACAAGAATTTCCTGCGAGACTAATTTGTACTGTATTGCGTTAGGTAATTAGGTCACCTCCTCCATCATTCATCTCTAAGGCTGTCGACCGGATTGGCCATCGCCGCTTTGACGGCCTGTGCTGCTACCGTGAAGATGGCCACTGCAATAGCTGCTAGCCCCGATACGGCAAACATCCACCATTCGATGTCAATGCGATAGGTGAAATGGTCCAGCCAATGGCTCATCGCCCACCAAGCGATGGGGGAGGCGAGAAGTACGGCTATCAATACGAGTTTCACGAAATCTTTGGAGAGCAAGGCTACGATACCCGATACCGAAGCACCCAATACTTTGCGGATACCGATCTCTTTTGCTCGCTGCTGCGCGGTGAAAGCCGTGAGGCCAAATAGGCCCAGGCACGAAATGGCTATGGCGAGTACGGTAAATAGTATGGCTAGTTTGGCAGCACCTCGTTCCTCATTGAACTTATTGGCATAGTCCTCATCCACAAAATGGTAATCAAATGGGGCATTGCGGTCATATCTTTGAAATATTGCCTGCATTTCTGCCAGGGCATCGGTAGTTGTGATATCATTGTTCAGCCGAATATGCATGGTGTTCATATCGCCATAAGGCCCCATGATAAATAGGGGTTGTATCTTTTGAAAGGGGGACTCCACGATGAAATCCCTCACTAAACCTACAATGTTCCATCTCATGCCGTCCCGTTCCACCCATTTTCCGACAGGATCGACCATGTTCATGGCCTGGGCTGCCGCTTCGTTAATCAACATGGAACCGGAGTCGGTAGGGAAGTTGTCCAGGTCGAGATCCCGTCCTGCAAGCAATTCAATACCTGTTGTTTCCAGCAGACCAGATGTCGTTGCAAAAGAGAGAAACATGATGCTGGAAGTCCCCGAAGCTGAGTAGCCATCCCAGGTATAGCCATTTCCCATTGCGTCGGGATCGGTGATGGGACTAAAAGTCTGGCTCGCCGAACTAGCAACACCCGAAGATAACAGCTGATGGCGGATGGACGCATAATTCCTTTCTTGTACATCGCTAAGACGGAGATAGACCAACCTGACCTTATCATAGCCTGCATGGCGCTTTTGGGCATGGTCAATTTGCGTATAGATGACAAAGGTGGATGTAATCAACGCTATGGCTATGGTAAACTGGCTTACCACGAGGATTTTTCGTAAGGATAGGCCCGATTTGGTAGAAATAATGACACTCTTTAGTACACGGACTGGTTGAAAAGATGATAGAAAAAATGCGGGATAACTGCCGGCCAACATACCAGTGAAAACAATGAAACCGAGGAACAGAAGCCAAAAAACAGGTTGATCAAAAGGAATGACAATTTGCTGGCCGGTCAATTGATTGAAGTAAGGTAGCAATACGGTAACGAGCAGCAGTGCAATGATGCCGCTTATCATTGCCATTAAAATAGCTTCGCACAGAAATTGGGCTATCAATGATGACCTATTAGCACCTGTTACCTTGCGGATACCTACCTCTTTGGCCCTCTTTTCGCTCTTTGCCGTGCTCAAGTTCATAAAGTTAATACAGGCAATGGCCAAAATGAGCCATGCAATGAGTATGGCGCTATTTACTAGTATAATTTTTCCACCTGTGAGCTGTCCGTTCTCAAAATTGGATTGCAGATGGCGTTTTGCCAAGGGAAGGGCATATAGGTCGATATCTACGTCTTCCAGATGAGGATGCATAAACGATGCTAGCTTTTGTAGCAGGGCTGTTGCGTCACTGTTCTTCCTGCACACCATGAAGGTTTGTGCCTCAAAACTATCCCAGTCTTCATCATTTTCGTGCAAGGCTTTTGCCAAATCGTAGGGCAATAGAACCTTGAATTGAAATTCCGTGTTGGCAGGAAGATCTTTGAGTATGGCCGAAACGTTGATGCTATGTCGGCTATCCAGTTGGATGGTCTTGCCTATGGCACCATCTGCAGAGTCAAAGAACAGCTTGGCCGCACTTTCGGTGAGTATGGCGCTCATGGGATCGCGAAAAAACGACGACGTATTGCCTTCGGCGAACTCGAAATCAAAAACCGTGAAAAAGGAAGAATCGATGAAAGCCGTAACTTGATTCAGCTTTTTGTCTCCAATGCGGAAGGTCCTCGGCCCTTGGGGCAGATAACTGGTAACGGCCTCGATCTCGGGAAAGGTCTTTTGCAGACTAGGCGCAAGAATCTCGGGTGTATATTCAAAACTGAAAACCTTACCGTCAACGGGAGCTTGTGACCAGAACTGGTACGTATGGTCCGCTTTCTCGAAAAAACGATCATAGCTCTTTTCGTGAAAGGCCCAAAGGAAAATCAGGATAGCGCCAGCCATGCCCATAGATAGTCCCAGACTATTAATAGCGGTATATCCTTTGGACCTCATTAAACTTCTCCAAGCGATTTTGAAGTGGTTCTTTATCATATTTTTAGTATTGAGATCCCGAAAATGGGACAAGTCATGCGTATTGCGTATTGAGATATGAGACATCAGAAAATCTCCTAGAGTTTTAAGTATTAAGTTTTAAATCTTCTGGTGGCTATGCCACTAGAGTATTTATTACTTACTTGCATGCGGTAAGCAGCAAACTTACAACCTAAAAAAGCTGTACCAAAATCGTTCCTGTTTTTTTAATTGCTTTAAAGTCAGTATGTTGTTCTTTTTTTTGCAACTGTAATTGTTCGATAATGGACAGTGACTGTGCGGAAATGCCTAATGTTTTACCACACAGAAATGTTCAAAGAGCAAATCATCCATAGTTTGAGGGCGAAAAGTAACGTCATTAGTGAAAGGAAAAGCAGGTCGAACTAAATCAAATTCTGTTTTTGCAGTCGTTCAATGATGACTGTCTCGTCTACAGTGTCGAATTCTGATTTGAGGTAAATCTCTGTAAGAATAACAGTGGAGCTAACTATTTTTACGTAGGTGATTACTCTGGCTCCTCCACTTTTACCTTTTGCAAGCGTCGTTACCGCAATCCTTATTTTATATAGATTATTACCTAGTGCAGTTCCCAGATATGGCTCTTGTTCCAATTGGTTGATTAGGTCGAGTATATCTTTGTAAATGGACTTGTACTTTTTGGCAATTTTTTTTCACTACCAAACGGATAAACTTAAAAACAGGCAATAAACTCACTTAACTTACTGATTATCAGTAAATATTTTCATTAGATAAAAAAGCC
>NZ_ATZA01000029.1 GCF_000427965.1 Olivibacter sitiensis DSM 17696 | reverse complement strand
AAGGAAAGTTTGGTCAAGCAAAGACTGGTTACGGAATGAATCTCATTTTAGCTCGTCTAGCAAGAACCAGCGAAGCTTGGATTAGCTGCATCGTATTGGTGCTTAACTTGGTCAAATTGGCCGAGCTAGCACTTTATTGCATTATCAATATAGTAATCAAATATGTGGTAGATCTGCGCAAAGATTACAACCTCATACCCCAATACTCAAAAATCTGCTGAAAAAATCATTGAGTTTTTCAGCAGACCCTATATAGGGTATACACCCTACGAAACGACGGTAGGTACGACAGACCAACCGCTCACTATCAGCCTACAACCCGACATAAGCAGCCTAGATGAGGTTATCGTAGTGGGTTATGGCCAGCAACGTAAGCGGGACGTAACCGGATCTATCGCTTCGATTAAAGGCGATGCCCTTAGAGAAGTACCTACTGCCAATATCCAGCAAGCCTTACAAGGCCGGGTGGCGGGATTGGAAGTGCAATCCATAGGCACCTTGCCGGGTGCTGGAGCACGTATCCGTATACGTGGCGAGCGTTCCATCAGTGGGTCAAACGATCCTTTGCTGGTATTGGATGGTATACCCTATGAAGGCAATCTAAATGATATTAACCCAGCCGATATTGTTTCCATTGAGACGCTCAAGGATGCGTCGGCCACCGCCATTTACGGATCGCGCGGTGCCAATGGAGTACTGCTCATCACCACGCGCCGTGGGCAGTCTGGCAATACGCAGCTTTCCTACAACGGCTATTATGGCCTAAGCGCCGTGGCAAAAAAATACCCTGTTTTCAATGCCGATCAATATCGGGCCATGCGCGATTTATCGACATGGAGCCAAGACTATCTCCAACAAGAGCGCGAAGGAATAGCCATAGGCCGCGATATCGACTGGCAAGATCTGATGTACGAGAACGGCCACATGACCGACCACAATGTGAGCATATCGGGAGGTGGGGAACAAGCCCGATTTTCCATGGGCGGAGGTTACTTCAAGCAAACCACCGTATTGCCGGGACAGGATTTCGGACGCTATAGCTTACGCGCCACGGCCGACTTCGATATCGGGAAACGCGTTAAGGTAGGGCTTAACTCCTTGAACAACTTAGGCAATACCAACGGGTCGCAATTCGGCATTAATATGTTTCCAATCTTGTCCTTGAGCCCTTTGATGCCCCCATACCTCGACGATGGCAGCATCAACCGTACCCCAGCGGGCAATCTGGACGATATGGCAACGACCTACAGTCCTTTGCTACTAAAGGAAAACGATGGAAGTTGGGTGGATCGCGTGCGGCGCTTCCGCTCTTTCAACAGCCTTTACGGCGAGGTCCAGATTATCGATGGACTGAAATACCGCCTTAACGTAGGTGCAGATTATCGACAGGAAGAAGGTGCGCAGTTTCGGGGAACAGACAGTTATTTTAGGCCCGGAATCAATAACATTGCCTACGTGAACAATACACAGGCCTACAGCTATACCCTAGAAAACCTATTAACTTACGATAAGGTTTTCAATGACAAACACCGCCTCAACCTCACAGGTATGTATAGTTTCCAAGAGATGCATTCGCACAATTCTTCCGCACAAAAAGAAAACATCACGGCAGACTTCGTACAATGGTACAACCTTGGTCAGTCTGCTGTAACACCCGAGGCGGTACTGGGTGGAGGTGAAACCACCGCAGCTCTAATCTCCTATATGCTACGGGCCAATTATTCCTATGACGACCGTTACATGGTCACGTTAACTGGCAGGATGGACGGTTCCTCCCGGCTGGCCGTAGGTAACAAATGGGCGCAATACCCCGCCGTATCCGCAGGATGGAACATCAGCAACGAATCGTTCATGGCAGACGTCACGGCCATATCCGACCTAAAACTGCGGGTGGGCTATGGCGTGACGTCCAATCAATCCATCGCATCGTATAGCACCCTTGGCGGCGTGTCGTCAGGTGACCCCAATGTACGTTACAATTTTGGAGAGGAAAGCTATATAGGATATTTCGTGCAAAACATCGTTGACCCTAACCTGGGATGGGAATATACCGGCACAGTCAACGTGGGCGTGGATTTCGGCTTGCTCAACAACCGGGTGACAGGTAGTATCGATTGGTACAATGCCAGGACCTGGGATATGCTCTATGGAATCAATCTCCCCACTACATCGGGCATCAGCGCACCTTATGTGACCAATATAGGCAGCATGAGCAATAAGGGATTGGAAATCTCGTTATCCGGCAATATCATGAAGTCCGAAGGCGGCTTTACCTGGGATGCAGATGTCAACTTCTTCTTTAACCGCAACAAACTGCTCAAGCTAAATGGCGAAGTGACAGAAGTCATCGCTAGCCAGTTGTTCGTAGGCCATCCATTGACGGCCATATACGACCTGCGCAAGTTGGGAATATGGCAACTCGACGAGGCCGAAGAAGCCGCCCGCTATGGGGCTTACCCCGGTCAAATCAAATTGGAGGACAACAATGGAGTGGATGAAAACGGAGTCTTCACGGGCATGCCCGACGGGCAGATCAATGACGACGACCGAACCATCATTGGCGATGGTCAAGCCCGATGGCAAGGAGGTATCACTACCCGCTTTGGCTATAAGGGATTCGACCTCTCGGCGGTAACCCATGCTCGCATTGGCGGTACGCTCATCAGCAATCTTCACCAACCCAGGGCAGGTTACCTCACCATGCTAGATGGACGACGCAACGGCTTAGCCGTCGATTATTGGACGCCGGAAAACCCTACAAATGCCTTTCCATACCCTTTACGCGAAATGAGCGCTTGGGGCGACGCATGGACTACCCTAGGTTACTATGACGCTTCCTTCATTAGTGTGCGAAGCATCAATTTGGGATATACATTGCCGAACAAAACGGCCACCAAAATGGGAATACAGTCTTTACGCGTATATCTAACCGCCCAGAATCCCTTTGTGCTGTACTCGCCATATATGCGCGCCGGAGGTGTCACCACCGAAGCTACGGGTACCGGCTACCAAGGAGTGGGGGATATTCCCAATATCCGTTCCGGTGGACAAAACCCTACCCTCACTGTCGCCGCCACCACTCCTATGACACGGACATTCATATTAGGACTAAATGTAACCTTTTAACGACACGGACATGAAACGAGCTATAAATAAGATCATTTGCATAATACCCATGGCCATATTGCTGGCAGTCGTGGGCTGCACCCATAAACTGGAGGAAAAGCCTTACACGGTTTTTACTACCGATTATTTCAAGACCGAAGAGGGCATTAGAGCAGCGCTGGTATCGGTATATTCCGGCATGCGGTATAACTACGGCCCCATAGGTGCTATGGGCATTGGCGTAGTAGGTACCGACGAATACACTTTTGGCGATCAACCTTTTCAAGCGGGCTCCGGTGACCAGATGAATCAACTAGGCAGGTATGTCATCACCCCGAGCAATGGTGCCATACTCACCCCCTGGAATCGCAACTACAGCAACATCAACATGTGCAACGCCATATTGCTCTTTGCCGATGATGTACCCGTAGACGAAGGTACCAAGAATGAGATCAAGGCCGAGGCGCATTTTTTCAGGGCATTGTATTACCTGTTGCTGGTGCAGCAATTCGGTGCGGTACCAGTAGACCTGGGATCGGGCGATCTGCAATTTACCACCATCGCCAACACCGAATTTTACCGACTTCCTACGGAAGAGATACTAGTGAAGGACTATCAGGCCATGATAGACGATTTGATCTTCGCCACCCAAAACCTGCCCGATCAAAGACCAGGCAATGCCTTTAGACTTTCCAAGGCCGTTGCCCTACACATGCTCTCCAAGGTATATCTTTTCAGGGCCTATTCTGCTGCGGCTCAATCGAGCGACTTCAGCAACGCCTACACAGCCGCCATGGAACTTATCAACAACCAAGGCCGATATGGGGTGGAGCTTTTGGAAGACTTTGGCCAGATACACCGGCAGGGCAATGATTATAACCGGGAGATCCTCTATTCAGTGGAGCGCCTACCTCTGGACAATGCCAACAATGAAACGCCAGATCCCGGTAGCGACTTCGCCGGAAAATCAAACATTGCCAACAACCTCTTTAATGCCAATTACCAAGGGACCATTATCGTAAATGGCATGACCTTGATAGACGACAGACCGCTGCAATATGGTAGGCCCTTGCGGCAATTTGCTCCCAACCGATATATATGGGAAGTGGCATTTGCAGAGAAAAACAATGATAGCCGCTATGACAATTCCTTCCGTAGGCTATGGCGGGTAGCGACTTTGCGTACCGATGCACAGCTGCAGGAATATATCAGCAACTTGGAGAATATAGGCTTTGCCATAGGCGATACCGCGTTATATCTCGCAAATTCAGAGGCCGAGGCAACTCTAAAGCGCAACACGCAGCTGAAACCGTATCGGATACTCGCGCCAAGTGAGTATTACAATAACCAGAGCAATCAGGGCACGCACATATTTCCCAACCTGAAAAAATATGACGATACCATCCGCAATAATTTTCAGGATGCATCAGGCAGGCCGTTCATTGCCGCCAAACTGGGAGAAACCTATCTTCTGGCAGCCGAGGCCGCGCTCCAAACAGGCAATACATCCGAAGCGGTAACGCTTATCAACGTTATCAGGCGGCGCGCAGCTTTTCGTCCGGGATTGTCTGCCAGCGAACTGGCAACGCGAAGAACGGCCATGCAGGTCACGGCGACAGATATCGACCTCGATTTTATTCTCAATGAGCGTACAAGGGAGCTGGTTGGCGAATGCCTACGATGGCCCGATCTGGCCATGCGCGGCAAGTTGCTGGAGCGCGCGAACCAATATAATCCAGATGCTACCAACATACAGAATTTCCATGTATTGCGCCCCATCCCACAGGGACAGCTCAATAGCCTCACCGATCCCGACAGGGGCAAATACCAAAATCCGGGATATTAACCAGTGGTTGAACACTTGAAAAACACGACAATCATGAAACGAAGTACATATATAGGCATCATCTTGTTATCTGGATTGATGATTGGTTATTCCTGCAAAAAAATGGAGGTTTATAACGGTGCAAACAGTACCTTGGAAAATATTTACACCGATTTACAGGGGCCTTTGCAATCACTCACCGCTATACCCATCGGCTTTGGCATAGACTACGAATGGATGAGGGATAACAGCACCTACCGGAATACCGTTGCCGGTGAAGGCAGCAGCGTGACATTCGGCTACCACATGAAGCACGGCGCCGTTGTAAGCGACAATGGGATGCTAGACTTCTCCCGGGCAGACGAGTTGCTCGCTATAAGCAAGAATGCCGGCCTTACCGTGTTTGGGCATACCTTGGCTTGGCACCAAAACCAAAACGGCAGGTACCTGAGAACCCTCGTTGGTGATGGCGGCAGCCAAGTAAATCTCCTCGAGAACGGCAGTTTTGAGGAAGGCTCGGGAGATGATTTCACAAGCTGGGAAAAGTGGAATGGGGCGTCAAACATCACCGCTACCACCGTGGAAAACGAGCGCAACCAAGGATCAAGGGGTGCAAAGATCGTGTCTACGGGAGGCAACCCCTGGGACGTGCAATTTGTTAGCCCTGCCGTACCTACCACCGTAGGTTCAACATACCTACTCACATTCTGGATCCGAGCCCAAAGCGCGGGCAGCACCATGCGAGTTTCCACCTCGCCAAATTCATTGTATTCCAGCGATTGGGCAATTGGTACGGAATGGCAACAGATCTCCTGGGAGATTACGGCCAATACCGACGCTACTCAGTTTGCATTTGATATGGGAGGCTCAAGTACCACCTTTTTCCTAGACGACGTACAGGTGATAAACCCCGATGCGCCGGGAGGAGCAGAACCAGCTCCACTATTGGCAAATGGGTCATTTGAAAGCGGTGACGGAGACAATTTCACCAGTTGGAACAAATTAAATGGTGCCGCCTCATTTACGGCTACCACCTCCAAGCCAAATGAGGTGAACCATGAGGATAGAGCAATGAAAGTAGCTGTTGCAGCCGATGGGCAGCATTGGCAAGTGCAAATTGCTAGCGATCCCATTCAGACTACCGTAGGTGAAAGCTATACCGTTTCCTTGCAGATAAGGGCAGAATCACCAGGTGGCGTCATGCGCATGTCTACCCAACCAAATGCCCTTTACCAAGGTGATCAGAACGTTCCCACCACATGGTCGCAGATCAGCTGGACATTCGAGGCCAATACGTCTGCTACGCAAATTGTCCTCGATATGGGACTGAAGGCCAATACGTATTTCGTGGACGATGTCCGCGTGACGGCCGGCAGCCCTGGAGGGCCATCGACCGGAGATGAGGCGGCCGCAAGGGTGAACGATGCGCTCAAAACCTTTGTACAGGGTATGGTCAACCACTTCAAGGCCGATGTGCAGGCTTGGGATGTGGTAAATGAGCCAGTCAATGACAACGGTACTTTCCGTGCTGGACCTTTTGACGCCAGCCGAGATAGCAGCGATGTCTTTTATTGGGGCCAATATTTGGGCAGGGATTACGTCAAGAATGCATTTACTTATGCCCATGAAGCAGATCCCACTGCCTTGCTATTTATCAACGACTATAATCTAGAAGCAAGCCCAGTAAAATTGGACAGCCTGATCGCTATGGTAGATTGGCTGAAAGCTTCCAACGTGCCTATTCATGGCATAGGTACCCAAATGCATTGCGGCATCAATACTTCTTATGCCAATATCGACGCCATGTTCAAAAAACTGGCAGCCACCGGATTGCAGATCAGAATATCCGAATTGGATGTACGGCTCAATCCCGGAAACAATCGACAAGGAGACGTTGGTCACAGAAAATCGCTCTTCACCTTGCAGGCGCAGATGTACAATTATGTCATATCGTCTTATCTCAGGCATATACCGCCTGCACAGCGCCATGGCATTACCATTTGGGGTGTCAATGACGAAGAAAGCTGGATAGTAGTCCACCAAAATGGAAATGATGCGCCATTGCTGTACGACAAGGATTTCAACAAGAAGCCTGCCTACGGCGGGATAGTAAAGGCCCTAAAAGAGGCACAATAGGCCTATCAAGGAAAGATCTATATGCTGCCCACACCAAACTTGGGTTTGGGCAGCCATATGGCAATTAGGTTAATTCCCATATTCCAATCCGTATTCATGAGCATTTGTACGTATGCACATTTCGACATTAGAAGTCTATTAGGAGGGATAAAAAGTATTGTGTACTTTTATGCAACCGATTACAGCAACATGAAGCAGAAAAAGGAAATAACCATATACGATATTGCAGAAAAGCTGCAACTTTCCTCGGCCACGGTGAGCCGGGCATTGAATGACAACCCGCTTATCAACAAAAACACACGAAAGAAAATACAAGACACCGCCAAGGAGCTTGGCTATCGGCACAACTCTTTCGCGCGGAACCTTAGAGCAAAGAACACGCATACGATAGGTATCATTATGCATGAGCTAAATAGTCACTTTATGACCTCTGTGCTGGCAGGCATCGAAAAAATCGCCGCGGCCGAAGGTTATGACCTGATTATAGCCCACTCCTCGGAGAATTATCACAAGGAAGTAGCCAACGTACAAAATCTATTCAACAAAAGAGTGGATGGACTCATGGCATCCTTGGCTATAGATACCACTTCCTTGGACCATTACCTCCCTTTTTTGGAAAAGGGTATTCCGGTCATATTCTACGACCGGGTGGATGAGAGCAGTGATTTCACCAATGTCATCATAGACAATTACCAATGTGGCTATCAAGCCACTAACCATTTGGTAGAACAGGGCTGTCAGCATATCGCATTGGTCACGGGCGGGCTAAACAGGAACGTCTATTTTAAGAGATACCAGGGTTATATCGATGCCCTGAAAAACAACGGTCTGGAAGTAAATGAAAACCTGATATTGATAAAAGAGAACCTGACCCAACGAAAAGGGGCCGAAATCGCGGAAAAAATACTGGATATGAAGCCGCTCCCAGATGGCATTTTCTTTAGCCACGACTTCTCCGCAGCCATGTGCATGCAGGTACTTAAAAGTAAAGGGTGGCGCATTCCGGAAGATATTGCGGTAATCGGTTTCAACAATGACGCCATATGCGACCTTATTGAACCTAAACTATCGACCATCAACTACCCCGGAAACGAGGTAGGTGAAGTGGCAGCCAGAACATTGATCAATCACTTAAAAGGCATTGCGGATATTGCCCAGATGAAGACCATCATCGTACGTTCGGAGCTGATAATTCGCGAATCCTCGTTAAAGAAAAATCCACAGACAACCCATACTTAGAACTTTGAGATGCATTACACAAAATACCTGCTATTCCTAGCGTTCTTCCTACTGGTTAGGGTAGCGAGCGCAGAAAACGGCTATGAACTCTGGATGAGGTACACCAAAGTGTCCGATGAGAAATTATTGACACGTTATCAAGAGCTTACATCCTCCATCCATATTCCGGGGAATTCAGCCACGCTTGATGTCATCAGGGCAGAGTTGCGCTTAGGTATTGGAAAAATGTTGGGCAAAATACCTCATTTCACAACGGAAGCTACCGCTGGAATCCTTATTGGACAATTGTCTGATATACCATCATTGTACGCAGGCGAACATACATCCCTAGAGGGCATAACAGAGGACGGATATGCCATCTACACGAAAGAAAAACAAATCGTTATCACGGCACCTACAGATGCCGGTTTGTTGTATGCCACCTTTCATTTGTTGCGATTAATACAGACAGGGCAAAGTCTAGAACGTCTTCATCTAACTTCATCCCCAAAAGTAAAATTGAGGTTGCTAAATCACTGGGACAACCTCAACAGGACCGTAGAACGTGGTTATGCTGGCTTTTCCATCTGGGACTGGCACACCCTACCGGATTATATCGATGAACGTTACATAGATTATGCACGAGCAAATGCCTCTATCGGTATCAATGGCGTGGTATTGACCAATGTGAATGCCAGCGCTACCGCACTTACTCCCTCTTATTTGCAAAAGGTAAAAGCCTTGGCCGATGTTATGAGACCTTACCATATCAAGGTATACCTTACGGCCCGTTTTAGTGCTCCCTTGGAAATAGGAAGACTGGAAACGGCAGATCCATTGAATAAAGAGGTAAAACGATGGTGGAAAGAAAAAACCGATGAAATCTATGCCCTTATTCCAGACTTTGGCGGATTTCTGGTCAAGGCCAATAGTGAGGGACAACCAGGACCACAGGATTATGGCCGTACCCATGCCGAAGGTGCCAATATGTTGGCCGATGTCCTAGCCCCGCATCAGGGCATCGTCATGTGGAGAGCCTTTGTGTATAGCCATGAGGCTCTTGAGGACAGGCACAAGCAGGCCTATAACGAGTTTGTACCGCTGGACGGTAAATTTCGAGACAACGTATTGGTACAGGTAAAAAATGGCGCCATAGACTTCATGCCGAGGGAGCCTTTTCATCCTTTGTTCGGTGCCATGCCCCAAACACCCTTGATGATGGAGTTCCAACTTACGCAAGAATATTTGGGACAGGCAACACACTTGGTCTATCTGGCACCTTTGTTCAAGGAATGCCTAAACAGCGATACCTATGCCCAAGGCGAAGGAAGTACTGTGGCCAAAATTGTCGACGGCAGCTTAGATAAGCACCGTATCAATGGCATAGCCGGAGTTTCCAATATCGGGAATGACATCAACTGGTGCGGGCATCCTTTTGCCCAGGCCAATTGGTATGCCTTTGGCAGGCTTTGTTGGGATTATGACCTCAATGCTTCGGAAATTGCCAAGGAATGGCTGAAAATGACCTTCAGCAACGACAGCTCCTTTGTAGAACAGGTGTGCCAAATAATGATGGGCTCCCGAGAAGCTTTGGTCAATTACATGAACCCCATAGGGCTGCACCACCTCATGGGAACCGGGCACCATTATGGGCCGGCGCCCTGGGTCGATGATTTGCCCAGAGCCGACTGGAATCCCACCTACTACCATAAAGCTGACACCCAAGGAATAGGTTTTGACCGTACTACATCTGGCAGCAACGCCCTAAGTCAATATCACCCTGAAGTACGTAGAAAATGGGAGGATCTTTCCCTTTGCGAAGATGAATACCTGCTCTGGTTTCATCATTTGCCTTGGGATGATCAACTGAAAGATGGCCATAGCATTTGGGAAAAGCTCTGCGAAAGCTATTACTCAGGCATGCAGTCAGTCAAAACAATGCAGGAGGTATGGGATAGGCAGCAAAATAAGATCGATGACCAGCGCTTCAAACAGGTGCAGATGCTACTAGCCATACAGTACAAAGAAGCAAAATGGTGGAGAGACGCCTGCCTGCTCTATTTTCAAACCTTCTCTGGACAGGAAATTTTGCCCAAGCACGAGAAAGTAGCACATACTTTGGAGTACTATCGTTCACTGCATTTCCCCTATGCGCCGGGGCACTGGTAAAGAAATCGTAAACAAGAAAAGAACCATGACCAATAAAACCAACCGATTATACAAGACCTTGATGCTCGCAGCCCTTATTGCGGCTCACTTCAGTTGCGCACGCTCGGCAAGTACGGACTCCTTGAAAGAAAGCTTCGAAGATGACTTTCTGATAGGTACGGCGCTCAACGCAGACCAGATAAACGAGCATGACGGCGCAACCGATAGCCTGATCAAAGAACAGTTCAATGCCATTACAGCAGAGAACATCATGAAAACCGAGGTTATACACCCAGCATGGGATAAGTTTGACTTTGACCTGGCCGATAGATTCGTGGCCTATGGACAGAAAAACAACATGTACATCGTAGGACATACATTGATATGGCATAGCCAGCTTCCCCCTTTCGTACAAGCCATTAAAAGTGTCGACTCCATCAGGCAGTTCATGGACAAGCACATCCACACTGTTGCAGAACGATATGCTGGGTCGGTAGACAGTTGGGATGTAGTAAACGAGGCGCTGAACGAGGATGGCTCATGGAGGGAATCTATCTTCTTCCAGCTCTTGGGCGAACAATATATCTTAGATGCCTTTGAGCTGGCAGCTAAAGCAGCACCCGAGGCCGAACTATACTACAATGACTATAATATCGAACAGCCCAAAAAACGGGCTGGAGCCATAAAGCTCGTACAAAAACTCCAACAAGCAGGATTACGCATTGACGGCATAGGCATACAAGGCCATTGGAACATAAACGACCTGCCATTGATTGCCATTGAAGAGAGCGTAGTAGAATATGCCAAAATGGGACTAAAAGTAGCCATTACCGAGCTTGACCTGGGAGTATTGCCTAACCCATGGAACCTACAAGGGGCCGATGTGAACCAGCAGTTTGAAGGGAACAGCAGAATGAATCCTTACGTAAAGCAATTGCCCGATTCGGTGAGCACCAAGCTGGCCGATGCCTATGAAGAGCTCTTCCGCCTATTCTTGAAGCATCGCGACAAAATTAGCCGGGTGACTTTTTGGGGAGTGAACGACGGACATTCTTGGTTAAACGATTGGCCCATACCAGGTAGGACTAACTATCCCCTATTATTCGACCGTTGTAACAGGCCCAAAGACGCATTCCATAGGATCGTAGACCTGAAAAAAGAGCATTCAAAGTAACACAGTCCTAAACTTCCATATACATGAGCACCAAACACGAAAAAATTTCGGTCATCGAAAAAATTGGCTATAGCCTGGGCGACCTGGCAGCCAACTTGATTTTCCAGACCTTGATGACTTTTTTAGCTTTCTTCTATACCGATGTATATCGGATACCGGCAGCAACGGCAAGCGTAATCATCTTTGCAGGAGGTTTTGTAGGCGCTTTTTTTAACGTCATCATGGGCATCATTGCCGATCGCACGGAGACCCGATGGGGAAAATTCCGCCCTTGGATCCTATGGACGTCCGTTCCCTTTGGAGTTATAGCCCTATTGGCATTCAGTACACCAAACTTTGCGATGAGTGGCAAGATTGCCTATGCGATGCTCACCTATTTTCTATTGGTACTGATCTATTCCGCAAACAACCTGCCCTACTCGGCATTGAGTGGCGTGATCACTGGTGATATGAAGCAGCGCAATAGCCTATCAGCTTACCGGTTCTTGGCGGTAACCATTGCGCAGTTCATCATTCAGTCACTCCTGCTCCCCTTGGTATTGATCATGGGCGATGGGGATAAGGCCGAAGGGTTCAGAAGCGTCATGACCCTATTTGCCATAGCGGGGATAATATGCTTCATCATCACTTTCCTGACCACCAAAGAACGGGTACGCCCACCACAGACAGAAAAGACAAGCATCATACAAGATTTGAAGGATTTGACCCAAAACCGCCCTTGGGTCATCATGCTCTTTCTCACCATTTTGGTTTTTATCACCCTATCGCTCAAGGGCGGTATGTACATTTATTACTTCAAATATTACTTGGACGAAGCAAGTTTATCGACTTTTTTGGAGCAAATTGGGTTTAATGCTTTTATCTCCCAGCTCAACGGCCTATTGGTGCATATGGGATTTGCCGGATTCGAGTGGCCGGAAGATGCAGCAACATCAGCCTTCAGTTTGTTCAATGCTGGTGGCATCCTCTTTACGCTTGTAGGCATCGTATTCTCCAAGCCTTTGGCAGACCGGTTCGGAAAAAGGGACATATTTGGTATATTCCTTTTCCTGGCCGCCCTGTGTTTGGCTGCCTTTTATTTCTATGCACCCCAATCCATTATCCTCGTATTCCTCACGCAGATGCTGCAAGGTCTCTTCTACGGTGTCACCACACCTTTGTTATGGGCCATGATTGCCGATGTGGCCGATTACAGCGAATGGAAAAACAACAGGAGAGCAACGGCCATCGTATTCTCGGCCATGATCTTTGGGCTGAAAGTAGGCTTAAGCATCGGTGGGGCATTGGTGGCAGGTATCCTGTCGTCTTATGGCTATGTAGCCGAATCGGCTATACAGACGGCCGACACAGTCTTTGGTATCAGGATATCGGTGAGCCTCTACGCTGCTGCCGGCTTCATCATAGGTGCCGTACTTTTGCTATGGTACGAAATAGACAGGAACAAGGAGCAATTGATAGAAAAGGAATTGAATGATAGACGTGAGATATGATATCTCCTTTTTTAATTTTTACTTTTTAATTTTCACTTTAAATACCCCATTATGCCGGAAGAGCACATTGACCAAATTGACTTTGACGAACTGAACAAAAAAGCCCTATCGTCCCCTTTGGTAAACCATATTTTTACCGCAGATCCCTCGGCACACGTTTTTGAGGGCAAGATCTATATCTATCCCTCGCACGACATCGATGCGGGCATTCCTTTTGACGACCTAGGCAATCATTTTGCGATGGAAGACTACCATGTATTTTCCCTTTCCGATCCTAAAGCCAAGGTTGTCGATCACGGTATCGCCTTGCATGTGAGTGAGGTACCCTGGGCAAAAAAACAGCTCTGGGCACCTGATGCGGCCTACAAAAACGGGAAGTATTACCTGTACTTCCCCGCCAAACGCCCGGATGGTATCTTCCAGATAGGTGTAGCTACCGGCACTGCCCCATACGGGCCTTTCACGCCCGAGGTTGAGGCTATTGCAAACAGCTATTCCATAGACCCAGCCGTATTTGAGGACGATGATGGAGAGCACTACATGTACTTCGGCGGCATCTGGGGCGGGCAATTGCAATGTTATCGGGAAAACCGATACGACGAAGACCACAAAGAGCCGTCGGCGCATGAACCTGCCCTAGGCCCAAAGATAGCGAAGCTGACCGACGATATGCTTCAGTTTGCGGAGGAAGTAAGGGAAATCAGCATCTTGGACGAGCATGGCCAGCCCCTATTGGCAGGAGACAATAACAGGCGATTCTTCGAAGCCTCCTGGATGCACAAATACAGGGGCACGTACTATTTCTCCTATTCCACGGGAGACACGCACTACATCTGCTATGCAACTGGAGATAATCCCTATGGTCCCTTCACTTACCGGGGCAGAATTCTCAACCCCGTGGTCGGCTGGACCACCCACCATTCCATTGTAGAATTTCAGGGAAAATGGTACCTGTTCTACCACGACTCCAGCCTATCCAAGGGCGTAACGCACTTGCGTTCCATCAAGTTCACGGAGTTGAGCTATGACGAACAAGGGAACATCATTACCTTAGACCCCTATTTGTAGGGACCTGCAAAGGAGCCCAAAGGAACTATCGCCAGGGCAGTTCCTTTGGGATGCAGGACAAATTTCTGCTTACGGTCGGCCGTCACTGCGATCTGCCGGATGGCGGAGAAGCAGTCTGGCAAACAAAAAAGCAGGTTGCTTCTTCTCCGCCTTTGGCGGATCATCGCAAGGACGCTTTTTTGTTAAAATGGGATTTTTGTCGTGCACCCGTTCCTTTGTAGTATACTTAGCTCACTCTTCCCGGATACTTTTCAGCAAAATAGTCGCACTATCTAGTCCTGCTGATTCGGCAGTGAGCTTGATGGCTCCTTCTTGTCCCCGCCTGGCGCGAACAATGACCAGACATAGGCCATTAAAGGCCTCTCTTTCGAGAGAGGAAAAAGATACCAGGCTCGTAGGGTCGCCATTATCTGTCGCCACGATCTCACCAGGACCATCTATGGAAAACCGTAAAAGGTTCTTTGCGCGCGGCACGGTAAGTCGGTCCTTGTCCGCTATGCTTACCGTTACAAATACCAGATCTTCTCCATCGGCGAGAAAGACGGGCCTATCTGCCTGGAGCATCAATTGACTAGCAGCGCCTGTTGTTTTTACAATATCCTCGGCCCACCGCTTCCCATCTTTAAAGGCCACCGCCTTTAGTTCGCCCGGAGCGTACTTAATATCATCCCAACGCAGTCTGTATTCCTGTTTTCCTCGTTTTTTCCTGCCCAATGACACGCCATTCAGGAACAGTTCCACCTCGTCCCCCGAGGTGAACACATGCACGGGCGTTACTTGCCCTACCCGCTCCTGCCAGTTCCAGTGAGGCAGGATATGTGCCATCGGCATATCTGGGCGCCAATATGCCTGATAGAGGTAAAAGCGATCTTTTTTAAATCCGGCCAAATCAATAATTCCAAAATAGGAGCTACGCGAAAGGTAATACGGCGTCGGCTCTCCGAGATAATCCCAACCACTCCATACAAATCCACCGGCTACATAAGGATGGGCATCCATGGTGGCAAAAACCTTGTCGGGAGCTGCGCCAAACTCTACCGAATAGAGCTCATAAGCGCTCACTTGCTGTGTATCGGGGTCTCCACCTTGCCCATCTTTCACTGGGGCACTGTTTCCGTCAAATACGGGAAACAGGTATTCTCCGCGACTGCTTACGGCAGCGGCGTTCTCACTGCTCAATATCATTTTGTCCGGAAACCGCTCACGAAATGCGGGAAAGAGAGGAGGCGTATTGATCCCCTTAAGGCCACTATATGCCGGGCCGTTGCGTATCCCTTCTCCCTGATAGTTCAGGCTGATAATGTCTACTACCGCTGGCAATGGCATGTGAGGCTTGGCATAATTCATGGAAACGGTAGTAGGACGTGTCGCGTCTTCCGCTTTTACGATGGTCTGCAGTCGTCTCGCCAACTCGGCACCTTTCTCATCCGTATATTGCTCGCCCACTTCGTTTCCAAAACTCCATAGGATAACGGAAGGGTGGTTCCTGTCCCTGCGAACGAGTGCGCGTAAGTCCTGTTCATGCCAATCGGGAAAAATAAGGTGAAAATCGAGCGGTGTTTTTTTCAATTCCCAATTGTCGAATATTTCGTCTATGACCAGAAAACCCATACTGTCCGTCAACTCAAGAAGGCCCGGAGCCGGCGGATTATGTGCCATGCGAATGGCATTACAACCCATTTCACGAAGTAGTTCCAGCTGACGTTCGGCAGCACGCCTATTGAATGCAGCCCCCAGCGCACCCAAATCGTGGTGTTGGTTAACACCCTTCATCAGGATGCGCTCACCATTTACTAGCAGCCCCTTATCTGGATCGAAATGCAAATCGCGAATCCCGAACACCGTTTCATAGGTATCTACCACCCGACCGTTAAAAGAAACCTGGATTACCGCCACATAGCGATCAGGAACCTGATTGGGCGGTGGCCCCCATAATTTGGGATTGGAAATGGATACAGCGCGATTAAAGCTCGCGCTAGCATAAGCCGCGACGCTATCGCTTGCAGGATTAATCTGTGCAACGGGACTGCCCGCTTTCCGCCCGTTAGCATCCAACAAGTATATCTCCGTAGCAACGCTCACATGCCCATTGGCAGCAGAACGATTATCGACGGTAACCTGCAACTCGACCGTGGCAGATGATTTGGACACATGGTGCGTCTGTACGAAGGCACCCCATTGGGCGACATGAACAGGAGCTGTTTTCGTTAGCCAGACATTGCGGTAAATTCCTCCGCCCGGGTACCACCGTGATGAACTAGGTGGATTGTCCAGGCGAATTGCCAGTTGATTAACGGTGCCGGGAATAACATACGGCGTGAGGTCGAGCTGCCAAGAAGCATAACCATATGGCCAACCGCCGACCAATTTGCCGTTTAGCCAGACCATGGCATAGGACATGGCACCTTCCATCTCCAAAAAGATAGACTTCCCTGCATCGGTCTCGGGAATATCCAATTCCTTACGATACCAAGCCACGCCCTGAATGGGCAGACGCCCCATACCACCCCCTATCTCGGTATTCCAACCCTCGTAAAACGGTCCATTGATGGCCCAATCGTGCGGTAGGTTCACGCTTTTCCATGAGCTATCATCAAAATCGCGTTCCACAAAGGGAAAATCACTTCCAGGATGACCCTCCGGCCGTACATGCCATTGGACAGAGTCCTCGATGAAATTATTGCCCGTAGGTAATATCCAAGGTTTCAGTACGGTTCTCGTCGCAATGAGTTCAATCGCTTCGGTAGGTCTTGCATCGGCCGGCTTGCCGTCCACATCCTCTTCCACTTCCGGGCGCACGTCATAGATGAGGCTATCTGCCTGTTCGGCGGAACTATATTTATAGAACTTCCAGTTCTCATTTATCAAAATCCGTTCTCGCTTAATTGGCCTATCGTCATATCGCTCGCTTTGCGCTCGCACTTCGGTAAAAATAGATAGGAGCGGTGCAGCCATCGACAGACAAACTAGTAAACGAAAACCTGTTGATATATACTTTTGATTTAATCTTATCATCATATAGACTTTGTACTGTGCATTACCTCCGTTCACTATATTGATCGGTTCATCACAACGAGGTCACTGAATTGAAACGCTTCCCTTTACGATGTTTCCACTGGTAGGATTGGGTTCATCGGGCTGGCTTCCTCCGACGCATATTTCGACTTTTCCTGTAAGTTGCTTACTTTCCCCATTTACGTCGACATATGACAAGTCCTTCGGTGTCAAAATGAACTGAACGACCTTGCTCTCCCCTACTTTGAGGCTAATCCGTTGGAATCCTTTCAACGCTTTAAGGGCTGTTTTTACCGTCTTTTCCCGATTTATCACGTACAGTTGCACAACTTCTTCACCATCCATCGCCCCGCTATTGGATACGTTCACGCTCACCTGTACCGCTTCGTCTTTCTTTATGACAGGTGGCATTTTCACCTGATCATATCGAAAAGTGGAATAACTCAATCCATACCCAAAACCATATAAAGGCTTCCCGTGGAAATAGCGGTAGGTT
Organism: Olivibacter sitiensis DSM 17696; assembly: GCF_000427965.1. Taxonomy (GTDB): domain Bacteria; phylum Bacteroidota; class Bacteroidia; order Sphingobacteriales; family Sphingobacteriaceae; genus Olivibacter; species Olivibacter sitiensis. The sequence goes on along the minus strand of NZ_ATZA01000029.1, from coordinate 49,563 downwards.
CGGTTTTCCATACCATAATCGGTAAAAGAAGCGAGATCACTATCGTCCCGATAGAACGTTACCGGCAACCGCCCGGCAGGATTGTAATCTCCGAAAAGGATATCGGCTACGGCCGTCCCCGCAGCCTGTCCACCGTACCAGGCATTGAGGATAGCGTCAATATGTTCGGACTCCCAGGGTGTGGCAATGGCACTTCCGGTCATCATCACAAACACGACAGGTTTGCCCGTTGATTTTAAGGCTTTCATCAATTCGGTTTGCACGGACGGAATCAAAATAGAGGTACGGTCACCTCCTGCAAACCCCGGATAATCTACTTGCATTTCCTCCCCCTCCAACTGCGGAGAAATGCCTCCCACAAACACAAACGCATCGGCATCTGCTATGCGACTCACCAAAGCGGCAAAATCAGTGCGTTCGTAGTTGCCGGCGCTAAGCCTAACGTTTGCTTTCCCCTCTCCTTGCCAGTATTCGACCACCAGCTGATAAACAGTGTCTTTCTTTGCCTTCAGCTCGTAAGTCCGAGCTCCCCAGCGGTTTCGGGACCAGGCATCCAACACGGTGTCGCCATTGACGATAAAACGATAGCCATCATCTGCTTCCAGCTCAAAAGTAAGGGAGCCTTCGGCATTCGCCTTAAAATGGGTAGTAAAGCGAGCAGAAAAGTTATTGGCCCGGATATTCCCAAAGGTTTCCCCTTCTTGCCAAAGATGGTCAAGACTACTTTCATACCGAACCAATTTGGGACTACCCAGCAGCTCCTTATTATCAAAATATTCCGCTTTAAACCCTTGCTTCCCATCGTAAGCATACTGCTTGCTTAGATCGGCATAAGCCAAAAGGGTATCATTGGTAAAATTAATGGCTTTCTCATATACCACTTCGGTCTGTTCGCCCACTTTCTCCTGAATACCTTGCAGTACAGTGGTAATCTTGGATGGAATACCGTTATAATTGCCCAACACGGCAATGGCATTATCGGCATTCGGCCCCAGTACCACGATCTTTTTCAGGCCTTTATCCAAAGGCAAGGTATGACCTTCGTTTTTCAATAGCACCATGGACTTGCGGGCCATTTTCAACGCATGTTCGCGGTGTTCGTCCCTTTCCAGCACGGAGGCAGGTGTCTGCGCATATTTGACCATGGACACAGGATCGAACATTCCTAGCCGGAAACGGATCATAAACAGGCGCTTTACCGAAACGTCAATTTGACTTTCACTGATTTTTCCTTCGTTTACAGCCTGCACAAGAGCTTTGTAGGCATCTGTGCCGCAATCGATATCCGTGCCATGAAATACCGCATCGGCCGAAGCCGAGGCCGCATCTGGATGGGTCTTATGGTTTTTAAAAAAATCGTCTATGGCCCAGCAATCTGACGTAACGTAGCCCTCAAAGTTCCACTGCTTCCGCAATATATCGGTCATCAGTATATCACTTGCACAGCATGGTTGTGTCCTGAACGCATTGTAGGCACACATTACCCCCGCTACTTTTGAGTCTACCACCAGCTTCTCAAAGGCAGGAAGGTAGGTGTCCCAGAGGTCGTATGCACTCACATCTACATCAAAAACATGGCGAAGTGGTTCAGGGCCACTGTGCACGGCATAGTGTTTGGCACAAGCGGCAGCCTTCAGGTATTTGGGATCGTCGCCCTGTAGCCCCCTTACAAAGGCATCGCCCAAAAGAGCTGTAAGGTAAGGATCTTCTCCATAGGTTTCCTGCCCACGCCCCCATCGCGGATCGCGGAATATATTGATGTTGGGCGTCCAGTAGGTAAGGCCAAGGTATCGCTCGTTCGTTCTACCGCTTGCCACCGCCTCATTATAGATAGCCCTTCCTTCAAGGGCAGAAAAGTCGGCCATGGTGAACAACGAGCCTGGGTCAAATGTAGCAGCCATGGCGATGGCCTGTGGGTATACGGTCACCTTAAAAGGTGTTCTAGCTACTCCATGCAGAGTCTCGTTCCACCAATCATAAGCCGGAATTCCCAACCTCGGAATAGCGGGAGACGCATTGAGCATTTGGGAAACCTTCTCTTCCAGGGTCAGGCGACTTACCAAATCGTCCACTCGTTGCTCAAAGCTTAGACTATGATCCTCGAAAGGATATTTCTCAACTTGGGCAATGGCAAATGAGGAATATAATAGAAGAAAAAAGGCTAACAAGGGTGTAGAAGCTTTCATATCGATGTCGTAATTGGTCTTATAATCAGTAAATACCTATGCTAGGCAACGATCTTCTCCAATGAAAATCAATTAGCTTTAACAGCATTTGTCGGTATCGCTCAAAGTTAGAAAAAGCCATAAGCTAGCAGGGCAACATTTGTCAAAACTTATGGAACGAATGTTCAACCTGTATCAAACATAAGAATCAAGACTTATGTGAGGAGTAAGGCAGTGGGAAGCAAGGACAAAAGTATTCCTTGGATGTTTTGACATTCAAAACACAGTTGAGAATACACCATTTCCTAGCTTTGCAGACAGGCCTTGAAAAGTAGCAGGGTCTGTTTTATAAGCGACCATGAATAGAATTTCCGTTTCTGCACTAGATTTAGCTGTCATATTTGAAGGAGGCGATGCAGCGGCCGCCATTGCACGTACCGTGAAGGTAGCCCAGCACATCGAAAAATTGGGCTATGAACGCATCTGGCTGGCCGAGCATCATAATATGCCCAATATCGCCAGTTCGGCTACGGCCGTGCTCATAGGCCATGTAGCCGGCAAAACTAGCACCCTCAGAGTAGGTTCTGGTGGTATCATGCTGCCCAATCACTCGCCGCTGGCGGTAGCCGAACAGTTTGGCACCCTAGAAACGATCTATCCTGGCAGGATAGACCTGGGGCTAGGGAGAGCACCCGGCACAGATCAGGCTACCGCAATGGCCCTAAGAAGGAACAACGTGGAATCCATTTATAGCTTCCCCTCGGACATCAAAGACCTACAGGTCTATTTCAGCTCTACCAATGAGCATGCGCGCGTTCGGGCATTTCCAGGCGAAGGGTTGAACATCCCTATTTGGATTTTGGGATCGAGCACCGACAGTGCCTATCTGGCAGCGGAAATGGGCCTCCCCTATGCCTTTGCAGCGCACTTTGCTCCGCAACAATTTAGGCGAGCCATTCAATTGTACCGCCAAAACTTCAAGCCATCTCCCTACCTGGATAAACCAAAGGTATTAGCCTGTGTCAATGTCATAGCGGCAGATACAGATGATGAGGCTCGATTCTTGGCGACCAGTATGTACCAATTATTTTTGGGTATCGTCACCAACAATCGCAAGCCTTTGCAACCTCCCCGTATGGCAATGGATCCCGTACACTGGCCCGAGGAACTACGCCAAGCCGTACAGCAAATGACCAGCTGCACTTTCATTGGCAACAAAGAAAGCCTTTTCAATCAATTGAGCACCTTTGTGGAAAGTACGGAAGTGAACGAGATCATGGTGACGGGAAATATATTCGACGAACAGGCCAAGCTGCATTCACTCGAGATACTCAAGCAAGTAGTGGACGACATCAACGCTCTGCCAACGGAATAAGAAAGAAAGTAAACACCAGATCTATTTATTAGTATGGCTATCGTTTTAGGTCAGTTCATTCTCCAATTTTAGGTATTCGGCAAAAAAGCTAATCTTTTCTTGATGCCGCGATTGGTACTGCTCTTCATCTCCGAAAAAATGGGTTACCAATATGGGAAACCGTTTTGGTACATCGTGGTAAGAAGTCCATTCCCAATCGTCCAACCCGCTAGTGAAGCCATGCTTTACAGGGTTGAGGTGGATATACAATACTAGTGCCTGCAAATAGGCATCGTTTGTCGCTTTTTTCCGTTTGAAATTTTTCAAGAACAAAGAGCCTCTACGTTTATATTCTTTATTGAACGACTGCGTATAGCTACTAAAGAAATTGGAGAACTGTTTACTTAGAAAATTGGAAATCGACAGCTCCGACGACGACGACAGCTTTTCCAAAGTTTGGAACTTTGGAAAAGCTAAAGAGGTTGGAAAAGCTGTCGCTAAATCTTCTTCGCTTTTAATCCGCACCAATAGATGAAAATGGTTTGGCATCAGGCACCAAGCTATTGTATCGGCTATTGGCGCGATGTGCTTTTCGTACTTTGCCAAGAAAAACGAGTAGTTTTTGCGTTCGCGAAACAAATTATCGTCGCCATTGGCGTGGTTGTAAATATGATAATAGGTATTAGGTCTCAAGGGTTCCATCAACTTTGCATATTATATTTCTTAGAAATCCCCATTCTCTCCCCATCCATTCGCCCGGTGTAGGCAAACGGATAATTCTGTTAACTCAATACTGTCTTTAACGACAAGCTAATTTAAATAAGTATTGCGATAAATACAAAGGAAAGACCCTTGAAAAGGTGTTTGTTATCTCACCTCGTCTCGTCAGACATTTGAAGCTCACTTTCTATAGAAGCCAGTTCCAGCAACATCCAACCTTCATTTAGAAGTGGATATGCTTTAAATTTTTTGGATAGTGATTTATAATAATCAATTCCGTTCAGCAACTGTTCCCTAAAATGTGCTATATATTTTGCATGCTTCTGTTCATCGACAGGATTTTCCTGTGCCAAGTGCTTGTTTAAATGGGCAATGTAAAGCAATAGCTCATTGACAAACAAGTTAGGCCTACTCTTCCCGTTCAGCAAGTTGATGCGCCCATAGATATGTCCTATCATTTCATCCAGGCTATAGGGTCCAGAAAACCAAGCCAAGTTGGGTCCGGGACAAATGGCTACCGCCTTGCTTTCCTTTGGACCAAGGATACCTTTCTTTATATAAGCCGCACTGGAAAGTCCTTCACAAAGACAGGTCTTCTCCGTTAACTTTGCTACCTCTAACCTAAACTCCCGCGAACTCAATCCGGAAGCCTTCAGTTCCTTAATCTTGAGCGATTGATATTTGTTCGAGGCAGTACATATAGGCCGACCACCGTATTCCGTATTGGATATCAAATATTTTTTGGTACACGGATTACCGGGCTTTCCTTGGGCCAAACGCTGCAGTCGCAAATCTTCGGCAGTGCTTTTCCGAAAATTGTTGAACGGTATGCCCAACGGAGAGGCATCGCTCACATAAAAATCCTGCTCCTGTGCCTCTACCAATCTATTTAGCGTATCATCATCTACGTTGGTCGCCTCGGGGACGAGCAAAAAGGGGCTTCCCCAACCTGTTCCGTCCAATTGATAGTAATCCAGTAAAAATCGCTGTTCATCGGCATTCCCTATCCCTCCTTGAACGGTATACCTAGTTTGAGGCATGCGCTCTATATCATATCCCTTAGCTACCAATGCTTGTCGATACATGGCAAAAAGCTCTTGGGACATGGCTTGCCGCTTGTCCCTAAACTCTTCGAGAATGGGGCCTAGCAGGTAACCGTCGGTAGCAAAGGCATGCCCACCGCAATTGAGCCCAGACTCGATGCGATACTCCGACACCCAAATTCCTTTCTTGGCCAAAAGCCGGGCCTGTATATAGGCAGAACGGTAATCGCTTACCTTGAGGATAATCCTTTTCATCAATTGCCCCTCACTATCGGGATAGAAATCGGGAAAGGTGGCAATATAGCTATACAGATGCTGATTCAGTCCTGCCGACAGCACTAGACCCGAAGACACCTTGCTATTGGCAAAGCCACGCAAGGCCGCCAAGGCATCGCTGGAAAAAGGCATCACCTCATGAGTTTCGGCATTTTCGTTCACCTTGTCTACCTTGGCCATGATATTGGCCTGGATCTCCCCTACCGCCATTTGTCCCTTCAGCTCCCTTTCCAACGCATGACGATCGTCTATGCTCACCGTACAACGAAGACGATGGTACTTTTCCTTTAGCACATGATTGTTTGGCAGCAGTTCAAAATAACGATCCAGATCGCCCCCATCTCCAAAATGTGCTGCTTTCATATTTTCCACCTGGCGATCTATCAGGTCCTGCAATAGGTTGAGGTAGGCCGTAATACGTGCCGCCCTACTATCGTAGTCCGTTGCCAATATAGGTTGATAGAGCAAATCATTCTTTTTGCAATGGTAGGCACGCATGCGTTCTATCAATTCATCATCCACTATGGAAATGACCGAGGTGATGCCATATTTGGCAACCGCCAATGGTGTATCTATGGAAAAAGCAAGTCCGAGAACGGGAATATGAAATAAGTGCTGCATAAACAATATAAATAGACTTGTCAAATGTGTAAGTCTTCTCTCTATTAAGGGGTGACATTGTCCCGAAATAAAAATGACAATCGTCACATCTCAACTGGATGTATATAATTGCACTCGGGTATCTACAGGTTTCGCACAAATGGTTAACTTTGCCTTCAAAACAAAAAAGCATTTTTCATACGATGAGTTTATCTCCTTTAACAGCCATATCGCCCGTAGATGGTCGCTATCACCAAGCTACCTCTTCCCTATCTTCCTATTTTTCGGAATCTGCCCTCATCAAGTATAGGGTATTTATAGAGATCGAATATTTCATTGCACTTTGCGAAAGTGGGCTCCCCCAACTGAAAATGGTCGATAAGGCTTTATTTGCCTCGTTGAGAGACATCTATGCCAATTTTGGTCTGGAGGATGCCCAGCGTATCAAGGATGTAGAGAAAACTACCAACCATGATGTAAAGGCGGTGGAGTACTTCATCAAGGAAAAATTCGACCAATTGGGGCTGTCCTCTTTTAAGGAGTTCATCCATTTTGGGCTTACCTCCCAGGACATCAACAATACGGCCATTCCCTATTCTTGGAAAGAGGCCATAGAAAAAGAATATATCCCTACTTTCGAACAGGTTTTGAGCCTATTAAAAGAACTGGCACAACAATGGAAAGACATTCCCATGCTGGCCCGCACCCACGGCCAACCGGCGTCGCCCACCAAGCTGGGAAAGGAGATCAAGGTCTTCATAGAGCGTTTTGAGGTGCAATTAGCTCAATTGAAGTCCGTTCCCTATTCCGCCAAATTTGGTGGAGCCACAGGCAATTTCAATGCGCACCAGGTAGCCTATTCCCATACGGACTGGGTGGCCTTTGCCAATCACTTTGTCAATGACACGCTCGGTCTCAATAGGTCGCAGTACACTACGCAGATAGAGCATTACGACAATTTTGCAGCGCAGTGCGATGCTCTGAAGCGCATCAATAACATCTTGATAGACCTCTGTCGGGATATATGGACCTATATCTCCATGGATTACTTCAAGCAACAGATCATCGCCGGGCAGATCGGCTCATCGGCCATGCCGCATAAGGTGAATCCCATCGATTTTGAGAATGCCGAGGGCAACTTGGGCATAGCCAATGCCATCCTGGAACATTTGGCTGCAAAGCTGCCCATATCCAGGCTGCAACGAGACTTGACCGATTCTACCGTTTTCAGAAATATTGGCGTGCCTATGGCCCATATCATCATCGCGTTCAAATCTTCCTTACGAGGATTGAAAAAGCTCATCCTGAACGAAGAGGCCATACATGCCGATCTCGAAAAGAACTGGGCCGTAGTGGCAGAGGCCATCCAAACCATATTGCGAAGAGAGGGTTATCCCAAACCTTATGAGGCGCTGAAAGACCTCACCAGAACCAATGAAGGGGTCAACAAGGAAACCATTGCCCGTTTTGTGGAACAATTGAATGTGGACGATCAAATCAAGGAAGAAATAAAGGGCATTAGTCCTTGGAACTATACGGGAATATAATAGTTGTGAGTTATGAGTTGTCCGATGTCTCATATCTCCTATCTATTTTAGAATTGACGTTTGAGTGACCTCTTGTAAGGTTATTTTTCCTTATTTTTGCTTTAATTATTCTAAATTAGAAAACTAAAATGGCTACCATAAACGTATATACCGAAGCTACACCCAATCCGGCAACCATGAAGTTCTTGGTCAACAAGCTGTTGGTCAATGGCAGTTTGGATTTTCCAAGCAAGGAAAAAGCGGCAGCGTCACCCTTTGCCAGTGAGTTGTTTAAGTTCAACTTCGTAAATGGGGTGTTTTTCGCCAGTAATTTCGTCACCATCACCAAGGCCGAGCATGTGGAATGGGAAGATATAGAACCGCTTTTGAAAGACTTTGTAAAAGGCGCCGTAGAGTCCGACCTGAAAGTTCAGGAGGTAGAAGTGGACCATAACACCAATTTTGAGGGAAGCGACACAGAAGTGAAAATCCAACAGGTACTGCACGACTATGTACGCCCTGCCGTAGAGCAAGATGGTGGGGCCATCGCCTACAAATCCTTCGACGAGGGCGTGGTCACCGTAGAGCTCAGGGGAGCTTGTAGTGGTTGTCCATCATCTACTTTTACGTTAAAGGCGGGCATCGAAGGCCTGTTGAAAAGAATGGTTCCCGAAGTGCAAGAAGTAGTAGCCGAGGCTATGTAACAATGCCCCATAAGAATAAACAAATCATTATAATCCAAACAGGGCTGCCCAATGTGATAGGCAGCTTTTTTTGTTGATCGCTTAAATACGATGATAGAAATTGTTGAAGCTTCGGAAAGTCATTTTCCCATCATCCAGCAACTGGCTCATCAAACATGGCCCCATACCTTTGGGGCTATACTATCCAAAGAACAAATTGCCTATATGCTGCAGATGATGTACAGCGAGCAATCTTTGGCAGATCAAGTCAACAACAAAAAACACCGGTTTCTCTTGGTAAGGGAAGGCACGGATTTCCTCGCCTATGCTTCCTACGAGATCGGGTACAAGCTAAAGAAAACCAAAATACACAAGCTATATGTTTTGCCGAGTGCGCAAGGCAAGGGATTGGGGAAATTGTTGATAAACAAAATCGCGGATATTGCACGTCAAAGCGATAACCGAGTACTGTCGCTAAATGTCAATAGGAACAATCCCGCTACCCAGTTTTATGAGAGACTAGGCTTTCAGATAAAAGCTCAAGAGAATATCGATATTGGCCAAACTTTCTTGATGGAAGACTATGTGATGGAATTGAACGTTAGTTATTTCGATTCCATCTAATCGATCTTCTTAAATATCGTTTTATCGACTTGAACCTTCGTTTTCGGCTTGAATCCAGGAAAATGCCCCAGTATATAGTTCATAACCTGTATACGTGTCTTTTTCTTATCATCTGCCGTGATGCGTATCCACGGTGCATCCTTACTGGACGTCTTGTTTAACATCCGATCAATGTAATAGCTGTAATCGTCCCATTTTTCCAGGGCCTGTTCATCGAGGCCACCTATTTTCCACGATTTTTCCGGATCTTCTGCCCTTTCTCGCAGACGCTTTTCTTGCTCAGGCTTGCTGATGTCAAGGAAAATCTTCATCAATACGATACCTTCTTTTACCAGAAGCTTCTCCACATCGCCAACTTGTTTCATAAAGGCCTTATGTTGCTCTTTGGAGCAAAAACCGAAAACTGGCTCTACCACTGCGCGATTGTACCAACTCCTGTCAAAAAAAACCACCTCACCCTCTTGCGGTAAATGCTTTATATACCGCTGGAAGTACCATTGCTTTTGCTCATTTTCCGTAGGTTTTGGAAGGGCTACTACCCGGTATTTTTTGGGATTCATTTTGGCTATGGCACGACTGATGGTTCCACCCTTTCCCGCTGCATCCCTTCCTTCGACAATGACCAGCAGCCTTGCATTGGCGTTGATAATATGCGTTTGCAGGCGCAGCAATTCAAACTGCAAAGCGTGCAAATCTTTTTCGTAAGCCAGTTGCTCCCGAAGCTTTTGTTCCTTAATGATTCCCTTTTTTACCAATAGGGATAGGATATCATCACTATAGACAATGGATTCCAGATCCTTCAAATCAAATACAGCCATAACCAGTAAATTATCTAAAACCTTCACCAAAGGTGTGCGCAAGACCAAAGCGCAGTCAAACTTTGGTGAAGTTAGTACTTAAAAATATTTCTGCGTCAAAGCGACAAAGGAAGGCGTCAGATGAGGATTGCCGGCCACTACAGATCCTTTGTCCAGCATATTATCTCCCCCATTAAAATCATACACCATGCCACCTGCTTCTTCTACCAATAACACTCCAGCGGCCATGTCATAATCATGAATATTATACTCAAAGAAGATGTCAAACTTTCCAGAGGCGACATAAGCCAGATCGAGCGCCGCCGAACCTATTCTTCGGATCCCCCTTCCCAGAGTCATGGCTTCGCGTAGCAAGTTGATATACTGCTCTTGAAAGCTGAAATCATGAAAAGGTATGCCCGTGGCCAATAAGGACCGCTCGAAATTCTTGGTACCACTTACTTTAATGGGCTTTCCATTCAGAAAGGCTCCCTCCCCTTTTACGGCTGTATAGCACTCATCCCTAGTGATCTCATACACGACACCCAAGACAACTTTGCGCCTATAGGTAAGTGCTATGGACACACAATAGGCAGGGATATTGTGCACAAAATTAGTGGTACCATCCAAAGGGTCTATAATCCATTCGTATTCGGCATCGGTTTTACTTATCACCGTTTTCTCTTCCGTAATGAATCCGGCAGATGGCCACAAATCCGTCAATCGCGACACTACCAGTTGCTCACTCTGCTTGTCTACATAAGATACCACGTCATGGAAACCTTTGTCTTCTACGGCATCATCGGAAAACGATTGTCTTTGCTCTCGGATAAAGGCACCTGCTTCTTTTGCTACTTCACAAACTTTGGGTAATAAATCGAGTAATTCCATCTTCATATTGTTGGCAACAGATATATAGGCTTCCTGTTTTCAAATAAGTATATTTAAGCATACTTTGGTGCTATGGTTTCGGGATGCTTCTTGGCATAGCGCTGCGTATAGAACAGCCCTACGATACCAAGTATAACCAATAGTACTGCGATCAACTCCGCCTGGGTAAATTCCAAACCACCAAGGCGATATTTCGAGTTTACTCGGATGAGCTCAATAAGGAAACGTTCTATCCCACAAAGGATGAGGTAAATGGAAAACAACATGCCTGCGGGCCTCACTTTTTTGCGAATGCCCCATATCAACAGAAAAAGCAGAAAACAAGCTATCACCTCATACAGGGGCGTAGGAAATACAGGTATGGGCAGCTCATGGCAGAACTTGCCGGTACACCCTGCTATTGGCACTCCCTCATCCAGCACGTTGTGCGGGAACTTAAATGCCCACACCCAATCGGGTGCCCATGCCAGCCAATCGGGTTTGGGAGCCGTATTTTCTATCCCCCAATCGCCATCGCCAGCCAACTGGCAGCCTAGTCTCCCCACGGCATAGGACAGCATCATGCCCGGTGCGCCCACATCCAGCATATGCAGCGGATGTATGCCTTGCTTATAGGTATAGTAAATAACCGCTGCCCCGCCGCATATGAGACCGCCATAAAAGGTCAGCCCGCTAAAAGAGATCAAGCCTTCAATGGGATTTTTGACGAACTCGTCCCAATATTCCAGGTTATGGAATACCTTGGCGCCAATGATGCCCCATATGGCAGCCCATAGTAATATAGATGGCATCAATTCGTGTGGACGAAGCGTAATAGCTTCCTTCTTTGGCTTGGGCAGCTGTGCCTTTTTCTTTTCACTGTAAGACCAATAGCCGAACAAAGCGCCCAGCAGTAATCCTCCTATCACACTGCCGTCCCAAGAGAGTAAAAACGATTGGGGATCGTTTACCACCGCACCATAATTGAACAGCGCGTGGACCAATTTGAAACCCACAATGAACCCAACGACACCGTTCACAACTACATCGGCCATACTGGGTGCTTCGCCCACCGTATGCGTCCGCTGTACAGAAGACATCAGTCCTTCTTGCTCCTTCCTGCGCATTTCCTTGCTGAAAACCGTATAGGCGGCATAGAAGGCAAGTGCTACAAATAAGCCAAAGGTCTGAACGGGCAATGGGATAAATACGCCGGTGAAGTATTCTATGAGATGTGATAAAGTCGGAAACATGGGTATAAAGATATATATTTATCATAAAGTGCGAAGAAAAATTAATTTACGCCACGCCAAAAACCATTTGCGCACGTAGCTTGTTTACAAACAAAACGCTAACCATGAAAACATTCGGAATCATCCTCATTATCATCGGTATCATCACCCTGTTTTGGACAGGTTTCTCCTATACCAAGCAAGAAAAGGTTGTAGACATTGGACCAGTGGAAGTAAGTGCAGAAAAAGAAAAGTCATTCAATTGGCCGCCCTATGCCGGGGGCATTCTCATAGCCGGTGGCGTATTGCTGCTTTTTGTAGGTAAGAAGAAGTAGTTTCTGAGCACTTCTTTCTGCCACTCATGGCCGTGGCGGGCCCAGCCCTATTGTCCGGCAACAAAAGGACCAAAAGTGCCTGTTCGACCCTAAGGTAATCTTTCGTGCATGCCTATCGCTACAAGCAAATATCGCATCGCTTTTTTTGCTCTCCGCCTCCTCCCATGGCGCTCATAGCCCCGCAAAAGCAAGGTTCGGCACTGCTTGCATGATCGGTAGAGCAGTTCTTTGCCCTGTTTTCATTGCTGTGGAATGGGCAGGGCCTGCATCGCAACGTGCAGCCCTATTTTTGCTGCTCTATGAATGTTTTGCCTTCCAGAGGGCCTTACAAGCGCCGCATGATGGTTCAATCTCACGTCTCATATCTCACAACCCATTTCCCCTCGCTCTTTCCCTTCCGGCCCTCAAGCCGGGCCAAGGCTTTTACTTTCTTTGCAAACGCGAAAGAAAGTAAACAAAGAACGCTTTTGCGGCTGGGGAAAGTTTGCTGGATTTTGGTGGCCTATACCAGATGGACGCTAGGCTTCGCTGCATCCATCCCTNTGATCCACAAGCCACCAAAATCCCGAGACGCAAACTTTCCAAGGCCGCTCGTACTATCAATGCGTAACCTTCATTCCTGCTGCTATGAACGTACTACCCTCTGGAAGCCTTACAAGCGCCGCATGATGGTTCAATCTCACGTCTCATATCTCACGTCTCATAACGGTCCGCTTCCTTTTTGCTTGTCTCCATTGCTGGGGGCCGAACATGCGTGCATAGCAAGGTTTTTCTCTATCACTGCTGCTATTCAAAATTTTCCCATCCAGACACCTTTCAAACATCGATTGACGGGCAAAACTCGCCATGTACCTTCCCCTGTTTCAGATGGGGATGGGAATGGAATAGCCTCCTGATTTTTATCGTGCGTGGAACTTTATAAGCTCATCAAAAGAAATTACCTTTGTACGCACTGAACATGGACAGATATCTCAAGACATTTTTTTTGCTCCCTAAGCGTTTTTCTATCTACGGGATGGTGATTCTGATGTCTGGATTATGGGCCTGTAAGACAAACAAAGAGCGCAAGGGCACCAATTTTTTTCAAAATGTGAGCGCTAGGTACAATATCCTTTTCAATGGCAACCAGATTTTGGAAGAAATATCCAAGAAGCGCTTATTGGACCATCGGGATAACTTCCAAGCTACCTTGCCCATCTTTGTCGATCCCACTACGCAAGACGGCGAACGTGCTGCTTACCTGATGGACAGCGTAATACAAAAGGCAAACACGCTTATCAACACCAAAGACCAAAGCCGCTTCATTCCTCAGGCCTATTTCATGATGGCGCAGGCTCAATATGAGAAAGCCAACTTTTACCAGGCATCCGAACTGTTTCGCTACATAAGCCAAACGGCCGACCCGCAGGATTTCCAACTAAAAGAAAAGGCATATAGCTGGCATGCCAGAATGCTCATTTTATCTGGCCGTCTCAATCAAGCCTCCGTATCGTTGGACTCTGCCTTTGCCCAAGCAAGATTTAGGCGCAAAGTGCCGCTGGCCCTCACTCAGGCCACCAATGCACTATGGCTAATGGAACAGGGAGAAATAGCGGGATCACTCCCCTTTCTAAAGCAAGCTATCAACGTAAGTAAGAGCCCTAAGGAAAGATTGCGCTGGCAATACCTTTATGCCCAATTGCTAGAGCAAGGAGAGGCGCATGAAGAAGCGTACAAGGCATTCAACAAAGTAGCGAACAGCAATGCAGCTTTTGAGCTGGCCTTCAATGCCTCTTTAAGGTGCGAGGCCATTGTAAGCCTGCACGACCCGGATATCGAAAACCATATCCAACGGTTGAAAAAACTAGCCAGAAACAACAAAAGCATTGGTTTTAAAGATCAAATCCATTACCTCATTGCCCAGAGTTACCTTCAGGCCGGGGACACTGCCAATGCGATCACACAGCTCAAAATATCCTTACAAGAGAACGTACAAAATGACTTCCAGCGTACAGGAAGCTATTTGGCCTTGGCAGACCTTTATTTCGACAGGAAACAATACGGTCTGGCAAAGTCCTATTACGACAGCACGGCTAGCGTTATAAACAGCAGCTATCCCTCCTATAAGCAAATCAGCGAAAAGATAACACATGTAGATGAGCTTACGAGCAACTACCTTACGATAGCACACGAAGACACGCTCCGCCTGTTGGCAAGCATGCCTGTTGAACAGCGGGAGCAGTTCATAGACAGCTTGATAAGCAGCAAGGCAGCCGCAACGACCGAGCAAAAGAAACAAGCCCCCACCGTGAACCGGGCTTTTGCCAGCCTATCGTCCCCGGGCGATAGCGATGCCTCCACCCTGGCCAATGCATCGAGTGGCAACCATTTCTATTTCAACAACCCCACTGCCGTAAGTACGGGAATGTCTACCTTTAGGCGCCGTTGGGGCAATCGGCCGCTAGAAGATGACTGGAGGTGGAGCAGTAAACCCAACAAGTCTTCCTCTCGAACGAGAATGCCGTCCAACGAAGCGGAAATGACGGACCTAGCCACGGCAACGAACGCAGCAGGACAACAAAGCTTATGGAATAAGGCGGATTACTTGGCAGCCATACCAGATGACGATGAAAAATGGCGCAAGTCAGACCAAAGGATAAGCAATTCGTTAATGGAAATAGGAAATCTCTACCGCGATGTACTGAAAGATCCGCAGCATGCTATTCAAACCTACGAACAATTGCTGAAAAGGTATCCAGAGGCTTCGGACAGAGATGTCACCTATTACTATTTATATAGGCTGTATGCCGATGCCGATGAACAGCAAAAAAAGAACTTGTACGGCCAACTTTTAGCGGAGGAGTTCCCAAAATCTACTTATACCAGATCCATACTGGACCCCAACTACTTACAAACAGTACGTCGTGATAAAGCCGCATTAGATAGTCTGTACACCAAAGCTTTTGAGGCATATACCAAAGAGGATTTTAAGGAAGTAAAGTCTATAGCAGATAGCCTGCAGAACACAGGGACGGAAGAAAGCACCCAGCGAATCCATGCCCAATTGGCCTATCTCAAAGCATTGGCCGTGGGTAGGACAGCTTCCATTGGTGAATACGAAGAGGAACTTAAGCAGCTATCGCTGCGTTATCCAGACGATCCCCTATTGGCCCCCATCGTACAACAACAACTTAATTTTATTCAGGAAAATCGCGACAGCCTGCAAAGCCGGGCCGTTGCCATAGCCGAGATCAATGCCAACAGGGAGCGGTTCGAGAACGAGCCGAACATGACAAAGTGGCCCGAGCTCGTTTATCGTGCCGATGGGCAGGCCCTCATAGCAGAGCCCCAACAAGAGCCCGTGAATGTTGCTGAAGTAAAAGATGAGGACAACACTATACCGGCCCTTATGCCGTTTAATGAAATAAAAACGATAGGGAGTAATAGAAATTTGGACTTATTGCCAGACACAGGCACCTATTACTTTGTGATAGACGTACGTCTTGCTACTGCCAACCTTAGTCCCTCGCGCTATGGTATAGGCCAGTTCAACCGCAGTCAAAACAGCACAAAAAACCTGCGCCATCAACTGATGACCGTGCTAGACACCTCACAGTTGATCTATATCGGCCAGTTTGAAAGCTACAATGACGTTAAGACATATGCCAATCGCATTGCTCCCCTGATGAAAGACATTATGAAGGTGCCACAGGAAAAATACGAAACCTTCATCATCACACAGCAAAATTTGGAAGTGCTGACGGATGGAAATAAATTAAATACGTATATTGACCTATATAATAGGAGCAATCCATAGCAAAACACATGCAACGAAATAAAAAAAACAATAAGAAAACCGTATTAACAGCACAAGACATCAGAAGGTATACCTTCAATTTCTGGAAGATACTCTTGGGCCTTGGCCTGCTTTTCGCACTGTTCCTGCTGTGCGTAGGCTTCGGCTTGTTTGGCAAATTGCCCTCTTTCAGGGACCTGGAAAATCCTAAGAGCAACCTGGCTTCGGAAGTGATCTCGGACGACGGCCTGGTGCTGGGTACCTATTACGTGCAAAACCGTTCCAACGTTACCTACAATGAACTGTCGCCAGCGCTCATCAAGGCACTCATCGCTACCGAGGACACGCGCTTCAACAACCACTCGGGGGTAGATTTCAGACGTACCTTCACGATTTTCTTCTACAATTTGATAGGCAAAAAACAGGGCGCCAGTACCATCACACAGCAGCTCGCGCTCAACTTGTTCTCGGAAGAAGGCCGTTCGCGCAGCACCGTAAAACGTGTGATACAGAAATTTAAGGAGCTCATTACCGCAGTGCGCCTGGAGCGAAACTACACTAAGGAGGAGATATTGACGATGTATCTCAATACGGTAGATTTTGGCGCTTACAATACCTACGGCATCAAATCAGCGGCCAAGACCTACTTCAACACCACCCCTTCTAAGCTAACTCCTCCACAGGCCGCCGTACTGGTGGGCATGCTGAAAGGTCCCGGTATCTATTCGCCCATACGCTATCCAGAAAATGCCCTGCGCCGCCGCAATACGGTACTTAACAACATGCGCAAGGATGGTTTCCTTACGGCTGCCGAGGCAGAAGCATTCAAAAAGGAACCCATAGAACTCGATTTTAGGCCAAATAGCTATGGCGAAGGCCTGGCACCTTATTTCAGGGCCACCCTGCGTAGCGACATCAGAAGGATATTCAATGAACTGTCCATCACCAAGGCAGACGGCACACCCTATGACCTGGATCGAGATGGATTGAAGATCTACACCACCATCGACTCCCGCATGCAGGCCTTTGCCGAGGAGGCACAAAAGGAATGGATGCAGGAACTACAGGTACAGTTCAACAACCAATTCAAAGGCGTAAAAGATCCTTTCAAGGGGATCGAAGACGTCATAACCAACGGCATAAAGCAATCGGACAGGTATCGGATCCTCAATCAGCAAGGGGCTTCGGATAGTGACATAGACAAAAGCTTTGCCACGCCTGTCAAGATGACCATCTTCAGTTGGAAAGGCAATATAGACACCACCATGACTCCCCTGGATTCCGTGAGATACAACAAGATGATCTTGCGCAATGCCCTCATGAGCATGGAGCCACAAACCGGCTATGTACGGGCCTGGGTGGGCGGCATCAATTTTGAGCATTACAAATACGACCAAGTGAAAATGGGTACCCGCCAGGTAGGCTCTACGGCCAAGCCATTTACCTATGCCGTAGCGATAGACAACGGTTACTCGCCCTGCTTTCAGGTGCCCAACGCGCCTATTACCATAAAGAGCGCTACCAACGAATGGACCCCACGGGGGGAGAATGTCATAGCAGGCCCCATTACGCTGAGAAAAGCCCTGGCCAATTCGCAAAACTACGCCACGGCAGATATGATCAACCGCGTGGGACCGCAGGAGGTGGCAAACCTGATTAAGAGCTTTGGAGTGACAACCGAGGTACCTCCCTACCCTTCCATATCTCTCGGCTCTTTTGAGGCATCGATATACGATATGGTGGGCGCCTATTCCACTTTCGTCAACCACGGCGTATGGAACAAGCCAATTTACCTGCTGCGCATAGAAGACAAGAACGGAGCGGTCATATACAACAATGCGCCTCAAGTGAAAGCAGTTTATAACGACCAGTCTGCCTATGTGATGGTAGATATGCTCAAAAGTGTGGTCACCGAGGGAAGCGGCATGCGTATCAGGTTTCGCTACGGCCTCACCAACCCCATTGGTGGAAAAACAGGTACCTCCAATAGCAATTCGGATTCCTGGTTCATAGGCATTACGCCACAACTCGTCACGGGCGTGTGGACTGGGGGTGACGAACGGCGCATACGTTTCCGCTCCACTGCCTTTGGACAGGGTGCTCATGCGGCATTGCCGATATTTGCGCTATATATGAAGAAGGTGTACGAATCGCCAGATCTCCAATATTCCAAGGGCGATTTTGAATTGCCACAAGGCGGACTACAGCGCGAACTGGATTGTAGCAAGTATTACCAGCCACCGACAGAAGAAGAGGAAAATAAAAAGGAGAATGAAAGTAGGTTGGATTTTTAAATGGAAAAATTTGATTATCGCGAAGCACTGAAAAAAATCCCCCACAAGCCTGGGGTATACCAGTATTACGATAAACAAGGCACTTTAATCTATATCGGCAAGGCAAAGGACCTGAAAAACCGCGTCAGCTCCTATTTCGTGAAGGATGAGCACCTTTACAATGCCAAAACGAGGGTGCTGGTAAGGAAGATCAACAAAATTTCCTTCACTATTGTCGATACCGAGATAGATGCATGGCTGTTGGAAAACAGCCTCATCAAAAAGCATCAACCGCGTTACAACGTGATGCTCAAGGACGACAAGACATACCCTTGGATTGTCATCAAACACGAGCGTTTTCCACGTATCTTCTGGACACGCAAAGTCATCAGGGATGGTTCCAAATACTTTGGCCCCTATGCTTCGGTGGGCATGATGCACGCTATTCTGGAAGTCATAAAGGAGCTTTTCCCCTTGCGGACCTGCAACCTGCCCCTCACCAAGGAAAATGTCAACAGCGGTAAGTTCAAAATATGCCTGGAATACCAGATAGGCAACTGTGCGGGCCCATGCGAAAACTATCAAAGCGAAGAAGACTACAACGCCAACATAGATAGCATTAAGGATATTTTGAACGGCAAGACAGCCGTCGTCTTCAAACGCCTGAAAGAAAACTTGGACCAAGCCATTGAACAACTCCATTTTGAAGAGGCCCATGAGCTGAAACGTAAACTGGATCTGCTGTCCAATTACCAAAGCAAATCGACCATCGTGAGTAATATCATCAACGATGTGGAAGTTTACAGCATAGCATCCGAAAAGGATTATGCCTTCGTTAACTTCCTGAAAGTGATGAACGGTACGGTAATACAAACGCAAACCGTCGAACTGAAAAAGAAGCTCGACGAGACAGACGAAGAGCTGCTCTCCCTAGCCATATTGGAGTTTCGACATCGCTATAAGAGCCGTTCCAAGGAAATTATCGTCCCTTTCAAACTGGCTATCGAAACCGAGGAGTTCAAGCAAACCATCCCTCAGCTGGGTGATAAGAAAAAACTGCTGGACCTTTCGCACAAGAACGTCCTCTTCTTCAAAAAAGAACGACTCGATCAATACGAAAAACTAAATCCGGAGTTAAAAACCGATCGCATCCTCACCAAAATGAAAGAGGACCTGAGGCTCAATGTACTGCCCAAGCATATTGAATGTTTCGACAATTCCAATTTCCAGGGCAAGTACCCTGTTTCGGCCATTGTGGTATTCAAGGATGCCAAGCCATCCAAGAAAGACTATCGCCATTTCAACGTGAAAACCGTAGAGGGTCCCAATGACTTTGCCACCATGGAAGAAGCAGTTTACAGGCGATACAAAAGGATGCTGGACGAAGGCTCCCCTCTTCCCCAGCTCATCATCATCGACGGAGGAAAAGGACAGCTGTCTTCCGCCATGAAGAGCCTCAAGAAACTCCATATAGACACAAAAGTGACCGTCATTGGGATCGCCAAGCGTCTAGAAGAGCTTTTTTATCCTGGAGATCAATATCCTTTGTACCTGGACAAACGATCGGAAACGCTAAAGGTCATTCAGCACCTGCGCGATGAAGCACACCGTTTCGGCATCACCTTTCACCGCAACCAGCGCAGCCGTAAGACCTTTCAGACAGAGCTTTACCAGGTTAAGGGAATTGGCAAAGTGAGCGCAGACAAACTACTGAGCAAATTCAAATCGGTAAAGAAGATCAGGGAAGCAAGCGAGGAAGAACTCGCAAAAGTGCTAAACAAAACACAAATTGCTGCCTTGCGCGAGTATTTCGCAGAAACCGTTTGATGTGGAGCAAGCAATAACGAACACATCGAGGCGGATAAAAAAAATATTACGTTTTTCAGCCCTCAAAAAGCATTTTTTCTGCTTAATTTGGCCTGTGAAAATGTAATAAGCACCATCTTATGAATAAAACAACAACCTTCCTATTGTCGCTGTCGATAGCTTGTAGCAGCCCCCTATTTGCTCAGGTGGAGCAGGCCAAGCACATAAGCGCCTCGGACTACGAGCATGCCGAGAAGTTTCTTGCATACCATACCGAGCAATACGTCGATCGCGCGACGGTATCGCCTAATTGGCTTCCAAACGAGCGTTTTTGGTATAGGGTACTGACAGCGGAAGGAAGTGAGTTTGTTTTGGTAGATGCCGCAAAAGGGACACGCAAAGCAGCCTTTGACCATCAGCGGCTTGCTAGTGCCCTATCTCTTGCAAGTGGCAAGCAGTATCAAGCAAGCATGCTGCCTTTCCATGCATTCAGCTTCTCTCCCGATGGCCAGAGCATCCTCTTTAAGGTAGGGGGAAAACAATGGAAGTGCGACCTGAAAAGCTATGTCTGTACCGAAGGCGAGGGCAATATTCAGGACAGGGAAGCGAATGCCAATGGCGAGGCTCGTTCTTTCCGCTTAGGTGCCACGCCAGAATCGCGCTCACCTGACGGAAAGAAAGCCGTCTTCATCAAAAACAATAACCTGTGGATAAAGGATATCGCAAGCAAAGAAGAAAGCCAGCTCACGACGGATGGAGTTCAAGATTTCGGTTATGCTACCGACAATGCGGGATGGAAGACAAGTGACAGGCCCATCCTTTTGTGGTCGCCAGACTCAAAAAAAATTGCCACTTTCAAGCAAGACCAACGGCTGGTGAGCGATATGTATCTTGTGCCCACCAACGTTGGGAAGCCTACCTTAAAAACATGGAAATATCCTTTTGCTGGCGATAAGGAAGTCGCCATGATCCATCGGGTAATTATTGATGTCCAGAACAAAAAAGTCGTCCCCCTGAAAGTCGATCCAGATCCGCACAGATCTACCGTCAGTGACGATATTGCCACGGGCGGTGTGCTGGCCGATGTAAACTGGAGTCCCGATGGGGATTACCTTGCATTTGTTTCCACCTCGCGGGACCACAAGCAAGAAAAGGTACGCATAGCCAATGCACTTACCGGCGATGTACGGGAAGTTTTTGAAGAAACTGTAGCTACCCAATTTGAGTCGGGCTGGCGCGGCAGCAACTGGCGCTATCTACACGGATCGGGTGAGTTTATATGGTTTTCCGAACGCGATGACTGGGGACACTTATACCTGTACGATGCATCCACAGGCCAACTAAAAAATCAAATCACTACCGGGGAATGGCTTGTATCCCGCTTGGTCAAAATAGATGAAAAAAAGCGTACGATCTATTTCATGGCAAATGGGCTACAAAAAGAAAACCCATACTATGCACAACTGTGCCAAATTGGTTTTGACGGCAAGGACTTCAAGGTATTGACTCCAGAAGCCGGCAACCATAGCATTAGCCTCTCTCCTTCCGAACAGTATTTCATAGACAGCTACTCAAAATTGGATGTCCCTCCAGTCATCACCTTACGCCGTATAAATGGCAAGTTAGTGAATACTTTGGAACAAGCAGACATTTCTCGCCTGGCCGCAACTGGCTGGAAGCCCGCTACGCCAGTCAGCGTGAAAGCACATGACGGCAAGACCGACCTTTACGGCTTAATGTTTACGCCCACTCGGCTTGACCCCGGAAAGAAATACCCCGTCATTGACTATATCTACCCCGGACCGCAGGGCGGCAGCATAGGCAATTGGTCCTTTGCTTCTGCCAGAGGCGATCACCAAGCGCTGGCAGAGCTGGGCTTCGTGGTGGTACTTATTGAAGGAACGAGCAATCCATACCGCTCCAAAAGCTTCCACGACATGAGCTATGGCAATATGGCCGAGAACACCTTGCCCGATCAGATAACGGCTATCCGCCAGCTGGCGCAGCGCTACCCATTCATGGATCTAGATCGCGTGGGCATCTGGGGCCATTCCGGTGGCGGCTTTGCAACGGCTGCCGCCATGTTTCGCTATCCTGATTTCTTCAAAGTGGGCATCTCCGAGTCGGGCAATCACGATAACAGAAATTACGAAGACGACTGGGGTGAACGTTACAATGGTCTGGTAGAAAACTCCGACTACGAAGCACAGGCCAATCAAAACTATGCCAAGAACCTAAAAGGTAAGCTGTTACTCGCTCATGGCCTGATGGACAACAATGTGCCCCCGGTAAATACATTCCTAGTCATAGAAGCTCTGCAAAGGGCAAATAAAGACTATGACCTGATCGTATTTCCCAATAGTGCACATGGCTTCGGCGAATTCTCGCCCTATATGATGCGCCGCCGTTGGGACTATTTTGTGCGGCATTTGAAAGGGGCCGAGCCACCACATGAATACCTGCTGAAAAGTGCTTCGGATAAGAGGAATAAGATCGACTAACAGCGATGTGTTAAACCGAGAGGAAATGGGATTGAACAAACAACACCTACCACCTATGCTACTGTCTTGGATCGGCTGCTTGCTGATGCTTGCTTGTAGCTCACGCTCGAGCAGTACAAGTAGTGCCATGGGCGATAAAGAACCTTCGGGAATTGCCGTAAATGCAGATTCTACCACCCTATATCACTCTGAAAATTTGATCATCAAACAGGTGGCGGCAAATACTTATGTGCATACTTCTTATTTAAATACGGAAGATTTTGGTAAGGTTCCCTGCAATGGCATGGTCGTGCTAAGCGATGGAGAATGTCTCATATTCGACACGCCTGCCGATGAAATAGGCACGGAAGAATTGTTGAATTTCCTCATCAACGACAATATGCTTCACATCAACGGGATAATAGCCACACATTTTCATGCCGACTGCGTAGCTGGGCTTAATGTATTTCATCGGCGGGGCATCCCTTCCTATGCTCATGAACGCACGATAGCTTTATTGCAGAAAAAAGCGGATAATAGCTATGACTTACCTCAGCATACATTTCAAGATCAGCTCGAATTAACTGTGGGAACGCAGAAAACGCTAGCCAGTTTCTTGGGCGAAGGCCATACGAAGGACAATGTCATCGGTTATTTTCCCAAAGATAAGGTATTGTTTGGCGGTTGCCTCATAAAAGAAGATGGAGCGGGCAAGGGCAATTTGGAGGATGCCAATGTGCAGGCCTGGCCAGAGACAGTAGGTAAACTGAGACAACAGTATCCACAAATAAAATTGGTCATTCCCGGACATGGAGCAATCGGGGGAACGGAACTTTTGGACTATACCATAAAATTATTTGCTTCGTCCCCACAATGAACCGCTAAACTGCAATTGCGATTTCTGTCGTGAGCAAGCATGGGGCATTCAGAGACGTTATTGTTCATAAAACAAGGCGTTGAAATTGACCAGAAACAATTCTTTCGTAGCACGTGTACAGGCTGTATAAAGCCAGCGTAAAAATTCCACGTCGAGCATTTCTTCCGTAAGAAAGCCTTGGTCCACAAAAACGGCATCCCACTGGCCTCCTTGTGCCTTGTGGCAAGTTACGGCCATCGCAAACTTAATCTGCAATGCATTGTAGTAAGGGTCTTTCTTCAAAGCTTCTAGCCTTGCTTTCTTACTCGTAATATCCGCATAGTCGGCCATCACCTGCTCGTAAAGCACCTGTTGGGAAGCATAAGGTAAATTTGGGCTATCCGTATGTAAGGTATCCAAGAGTACCCTGCAGTTCATCGGCTCCTCTTCTTCCCTATCCATAAACGATAAGCTCACGTCGGCAAAACGAAAGCCGTATTGTTCATGCACGTTCCTTACGCGACGCACCGTAGCCATGTCGCCATTTGCTATGAAGCTCTGTGCTCGTTCATCGTCCGCTGCCCAATAATAATTGTTGCGCACCACCATGATGGAGTCCCCGCCCGTCAGCTCTTCCTCCCGATACAGTATCTGGTGCCGAATATGCTGATTGTACAGGTTGGCGTGCTTATTGGACCGACAGATCACTAAGGTGTTTTCCATTCCATATTTACCATAAGCATAATGAAGCCCTTCAATCAGACGTTCGCCCGTCATGCGATAAACGTCTGCAAAACCATCTACCCGAAGCTTGGGGAACTTCACTCCTACCGGTTTATCATCCAGACGAATCTGCTCCCGTATGCGAGTAGCATTATAAAGTATACCCGAGCTTTTATCTTGCCGTACTACATCTGTCAGCTCACAACACATGACGGATAAGCCAAAAGCGGCTTCCAATGCGGATGGTACCAAGGCAGGACTCTGCATAAGGCCTACAGGAGGCAGCTGCGCCATATCGCCCACAAAAAGGAGCTGACAGCGCTTGCCAGAAAACACGTATTCCACAAGGTCTTCCAACAGGCTTCTGTTTTGATAGCCCTGCCTTTCGTTGGAAATCATGGAGGCTTCATCCACAACAAAGACTGTATCTGTATGTAGGTTATCGGCCAATACAAAAGCCATATCGGGCGTTCCAGCTATTTTTTTTTTGTATATTTTCTTATGGATGGTATGCGCTGCCATACCCGAATAGGCACTCACTACCTTTGCCGCCCTCCCCGTAGGTGCTAGCAATACGGAACGCTTTCGCAAAGTAGGCAGCACCTGAACCAAGGTACTGATGATGGTCGTCTTTCCCGTACCGGCATAGCCCTTCAACACAAAACAAGGCCTATAGCCAATATGCTCCAAAAACTTCGCCAGTGCACCAAAGACTGCACGCTGCTGCGCAGTAGGTGACATGAGAAATTTTCGCTCGAATAGCTTTTCGATATCCACGTGCCAAAATAACATATTTTCATCCAATTATTTTTCTTTTATCGGCCGATGACTGCTCGATGTTTCGTTTGACAAAAAACTTGGTCCTCCATTTGTCTCCTAGCGAAGTTTGTTCATGTCAATGCTATAAAGTACTTTTGCTTCATCATGAGCGAATCTTTACACATTCCTTACATAGACGAGGGCTTTTCCGTAAGCCACGCAGAAAACTGCCATTTGGCCTTGCAATTGATTGGCGACGCCTATTCTATGGCTATCTTTTGCCCAGAACAACATTTGCGCTTAATGTTGCAATGGCAAGGTGAGGATAGGGACTCCCGGGTGGACCATATATTGTCACTCCAATATGTCTCTAGGAAGGTGAGTTTGGAGCTACAGCCGAGCACCTTGGTACCTCAAGACCTGTTTGACCTAGAACATCTAGATGACCTCTACCCCATACTCGGACTTGATAAGTCAACGCATTTGTTGCATGTAGATCACATTCCCCATGAGAAAATAGTGGTCATCTCTGGACTTGAAAACAAGCGTTCAGATCAGGTTCACAATGCCTTTCCCAAAGAAAAGATCGTTGCTTCTGCTTCTGCCTTTCTGAATGCGGTATTGGCATCGTCGGTCAATGACCAAGCTTCGCTCTACATCAATTTCGCAGGCAAATTCACGGAGTTTATCTACATCCAAGATGGGCAATTGATCTTTTTCTCCCAGTTTCCGAACAACGATGTAGATGAGTTCAACTATTTCCTGCTAAGCTGCGCCCAAGAATTGGGCATCCAGCTCGAAGACATCGTACTTTCACTTTCTGGCAGCATTTCCTCTGGCGATGAGTACTACCTCCGCTGCAAAAAATACAATAAAGAAGTCCGGTTTTCATCTCCCAACGCTTTTATAGACCAAGAGCTTCCGAGCCAACTCCCAGAGCCGCATCGATTTTTCAGTTTATTTGGCTTGACCTTATGCGTATAATAGGCGGTAAATACAGGGGCTTGGTACTGCATGTCCCCAAAGGTTTGCCTGTGAGGCCCACTACGGACCTGGCCAAGGAATCGCTCTTCAATATCCTAAACAATCGCATGGAGATAGAAGGGTGTTCTGCGCTTGACCTTTTTAGCGGCACGGGCAATATCATGATGGAGCTTGCTTCTAGAGGAGCCGGAGCAATTTGTGCTGTAGACAAAAGCGGTAAGTGCTGTGCGCATTTGAAAAATCTTGTAAGCAAATTCGATTTGAAAAACATTCAGATAGTCAAGGATGACGTATTCAAATTCTTGCAGCGAGGCCATGCACAGTATGATCTTATTTTCGCCGATCCCCCTTATGACCTTCCCCAACTAACGCAATTGCCGCAACTTATTTTTGACAAGGAGCTGCTAAGCCCTAACGGGATTTTCATATTGGAACATCCTACAATGAAAAAAGTAGATCACCACCCACATTTTAAGGAGCAAAGAAAGTACGGTTATTCCTCTTTTAGTTTCTTTGAACGGCAAAACTAGATGGAATATTGCTTTTAGCCGTCAGCAATCAACTTCTAGCCCGATATCTCACGTCTCACGTCTAAATACTACCTACTAAACATTAAATTGATTACCTTTGAATATGTCACAAAAGCGAATCGCTATCTTTCCGGGCTCATTCGATCCGTTAACCCTGGCTCATTTTGAGCTGCTAAACAGGGCCGTTCCATTATTTGACCATATCTATGTATCTATAGGAACAAATAGTTCCAAATCGCCTTTTTTTTCCATCGACGACCGTTTATTAATGCTGAAGCGCATATTTGCAAATCATCCGAGCATACATGTGGAAACATATAGTGGGCTAACGGTACACTATGCGAAAGAAAAAAACGCCAAATATATACTGCGCGGCATGCGCAACACAAATGATTTTGAGTTTGAAAATGCCATTGCGCAGAACAATTTGCAGCTAGACAATGAAATAGAATCTATCTTCCTGCTTAGCAGCCCCGGATACGGACACATTAGTTCCACCATCGTGAGAGACATACTCAAGAACAATGGGGATGTATCTCACCTGGTTCCCAAAGAGGTGCTAGAATACATACAGAAAACCTAAGCTCTTCTTTGGTATACGTTGACAATATCCTTTATCAGCGGGTAGGTATCCGTCATCACGCTGCCAATACCCTCGGCTGGTATCCACCTTGCCTTTGTGATGTCCTCGCTCAGTTGCGGTTTTAGTTTGGGCACTTTGTTTACGGCCATTTCATACCAATTGGTTTTCTTGACCACCATCTTGCCTTTGATTTCATAAACGTGATAGCCAGATATAATTTTCGGTCCGAGGTAGTCAACGGCAATGCCGCATTCCTCTTCTACTTCACGTACAGCCGTCTCACGCATTTTCTCCCCCTCTTCCAGTTTACCTTTGGGTAGGTCCCATTTCCCGAGACGATAAATAAAAAGGAAATCTCCACGGCCGTTTCGTACCAAGCCACCTGCCGCCTTTATCAGGGGCTGTTTGCTCAACAACTCTTTAAAATAGGACTTGGGGTCATCTACCCTGATCAAATAATTTAACGGTGCAGGATTTTTTTTCACTAATGCCCATAGGGCATTAAAATCAAAAAGCTCACTATCAATATTTTGAACAATTATCTTTTCGGGATAGTCAAAATCGGCCAAAATGAGGACCGAATCGTTCATATAAATTTTATAAATTTGCGCCATGGATCACAAAAGTGAGATTGAACAAAAAGTTGCTGAATTTCTTCTGCAAATAAAAGCAATTAAATTACAACCATCAAAACCCTTTACTTGGGCATCGGGATGGAAATCGCCAATTTATTGTGATAATCGCATTACCTTATCACATCCTACCGTAAGAACATACATCCGTCAAAAGCTTTCTAGCCTCATTCAAGAAGAGTTTGGTTCGGTCGCGATGATTGCTGGCGTAGCTACTGCCGGCATCCCACAAGGGGTGTTGGTAGCCCAAGATTTGGGGCTGCCTTTCGTATACGTGCGCTCCAGCGCCAAGGATCATGGCAGGCAGAACTTGATTGAGGGCGACGTCATAAGCGGCCAACGTGTAGTGGTAGTGGAAGACCTTATCTCTACGGGCAAGAGCAGCCTCAAGGCCGTTGAGGCCCTTCGCGAGGCTGGCTGCGACGTGGTAGGCCTGGTTGCTATCTTCAGCTATGGTTTTGATGTGGCCGAGGCCAACTTCAAGGAAGCCAAATGCCGATATGCCACCTTGTCCAACTACAACGCCTTGATCAAATATGCGGCCGAGCATAACGACATCACGCACGAAGAGGAGGACCTCTTGCGCGAGTGGCGCCGGGATCCGGCCAATTGGATGACGACGAAGGACTAAAAAACCATTTGACACCAAAATTATGACTATTATCGAAAGCAAAGCGGTGATAAATCTTCCCGTGGAAAAAGTTTATCAATTCTTGGCCGACTGCAATAACCACGAGCAGCTTATGCCAGACAATGTGTACAATTGGTCTTCCACCACGGATGAAGCCAGCTTTACCATAAAAAATATGGCAAAGCTGACATTGAAAGTGGATCAACGTACGGAAAACAGCAGCATCATCTTTATACCTGCCGAAAAAGCGCCTTTTGACGTGAGCCTAGAATGGGAGGTCAACACCAAAGGCGAAAACCAAACAGAGGCGACCTATCGCATCAAGGCCGATCTTAACATGATGATGAAGATGTTGGCCAGCGGTCCGCTACAAAAGCTGGTAGACCATGAAACCGGTGAGTTGAAGAAAGTATTGGAAAAAAATTAACCAAGGGAGCGAATGCTCCCACCCCTTTCCCCAAAAAAAACCAGGGCTATACGTTCCCTTTCTTTCGCAATAGCATAGCCTTGTTGTACTCTTAGTTCATCTGAGTAAACGATATATTTCTCCAAATTCAATTTCAAAGATTAAACAACGTGGAGACAAACGCAGTCGCCTTCGATCAGAAAATCCCAGAAGCAACAAATGTCAATTTTTCACCCCTTTTTATCATTTAACGCCATTTTGTCACTTTTCCTCTCATTTCTATTGGTGGCCTTTTTATTGATATGATAAATCAAAAATTAGAAGAAATAACCAAAAACAAAAAGGGACGTTTTAAGGTATTCCTAATATCGAAAAGACCTTTTAGGCCAATACCGAAATGCTCTAAAATATAAAAGGCATGAATTTTAACAACTTTACCATCAAAGCCCAGGAAGCCGTGCAGAAAGCTTCCGAAATAGCCAGCGGCAACCAGCAACAGGCTATAGAGACGGCGCATCTCTTAAAAGCGCTACTATTGGTTGACGAGAATGTCATAAACCATCTGCTAAAAAAACTCAATGTAAACATCAACCACCTGAACGACAGCTTGGATCAGGAAATCAACTCTTTCCCAAAAGTCAGTGGTAGCAACATCTATCTTTCCAACAATGCCAACACCGCCCTGCAAAAGGCAACCGGCTATTTGAAAGAGTTCAAGGACGAGTTTGTATCCGTGGAACACCTGCTTTTGGGCCTATTGGCCGTAGGTGATAAAACGTCTTCTCTACTAAAAGATCAAGGCGTGAACGAAAAAGATCTAAAAAAGGCCATTACAGAGCTTCGGGGCAACAATCGGGTGACCGATCAAAATGCCGAAGCCACCTATAATGCCTTGAACAAATACGCACGCAACCTCAATGAGGCTGCCGAATCGGGCAAACTGGATCCCGTCATAGGCCGTGATGAAGAGATCAGGCGTGTTATCCAGATCCTTTCCCGACGTACCAAGAACAACCCCATATTGGTAGGCGAACCAGGTGTGGGTAAAACGGCCATCGCAGAAGGCATTGCGCACCGGATCATCAAAAAAGATGTCCCCGAAAACCTGAAGACCAAAACGGTCTACTCATTGGATATGGGTGCATTGATTGCTGGAGCGAAATACAAGGGTGAGTTTGAAGAAAGGCTGAAAGCCGTGGTGAAAGAGGTGACGGACAGCGACGGAGAGATCATCCTTTTCATTGACGAGATACACACGCTCGTGGGGGCCGGCGGTGGCGAAGGCGCCATGGATGCGGCCAATATCTTGAAGCCTGCCCTAGCTAGGGGCGAACTGAGGGCTATTGGTGCCACTACGCTCAACGAGTTCCAGAAATATTTTGAAAAAGACAAAGCGCTGGAAAGGCGTTTCCAAAAGGTCATGGTGGATGAACCAGACACCCAAGATGCCATCTCCATCTTGCGTGGTATCAAGGAAAGGTACGAAACGCACCATAAGGTCCGCATCAAGGACGAAGCCATCATCGCTGCCGTGGAATTGTCGCAACGTTACATTGCAGATCGTTTCTTGCCAGACAAGGCCATCGACCTGATGGATGAAGCTGCTTCCAAGCTGCGCTTGGAGATGGACTCCGTGCCAGAAGAAGTCGATGAAATCGAACGCAAAATCATGCAGATGGAAATCGAACGGGAGGCCATAAAACGGGAAAAAGACCAACACAAGGTAGAAGAGCTCAGTCGTGAGATCGCCAATTTGGCTTCCAAACGTGACTCCTTGCGTGCCGCATGGCAAAGCGAGAAGTCACTGGTAGACAAGCTGAACCACCAAGTGGAACAAATAGAGAACTACAAGCTCGAAGCCGAACAGGCCGAACGCTCGGGCGACTACGGCAAGGTAGCTGAGATACGCTATGGCCGCATCAAGGAAGCCCAAGACGAAGTAGAAAAGCTCAAAAAGGAACTGGAAAGCAAGCAAGGCGAAGGCCGTATGCTGAAAGAGGAAGTAACAGCTGAGGATATCGCCGATGTGGTATCTCGCTGGACAGGCATTCCCGTAAATAAAATGGTGCAAAGTGAGCGCGAGAAGCTCCTGCATTTGGAAGAGGAATTGCACAAACGCGTAGCAGGGCAATCTGAAGCCATCGAGGCCATTTCGGATGCCATCAGGCGTTCCCGTGCGGGCTTGAGCGACAAACGTAGGCCCATCGGTTCCTTCATCTTCCTGGGAACTACTGGTGTAGGTAAAACTGAATTGGCAAAGGCCTTGGCAGAATTTCTCTTCAATGACGAGCAATCCATGGTACGTATAGATATGAGTGAGTACCAAGAACGGCACGCTGTATCGCGCCTTATCGGTGCGCCTCCAGGATATGTGGGCTACGATGAAGGTGGTCAGTTGACAGAAGCTGTTCGTAGGCGTCCCTATTCCGTGGTATTGCTAGATGAAATTGAAAAAGCGCATCCAGATGTGTTCAACATCCTCCTGCAGGTACTGGACGACGGTCACTTGACGGACAATAAAGGTCGGGTAGTGAACTTTAAGAACACCATCATTATCATGACTTCCAATATCGGTTCACACCTTATTCAGGAAAACTTTGCTGAACTAAATGAGAACAACAAGGAGAGCGTCATTGCCAAGACAAAAGCCGAGGTATTCGAATTATTGAAAAAATCCATTCGGCCAGAGTTCTTGAACCGTATTGATGAAGTGATCATGTTTACGCCACTTAGCAGGGACGAAATACACGACATTGTCAGATTGCAATTCCATAGCGTTCAAAATCAGTTGGCAGAAATGGGCATTACGCTCGAAGCGTCAGAAGAAGCTTTGGATTGGCTAGCTCAATTGGGCTACGACCCACAATTTGGCGCCAGACCGCTGAAAAGGGTTATCCAAAAACGCATCTTGAATGAATTGTCAAAGGAAATCCTTGCAGGCAAGGTGGATAAAGACAGCAAGATCAAGCTTGATGTATTTGACAATAAGTTTGTATTCCTCAATCGAAAAGAGGAAGAAGAACATGCCTAAGAATGTTTTGAAACCTTAATATACTGCTTAGATAGTTATAGTAAAAAGGCCCGTACCGAAAAGGTACGGGCCTTTGCTTTTTTATACGTCAGACATTTACACTCGCTTTTCCATTGAAATAGCCAAACTGACGCTACATGTTACGCCAAAAAAGAGCTTTGTTTCGGAAAGCGGCACCTAGTAAGCGACCAAATCTACCGATTGACCAACCAACTAATGACCAATCAACCAACGAACTAACTCGCCTTGCTTTCCTTCACGATGATTTCCATTTCACCCACCACGACCTCCGAAACAAAACGCGTTACACCTTCCTTATCCATATAGGACCTATTGACCAATCTTCCCATGACGGCTATTTCCAATCCTTTTACCAGTGCTTTCTCTGCTTCTATCGCTTTCTTACCCCAGAATATTAGGTTGTGCCACTGTGTCTCTGTATGCCACTCTCCCAATTTATTCTTATAGATATCGCGGGTAGCGATGGATACTCTTGCCATTTTCTTGTTCTCACCGAATGTGCGTACTTCTGGATCGCTACCCAAAAAACCGATTAATTGTACACTGTTTTTGATTGCTTTGTTCATGACTAAAAAATTTAAAAGTAAAACATATTTAACGAACGGCTTTTCCCTTAATGCCGACGATGCAAAGATGAGTCTTACTAAAAAAATTAGTCGTATATTAAACGGATATTTACGGATATAAACGTTTATATCCGTTTATAATCGGCTACAACAAGGAATTAGTGAGTTTTATAGCTGCTTAAAGCCTAAAATTAGTTAAACATAAGAATATTCTTATCCGATGAATCTTTTATACCTACATAAACAATAGTGATGAAGCGGACAAGCATAAGCTAGTTAAACTGGTTGTTTATTACCTTAAAGGATATATTTTAAATTCATTTAGCTGGATTGTCGAATATATACTTGAAAATGGACATGTCAAAACAAGTATATATACCATTATTACCATATCGGGTACCAGAATCTTCAGACTTCGCTTTATTTTTTGCACAAGCTACAACTAGCCTGCAAAAGCATTGGTATCTTCTGTATCAATTGCGTGGCATGTATCAAGGCATACCCATCCTTCGCCCACTCATCTCCTGCCTTACCATGCAGGTACACCCCCAGCATGGCAGCCTCTTTAGAGTCGTATCCCTGCGCCAGTAATGAAACAATGACGCCGGTCAGCGCGTCGCCCATCCCGCCACTTGCCATTCCGGGATTACCTGTGGTATTGATAATCACCCTGCCGTCTGGCAGGGCAACGAATGTGTACTGGTTTTTAAGTACAACGACCAGCTTCCATTCAGTCGCTGCGTGCTTTGCCTTTTGTACGCGTTCGTACCAACTTTCAGATTGGCCAAATAGCCGATCAAATTCTTTCATATGAGGTGTGATTATCGTGCCAGCCGGCACCCGTTCCTTCCAGTTTGGGTCGGCAGCCAGAATATTAAGTGCATCTGCATCCAATACCAGGGCATTCTTGCACTCCTGCAATATATGAAACAGCAAGTGCTTATTCTCTTCATCCGTTCCTATGCCCGGTCCAAAGGCAATTGCCTGGTAAGGCAGTTCACTCTCTATTAATTTATCTCTCTCTAGCGCCATTACCTCCGGTAGCCTGGCATTTAAGGCTATTAGGCCACTGGCGGGTATACACGCGGTGGTAAGTCCTGCCCCTGTGCGCAAGCATGCCTCCGCACAGATCAATGCCGCTCCCATGGTTCTGGCGCTGCCGGCTATCACCAGGGCGTGACCATAAGTTCCCTTATGGGAGAAAGGCAGTCTTTCCTTTATCGTAGTCAGCGCATCCACCTCCTCAAACAAATAATAGTCACTTTCAAGCCCACTCATATAATCCTCGTCCAAGCCAATATCCACCACATGGAAAAAACGGGAAGCATGTACGGATTCCGGAAAGAAAAAAGACAGCTTGGGCCTCTGAAAACTAATGGTATCTTTTGCACTTAGGCATTCCCAGTCCTTGTATATCTTCCCATCGGCCGACAAGCCAGTGGGCATATCTACCGCTATAACTGGTCTATTTGCCTCATTGATATGCTTCGCCAGTGCCAACCAAAGTCCTTCCAAAGGCTTATTGAGACCCGATCCAAGCAGGGCATCTATGACGATATGTTCCGTGATACGTGGCAGCTCATCGGCATGTACGAAAATCTCCACAGGAATGAAGGTATAGGCCAATTTCTTTAAATTGCTTCTGAAATCATTGCTCTCGCTATCCGAAAAATGGGCTACCCATATACGGATATGGTCGTAATGCCGTTCATGTAGCAAACGGGCTATCGCCAATCCGTCACCACCGTTATTGCCTGTGCCGCAGCATACCAAAATGGCCTGATTGCGGTCTGGATACAATTCGACAAACTTCCTCACAAATGCCGCTGCGGCACGTTCCATCAAGTCCAAGGAGGATATAGGAGTATGTGCAATAGTGTACCGATCCGTATCGCGCATTTGCTGCGTTGTAAGAATATTCAACATAATATAAAAGGATGTGGAGACATATAATTGTCTCTATCAATAAATCAATGCTCGTCCGCTAATGAAATCAATCAACCAAAACGTCACCATCCATAACAATCCGAAAATCAAAAGCAGGATAAGAAGAAAAACGATAAAAATCGCGATCAAAATCCCTGTTCCCTTACCCTGATGCTTGTTTTCGTAATAATGCTCATGCAAAAGCCTGACGTTCTTTGCATTGGCCTTATAAACAAAATCAGCTGCCCAACCTATAAAAGGAATAGCCCCCAGCACGGCATCGACCAATACGTTCAATAACATGAGAATGACCACTTTGCGGCTCACTCCATTACGAGCCATCACATATACCAATAGAATGGAGATAAAAGCACCGGCCATATCGCCCAGAAAAGGCATTAAATTGATCAATGGATCCAGTCCAAAACGGAAATTCCCTATTCGAAATTGTGTATCCATCAACTTGGATACACGCTCCACCCATTGTAAATCAGATTGTGCCCTTATTGATTTGTCGTTTGCTTGCATATGAATGATTACACACCGATAACAAATATAACGAGAAGATGTTGATTAATCCAGTAATATCCTTCTCCTAATATAGTTTCAAAATATTATTTTTAATTTGCATCGTCCACAATCCTCTTCAAAAGACAACAATACGAATGCTATAAAAAAACAGAAGGATGCATCATTACTTATCACCTATCATTCAAGTCGATGAGCTATTGGACTTGTACGCAACACGCGATTTAGCCATCATTGACGCTTCCAATGCCACTCACTTTTGGCCATAGCTTATGCAGGATTGCAGATTCCAAAGCTATATGTAGGTTCTTGGAGCGAATGGTCTAGAAATAACAAACCAATTGTGACAGATGGCAGAGGCCGATAAATCACCCGCCCCTACCATCTTATCTTTAATTCACTAATCTACCGTTTCCTGCACACTTTCACGGAGCGTCTTTGCCGCGGCTACCATGGCCTCTATGGCCGCCTTGGTTTCTGGCCATGCACGCGTCTTCAGGCCACAGTCTGGATTGACCCATAACTGCTCGGCGGGAATGACCGCCTTGGCCTTTTCCAGCAAGAACACCATCTCTTCCTTGCTGGGCACACGTGGCGAGTGGATGTCATATACACCGGGACCTATGTCATTGGGATAGCTGAAATCGGCAAAAGCATCCAGCAATTCCATCTGCGAGCGAGAAGTCTCAATGGTAATTACATCGGCATCCATAGCGGCAATGTGGGCAATAATATCATTGAACTCCGAATAGCACATATGCGTATGGATCTGCGTGTCGTCCCCTACCCCGCTAGCACTCAAACGGAAAGCCTTCACTGCCCATTCCAGATAATTTTGTTGGTCAGCCTTGCGCAAAGGCAAGCCCTCACGAATGGCAGGCTCATCGATTTGGATAACTTTGATACCTGCCTTCTCCAATGCGACCACCTCATCGCGAATAGCGAGCGCAATCTGGAATGCCGTCTCCGAACGAGGCTGATCGTTGCGAACGAAGGACCACTGCAGTATGGTAACAGGCCCCGTCAACATACCTTTTACAGGCAACTTGGTAAGCGACTGCGCAAAAGCAGTCCAAAATACCGTCATGTCCTTTGGTCTACTCACGTCGCCATAGAGCACGGGAGGCTTCACGCAACGCGAGCCGTAGCTCTGCACCCACCCGTTCTTGGTAAAGGCATAACCCTGCAACTGCTCGCCGAAATACTCCACCATATCATTGCGCTCAAACTCACCATGTACCAGCACATCGATTCCCAAGCTTTCTTGCCAATGAACGGCCTCTTCAGTTTCCTTGCGGATAAGGTCGTTATATTGTTCTGCCGTCAAACTTCCTTTCTTCAATTGGGCGCGCCAACTGCGTACTTCCTTCGTTTGCGGAAAAGAACCGATGGTAGTGGTGGGAAACAAGGGCAGTCCCAGTGCCTGCTGTTGCTTTTGCTTACGTACAGCAAACGTACTTTTGCGTTGGTCGTCTCCTTTGCCGATGCTCGCTATACGCTGTTTTACGGCATCGTGATGGATCAACTTGGATGTACTTCTATCTTCTTGTGCTTCCTTGTTGGCAAGGGCACGGGCCTGTGTAGCCTCGTCTACCCGTCCTTCCGCAAGTACCGCAATGTCCTTCACCTCGGTCAGTTTCTGTTTGGCAAAGGCGAGCCAGTTCTTCACCGTTGCAGGCAATATGGCTTCATCTGTCTCCAGGTCCAAATCGCAAGGTACGTGCAGCAAGGAGCAGGATGGCGCTATCCACACACGATTACTTCCCAACTCATCGACAACCGGCCGCACCAGCCCCAACGAGCTTTCATAGTCATTTTTCCAGATATTGCGACCATCCACCACACCTAGCGAAAGCACCAAGTCCTTATTTTTCAGCTTAGGAAATACAGACTGCAGTTGCCCCTCGCCCCTCACCAAGTCGAGGTGTAGCGCGTTGACAGGGAGGGAGAATGCCAAATCTGTATTGTCCCGAAGGCCTTCGAAATAGGTAGTCAAAACAAACTTCAATCCCGGATTTGCCTGTTTCAGTTGCGAGAACACCTTAGGGTACAGCGACTTGGTTTTGTCATCCAAATCCAATGCCAAGAACGGTTCATCGATCTGCACCCATTCTGCACCATGCGCCTTCAACTTGGACAAAAGTTGATTATAGACCGGCAATAACTTGTCTATCAAATCCAAGCGATGAAATCCAGCTTCCTTTTCTTTTCCAAGCAACAGATAAGTGATGGGGCCTAGCAATACGGGTTTAGTGATGATGCCCATTTTCTTGGCTTCATAAAATTCGTTGATGGCCTTTTCGGAAAAGAGGCTGAAGGATTGGTTTTTGACAAATTCCGGCACGATGTAATGGTAATTGGTATCGAACCATTTGGTCATCTCCATGGCGGTCACATCCACGCCTTCCTGCTGATAGCCCCTGGCCATGGCGAAATAGAGTTCCAGTTCGTGTTCCACGCCCTTTTTATCTGCCAAGGCATGGTAACGCTGGGGAATGGCACCAAAGGTGAGCGATGTGTCCAACACTTGATCATAGAATGAAAAATCATTACTGGGAATGAGATCTATACCGACCGATCGCTGGATTTCCCAATTAGTCTGGCAGATTTTCAGTCCGACATCCAATAATTCCCTGCGGGAGATTTTCCCGCTCCAGAAAGCCTCATTGGCTTTCTTCAGTTCACGCTGGGCACCAATACGCGGGTAGCCCAAGTTGTTTGTACGCAACATGTTTTTACGTTTAATGTGAATAATTTAAATCAGTCCAAATTTTCACTCAAACTAACCGACAGGAAAAAACAATGATAAGGCATGGCAACTCCAATCTACCCGCGAAAGAAAACGGTTTCAAATGCGGTAAAAAGCAGCATGCTCGTATAGGCCCCAACATTGCTTCATCTCGCGAAAGCTTGTTGAATCTACCAAAGTGGCAAGTCTCCTGGCTTGTGCCCATCGGCCTCGGCGTCTTCCCACCCCAACATCCGTCGGGGCAGTGACTTAATTGCCGGACCTATCTTCCAGAGAGTTGGAAAGAAAGCACTTACAGTTGCGCGACAGCCCGTGATTTGCACACGGTTCCTTATTAATTCCCGACAAGGGAAACCGTTTGGCGCTCCATATGAGTATATATTCAGAACTTGACGCGAATATAGGAATAACTTTCAGCATTGGAATAAATTACATACCTTTGTACTGCATTTTTAGTTCCTAGGAGCCTATTATTGAATTTGGTAGATAGGATTACGCCAAGCAAAGTGCCTTATATTTAATCACATTTTTTACATTAAACAACAGGATTAGCATGTCTATTGTTAGGGAAAGTGAATTGCCGGGTATTGGCAAGAAGTATCAAATAGAGACAAGTGCTGATGACAATATGGTCATTGTCATCCACAACGATGGCAGGCGTGAGCTCTACAGGCTTGATGATGAGGACAACGACACCAAATGTGTCATGACCATGAATGATGAAGAGGCTCGTCAAGTTGCCGGCATCATAGGCGGTTTGTCCTTCAAGCCAAAAGCTTTGGAGACCATAGATGTAGCGCTTAATGACCTGATCATCGAATGGCACAAAGTGGAAAAAAATGCGGCAGGTTCGGAAAAGACCATTGGCGAACTGGGCGTGAGGCAGAACACTGGAGCATCCATCATAGCCGCAATCAAGGGTGATGAAACCGTCATCAATCCAGGCCCTGACTATCGCATTACGGCTGGTACAACATTGGTGGTTGCGGGCAAACGGAGCAATATCAAAGCACTGAAGGACATCTTACTTAAAGGCTAGACAAACCATCTGCCTTTATTGCATTAACCAAAGTTGCACCCCTCTCAGTCCGGGGGACCTATCTATTCTACCATGGAAGCCGTAAATTGAACAAAGATCTCGATGTAATATGGAGTTGAATACCTTAGTATTAGAAGTTGGAATTGCCGTGACACTTGTAGCATTTGTTGGCCTGATAGCCAATAAATTGCGCTTTTCTGTCATCCCATTTTTCATTATCATTGGGATGTTTCTTGGCAATGACAACTCTCCTACCTTTGGTATTTTGGATTTCAAGTTTACCGAGAGCTTACCCTTCATAGAATTCATGGGTAGATTGGGTGTGCTCTTTTTACTTTTCTATTTAGGTTTGGAATTTTCGGTAGGTCGACTTATAAAATCTGGAAAATCCATTGTAACTGGTGGCACTACCTATGTAGCCCTAAACTTCACTTCCGGTTTGCTCATCGGCTGGCTCATGGACCTGCCTTTTGCCGAGATGATGGTACTCTGCGGGCTTATGACTTCCTCATCTACGGCCATCGTTGCAAAGGTCCTTACCGACCTGAAGCGGACGGCCAATCCCGAAACTGAAGTGATAATGGGCATGATTATGTTCGATGATTTGTTCATCGCCATGCATATCTCCTTCCTATCCGGCTTGGTACTTACAGGGGGGGGCTCAGCGTGGAGCGTGATCGGCACTTCTGCTTTGGCCTTGGGCTTTATACTCACTTTTCTGTTTTTTGGACGAAAATTAGTCCCCGTTATAGACAAGTTGCTCAATGAAAAATCTTCCGAATTATTCATCCTCATCATTTTTGCACTCCTATTCACTATAGCTGGCTTTTCGGAGACCATACATGTAGCTGAAGCAATTGGCGCACTCATGGCGGGGCTGGTACTGGCAGATTCGCAATACATCAAAAAAATCGAAGCAATGGTATTGCCATACAAGGATTTTTTTGGCGCTATGTTTTTCTTTAGTTTTGGACTTACTATAGACCCCACCACGTTGGGCGGCGCAATTGGCTGGGCAGCATTGGCAGCACTGGTAACTGTCTTGGGCAACCTCGCGTCAGGATACTTTGCTGCGAAATTTTCGGGGCTTAAAAAGAAGACCTCATTCGATATTGGTTTCACGCTTTCCGCCAGGGGCGAGTTTTCAATAGTGATGGCCAACATCGGAAAAGCAGGAGGGCTTAATCCCATTATCCAATCTTTCGTTGTTGTGTACGTGCTCATCCTTTCCATTGTAGCTCCACTGCTCACTAAGGAATCCAGAAATATCTGGCATGCTATCTTTGGAGGTGGTCACAAAGCTATAAAGAAAGAAGCCAAAACCTTAGAGGCCTTGGAAGCGGCAAGCAAAGAATCTCTGGATAATGAGATCGAACGTTGAACAGATGGAATTCTATTAACAGCTGGGCGCATTCGGGAAACAAACTTAACCCTACAAAAAACCTAATTCCAGCTTAGCTTCTTCGCTCATCATGCTTTTTTCCCATTTGGGATCAAAGGTAAGTTCCACTAGCGCATTTTTCACCCCTTCCACATCGGCCACCTTGCGCTGTACCTCGTCAATGATGTCGCCAGCTACCGGACAGGCCGGAGCCGTTAAGGTCATCACGATTTTTGCCGTACCGTCTTCCTTGGTAATAATCTCGTATACCAAGCCCAGTTCGCAGATATTGACCGGAATCTCCGGGTCGAAGACCGTTTCTAGCGTTTCCTTTATTTTATCGGCTATGCCGAGTTGATCGAGTATAATCATAGTATTTAGTATCAAGTATCAAGACTTAAGTATCAAGACTGACTTTCCGGCTTGCCAAGGCGCTTTAGCCTTTGATTCCCGAAATTCTTCTGAATCCCTGCTTCGCTGTACGACTTCCGGCTTTAGTCTCAAGTCTGACATCTCATATCTCACGTCTTGTGTCTGACGTCTTAACTCATCTCCATTTTCAAAAACCTGGCCGTTTGGCTTTCCTTGTCCTTTATAAGTTCCTCGGGAGTACCGCTAAACAGTATTTCTCCGCCACTGGAACCTCCTTCCGGCCCTAGGTCGATCACCCAATCGGCCACCTTAACCACATCTAGGTTATGTTCTATTACCAGTACCGTGTTTCCCCGGTCTACCAACCTGTTCAATACACCAAGCAAGACATTTACATCCTCAAAATGCAGGCCAGTAGTAGGCTCGTCCAGGATGTAGAACGTATTTCCCGTATCTTTCTTCGAGAGCTCAGTGGCAAGCTTCACCCGCTGCGCCTCTCCGCCAGACAGCGTGACTGAGGATTGCCCTAGAGTGATATAACCGAGTCCAACATCTTGCAAAGTCTTTATTTTCCTATAAATGGATGGTATGGGTTCGAAGAAACTCACGGCCTCATCGATGCTCATATCCAGCACATCGCTGATGGACTTACCCCTATAGCGCACCTCCAGTGTTTCCCGATTATAACGTTTTCCTTGACAAGCCTCACAAGGCACCTGAACATCTGGCAGAAAATTCATCTCAATTACCTTCATACCTGCCCCCTGACAGGTTTCGCATCTCCCCCCCTTCACGTTGAACGAAAACCGTCCCGGCTTATAGCCGCGTATCTTGGCCTCCGG
The DNA here is from genome assembly GCF_000427965.1 of Olivibacter sitiensis DSM 17696. Lineage (GTDB taxonomy): Bacteria > Bacteroidota > Bacteroidia > Sphingobacteriales > Sphingobacteriaceae > Olivibacter > Olivibacter sitiensis. The sequence continues at coordinate 8,445 of NZ_ATZA01000029.1, read as the reverse complement.
AAGCTGAACAAAAAGTGCACGGATATCCGAGAACACACCAGTATAGGTAGATGGATTGGAACGAGGTGTCCGCCCTATCGGGCTTTGGTCTATCTCGATGACTTTGTCTATATGTTCCAGTCCTTCGATTTTTTTGTAGGGCATGGGCTGTTTCTTGGCCCTGAAGAAATGGTGATTAAGTATGGGATACAGAGTCTCCGATATCAAGGTGGACTTTCCACTTCCCGATACGCCAGAGACAACGATTAGCTTACCTAGAGGAAAAGCAACCGAGACATTTTTTAGGTTATTGCCGGTAACGCCTTTTATTTTTAGCTCATGACCGTTCCCCTTGCGTCTTGCCTTGGGGATGTCTATCGCTTTCTTGCCATTTAAATACTCGGCCGTGAGCGACTCTGACTTCTTTATCTCTTCCGGCGTACCTTGCGCCACTACCATACCCCCATTGAGACCGGCTGCCGGTCCCATGTCTATGACATAGTCGGACTCCATGATCATATCCTTATCATGCTCTACCACGATAATGGAATTGCCTATGTCCCTTAGGTTCTTCAGCGATTTGATAAGTCGCTCGTTATCGCGCTGATGCAAGCCAATGCTTGGTTCATCAAGTATATAAAGTACGTTGACCAATTGTGAACCTATTTGAGTGGCCAAACGGATACGTTGGGCCTCTCCACCGGAAAGAGTCCTTGCAGAACGGTCTAGGGTAAGATATGAAAGCCCTACATCCAACAGGAAGCCCAAACGGGTTCTTATCTCTTTCAGAATTTCGGACGCAATGGTGTTCTGCCTCTCCGAAAGTCGAGATTCCAAGTTTTCAAACCAATGTGCCAAAGATTGTATATCTACAGAAGCAAGCTCGTAAATATTCTTTCCATCTATCTTGAAATTCAAAGATTCTTTCCGTAAACGGGCACCGTGGCATTCGGGACAAGTCTTCACGGACATGAATTGCTCCAGTTCGTCATTCCCTTTATTTTCCGATTGCTGCTGCAGCAATTTGAACAACCCATCAAATGTGACCTTATAGTCTTTCACATTCCAGCTGCTATATGTCACTTGCACGGTAATGAGATCTGGTGCGCCATTCAATAATACGTCGAGCTGCTCATCGGTAAAGTCTTTCAAAGGCGTGGACATACCAAATCCGTATTTTTTGCCTACTGCCTTCAACTGTTGAAAAGTCCAGTTGTCCTTATACTCTCCCAAGGGGGCAATGCCTCCCTTGAGGATGCTCAGCTTCGGATCGGGTATGATCGTGTCCTGGTCCATTTCGTAGATATAGCCTAGCCCCCCACAGCGCTCGCAAGCACCATAAGGTGAGTTGAAAGAAAAGGTATTGGGCTGTGGTTCATCATAGGAAATACCGCTTTCCGGATCCATCAGGTAGCGGCTGAAGAAGAATTCGTTGTTGTCTTGATCGCTCACCTTAATAATGCCCTTGGCCACCTTCATAGCCTGCTGGATAGAAGTCTGCAACCTCTTTCTGTCTTTCTGTCCCACCATCAGCCTATCGATCACCATTTCTATGTCATGTACCTTGTAACGATCGGCCTGCATTTTCGGCACCAAGTCCAAAATTTCACCATCCACACGCACCTTCACGAAGCCTTGTTTGCGTATTTGCTCAAACAACTCGCGGTAATGCCCTTTACGGCCCTTTACCACCGGCGCTAGGATATTGAGCGCCTGACCATCGAACTGATCCAATATGCGCTGTACTATTTGATCTTCGGACATGCGCTCCATGCGCTTTCCCGTTACATAGGAAAAAGCCTCTCCTGCCCTGGCAAACAGCAGGCGCATGAAATCATATACCTCAGTAATGGTTCCTACGGTTGATCGGGGATTTTTGCTCGTGGTTTTTTGTTCAATAGCGATAACGGGACTGAGACCAGATATCTTATCCACATCTGGGCGTTCCAAGCCTCCCAAAAACTGGCGGCTATAGGCACTGAAGGTTTCCATGTACCGGCGTTGCCCCTCGGCATATATGGTATCAAAAGCCAAAGACGACTTGCCGCTACCGCTCAAACCAGTGATAACTACCAACTCATTTCTAGGAAAAGTGACATCTATATTTTTGAGGTTATGGACGCGTGCACCAAACACCTCCACCTCACTCTGATCGCCCAGATCGGGCGTTACTTTTTTACTCATTCCATACTCCTTAATGTTCGACAACCTTCAACAAAGGTCCTGCCCGTCGAACGCAAACAAAAATAAGGATAATTATGGATTAATTAGCTCGATAAAATCTCAGTTGTGTTTAGGCTATTTATTCAAGGAAATAACTCCGGGCTCGGAGACGTCTTCAGAAGCGCCAATTTTCATCTCGCCAACATAATGTGCGCCAGCCTCCATTTCAATCAACTTGCTATCGATATTGCCGAGCACTTTTCCTTCAGCACGGATTTCCAATTTTTCGGATGTAATGTTGCCCGCAACCTTTCCGAAGATAATAACATGCTTGGCAGCAACGTCGCCCTCTATCACACCCTCTGAGCCAACAATCAAACTTTCCTCTACCTTTACAAGTCCAATTACCTTTCCGTCCAAACGCACAGGCTTATCCGATGACAAGTCGCCTTTAATAAGGCAATCTTTTCCAATAATCGTCAATTCCTGATGGCTTCCTTGATCTTTACTTCGTTTTTTTTCGTTGTTTGACAATAGCATAATTAATTGTTCTTTAAAAAAGTAGCAGCATTCAATCTTTTCCCTTGTTTACTTATCTCATAATGGAGATGTGCTCCGGTAGAGCGTCCTGTAGAGCCGACCAAGCCTATGGTTTCCCCTACCTTTACCTGCTTACCGGATTTCACTTCAATTTTGGATAAATGCCCATATAATGTCTCATACCCGTGAGTATGCTGAATAATTACGCAATTGCCATAGCCCCCCTTCCAGCCAGCAAACACCACCTTACCATTGGCCGGGGAGCGTACCTTGTCCCCCTTGTTCGCCTTCAAGTCTACGCCAGTATGAACTTCATAGCCACTGCCTGAAAAAGGATTCTTCCTTACACCGAAACCACTTGTCATCACGCCCTTTACGGGAAAACCCAATGGTATACCAACTAAATCATGGTGGATATTATCAATATAAAAACCATAACTATCCAATACTTCGTCTACATTTTCCAGGGTAAGTTCAAAGGATTCACCTCCTTTTCCACCTTCCAACCCATTGTTTTTCACTCCTCGTTCTCGTAGATATGACGTAACGCCTTCCAATTTCGACTCCAGCTTTTCCATCTTGCTCCTCACCTCCTCCATATTGGGCGTCTTATTCTTTTCCTTGGCATACTCCAACTTTTTCCTCAACAATTCTTTATCTTCATGCAAGCTCAAAAGCCTGCTGGTACACCATGCAATAGAAATACCCAAAAAAAGAAAAATACCGATTATCGCAAAGGTGTAGTGCCTCCAGTAAAGCAACATTTTTTTTGGCACCTGTAACATTTTTTCCGATGCCAGGTGATCATCCAGCATAAGAACGGTTAATTTACTCGATTTTGAACTCTTTGGGTTGTTCTTCATAATTAATAAGAAAACTGCTGCAAGCCAAGTTTAGTGTCTAAGTTAAAAAGGCAGATCTAGGCAAATCTAATAATAATCGGTAAATAATCATGACTTTACGAAAAAAACTTTCAAACTACCAACTATCTTCGGGACATATTGTCCGCATGGGATCATTTATGACAATACTTACTTGTATTTGTAATATAAGACCTTTATATTTGAATATTGCTATCGTAATATGGCTTAGGTGATAATGATTATTTAACTAAACCCCTAGATCAATGAAGTTTTTCAACATTCCCAGTGTCATCGAACACCATAACCAGCCCCTATTATTGCAACCAAAAATTGAAGAAAGGCAAATTGAGCTTATCGAGGATCGTCAAACTTATTTGGTAGGTGAGCTCGCTTTATCGGAAGGTCTTTCGCCCTATCGCAATATAAACAGCTCGCCAGAAGACACGGATTATCAACTGCTGGCAAAGGCAGGCATCCTATTGGCACTAGCTGGCACATCTGGCGAAGTGGCCATTACCACCGGCTTCCCCTATACGACTTATGAGCTATATAAACAGCAAGCTGTTAAATTTTTTACCGAGAAGGATCTTTTCATCGACTATACGGCTGGAAGTTATGACGGGCTTGCAAATACCAAAAAGCGCATGCAGGTAACGGTAAAGCACCTGGACGTGATGCCCGAAATCATGGGCTGTATCAATGCCATTCGCAAAGGAAGCACGGCAGAAAAAGGTAATTTCTTCATTGTCAGCTTGGGCTATGGCACCTGCGAAACGGGTTTGTGCGCGGGTGGTAACCTAGTGACAAGGACCTGTATGAGCGTAGCTGGACTTCGCTACGCAGTTAACGGCCTAAAAAACGAGCTAAGCCGCGAGTTTAACCTGGGCATGAAAAACGAACATATGATCAACCAAAACTTTCAACAGGGCAGCATAGTGCTGAACCGAAAGAAAAAGGATTTGGTAGAACTGAAGAGAACGCAAATCGACTCTTACTACAATGACGTTATTTCACCTACCCTAAAGAAAGCCTTTACCGATCTCGATTTTGAAAAGACAGACCGCATCTATTTGGTAGGTGGTGGGGCACGCTATCCGCAATTGGTCGAGCTCTTCAAGGCCGAGTTTGAAGACATATTGAAGGTCATCGTACCGGAAAATGCCGAACAAATAGCAAGTATTGGCTACTACCTCCGATCTGCGGAGTGGTGTGGCCCTGGTTTGGCAAATCAAGCTATAGGGCTGGATATCGGCAATGCCTATACCAGTATTTGCATAGCCGATCCAAAAGAAAAAGTGGATTACAGCTATAACGGCACCCCTCAGCAGGCAGAAACCGTAAGTACCGTATATTTTAAAGGGGTATAAGGCTTCCGACACCCACATTATTGGCCAACTATCTATATGTAGTTGGCCTTTTTTTGTCATGGAATATTCTGTTTTTAAATATTGTTGCTTCTCACAACACAAATTCTGCGATATTCCGTTCTATTTTGTAGTTCTTCCAAAAGCTAATTAAACAAATAATCATGAAATACAGAAAATTAGGAGACACGGATCTTTCCCTATCGGTTATCACATTTGGAGCCTGGGCAGCCGGTGGATGGATGTGGGGAAAAACGGAAAGAAAAGATGCCGTAGAAGCCATCAAAGCAGCTTACGATTTAGGAGTTACGTCCATTGATACCGCCCCTATTTATGGGCAAGGTACTAGCGAAGAGATTGTTGGAGAGGCCATAAAGGGTATCCAAAGGGACAAACTGCAAATTCTCACCAAATTTGGCATGCGATGGGATTTGGCAAAAGGTGATTTTGGATTCCACAGCAAGGACAACAACGGCAAGGAGATAGACATCTATAAGTATGCGGGTAAGGAAAGCATCATCAAGGAATGTGAAGACAGCTTGAAAAGGCTGGGAACCGACTACATAGACCTGTATCAGATACATTGGCCAGACAGTACCACTCCCATTTCAGAAACATTCGAGGCGGTGGCCAAATTAATAGAACAAGGCAAAGTCCGCTATGCGGGTGTTTGTAACTACAGTGCCGCACAGATGGCAGAAGCAGAACAGTCCGTCAAGTTGGCATCCAATCAAATACCGTTTAGCATGGTCAATCGCGGTATAGAAGAAGAAACGGTACCTTACTGTATTGAGCACCATAAAGCGATATTGGCGTACAGCCCATTGGAAAGGGGTTTGCTAACTGGCAAAATAAAACCTGGACATCAATTTCAGGAAGGAGATCACCGAGCTAGCCATCCGCATTTTACGCCAGAATTCATTGAACGAACAGATGCCTTACTCAACAAGATAAGGCCTATTGCCGACGCAAAAGGCGCCTCCTTGGGCCAACTAGTACTTCGATGGACGGTGGAACGCCCAGGAATTACGATCGCCTTAGCGGGAGCTAGAAATGCGGAACAATCCGTACAAAATGCCAAGTCAATGAATATTGAGCTTAACGAGGAGGAACTCAAACTCATCAATCAGAGTGTGGATGCCTTTTAAAAAGGCGCCCATGCATCAACTTTATATACAGAAACGCAAGTAAAAAAATGAAAAAAGTAACGATAGGTAATACGGATCTACAGGTAGCCCCAATCAATCTTGGAGGCAATGTCTTTGGTTGGACATTGGACGAAAAAAAATCTTTTGAAATACTGGACGATTTCACTGCCGGAGGTTTTAATTTCATTGACACGGCAGACACCTACGCGTGGTGGATCAATGGCAAAGGAGGGCAATCGGAGACGATCATAGGTAACTGGATCAAATCCCGAAACAACCGCAGTGAGGTAGTTATCGCCACTAAGGTGGGATCCGAGACCAAGGAACACCCCTTCGACATTAGCAAAAAGCACATTTTGAAATCCGTCGACGAATCCCTACAACGCTTGCAAACAGATTATATTGACCTGTACTACACCCACTTCGACGATAATAAAACGCCAGTGGAAGAAACCCTTTCGGCTTATGACGAAATCGTCAAGGCAGGCAAAGTACGCTATATAGGCGTTTCTAATGTTTCGCCAGAACGGATTGTAGAATCTTTTGAAATAGCGGAAAAAAATGGCTTTCCGAAGTACCAGGCGCTACAGCCACATTACAACCTTGTAGAGCGCGGTAAATATGAAAAGGAATATGCTCCCATTGCCGAGAAATATGGACTAACAGTCTTCCCATATTGGTCCCTAGCATCAGGTTTCCTTACGGGAAAATACCGTTCCGAAGCTGATTTGGGCAAAAGTCAGCGAGGCCAAGGTGTCAAGCAGTACCTCAACGAGAAAGGTTTGGCTGTATTGAATGCTTTAGACAGAGTGTCGGCAAAACACAGCTCCAACCCGGCAACAGTTTCACTGGCATGGCTATTGGCCCAGCCACATATTGGCGCGCCCATTGCCAGTGCTACCAGCCCAAGCCAGCTCGAGACCTTGTTTGCTGCTCCTAAATTGCACTTGGATAGCGAAGACTTGGAACTACTTGATGAGGCAAGCAAATAAAACGGGATTGCACTTATTGTAAAAAACAAAGACCATCTTTACGGGCAGATCCGTAAAAGATGGTCTTAATCTTAGAGGCTACGCAAAGGCCAAACTACATTACATTTGATCGTTTGACTCCTCGCCTTCGGCGTTGTTTGCCATGAGGGATGAAGGCTTCCGTGCTTTGTATCCGTGTTCTTGAGGATTTTCGATGATTTGTTTTACCGAAATCAATTTGTACACATAGCTACCTGTTTCGCGGTTCAGCTGCAACTTATAGTAGTTGTCCTCACCTTGATGGCGCATTACGCGGCGCAGGCTGCCTCCGCCCGTATTATAAGCGGCAGCCACCAAAGTCCAATTCCCAAACTCCTTGTACAGTGCTTTCAGGTACTTGCAGGCTGCTACTGTCGATTTGTGCAGATTGTTCCGCTCATCAACAGTACCATTGACCTTGAGACCGAAAGCCCTAGCCGTGGCCGGCATAAACTGCCAATGCCCGGAAGCACCTTTATGAGACACGCCTTGTTGAAGACCGCTCTCCACTAAAGGGATATACTTAAAGTCGTCTGGGATACCATGTGCTTTGAGCACTGGCTCAATAATGGGGAACCACGATTTGGCTTTCTGGTGAAACCTATGTGTTTTCAACCTATCAAACGAATGGGCACGTAGCATACGTTCCATCTTGCCTTCAATTTTAACATCACCCGTAGGCATGTCTTCGGCCGCAAAATTCAAGGACGATGTAGACCCCTCAGTCTCCTCTTCCTCATCTTCCATTTTGACGACCTCTGCAACATTGGTAAGCTTCGCTTTTGTAGTTTTCCTATCTGCCGGAACTCCATACATAAATAGCTTGGAGACTATCAAACAAAGCACCGCCAACGTACATGTTAAGAGGTGTTTTTTTATCATTTTTTACCTTTCCCTGTTTGGTTATGCAAAAAAGCGATGCAAACATACAAATTATAAACCTAACTACCAAATACTTACAAAAAACCCCTTGTAGGTAGATTCAACTCACCAATGCAACATTTTGGTCTAAGGTAGCATAAAAAATGCTCTTGGGGTTTTGGTAATCTAGTTTTTTTCTTGGTCTTGCATTGATTTTGTACTGTATATTTCTGATATCCTGCCAGTTGAAGTCGTCAAACGACTGTTTTTTTGGTATGTACTGCCTGATGAGCTTGTTGGTGTTCTCGTTGGTACCCCTTTCCCAGGAGGAATAGGGGTGTGCGAAGAAGAAATCGGCCTTCAGTTTCTTTGCGATCAGCTTGTGCCGGGCGAACTCGGTGCCGTTGTCGGAGGTGATGGTGTGGACGCATTCCCTGTAGGGCAAGAGCATCTCCACCAGTGCCTTGCGCAGGCCATCGGCCTGCTTTCCCTCTTCCAGCTTGCGCATGAAGAGCAT
>NZ_ATZA01000028.1 GCF_000427965.1 Olivibacter sitiensis DSM 17696 | reverse complement strand
AGAATCACATCGGCTGAATATTCCGAACAGCATCGTCATGAGTTGTGTCCATGAATCAAAGGTCTTGTAATAGCGGTCAGACCGGTGCTTGCTCACAAGCATCTCAAATTTGTTCCTTGGAATAAAACCTAATAATTGTTTGAAGATTGGCTGACCGACTAATTTCTTTTCTGTATTTTTATCACTCATATTTTTAGTTTGTCGTAAAACCAAAATATGAAAAAAGGAGCTTGCCAGATATGGCAGCTCCTTAAATTATTTTTTGTCGGTCAGTAGTGATTTCCTATGAAAAAAGTTTTGGGGAAAAGTAGCAGAACACCTACAGCAATAGCTAAAGTACCGAATAACGGAATAACCGATTCGCTAATACCCAATTCATTCATCATTTTTAATGATTCGGGATTGTTTTTATAGTTAAACGTGTCCCAACCATGTTTGAAACTTAGTGCTACCGAAACTATCAATAACACTAATGAAATTATGCTTTTTGTCATTTTAATTAAGTATATGAGTGTTCATTATGTAACCTGCAATTAACGCAATCGGAATACCGATTAAGGCACTTTGGAAAAGCATAAACCACAATCTCGATAGTTCGTCTTTTTTGTCGTAGCTGTTATTGTTGTTGTTTTTCATTTTTTTTGCTTAAAAGAGCAGAGACGAAATAGCTTATGCGACATCCCTGCTCTTAGTTAAATAATTGAAATTTTTATAAATTCATTCCCCCCGATACTTCTATACGCTGGGCATTGATCCATTTCGCTTCGTCCGTACACAGAAAGGCAACTACAGGGCCGATATCTTTAGGATAAGCAATGCGGGGAATGGCAGTAATAGACTTCATATACTCCTGCATTTGCTCGTTGTCTTCCATTCCGCCACCGCCGAAGTCTGTAACAACGGGGCCCGGAGCTACTACATTCACATTAATTCCTCTGTTCCCTAACTCTTTCGCCATATAGCGTGTCGCTACTTCAACTGCTGCTTTAGCACTGGCATACACGCTTACACCGGGATAACTGAAACGGGTAAGTCCGGTGGAAATATTCACGATACCGCCATTGTCATTTAAAAAAGGTAAGGCTTTCTGGGTAAGGAAATAGACACCCTTGTAATGTATGTTGATTAACTCGTCAAAAGCTTCTTCTGTGGTTTCGGCAAAGGGACTTTGTAGCGCAATACCGGCATTGTTAATCAGATAATCGAATTTTTCCGCAGCAAATTTGTCTTCCAGTAGGTCCTGAACTCGCGAGAAGAAGTCATCAAATAATGCGATTAACCCCGTATTGAGCCGTAAAGCAGCTGCTTTTTGCCCCAATTGTTCAATTTCGCTAATCACTGCATCGGCAGCGTCCTTCCTGCTGTTGTAGGTGATGATGACATTTAGTCCTTTTTTGGCAATGTTCAATGCCATTTCTCTACCTAATCCTCGGCTTCCGCCTGTGACTAAAGCAATTTTTGTGTTTGTTGACATAATTATTGATTTTATTATTTATTGTTGCTTTTTTTAGATCCTGTTTAAATTTTATTGCTAAATAGTTTTATAAGAAGTTTCCTGCTTGCGCTATAGCTCTACCCTAACACCAAAGGTGGGAAATACCCCCAAGCCGACATTGGAAATCCTTCCCGTTTCGGGTATGAATAGCTCGGCATTGACATTAAACCGGTTAGAGGTATTTACCATGTCAACAAAGGCAGAGAATGTCCCCCATCTCCTTTGAACGTTGTAGTCGACCCTTATATCCAAACTGATAAAGTCCGGAAACCTGTCACCATTTACGGCCGTTACCTCCTGGGCATACCGCAGCATATCGGCAGTGCCCAGCACATCAGAATGAATCACATAGCGGTCGGTAGGGCGGCCTGTGCTGTACCTGAATTTTCCGGAAAAAATCCACTTGTTGTTTGGTTTGTAACTGCCCATTAAAGTTACCGTATGCGGTATGTTGAAGATATAATCGTAGTTGCCCAAACCGTTGTTATCGTCCCTTACGCTTTCCATGTACGAATAGCTTATCTGGCCATAATAATTCCTGGAAAGCCTTTTTATCAGGCTGATATCTGCGCCATAAGCATATCCGCTCCCATCATTCGTCAAGTAGCTCTGTGCCCTGTTAGGCTGTACGGCTACATCGTAAAATTGCTTGTGCCAGCCTTCCGCTACGAATTTCAGATCGCTTGAGAATTGGATTTTATAACCGAGAATGGATTGAATGGTCTCCTCGTTTTTAAGTGTGTTGCCCGCAGGTTGCCCGGCAATATCAGCGTATGCAGCATCCTGGTAATAGATACCTGTGGCAAAGTTGATGCTGTGCCTATCGCTCAATGAGTAACTTCCGCTCAACCGTGGCGATAGCATGTGCTGTTCGGTAAATCCGGTATAGTCGTAACGTATGCCCGGATTGAGGGTGAAACGGTCGCTTAACTTCCACGATAAAGTGACATAGGCCGACCCGTTGAACGCATTGTCATCAAAGGTTGAATTGAAAAGTGACGGGTCTAATAGCTGGTAATACCGTGCGGGATTGGCACCGATCTCTATTGTGCGGAACGAATAAACCGTGTCGGTACGGCTTAGACGCCTTTCATAATCCAGGTTAAGCATCATAGCGTCAACCCCGGCGGTAAGGGCCGCTTTATTGAAACGCCTGGTGTAGATGGAACGATACCCGACCTCCTGCTGGTTATTTGTAATATGCCTTATATTAGTTTCATATCCGCCAAATCTTGGGTCTATTATAATTCCATCGGCGTCAAGCGAGGGATTGAACCTGCCAAAATTATTATCAACGGTTGATGAGCGGTAGTAGAGCACATTCTTTATAAAGCTGCTTGAATTGATCAGGGTTCGCAGGTTAAGGCCCACTACCGTCTTGCTGCTTTCGTGGTTCCAAAGGATGTTACGGCCGCTATTGTCATCGTTTATATTTATTGCGGTTCCGAATGCTACGTCATCTATGGTTCTGGAAGTCCCTTCGGGATTATACATTGCAATGAACGAGAGTTTGTTCTTTGCATTGATTTCAGTGGTGGTTTTTATGATATAATCACCGTATGAAACAGCAGAACGGTTTTCATCCAGTAGATTGATGAGCATAGCGAAATTCTGATACCGGGCAGATGCGAATACGCTTGTCTTTTCAGAGATAGGGCCATCGGCTATCAGGGTTGCGCCCAACAGGTCAAACTGACCGCTAAAAGACCAGGTTTCCCTGTTCCCTTCTTTGACACCGAGCCCAAGATAGGATGATGACCTTCTTCCATATACGGCATCGAAACCGCCATTCTGGAATTGCACATTATCAATGATCCTCGGGGCAAAAATGCTGAACCTGCCGCCATTGGGGTCGTTGAAGCCCGAATTAAAGCCTTCCGCCTCTAAATGGGATAGATTGAACATGGGTATATCATCCACCATATACACATTGTCCTGTGTACCTTGCCCTCTTGCTGCAATGGCAGAAAATTGCGAACCACCGCTTACCACACCCGGCAGTACGGAAAGGGCCCTCATAATGTCACCCTGTGCACCGGGATTCCTGAAAATTTCTTCCCGCGAAAAGGAGTAGGTGGAGACAGGGGTCATGGGGTTGTTTTCTCCCCTAAATGCGTTGACAGTAACCTCACCCAGGGTGGATGCTCCTTCTAGTAGCTCTATTTCTGAATAGTAGGTCTTGTTTGACGTGATGATTATTTCACTGATGTTTTTTGTTTGGAAACCTATGGACGAAATAGTGACGGAATAAGTGCCAATGGGCACATTATTGATGGTAAAAACACCGGCTGTGTCTGTGGTAGCGCCAAGTTGTATATTGTCTATGCGCACACTGGCGCCTATCACCGGTTGCTTGGTGATGTTGTCAATGATTCGGCCACGGATGGCTCCAGTCTGTGCAAAGGCACCAAGACTGACAAAAAATAATAAGATCAGCAGGATTTGTTTCATTCGTATATAAATCTAATTTTTGTTGAATTTTTCCTCAGGCGTGCATAAAACCGCCCATTGTTTCTTTATCGTTCAGTTCAATACAAACGTGTTCATGACATACCCTGCCATCAATGCTATGGGTACACCAATGAGCGCACTTGTCAACGCTCTTCTGGCTTTATTGGGATGTTGATTCCGATGTTTGAAATAGAGGAAAAAACCTATTGGCGGGATCATATTGGAAAGTACGAACCAAAACTGCGACAGGCTGTCTTTGTTGTTTTCTTTCATTGCTTGTTTGTAGTTAGCACCGTACATGGTTGAAGCCCCCATTTTGGCAGATTGTGCAATCATTAATTTGGGTGCAACCCTGCTGATCACCCTCATTAATTTGGCAATACCGGGATAGACTTCATCCTGATCATTTTGCATTCCTTTGATGGCGGCATCTACAATTTTATCGGGTGCCATCAATGCATTCGCACTAAAGCCATCCTCGTTCATGAATTTGTCATTCAGTGGGGTGGATGAACCGGGAGCAACAAGCTCTATTACCTTGATGTTGGTGTTTTTTAATTGCACCCTCAACGCTTGCGTGTAAGAACGAAGACCTGATTTTGTGGCGCCATAAATAGGCGCTATGGGGAAAGGCATCAGGGCGATACCTGAAGTGACGTTCATGATGGCTGCGTTTTTCTGCTTTTTCAGGTGTGGCAGAAATTGCTGCACCATCCGGATGGGCCCCATCAGGTTGATCTCGATTTCACGGGTGATGTCGGTCAGCTCCTGTTCCTGCTGTAGCGCGAACTTCCGCATCTCCCCGGCATTGTTGATGATGATATTCAGTTTAGGGAATCGCTGAATAACCTGATCATATAAATTGATAATGTCCTCAGGTTTGCTTACATCACTCTGTATGACATGTATGGCAGGAAGCTTCCGCTCTATTTCTATGAGTTTTAGGGCGTTTCTGCCTGTGATGATCACCGTGTTTCCGAGCGCTATCAGTTTTGAAGCAAACTCAAAGCCGAAACCTCCTGTTCCGCCTGTTACTAAAATGGTGTTGTTTTTGATGTCCATTGCTTTGTTATCTTGTTGATACAAAGGTCAGCAACACGCAAAAGACAGATTTAGCCTAAACGCCTTTTGTTGTAGTCAAAAACGAGTTGCATTTCTAAGTAGGCTTATTGAGGGAGGATCATGGGCAAGCATAGTCTTTTTCCCAGATGATTTGTATATTCTGGCGTTCGCCATGACTATTTTCGTCACTGATTTATCATTGGCAATGACGTGGCGACCGTTTGATGTTTTGTCGCATGCTTAGCAATATTTTATAGACCAAATCCTCTCTAAATTAATTTTATTGTGTATTTTCGGACTTTCATAAATAATACACATTAAAAGATGAGTTTAAAAGGTTATAAAGGAGTTGTTTATGGCGATGCAGTACAGGAGTTATTCGAAATCGCCAAGCAACATAAGTTTGCCCTTCCAGCTGTCAATACGATAGGTACCAATTCCGTCAACGCGGTTATGGAAACTGCTAAGGCGGTCAATTCTCCAGTTATCATTCAATTGTCAAATGGTGGCGCTCAGTTTTATGCAGGTAAAACTTTGGACAATACCAATTTGCAAGCTTGTGTTTTGGGAGCAGTATCGGCAGCAAAACATGTGCATCTATTGGCCGAACATTACGGCGTAGCGGTTATTTTACATACCGATCATGCGGCAAAAAAATTGTTGCCATGGATCGATGGTTTGCTAGATCATGGAGAGCAGTTTTTCAAGGAAACAGGTAAGCCTTTGTTCTCATCGCATATGATCGATCTATCTGAAGAGCCTATTGAAGAGAATATTGCCATTTCCAAGAAGTACCTGGAAAGAATGAAAGCATTGGGCATGACGCTGGAAATAGAACTTGGAGTGACCGGCGGCGAAGAAGATGGTGTGGACAATTCGGATGTAGACAGTTCGAAATTGTATACACAACCTGAGGAGGTTGCTTATGCTTATGAAGAGTTGAAGTCTGTCAGCGACCGATTTACTGTAGCGGCAGCATTTGGCAATGTGCATGGCGTATACAAACCAGGCAATGTGAAACTTCAACCTGTTATCCTGAAAAATTCACAAGATTACATCCGTGAAAAATATGGCTTAACCGAAGAGAAACCCGTGAACTTTGTGTTCCATGGTGGATCAGGATCTTCACCGGAAGAAATTGCCGAGGCACTTTCCTATGGCGCCATTAAGATGAATATCGATACCGATATGCAATGGGCATTTTGGGAAGGCGTGAAAAACTATTATAAGGCTAACGAAGCCTATCTGCAAGGCCAGATTGGCAATCCCGAAGGCGAGGACTCTCCAAATAAAAAATACTATGACCCACGTGTTTGGCTCAGAAAAGGGGAGGAAACCTTTGTGAAACGCCTGAAGCAAGCTTTCGAGGAATTGAATTGCATTGATGCCAACAGTAAGTTATAGGTTTATTGAAATGTCTTTGACGTTTAGACGTAAAGTAATATATCGAAGCGCCCTTGTTAAGGGCGCTTTTTTTGTAATATTCCTGATAATTATTTGACTCTTTTCAAACAAATATCCTTCTGGATTGCTTATGATGTATAAATTAATTATTTATTAATCATTTACTTAGAGAAAAACAGAATTATGGGAAATCTATTGTATCTCGTCGCAGTTATTCTAGTGATTATCTGGGCGGTCAGTTTCTTTGGAGGGTATGCTACAGGAGGTATTATTCACGTATTATTGGTGATTGCGATTATTGCTGTGCTATTGCGTGTCATAAGAGGAGCAGCTTAGCAGGAATGTTCACCTGCTAGGTGTTTTTGGAATTGCGGAGTGTTAGGATAGCTTCTGCAATAACCAAATCTTCTTTAAATGTTATTTTTAGGTTTTGGGCATCTCCATGCAATATATGAATGGGATGCCCAAAGCTTTCAACCACTGAGGCATCATCTGTAAAAGTGGGGGTATATTCCAGGTTATATGCCAACGAAACGATATCTCCCAAGAACGCTTGAGGGGTTTGTACCAAATAGAATTTGGATCGGTCTACCGCTTTATTGCTTCCTTCTTCATCTATTATTTCCCTTATGGAATCCTTGCTCGGCATGGCTGTTACTACAGCCCCCACCTCTTCGGCTTTCTGATAAGTAGCTACGATGATTTCTCTACTGACTAATGGTCTCACCCCGTCATGTATTGCTATAACGATTTCTTTTAAGTCTTTTTCTTTGGCTTGTATTGCTTTTAGGGCATTTTTTACGGAATGGTACCTGCTTTGTCCTCCATCTACTAGGGTATGTCCAATATCAAAATGATGGTGTGCTACGAGCTCTTGCCAGTAAGCCTGGCTGTCTTTTTTGAGTACCAATATAATTTCAGGTTGCAAAGTGGATTTGGCAAAGGCTTCTAGCGTATGCATCAATATAGGTTTTCCGCATAGATCCAAAAACTGCTTGGGGATGTCGTTCCCCATTCTGCTGCCAGAACCTCCACCCACAATGATGGCATATCTTTTCATTGGATTGAAATTAAAAAGCCAAAAGTAAAAAATAAAAAAGACTAAAGTTGTCTGGATGATGTCTTATGATCATTTGTTTGTCAGTAGATGCCGACTCTTTTCATTAGAAAAAAGCAACCAAACAAAAAAGGATCTGCCAGCTGGCAAATCCTTCTATTCTTTTTAATGTGGAGTCTATATGATCAGCATGGCGTCGCCATAGCTGTAAAAGCGGTATTTCTCTTTCACCGCAACCTCGTAGGCGTGCATGACGTTCTCATAACCTCCAAAAGCACAGATCATCATCAGTAGGGTAGACTCTGGTGTGTGGAAATTGGTGATCATGGAATTGGCAATGCTAAAGTCGTACGGAGGAAAGATAAACTTGCTGGTCCAGTCATTTGCAGCTTTCAGCGTTTTATTGGCCGATACGGCCGATTCGATGGCGCGCATGGATGTGGTACCTACGGCGCATACCCTGCGTTTCTCGGTAATGGCCTTGTTTACGATATCTGCATCTTTTTGGTTGATGATAAACTGCTCGGAATCCATCTTATGCTTGGTGAGGTCTTCTACCTCTACTTGGCGGAAAGTACCCAGGCCAACATGCAGCGTCACTTCAGCAAAGTCAATACCTTTCAGCTCAAGGCGCTTCATTAGCTCGCGGCTGAAATGCAGGCCAGCGGTAGGGGCAGCTACTGCTCCTTCGTTTTTTGCAAATATGGTTTGATACCGTTCCTTATCTTCTGGTGTAGGTTTTCGCTTGATGTATTTTGGCAGCGGTGTCTCTCCCAGAATCTCTATGTTTCTTCTAAACTCTTCATCGGTACCGTCAAACAGAAAACGGATAGTTCTTCCACGTGAGGTGGTATTGTCCACCACTTCTGCCACCAGCAGGTCGTCATCGCCAAAATAAAGCTTATTGCCTACCCTGATTTTGCGGGCAGGATCCACCAAAACATCCCAAAGTCGCAATTCCTTGTTCAATTCGCGAAGCAGAAAAACCTCGATGGTAGCACCGGTCTTTTCCTTATTGCCATAAAGACGGGCAGGGAATACCTTGGTGTTGTTCAGGATCATGACATCCTTTTCCTCGAAATAATTCAATACGTCTTTGAAAATCTTATGTTCTATCTTGCCGCTATCCTTGTGAAGCACCATTAGTCGGGCTTCGTCGCGTGCATCGGCAGGTTCATGTGCTATGAGTGATTCGGGTAGATTGAATTTGAATTGGGATAACTTCATTAGAAAAATTAATTATTTATTTTCTCTTTAATATAAGTAATAAATGCCCTATTGGCATTAGTGAAAACACCTCGCACACGTTATTGTTTAAAAAGAGTGGGGCGATTGTTAATCAAGCGTGCAAATTTAGGAAATTTTTTTGTGATTGAGTGATAGAAAGCTATGGAGTTTTTTCCGTTTGCCGTGTAACCTTTTCGTGTCTGCGGAGTCCTAGCTATAATATGATGGTCATTCGTTTACTGTACGAAAGTGTCGGCTTTGCCTTGTCTGCCCTTCGGGAGAACAAAACAAGAACGTTTTTGTCGCTTATTGGCGTCACGATAGGTATTATGACCATCGTGGGCATCTTCTCCGCGGTCAATACCTTGCGGGCCAATCTGGAGGCCAGTGTGGAGAAATTGGGCAGTAGGTCTATCTATATCCAAAAACAGCCCTGGGGCGGGGGCGGGGAGTATCCTTGGTGGAAATACCAAAGCAGACCCAATCCTTCCCTGCGCGATTTTGAGCAGATAAAGCGCCGATCCAATATGACAGATGGGGTATGCTATGAAATATACCTAGACGGCAAGGTGCTGAAATACGATAACAATGCCGTGGAGAATGCCTATATCGCTGCTTCGACCCACGATTTCTATAAGATACGTACGCTGGAATTTGCCGAGGGGCGATACTTTACCGATGCTGAGTCGGAAAGGGGAACGGCTACCGTCATTTTGGGTTCCAAGGTCGCCCAAGGTCTTTTTCCAAATACCAGTGCTTTGGGCAAAAAGATATTCGGCGCTGGACGTAGGTTGACCGTTATTGGCGTACTGAAGGAAGAGGGAGAGGGAATGCTCATAGACGTATCCCTCGATAATATTGCCATCATTCCGCTCAATCTGGCCAGAAACCTCGTGAACGTGGAAGAATATGGCCCCTCCATAATCGTCAAAGCGCTCGATAAATATCCACTGGATGAGGTCGAAAGTGAGCTAAGGGGGATTTTAAGATCGGCACATCGCCTCAGTCCCACCCAAGAAGATGATTTTGCGCTCAATCAGACCACTATCATTACCCAGCAGTTGGATCAAATGTTCTTAATGGTCAATACCGCCGGTCTGATGATCGGTATTTTTTCGGTACTGGTGGGCGGCTTTGGGATTGCCAACATCATGTTCGTTTCTGTCAAGGAACGTACTAACCTGATCGGTATACAGAAATCGCTAGGGGCCAAAAACTATTTTATCCTTTCCCAATTTTTGATCGAATCGGTGGTGTTGTGTCTCATAGGTGGTCTGGTAGGTTTGGGCATCATCTACTTTTTTGCCCTCTTGCTCCAGCTCGGTGCTGGTGTCGCCATCGTGGTGAAGCTAAACGAAGTACTAATAGCTATTCTTGTTTCTACCGCCATAGGCCTGATATCGGGCATTATCCCCGCGGTGATGGCAAGTAGGCTAGATCCAGTTGAGGCGATTAGAAGTAAATAGCAAAGCTTAATTCCTTATTTCCACACGTAAAATTTGCGCAGACATTTGGCACATTGATAATGCTTTACTCGTACAAAGGGCAAAAATCGTTTCATCAATACACTTCTCCGAATGCGATAACAATTGTCATGTTTGCAATAGATGCAAACTTTGCTCGATTTACCGGAATCGATATTTGCTTTAGTTTGGTTGAGTTTCAAGGGTAACATATCGTTATCTTTAGTATGAAAATCAATACCTAAAAATAGGTATTTTTTATTGATCTGCAATTGTTTAGGTGTTTTTTTACATTATATGGATGTAAACGACCTTGTTTCGTGTTTAAATGACACTAGAGGGCCATTCCATGTCGTGGTTTTTTGCTGGAAATCGGAAAAGAATTGAAACTCGTTTTAAATTATATTTGCACATATTTACAGACAAAAACATGGCATCAGGTATTTTTGCAATCTTGGACGATATAGCCGCTTTGATGGACGATATCGCTGTTACAAGTAAAGTAGCGACACGGAAAACTGCCGGCATATTGGGCGATGATTTAGCGGTAAATGCCGAAAAAGCTACTGGTTTCCTGTCGACACGAGAACTACCTGTACTATGGGCTATTACAAAAGGCTCTTTAGTCAATAAGCTCATCATTGTGCCCATAGCTCTATTGCTGAATGTGTTTTTTCCAGTGGCCATAAAAGTGATCCTGGTTTTAGGCGGGTTTTATTTGGCTTACGAAGGGGTCGAAAAAATTATCGAATATTTCTTTCACCGACCTAAAAAAGGGCATCAAGTGGTTGAACAACGCGAAGAAAAAAACAGCAATGATGAAAAAGCCAAAATTAAATCAGCCATAACAACCGATTTCATCCTTTCTGTGGAGATTGTGATTATCGCATTAGGAACTGTTTTAAACCAAAGTTTAACCATACAAATAGTCACGGTTTCAATTGTTGCACTTTTGGCAACGGTTGGCGTTTATGGCATTGTAGCGCTGATTGTCAGAATGGATGATGCGGGGTATGGACTCATTAAGCATGCTAATAATAGTGGATTGCTGTCAAAGCTCGGCCATTTGTTGGTGAAATCGTTGCCCGTTATTATCAAAATTTTAGGAGTTGTCGGTACCATTGCCTTGATTTTGGTTTCGGGAGGTATCTTTGTCCATAATATTGAATACCTGCATCATCTATTTCCATCCATGCCATCGGTAATTAAAGAATTTGCAATAGGTTTGGCTGCCGGTTTGGTAATGGTAATCATTTTATTGGGCGGAAAGAAGATGCTTTTGTTGGTAAAAGGTAATTGAATCAAGCTATAATCGACTTAAAAATACCTCTATCATGGCCGACTATACCTTCTTTTTGGAGGATAATTGGAGATCTAGGTTTATTGCCCTGCTTCAGCATCTTAAATAGCAAATTAAACGACGATTTTTTCGGAAGCGTTTGTTATATTTGCCTTCGTGAAAAAATATGGGCTATATATCCTATTAATCTTGATATTTGCAGATAATACCGCTTTCTGTCAACTATTCAAGTTGCCTATATTGTTTGAACATTATAAGGAGCATAAGAGCAAAGACGATCGAATTGGTTTCGTCGACTTCCTATCTATGCATTATTGGGGTGATGATCTTGATGATGACGATGATGACCGGGATATGCAACTTCCGTTTAAAAAGATAGATGTACACGCCCACTACCTATTTGTTCCAGGGGCAAGAATTAGTTCCGTTAGGAAAGTCGCGTTTGCTATCAGTGCAAGCTATTCCATGTCCTACAATTACTTTTGTCCCAATCCTAGCTTGGGCTCTACCTTTAGGCCTCCCTGTGCATAAGCAGGCAAAATAAGACGAATTTTCATTTTTTTTCTCTTTGCAGCGAAATCGCTGTCTGGAGGTATTTGCTTATTATCCCATCGTGGATGCTTAAAAGACTAGGCCAATATGCTTAATCAAATCATACGGTTTTCAGTGAATAACAAGCTGATAATCGGTTTATTTATGTTGCTATGGGTAGCCTATGGGGCTTATGAGGTGAGCCGCCTGCCCATAGATGCCGTACCGGACATTACCAACAATCAGGTACAGATTATTACCACAGCTCCTGCCCTTGGAGCAGAAGATGTAGAGCGGCTCATCACCTTTCCCATCGAGCAGGTCATGAGCAATATTCCCAGGCTCGAGGAGATCAGGAGCATGTCGCGCTTCGGACTTTCGCTCATATCCATTGTTTTTGACGACGACGCCGACGTGTACTGGGCGCGCCAACAGGTGATAGAGCGTCTTTCACAGATAGATATCAATGAAAATGCCAACACCCCCGAGTTGGCACCGGTTACCACGGGCTTGGGCGAGATATACCAATATGTCGTCAAGCCCAAAAAAGGCTATGAGGACAGCTACTCGTTGGCCGACTTGCGTAGTACGCAAGACTGGATTATCCGTAGGCAATTGCTGAGTACACCTGGCGTGGCGGATGTGTCTACCTTTGGTGGCGACCTGAAACAGTACGAGGTAGCTGCCAACCCGGCGCAGCTCAAGGCCTTGGGGGTCACTATTGCCGACATATTTACGGCCTTGGCCCGCAATAACCAAAACACGGGTGGCGCCTATATTGAGAAAGGCCCTACGGTGCTTTATATAAGGAGTATGGGACTGGCTGGCAGTATGGACGATATTGAGCGCATCGTGGTGAAAAATACCGATAATGGTACACCTGTACTTATTAAACACGTGGCCGAGGTACAACAAGGGTCGGCCATTCGTTATGGAGCGCTTACCATGGCCGGATATGGCGAGGTTTCGGGCGGGATCGTGATGATGCTGAAAGGGGGCAATTCATCCGAAGTAATCGAAAACGTGAAGCTCCGTATTGCCGAGATACAGAAAACCTTGCCAGAAGGACTGGAGATTGAACCCTTCCTGGATCGTACCAAGATGGTGAACAATGCCATTAGTACGGTGGAAAGCAATCTGCTGGAAGGTGCATTGATTGTGGTCTTTGTACTCGTGCTTTTTTTGGGCAATCTGAGGGCTGGATTTATCGTGGCATCCGTCATCCCACTTTCCATGCTCTTTGCGATTATCATGATGAATCTCTTTGGGGTGAGCGGCAACCTGATGAGCTTGGGAGCGCTCGATTTCGGGCTCATCGTGGATGGAGCGGTCATCATCGTGGAGGCTATATTGCACCATCTCCATTTTTCGAAGAAATACAAGGAAGTGAACCTGCTCACACAAAAGGAGATGGACGAAGAGGTATCCTCATCGGCATCACGTATGATGAATGCAGCCGTGTTCGGTCAGATTATCATACTGATTGTTTACCTGCCCATCCTCTCCCTGTCGGGCATTGAAGGCAAGATGTTTAAGCCCATGGCGCAAACGGTGGCCTTTGCCATCATTGGCGCATTTATCTTGTCGCTTACCTATGTGCCCATGATCAGCTCCCTGTTTATCAGTAAGAAAGTGTCGCATAAGCCTACCTTATCGGATAGAGTCATGACCAGGATTGAAGGGATATACCAAGGCCTCTTGTCGCGAGCCCTAATGATGAGAAAGACCGTAGTGCTATTGGCTTTCGGCCTTTTTGCCATAGCGGTATTCCTGTTTACGAGAATGGGAGGCGAGTTTATCCCGCAACTGGAGGAAGGTGATTTTGCCGTAGAAACCAGGTTGCTGGTAGGAACAAATCTGAGTACCACGATAGATGCCTTTCAGAAAATCACGGAACACTTGCAGGAAAAATATCCCGAGGTAGAGAAGATCGTCTCTAGGATAGGCAGTGCGGAAATACCTACAGACCCCATGCCCATTGAAGGAGGTGATATGATTATTGTGCTGAAGAACAAGAAGGAGTGGACAAGCGCCAAGACTTTCCCGGAAATGGCCGACAAGATGGCGGCCGATGTACAGGAAATACTTCCAGGGGTGACCACCGGATTCCAGTACCCCGTGCAGATGCGTTTCAATGAATTGATGACAGGTGCCAAACAGGATGTGGTGTGCAAGATATTCGGTGAAGACCTGGACAAGCTCGCGGCATATGCCGAGCAGCTGGGAGCCATCAGTAAAACGGTGAGAGGAACGTCGGATTGGTATGTGGAGAAAGTGACAGGCATGCCACAGATCGTGATAGACTATAATCGGGAGGAAATATCCAAATATGGGCTCAATATAGTAGATATCAATACGACGGTAAATGCCGCCTTTGCGGGTGCTGTTGCAGGGAGTATCTACGAGGGCGAGAAACGCTTTGACCTCGTGGTGCGTGTGGGCAGCGAGTCGAGAAAAAACATAAATGATGTGCAAAATCTGCTCATATCTACTCCCAATGGCAATCAAATACCATTATATCAATTGGCTTCCATAGAAGAAATAGAAGGGCCAAACCAGATTCAGCGGGAGGATGCCAAGCGTAGGATCATCGTAGGCTTCAATGTGAGGGGACGTGACGTGCAGTCCATTATGGAGGAATTGCAACAAAAAGTGAATAAGCAAATGAAGTTCGATGCAGGTTATTATACCACCTATGGGGGGGCGTTTGAAAATCTGCAACAGGCCAAGGCGAGGCTCAGCGTTGCATTGCCCGTTGCCTTGCTCCTCATTTTCCTGATGCTCTATTTTGCTTTTTCTTCCGTGAAAGAAGGCTTGTTGATCTATACGGCCATACCGCTTTCGGCCATTGGCGGGGTGTTTGCCTTGGCTTTGCGCGACATGCCCTTTAGCATTTCGGCAGGCGTGGGCTTCATTGCGCTGTTTGGGGTGGCCGTTCTCAATGGTATCGTGTTGATATCCGAGTTTAACCGCATCAAAAAGGAAGGCGTGGTGACCGAGACCTTACAGTTGGTGATGATGGGCACGCGCAACCGCCTGAGACCGGTATTGATGACGGCCGCTGTGGCCTCACTGGGCTTTTTACCCATGGCCCTGAGCAATGGGGCAGGAGCGGAGGTGCAGCGGCCGCTGGCTACCGTGGTTATAGGTGGGCTCATTACGGCCACCTTCCTCACCTTGTTTGTGCTGCCTGCTCTTTACCTCATTTTTGAAGGAAAAAGTAGATTTCGATTAGGAAAAAAGCCCCTTGTTTTATTGTTGGGCCTATTTTGTACAGTGCATGCCGTTGCGCAAGAAAAGCCTGTCAATCTGGACGAAGCCATTCGTTTGGCCCTTGCCAATAATCAACAGATACAAGGAGCACGCTTGGGTGAGCAGTCTAGCGAACTGATGCAAGGCAGTGCTTTTGATGTGGCCAAAACCCTTGTGGATGCCGAGTACGGGAAAATAAACAGTGCACAGAATGACACCCGTTTTGGGCTGAGCCAAACCATTAGCTTCCCCACGGTATACAGCCATCAGAAAAAGACATTGAAAGAAAATTTTCTTGTTGCACAGGCACGAACGAAAATGACCGAACAGGAAGTTAAATTCAACGTCCGCTCCTTGTACTATGAATTGGTTTCCTTGCAGGCCAAACGCGATCTCTTGCGCTATGCCGATAGCGTGTACCGCTTGTTCGAAAGCAAGTCCAACCTGCGCTTTGAAAAGGGAGCAGCCAATATCTTGGAGAAAACCGCCGCCCAGTCGCAAAGGCAACATCTGACCAATCAACAGAACATGCTCCATAAGGATATCCAAATAGCGCTCAAGCAATTTAACCTACTGTTGCAGGACAGTGCTTTTTACGTGCCTCAAGCAAATGGTTTGAAGGTGGATTTTCCAGCTGCGTTGTTAGATACGAATAGCTATGGCAATGAAACACCCCTTGTAGCCATCGCTCGCCACCAGCAGGAGGCTGCCCGATGGCGATGGCAGGGAGAAAAATCCAAGTTGCTGCCAGAACTCACCTTGGGATACAACAACCAAAGCTTAGTAGGATCCCAATTAGTAGCCGGACAAGAGGTTTACTATGATCGCAACAAGCGGTTTAATTTTTTCAACGTAGGGGTAGGTATTCCCTTGTTTTTCGGGGCCCAGTCTGCGCGTGCCGCCGCCGCCAAAGTGGAATGGCAACGTAGCCAAAGGGAAACGGCCTATGCCCAATTGCAATGGGAGGTGGAACTGTCGAATGCTGCGGAACAGGTTCAAAAATATGCGGCAAGCTTGCGCTATTTTGAGCAAGAAGCATTGGATAATGCCCAGATCATCATGGAAACGGCCGATGAGCAATTCCAATCTGGCGATATAGATTATTTGCAATGGGTTATCTTGGTCAATCAGGCCATAGGGGTAAAAAGTGATTATTTAAATATGCTAAATGGCTACAATCAGGCTGTGGTACAATGGCAGAGATTGAAAAATTTGTAATGAAGAACACTATGAAACGATATATTTTAGGCTGCCTTGTATGCCTTTTCTTCTTGGCTTGTGGCAGTAATGACAAAGAAGAATCGATAGGCGAACAAAACGCAGACAGTCTAGAGGTAGAAGAGATGGTCTCGTTGAACGATAGCCAAATAAAAAGTGCTGGCATAGAAGTAGGTACCCCATCTATGCAAGCGGTAAGCGGACTGCTCAAATTGCAAGGAAGCATAGATGTACCGCCCAACAGTACAGTAAGTTTGAGCTTTCCGCTAGGAGGGTACCTGAAGAGCACGGCGATGTTGCCCGGCACCCCAGTCAGAAGAGGGCAGGTGCTGGCCGTGATGGAGGACATGCAATTTATCCAATTGCAGCAAGATTACCTGACGGCCAAAGAACGGTTCAGATTGGCCGAGGCGGAATTCAATAGGCAGCAGGACCTGAATAAGAGCAAGGCTAGTAGCGATAGGGTGTTTGAGCAAGCCAGGGCTGCGATGGAGACACAGCGAATCAACAGGGCTTCATTGGAACAGAAATTGGAGTTGATAGGTATTAATCCGCAACGGTTGGACGCATCCAATATCTCCAAAACGGTCAATATCCTTTCTCCCATCAACGGTTTTGTGTCCAAGGTGAATGTCAACGTGGGGAAGTATACCGCGCCCACGGATATGCTGTTCGAGCTGGTAGATCCGAGGGATATCCACCTGTCTTTGACGGTTTTCGAAAAAGATTTGCCCTTGCTTTCTATTGGCCAAAAAGTATGGGCTTATACGAACAGCGATCCGAGCGACAGGCACGAAGCCGAAATCATCTTGATAAGCCGAAATTTGGATGAGAACAGATCGGCAGAGGTGCATTGTCATTTTGAGCAATATGACCATAATCTGTATCCGGGCATGTTTATGAATGGCGATGTGGTATTGCGGGGTAGGACCGCATTGGCCGTACCAGAAGATGCGGTGGTTCGCTGGGAAAACAAACATTATGTGTTTTTGGAAAAAGAGAAAGGGACTTTTGAAATGCTAGCGGTGAAACCAGGTGATTTTTCCCAGGGTTTTCAAGCTGTAGAAGCCGAAGGATTGGATAGCTCTTCCAGAGTGGTGGTGAAAAATGCTTATGCCCTGTTGATGAAAATAAAGAATACGGAAGAGGAGGACTAAAAAATGGATTGTGGTTTTCGAATAATGTTTTTGACCCCTTTTTTAGATAAAATGTGTTTAGATAAAATGTGCTGATGCAAAAGAAAATGCTACTGGAAGTTTAGAGGCGTATAAATCCGTCGCTCATTTTATATTTCTTACTTACATACAAGTGTCACCTACATCTTGAAACACGGAAGCTATATTGCGTATAAGAGGCATTTTAGTTAAGTTTGTGGTTTAAGAAATGAGGGTATGGAAAATTTAGCTGTTGATGAATTTGTTGATCTCTTGCGCAAAAACAAGCTCAAGGTGACAAATCCCAGATTGCAGGTTTTACAAATAATGTCCGAAAGGGAGGCGGCTATCTCACAGCCGGAGCTGGAGAAGATGGTAGGTGGCGACATAGACAGAGTGACCTTATATCGCGTTTTAAGCACTTTTGAGGAGAAAGGGATTATCCATAAGATATTGGATCTTCAAGGGACGGCTACTTATGCCGTCTGTTCTTCTTCGTGCAATGATAGGGAACATCACGATGAGCATGTGCATTTTTCCTGTGAGATTTGCAATAAAGTTTATTGCTTACCTGAAAGTATTTATCCAAATATTGCAGCTCCAAAAGGTTTTTTGGTCAAACACGTTACGATAAATGCCATTGGAATTTGTCGTTACTGTCAAATGGAGCACAAGGGAGAGTAATATTTGGAAAAGGCTTGCAATGCCTAACCCATTGCATAGTTCATTCTCGCTTGCTTGATGTCGCCCATATTCTTTTCCGCCCAGTCTACCAAATTGTGGATGAGTGGTAACAAACTTTCCGCTCTTTCGGTCAGTTCGTATTCCACCCTCGGAGGTATTTGTGGATAGATGGTGCGTTTTACTAGACCATCTGCTTCCAAAGTTTTGAGCGTCACGGTAAGCATTTTCTGGGAGATAGTTCCGATACTTTTGTGCAGTTCGCCGAAACGAAGGGTTTCCGATTCGCCCAGTACCAGCAAGACGAGCATGGACCATTTGTCGCCGATTCTATCCAAGACGTTCCGCACAGGACAATTGTCTACTTCCGAGAATTTTCTTAAATTATTTTCCATCTTAACCCATTAATAATCAGCAATTCTTACCTAAGAGTAACTAAACGACTTAGGCGTAAGTTCTTGCTTTGCAGACATCCAGTGCCTATCTTTGACTTACCAAAAGTAAGTAATAAACTTTTTTAAATCAATTAATTTTTAATTAGATAGGAGTAGAACATGGCAAAAATATTGATTACAGGAGCTACGGGCGGTTTGGGAAGTGCTGTAGTAGAATCTCTAAAAGAAAAGATCTCAGCAGGAGACATTGCCGTTTTGGTCAGGGATGGCCATAGCGACAAGGCCGAGCAATACCGCAAGGAGGGATTTGATGTCCGCGTTGCCGATTATGATCATGTCGAGGCGCTTGCTACGGCATTTGTGGGCATCGATGTGCTTTACTTTGTTTCGGGCAATGATATTCATGCCCGTCTAGCACAGCACAGGAATGTGGTGACCGCGGCTAAGGAGTCAGGCATCAAGCATATCTTGTATACCAGTACCGTAAGAAAAGACGAATCGGCATCTGCTCCCTTATACGCAGTAGTGAGCTCACACGTACAGACCGAGCAGTGGATAAAGGAGTCTGGCATTGCCTATACCTTGTTGAGGCACAACCTCTATGCCGAGGTAATCCCTATGTTCTTGGGGACTAAGGAACAGATATTGCAATCTAAAGCGGTCTATCTACCCACTGGTAACGGAAAAGCTGCTTTCGCTCCGCGGAAAGACCTGGCCGAGGCCGCAGCGATTATCTTGAGCAATTCAAAGGGACATGAGCACAAAACCTACGAATTCAACGGTAGCGAAGAGATTACCTTTGAACAGGTTGCCGTCATCCTTTCCGATGTTCTGGGTGAGCAGATAAACTACGTATCGCCAGAGATAAAGGCATTCGAAAGCACTTTGACTTCATTCGGACTGCCAGCGGAGGTCGTTGCTACGGTGTCGTCCTTTTCGCAGGGTATCGCCAATGGAGAATTCGACCAGCAGCATAACGATCTGGAGAATATACTGGGAAGGAAGACGCAAGCTATAGCCGAGTTTTTATCGGAGGTCTACGCTTAAGGTCAGCACCTACATTCTTAAAAAAATAGTACTCTATTGCCTTGCATCTGCACAAGGCAATAGAGTTGTTTTGTATCTGCAACGCGTGGCGCTTTGTTTGGTATTAAGCACCCTTTCGTCTCTTCCACCAATGTCTCAGAAAGAAAACAAAAAGAACAACGAGAACTATAAACGGCCAGGTATTCACCAAGCCCAAAATAAACCACACGAAGTGTTGCCAACCTGCTGAAAAACCTTGTACAAATTCGCGACCAAAGGCCACTCGTTGAGGAATAGACTTGTAGTAACTAATGGATAGGGTGGAATAGGAGGATTGATTGTCTAAGAACCGCAAGCGACCCTCTGTCGACTCGATATCTTCCCGCAATTTGCCTATTTGTTGCTCTATCTCCAGGATCTCCGATACTTTATTGGCTTTTTGTAATAGTACTAGGTAGCGTTGTTCCAGTTCTTTTTTTGTCTTGAGCCTAGCCTGTATATCCACAAATTCTTCAGTGATATCCCTTGTGCGGATATCTTTTGTGTCAAACCGCTCAATACCTTGGGTGATGTCATTTATAAAGGCGTCAAATCGGCGCGCTTCCACGCGTACCGTGAGAGTTCGGGTCTGCCTTTCTATATATTTGTATTCATTCTCTGAAGCGATGTAGGCTTCGTATTGTTTGATGACCTCTTTGATATGCTTGCCCGTTTCGGCCAGATCATCCGTTTCAAAGGCGATGGTTCCTTCTTTGACGAGTTTCCGTTCTGTGGTTTCTACCTTACTTGGAACTGGCTCGCTCAAGGCTATTTCGGATTCTAAAATGGTTTCATTGGCACTTGTGTGATCGATATTATTGCTACAGGCAGGTAGAAAGGGTAATAACGCAAAACTGATTAGCAAAATGAAAGCATAGCCAAGTTTTTTGTTCTTTTTCATATATAGGTTTCTATTATTGCTCAAAGGATGCCGTTTTCGGGCACTTTCCATAAGCTTAATTCCTTTTACTACGATTTTGTAACCCATTGAGACTTTCACCACATGCAAAATGGTTGTTTTTCGGGATAGACTAAGCTGGTGGTAAGCCGCAAACAGAAGCTTTGCAAAATTGTTCCTGCAATGATTCAATTATTGGTTTAACCGTTTTGTTTATGACTTATCAAAAGAAAGATTATCCCGTATCCGCTGTTCGTCGTTTTCTAGAGCCGGGGCCCGTGGTTCTTATCAGTACCCAATGGAAAACCAAAACCAATATCATGACCATGGCTTGGCAAACGGTGCTGGAATTTAGCCCTTCGCTCGTAGGTCTGATGATTTCAGGAGCCAATCATACCTTCCATATGCTGAAGCAAAGTAGGGGATGTGTCATCAATATTCCCACGGAAGACATGATTGACAAGATTATCGATATTGGTACCAGTACCGGCAGCGAGATCGATAAGTTCGAGGCTTTTGGGCTGACAGCTACAGCCTCTGAGTTGATAGATGCTCCTTCCATTGCGGAGTGCTATGCTAATTTTGAATGTAAGTTGTACGACGACGTAATGGTAGATCGCTACAATTTCTTCATTATGGAGGTGGTAAAAGCAAAGGTGGCTGCATCGCCCAAATACCCAAAAACCGTGCACTATCGGGGCAATGGGATATTCATGCATTCGGGAAAAAACGTCTTCCACAGCGAAAAACTAAGGAACATGTAAGTTGGAGGCACTTATTAAATGTATGTGTGATACAGGAAGGGCGCTTTTAACTTACTGAAAACAAGTGCTTTGTTTTGTGTTTCGCAAAACTGACAATAGCATGTCACAGCATATAAGAAATAATTTCGATGTTTGCCTAACAGTGTTAAATGATTTAATCCAGGTATTGGATAATGAGCAGTAAGGAACGTATACAGCGAATGAAAGATGAAAATAGGAGAAATATCCTAGATGCAGCGCTGCATATCGTCAAAGAAGAAGGATGGCAGGCATTGAGCATGCGCAAGATTGCCGACATCATCGAATATACCGCTCCTATTATTTATGAGTATTTTGCAAATAAGGAAGCTATCCTTTCGGAATTGGCCTCAAAGGGCTATCTCATACTGGCAAAAAAAGTGCGGGAAGCAAAGGAAAAAGAGGAGACTCCCGAAAAGCAGATAGAGGCCATGTGGTTGGCCTATTGGGATTTTGCTTTCGCGGAGAAGGAATTGTATCAACTTATGTTCGGTGTGGGCATACAATGTTGCGAGATGCAAAAATCATTTGCAAATAGTGATACGTACTCTGAATTGATAAGGGATGTCATTAAGGAGATCATGGTAGACAAAAATCCTTCTGAAGAGCTACTTTGTAGAAGGTATTTTACATATTGGTCAGTTATTCATGGCTTGATTTCCATTAATTTGGTCAATAAAGGTGTTGGAGACCTTACCAATCAACAAGTACTCAAGGATGCGATTTATGGCATTACCCGTTCCCTAACAGATTGAATTTTTTTTAACAGAAATATAACAATAATAAATTATTTAACAGTGTTAAATAATACGCTGAAATAAGAGAACCAAACCAATCGAGCGGTTCAGTTACGAACAAAAATAAAAATCCATATAGCATATGATACAGTCCATATTACAAACACTAGGTAATTTTAGCTCACCATTTAACATCGTTAAATTATTTAATATGATTAATAAAACATTTATTGTCATGGCATCATTGCTG
Source organism: Olivibacter sitiensis DSM 17696 (assembly GCF_000427965.1). Lineage (GTDB taxonomy): Bacteria > Bacteroidota > Bacteroidia > Sphingobacteriales > Sphingobacteriaceae > Olivibacter > Olivibacter sitiensis. The sequence goes on along the minus strand of NZ_ATZA01000028.1, from coordinate 45,173 downwards.
CTAATTTCTAGCTGCTCGTCCAACAATTCAGGCGAGGGAGCGGAAGAAGCTCCATTGGCCTTACCAGTGATGACCATTAATTCTGGCGCAGAAAAACTTTATCACGACTATCCTGCATCCATAGAGGGAACGGCAAACGTGGAGATTCGTCCGCAGGTAGAAGGAAAGCTTGATGCTATACTGGTAGATGAGGGGGCAAAAGTAAAGAAAGGGCAAGCACTTTTTAAAATAGACGATCGGCCCTACCGCGAGCAAATGAATCAGGCATTGGCCAATCTCCATGCGGCGGATGCCTCTTTGGAAAATGCGCGGCTGGAAGTCGAGAAAAAGACACGTCTGGTGAACAACAAAGTGCTGGCAGACTTCCAGTTAAAATCGGCCATTGCAGCGGAGAATGGAGCCAAGGCCAATTTGGAGCAGGCCAAGGCTGCACTGGAGAGTGCCCGTATCAACTTAGGCTATACATTGGTGAGAGCGCCCATGGATGGTTATATCGGTCGCTTGCAAAAAAAACAGGGAGCCTTGGTGTCCCCCTTGGATGCACAAGCACTCACGGATCTTTCGGATATACATGAGCTACACGTTTATTTCTCGCTTGGAGAGAACGATTTTGTCCAGTTCAAGACCCAATACGAAGGTATCACCTTGGAGGAAAAGCTGCAACATATACCACCGGTTACCTTGCTTCTTTCGGATCAATCGGCTTATCCAATTCAAGGAAAAGTGGATATGGTAGATGGTCAATTTGATAAAAACACGGGCGCCATTACCCTGCGAGCTACCTTCCCGAACAAGGAGGGGCTGTTGCGGTCGGGTAATACCGGGCGGGTAAGGCTGGAAAGGCTTCATCAGGATGTTTTGGTGGTTCCTCAGCTGGCCACCATGGAAATGCAGGACAAAATATTTGTGTACACCGTGAATGATAGCAACTACGTAGCCCGTAAGCCCATCGGCATTGCAGGCAAGAGCGGTGCAAATTACTTGGTGAAATCGGGCCTGAAGAAAGGTGACCGTATAGTTTACAAAGGAATAGATTTATTGCAAGAGGGACAAATCATTGAGCCGCAACTGCTAAAGGCAGATAGTTTGAAACTCACTGCACTTAAAAAATAGAGAACGATGCTGAAAAGATTTATAGAAAGGCCGGTGTTGGCCACGGTCATATCCATTTTATTGGTCATTTTGGGAATTCTGGGACTGACAAGGCTGCCTCTGCAACAATTTCCGGATATAGCGCCACCAGCAGTGCTGGTAACGGCCTTGTATCCGGGAGCCAATGCCGAAACGGTGCTGCGCGCCGTAGCCCCATCGCTCGAGGAATCCATCAATGGGGTGGAGGACATGACCTACATGAGTTCTACTGCAAGCAATGACGGATCGCTCACCATATCCGTTTATTTCAAATTGGGGACAGATCCGGACCAAGCGGCCGTTAACGTGCAGAACAGAGTAGCACAGGCTACAAGCCAGTTGCCTGCAGAAGTCGTGCAGGCAGGTATTACTACCGCCAAGCAACAAAATAGCCTGATCATGGTGCTGGATCTGTATGCCACGGACGAGGATGCCTACGACCAGACCTTTATGGCCAACTACGCCCAGATCAATATTATCCCAGAACTGAAAAGAATACCGGGGGTGGGGCAGGCCATCATATTTGGTGGTAGTAAGGATTATTCCATGCGGGTGTGGCTAGATCCCAATCAGATGGCGAGCTACAAACTGACACCTGCAGAGGTCATGGCTGCCATTCAGGACAAAAATGTCGAAGCTGCTCCCGGCAAATTTGGGGAGAGCAGCCAGGAAGCTTTTGAATTTATCATCAAGTACAAGGGCAAGCTCAACCAACCGGACGATTATGAAAACATCATCATTCGTTCCAATGCGGATGGATCTGTATTGCGGTTGAAAGATGTGGCACGTGTAGAATTAGGTTCCTATACCTATGCCAGCCATACCAAAATTGACGGCAAAGTGGGCCTGAATATCGGTGTGATGCAATTGGCGGGTTCCAATGCCAACGAAATACAGATTGGCATTCAGGAATTTATGGAAAAAGCTTCCAAGGATTTTCCAAAAGGAGTGGAATACCTGGTACTCTATAATACGAAAGATGCGCTAGATCAATCCATTGATCAGGTGAAGCACACGCTCATCGAGGCTTTCATCCTGGTGTTCTTTGTCGTTTTCCTCTTCTTGCAAGACTTTAGGTCTACGCTCATTCCAGCCATAGCGGTACCGGTGGCATTGCTGGGCACTTTCTTTTTCATGCAGTTGTTCGGCTTTTCCATCAACTTGCTTACGCTCTTTGCATTGGTACTGGCCATCGGTATTGTGGTCGATGATGCCATTGTCGTTGTAGAGGCGGTACATGCCAAGATGCAACACGAGCATTTGCCACCAAGGGAGGCTACCGTTTCGGCCATGGGCGATATTACAGGTGCCATCATATCCATCACTTTGGTGATGTCGGCCGTATTTCTGCCGGTCGGTTTCATGGAAGGTTCAACGGGCATGTTTTACCGGCAATTTGCCTTTACCCTGGCCATCGCCATCGTGCTCTCGGCCGTCAATGCGCTGACACTTAGTCCGGCTCTATGTGCCCTGTTCCTAAAGGAAGGCCATCATGGCGAACAGGCAAAAGGGAAGAGGTTGACTTTTAAGGAGAAATTCTTCACTGGCTTCAATACGGGTTTCAACAAGCTGACGCGCAACTACGTGCACAGTCTGGGTTTCCTCATTCGGTATAGGTGGTTCAGCCTTTCGGCATTGGTGTTATTGCTGCTCGCAACTACTTTCATGATAAGGAGAACGCCCTCCGGATTCATACCGTCGGAAGATCAGGGGTTTATTGCCATCTCGCTTTCCATGCCTGTAGGTGCTTCCTTGGATCGTACCAACAGCGCACTGAAAGAGGCAGAGCAGCAATTGCAGCCCTTGGCTTTTACCAAGACCCTGAACGTGATTTCGGGTTTCAATATCCTGACGCAAGCCACTAGCCCTTCGGCGGGTGTGGCGTTTATCTTGCTCAAACCGCATGAACAAAGAGGAGAGGTGAAGGACATCAATGACATCATGAATCTGGTGAGCCAAAAGCTTTCGGCTATAAAGGGAGCCAATTTCTTCGTCTTCACTTTTCCTACCGTACCCGGTTTCAGCAACGTGGAGGGTTTGGATATGGTATTGCAGGACCGTACCGGTGGTCAGCTTGACAAGTTTGATATCATAGGACAAAACTTTATTGCCGAATTAATGAAAAGGGAGGAGATACAAGTTGCTTTTTCCACTTTTCGGGCCGATTATCCGCAATTTGAACTCGAAATAGACGATATGAAAGCCGAGCAGTTGGGCGTGAGCACTCGCGACATCCTGCAGACCATGCAAGCCTATTTTGGCAGTACCCAGGCTTCGGATTTCAATCGGTTTGGAAAATATTACAGGGTGGTGATGCAGGCCGATATTTCCAATCGTACTGATCCAGCGGCCATGGACGGCATCTTCGTAAAGAATAAGCTGGGAGATGTAGTTCCCATCAATACCTTGGTGCAGCTCAAGCGAGTCTATGGACCGGAAAATGTATCGCGGTACAACCTGTTCAATTCCATTGGCGTCAATGCTATCCCCGCTCCCGGATATAGTTCCGGCGATGCCATCCGCGCCGTGGAAGAAGTATCGCAAAAGCATTTGCCTACGGGCTTTGCACATGAATTTTCCGGGATGACGAAGGAGGAAATCACTTCTGGCGGCCAATCCGTTGCCATATTTATGCTGTGCTTGCTTTTCGTGTACTTTTTGTTGGCAGCGCAATATGAGAGTTATATCCTGCCGCTGGCGGTCATCCTGTCCATACCAACCGGTATATTCGGTGTGTTTGCAGCTATAGGACTGACGGGCATTACCAACAATATCTACGTGCAGGTAGCACTGGTGATGCTTATTGGCTTACTGGCAAAAAATGCCATTTTGATAGTGGAATATGCGGTACAGCGGCGAAAGAACGGAAAGACGCTGATTGCTGCGGTATTGGAAGCGGCTCAGCTGAGGCTTAGGCCTATCATCATGACCTCGTTGGCATTTGTAGTGGGCATGATACCTATGGTGAGCGCCACTGGCCCATCGGCGCAGGGCAACCACTCCATTAGCATCGGTGCCATAGGCGGAATGCTCAGCGGAGTGATTTTGGGCTTACTGATTATTCCCGTGCTATTTGTCGTTTTTCAATCCTTGCAGGAGAAAGTTGCCAGGAAACCGAAAACTGGTATCCAGTCGAATATCGGTGAGCATCAGGGGGCGCTTTCCGTAGCAGATATTAGGAATTAGAAGTAAGATGACGTTTTGTTTTCATTTAATCACGAATTACAAAAATTGACCAAAACTATTCGTAGTCTGCCTGCGGTAGGCAGGTCGGGCTGGACGTGCGTAGGAGACTACGGATTGGGTGAATGGTTTGGTAGTCTCCAGACTACTCTTTTCATTGTCCAATTCTTAGTCCCTTGTGCTCATGGCCAAGGCTCAGACTAAGGATAGTGGAATAGCGGATGTAGAACACCAGGAATTGAGAATAAACAAAAAAATAGACATGACACAAAAAATCAAATATAGATTCATTTTACTGGCATTGCTTGCTCTAAGTGCCTGTAAAGTAGCTCAGGACAGTACGGCGCAATTGCAAACGGTACCCCAACAGTACAGAAATGCCGTAGATGACGATGTGCAGGAAGATACTACCAGTATCGCTTCCATACCATGGAACGATTTTTTTACCGATCCCGTGCTGTTGAACTTGATTGATTCGGCTATAGCCAACAACAACGATTTGCAGTTAGCCGTCAATCGCATAAACACGGCGCAGTGGCAGCTCAGGCAAGCCAAAGCAGGGAATTATCCCGAAGCCAATTTGCAGATAGCGGCCAATTCATCGCGCCCGTCAGACAATAGTTTGAATGGCCTTAGCCTGAATCAATTTTTGGGCAGTAGGCACATCGAGGACTTCACTACGGCGGTGAACATATCTTGGGAGGCGGATATATGGGGAAAGATACGCGGACAAAAAGCGGCAGCACTGGCGGCTTATCTGCAAACAGAGGAAGCTAGAAAAGCCGTGCAAACACAGCTTATCGCTCAAGTAGCACAGGGCTATTACAACTTGCTGATGCTGCATGATCAGCTCAAGACGGCCAAGCAAAATTTGGCCTTGAACGATAGCACCCTAACGATCATCAGGGAGCAATATGATGTGGGCGATGTGACCCTTTTGGGGTTGGAGCAGGCAGAGGCGCAGCGTTTGGCCGCTGCCGCGCTCATCCCCACCTTTGAACAAAATATCAATATCCAAGAGAATGCCTTGCATATATTGGTCGGAAAATTTCCCGATACCTTACCTGTTGTCGGCAAGTTGGCCGAGATTCCCATTCCAGCGCATTTGACTGCGGGTGTGCCTTCGGCCTTGCTTGCCCGGAGGCCGGATGTCAAACAGGCAGAGCTAGCCGTAGTGGAAGCAAGTGCCTATACGCACGTTGCACGAGCGAGCATGTATCCTTCGCTGAGCATCACGGCACAAGGTGGTGTCAATGCTTTTTCCGCCAGTAATTGGTTCTCCATTCCTGCCTCTCTTTTTGGTGCGGTCGCAGGGAATGTGGCACAGCCCATATTTCTGCGCAAGCGATTGAAAACAAATTACGAGGTGGCGAAGATAGATCAAGAGAATGCGGTCATACAATTCAAGCAATCCATGCTCACGGCTGTCGGCGAAGTCTCAGATGCGCTTGTGAAGCTCGAAAAGCTAAAGCAAAGGCAACAGGTCAGCCACAGCAGGACGGCTAAACTGCAACAAGCAATACAGCATGCCGATCTATTGTTCCAAACTGGTATGGCCAGTTATCTGGAGGTCATTACGGCACAGGCAAGCGTATTGCAGAGTGAACTGGAATTGGCTGAAATAAAGAAAGCGCAATTGGATGCAATGGTCGATCTGTACCGCTCTTTGGGCGGTGGATGGATGTAAGGCAAAAAATACCATTTTTTTGGTATTTTTTGCTGATTTTTAATTTGTTATACTTGACATGTACAATGAGGATAGTTCGGTAGGACAATTTTTGTGGTTCTTTGTGCAGAGAAGGTGTTCCGCTTTTAGCTCAGATGTCTATGATACTTGGCATCAAGATATTAATCCTGTTTTCCGGGCTGTTTTTCAGCATGGGTACATGGCTATTTGCCCAACAGGATGCGGTGCAGCTAAAGATAAAGCCTGCCGATGCTGGTTTCTTTTCCCTCAATGAACATCCTTGGCGTTTCCATTCGGGGGATGACCCATCGTGGGCCAAGCCCGATATTGACGATGGTCATTGGGACACATTTCAACCAAATTTCGGGAGCGATAATTTGCCCAAAGGATGGAAGGGCTACGGCTGGTTTCGGCTATGGGTCAGGAAAGACAGCTTAAGCAGCACGGCTACCTGGGGTCTGTACCTCAACCACGATGGCGCATCGGAACTGTACTGGGATGGGCAAAAAATCGAAGGCATAGGAACATTTAGCACGTCGGAAAAAGACTGGGTGGCCAAAAGGGATCCCTATGCTGTTCTTCCGGTAGCGATTACGGATACACTGCCGCATCTGATCGCTATTCGTTATTGCAATTACAGACCCGCCTTTTCAGATTTTGTGGGCTTTCAGTTGTGGGCAGGTGATATGCATACCATGAACGTGCAGCGAAAGGAAAATCAGCATTTCATGGATTTCCAATTGCTGAGCGGGGCGGCGCAGGCCATCTTGATCTTGCTCCACTTATTGTTGTTCGTCTTTTACCCTAAGAATAAAGTAAACCTCTATTACAGCCTGTTTGTGCTCAGTACTTCCACGGTACTTTATTTCCGGTATTTAACCATAGTAACCACCAGTCCCTACATACAGGTTTTTGCATGGAAGGCCTTTTTTGCCATGACCATTATCGTAAACGTGACGCAATTGCTGCTCTTATATAGTGTGAGCTATCGCAAGCTCCCGATGTGGCGGCTATGGCTGTTTGGGGGCATTTCATTGGTCCTGATAGGTTACCGTATCTCGCACTTGGAAAGCATCCTGTCCAACTCTAGCCCCAGGATTTGGGATTGGATGACTGCTGCCGTTGCCTTACTGGCATTTGCAGAGGGAGCGCGTGCCATCATCGGTGCCATCCGGAAGGGGAACAAACGGCTGTGGCTGATTGCCGTGGGCATGGTCGTGGTGGGCATACTGAGCCTGGTGGTGGGTATGAATATCTTTGGGTGGTTCAATTTGAGGCAGGTTTTGACGGCCATGGGATTTGCTACGCTGATTATCCCCGTGCTGTTTTCCATATACCTTGCCCTAGATGTGGCCGATACCAATCGCAAATTGGCCAGGCAGTTGGAAGAGAACGAGGTACTTTCCGCCAGGGCGCTGGAACAGGAACAGGAAAGGACAAGGTTCATGGAAGAGCAAGCGGAAAGATTGGAGCAAACCGTGCTGGAACGCACGGCGCAGGTAAGGGCACAGGCAGAAAAACTGCGGGAAATGGATGCCGTGAAATCTCGTTTTTTTGTCAACCTGACGCATGAATTTAAAACACCTCTGACGCTTATTGCCAATCCCGCTAAAGAATTACTGAAGCAGGCCTATAGCGAAGAAGGGAAACAGTATGCCCGTTACATCCTACAGAACAGTGACCGATTGTTGCAACTTATCAACCAATTGCTGGATCTGAGCAAACTGGAAAGCGGCCAATTGGATATCCAAACAGAACCGATAGAGATGGTCAACTGGTTGCGCACGCACGTGCAGCAATACCATTCGCTGACCGAGCAGAAACAGATTGACCTGTTCTTTTCTTCCAACGTAGATGAACTATGGATAGCAAGCGATTTGGACAAAATGGAAAAGATCGTACAGAACCTACTTTCCAATGCCATTAAATTCATTGACCATAAGGGCAGTATTGCCATCACGTTGAACAAAAAGGAGAACGATAGTTTTGACATCATCGTTGCCGATACCGGCATAGGGATTCCACAAGATAAACTACCGTATGTTTTCGACCGTTTCTATCAGGTAGATGCTTCCGACACCAGGGCAAAGGAAGGGGCCGGCATCGGGCTGGCGCTTACCAAGGAGTTGACAGAATTGCTGGGCGGCAGCATCTGCGTGGAAAGCAAGGAAGGTAAAGGCGCTACCTTCACGGTTTCGTTTCCTTATACCAAAGCGGCGAAAACCACACATATGACGGCAGCGCCCCAACAGGAAAGGGTGATGCAGTCGTCAAACCCAAGTGTGCCAAGCGACGGACTTAGGGACGAACTGCCAGTGGTACTTGTGGTAGAAGACCATGCCGATCTACGCCATTTTATCCGGTTCTCGCTTGCAGAAAACTATACGGTGATAACGGCTTCCGATGGGGCTAAAGGCATTGACACGGCCCTGGAACAGATTCCCACATTGGTCATCACCGATCTGATGATGCCGGAAAAAGATGGCTACCAGGTGTGCCATACCCTTAAAACGGATGAACGTACTAGCCATATACCCATCATCATGCTCACTGCCAAGACCGACCGAGACAGCAGGGTGCGAGGTATAGAGATCGGTGCGGATGCCTACCTCGCCAAGCCATTTGACAAAAGGGAATTGCTGGCATTGATGGAAAACCTGATCCGTGTACGCAAGCAGTTAAGGGAAAAATACGGAAAGGGTAACGTGTGGCTTACTGAAGCGGCCACATTGCCTGCCATAGAAAAAATTTTCTTGGAACGGGTGCGGCATGTTGTGGAGACTAGATTGGACGATGACCAATTAGGCCCTGAACAACTGGGCAAGGACATTGGCCTGAGCCGTACCCAGCTACACCGCAAGCTGAAAGGCTTGATGGACCAAAGCCCGGGCGAACTGATTCGTACCATCCGTATGCAGCGGGCACACGAACTGCTGCAACACAAGGTGGCCACCGTGGCCGAGGTCTGCTATATGGTAGGCTATGCCAATCCCGCCAATTTTTCCACTAGTTTTTCAAAACATTTTGGCTATCCGCCTAGTGAAGTAGTCCCTATATAGATCAATACAGGCCGCCTCATGGCTACTTTTAGCTATTGCAACAAAATCAAAAGCATTTGCAACAATGGCAAAGGCCGTTATTGGGCTACAGCCATAGCTTTGCAACTGTACCAGATGAAAGAAGAATATGAAAAGAGTTTCTGTAATGGCTATCACGGTATTGTGGTCTGTTGCCTGTAGCCAACCCGATCAAAAAATTGAGGGCAAGTGGGCAAGCCTGAAAACCGAAGGTTTTACCGTTTACTTCCGCAAGGATGGCACATTTGACGGCTTTTCCAACGGCAAATCCTTCGCCTCTGGCTATTACAAAACGTCGGGCGACACCCTATTTGTCAACGAGCCCACACCCGATTCGTATAAGGCAATCTACACGTTTCGGTTTGAGGACGACAAGGTGATTTCTTATGCCGTATCCGACACGGTATCCGGGAGGCGTAAGGCCATGGACGGGCATGTCTTTGAACGTATTAGAGATTAACATAAAGCATGCGATATGAAAACAATGTATTTGATAGCAGTTTTAGGCCTATTTGTGGCAAGCTGTTCGGCTCCTGAATATGGGCCGAAAGACATCCTAGGGAGCAAATGGTCAGAAAAGGGCGTATTCAATGGCAAGCCCTTTGAATTTGTTGCCTTTTTCCGCACGGACGGCAGCTTTGAAGGCATAGTGGACGGTAAACCATTCGTCAGCGGCAGCTATGAGCTGTTGGGCGACACGGTGTTTTTCAGCGACCCAATATGCAATGTGGATTACAAGGGCTCCTACAAGCTGCTTTTCAAGAGGGATTCGCTGACGTTCAGTCTGATAGCCGATACCTGTACGGCGCGCAGGGAAGGAACGGACAATATAGGGTTTGTAAGGATAAATTAAAATATGGTCATGAAAAGCTCGTTTTTTTCGCTAACGGCAGCCACTCTATTATTCGTAAGTTGTCAATCCAGAACTGAACATATACTATATGGTAAGTGGGATCTTGTTTTTGAAAGTATGGGAGCCGACGCACAGTTCGTGTTCAGAAAGGACGGTACCCACGATTACTTTGTTAATGGAAAGCTGTTTTCAAGCGGCAGATCCATTTTCCGCAATGATACACTCAAAACAATGGATCCCATCTGTAACAGCGACTACTATGCCACGTATAAGGTCAATTTCATATCGGCCGATTCTGTCCAGTTTGTAGCTGTGGAGGACAGTTGCCCACCTCGGAAACAAGATATGGACGGAGTGGGATTAAAAAGAGTAAGATGAGCATGAAAAAGCAAATGTACGTCATCATAAGCTTATTTACAATTGTGCTCTTGCTGGCCAACCGTTCCTGCACCAATGTCTCCAAAATGCCTAGGGACAAGGTTGCCTTGGGCGAGATGCTCTTTTCCGACACCATCCTGTCATCCACCCGCAAAATAAGCTGTGCTTCCTGTCACAGGCCGGAATTTGCCTTTGCAGATACCGGTGCCGTGAGTTTGGGAGTGATGGATAGAAAAGGCACTCGGAATACTCAATCGGCCATGAACCTTGCCCTAGATGTCAGTTTCTTCTGGGACGGGCGGGCAGCCACCTTGGAAGAGCAAGCGCTCATACCCATTGCCAATCCGGATGAGATGGACCTACCGATAGATAGTGCAGTGGCACGTCTGAACCAAAATGCGTTTTATGTTCAGGTTTTCCAAAAGATATTCAACGAGGTTCCCAATGCGACCAATCTTGCGCAGGCCTTGGGCGAGTTCCAGCGTTCTCTGGAAACCAATAACACACCTTTCGATGATTGGCGGATGAACGACAACGAAAAGGCAGTGAGCGAATCGGCCAAAAGAGGGTTTGCCCTTTTTAACGGCAAGGCTAACTGCATACAATGCCATTTCGGTCCTAATTTCAACAACATCGAGTTTAGGAATATCGGCCTGTTTGACGGCAAGACCTTGCTGGACAGTGGTCGTGCTGCCATCACGAAAAGACCTGAGGACCTCGGTAAGTTCAAGATCGGCCCACTGCGCAATGTGGCTTTGACAGCTCCCTATATGCATAATGGCATGTTCAAAACCTTGCGCGAGGTCATCGAATATTACAACGATCCGGATAAGGTGGTGCCCAATCCCATCAACAGGGACTCTCTGTTATCTCAACCGCTGGAACTAACCGAACAAGAAAAAGAAGACCTGGAAAATTTCCTGAATGCGCTCACAGATAAACGGTTCAGGAAAGGTTGATCCAAAATATTGGTTTATACTATGCCAACCCGCAGGCCTGTATGACAAATCTCGGTTTTATATTATGCTGTACGCCCTCTATCATCTCTCATGCACATAGATAGAGAAAGCCATAAAAACAAACACTTGCATCCCTTTCTTGTTTTAAGTGTTACTGAACAAAACCAATTTGATATGGCTAACGCATTTTCGAAAATAAAGAGTGGGCTGAACCTGCTTAAGAACCTAGACTTTGACCAACTTGCAAAAATTTCCCAAAAAGTGGACCTCGCCAAAGTGATGGACGGTTTCAGCAAGCTGGACGACAATCAACTCAAGGGCTTGATGAAGATGATGGAGGGCCCTGGTAAGAAAAAGCCTTTGCCCGAAATAAATGGCGATTTTTACGAGCTTCAGGATAGATTGAGTGACGAGGACAAGGCACTACAGCTGAAAATTCGCGAGTTTATGGAGAAAGAAGTGAAGCCTTTGGTCAACCACTATTGGTTGCGCGATGAATTCCCCCATGAGCTGATTCCCAAGTTTGGCGAATTGGGCTTGGCGGGTATCACTTACAATGGCTATGGATGTCCGAACAGATCCTTTTTGATGGAAGGCATATTGGCCATGGAGATGGCTAGGGTAGACGCATCCATTGCTACATTTTTCGGCGTGCAGAGCGGATTGGCCATGGGTTCCATTTACCTGTGCGGTTCGGAAGAACAGAAACAGGAATGGCTGCCAGCCATGAATAAACTGCAGGTCATCGGCGCCTTTGGCCTTACGGAGCCGGAAGTGGGCTCGGGAGCCGCTGGCGGATTGACAACAACCTGCAGGAAAACAGAAGAAGGCTGGGTTCTCAATGGACAGAAGAAATGGATAGGCAATGCTACCTTTGCCGATGTCATCATTATATGGGCCAGAGACATAGATGATGGTCAAGTAAAGGGTTTTTTATTACGCAAAGGTACCCCTGGTTTCGAAGTAGAAAAGATAAAGGGAAAGATGGCCCTGCGGATCGTGCAGAACGGGCTCATCACGCTCAAGGATTGCCTCATCAAGGAGTCTGACAGGCTCCAAAAGGCCCATTCCTTTAAAGATACGGCTAACGTACTGCGTATGACGCGTGCGGGCGTGGCCTGGATGGCGGTGGGTTGCGCTAGGGGAGCCTATGAAAGCGCACTGGACTATACCCGAAAAAGGGAGCAGTTTGGCAAGCCTATTGCCTCCTTTCAGCTCATCCAAAACCACCTGGTGGAGATGCTGTCCAATTTGACGGCTATGCAGACCTTGGTATTCAGGCTCTCCGAACTACAGGACGAAGGTAAGCTGAAGGATGAGCACGCCTCCCTTGCCAAGGTCTTCTGTAGCCTGCGCACACGAGATATTGTTAGTCAGGCGAGGGAAGTGATGGGCGGTAACGGTATTTTGCTCGAATATGATGTAGCTCGGTTTGTGGCGGATGCCGAAGCGATATACTCCTATGAAGGTACCAAGGAAATCAATTCACTTATCGTAGGTCGTGCCATTACGGGTATGAGCGCCTTTGTATAGGCTTATTTTCCTTTTTTATTTCAGAGTTTTTATTTTATATGCTAATTTGCGGGTATAAACATAAACAATATGGTCAAACCCAGACAAATTAGCATTTTTTGCATTAAGGTACCCTGTTTCAACCGTTCCATAGTCATCTTGCTTTTAGGCATAGCCCTATGCCAATTCGCCTACGCGAAGCAAGACACGGCCTATCGCAATGGCATGGTGGTTTCTGCCCATCCCATTGCTTCGCAAGTAGGTATAGACGTATTGAAAAAAGGGGGGAATGCGGTGGATGCTGCCATCGCCGTGAAGTTTGCGCTTGCCGTGGTTTATCCCAATGCAGGAAATATCGGTGGCGGTGGGTTTATGGTTTTTCGTTCTTCGCAAAATGAATATGCTGCACTAGATTTCAGGGAAAAGGCACCAGGCATGGCCACTAGGGACATGTACCTCGATGAAACGGGAGAGCCCGTCAGCAGACTCAGTTTGGATGGACATCTAGCTGTTGGGGTGCCTGGTTCTGTAGATGGTATGGTAAAAGCACACGAACGCTACGGAAAACTACTTTGGAAAGATTTATTGCAACCAGCCGTTGATTTGGCCCGAAAAGGCTTCCCGCTTACAGAAATGCAGGCCAATGAGCTGAATAGGAGAAAAGAGTCTTTCAAGCGATTTAATTCTCATGGTACGGCATTGATTAATGAGAAAGCCGATTGGAAAGCCGGGGATTTGTTGATACAAAAGGAATTGGCAAAGACCATGAAGCGTATACAGTCTAAGGGTAGGAGGGGCTTTTACGAAGGCAAGGTAGCGAAGTTGTTGGTTCGTGAAATGAAAGATAATGGCGGTATCATTAGTTTGGAAGACTTGAAAAACTACGAGGCCAAATGGCGGGAACCTGTTGCCAATGACTATCGCGGCTACCACGTGGTGTCTATGCCTCCTTCTAGCAGCGGCGGAATTGCGTTGCTTTCTTTGCTCAAGTCTGTAGAACCGTATCCCTTGTCGCATTGGGGATTTCAGCAAGATTCGACTGTGCAGGTGATGGTGGAAGCCGAAAGAAGGGTATATGCCGATAGGGCGGAGCATTATGGCGATGCCGATTTTTATCCAGTTCCCTTGGCTGGGCTGCTTGATAGCAATTACATCCATGCCCGCATGCAGGATATCAGTTTTGAAAGAGCTACATCTAGCGAGTCCGTTTCGCATGGAAAACCTGTTGGATATGAAAGTGAGGAAACGACCCATTTTTCCGTAGTGGACAAAGATGGCAATGCGGTGGCTATTACCACGACATTGAACAACTCTTATGGATCACTCGTAGTGGTGAAAGGTGCGGGGTTTTTGTTGAACGATGAAATGGACGATTTTTCCATGAAGCCTGGTGTACCCAATCTGTACGGGCTTTTGGGGGGCAAAGCCAATGCCATAGAAGCTAACAAGCGTATGTTGAGTGCCATGACCCCAACCATAGTGACCAAAGACGGCAAATTATTGATGGTAGTGGGAACTCCTGGTGGTTCCACGATCATTACTTCCGTTTTTCAGGTGATTTTGAATGTGGTCGATTTTGGGATGGGAATGCAAGAAGCCGTCAGCGCCCCGCGCTTTCATCATCAATGGCTTCCAGACAATATCCAGCCCGAGAAGGAGGCAATTGCCGAGGATGTAAGGGCAAGATTGGAAGCCAAGGGTTATCAATTTGTCCAGCGAGGTAATATAGGTAGGGTAGATGCCATATTGGTGAAGGCCGATGGTACACTGGAAGGAGGAGCAGATCATAGGGGAGATGATACTATTGTAGGGTATTAGAGAGTTATATAGGTTAAGTAATAAGTTGTAAATACAAGTTAAGGCTTTGCAGAATCCTTTCGCTATATAAACAAACAAAGCCCCGCATCCATTAAGGTGCGGGGCTTTTGTATTATCTATCCATCCGATTTTCGACGTCTTATATCTTAGGTCTCATATCTGATGTCTCAATAACTACCAGCGTTTTTTCTCGCTTCTGCGTTCGCGGCGTTTTCCGGAAAAGTCCCTGAAACCACCTTGGTGCTCAGAGGCTCTTTCACGGCCACCACGTCTTCCTTCTCTAGAACGTCCGCCTCTGTCGCCGCTTCCGCCTTCACGGTCGCCAGCGGGTTCTAAGCGCACTTGGCGTCCTTTGAAATCCACGTCTTTGAAGTTGTTGAAAACTTTCTCTGCCATGTCGCTTTCCACTTCGAAGAAGGAGAAAACACCTTTGATATCGATTTTTCCAACTACTTTTCCGCTTATTTGAGCATTATCACAGATAAAGCCCAACATGCTGCCACGGTCAAAGTTGTCTACGGAACCAAGGTTGACGAATATCCGTGAAAAGCCAGCTTGTGCTCCACCTTCACGACCATAACGATCTCCTCTGGAACCGCGGTCACCACGATCGCTGCGGTCACGGTCTCTACCACGACCTTCAGATTCGTTAGAATTCAGATCTTGAGCCCCGTTATAGTAATTCAAGAAACGGTTGAATTCCAATGAAGCAAGATGTTTGATCACGTCTTCCTTGCTGAAATCTTGGAAAGCTTCCTCGATCTTTGGCAAGAACTGATTGATTTGCTCTTCGTTTACTTCGACAGATTTTACCTTATCTATGATAGAGAACAATTGTTTCTCGCACACTTCGATACCTGTAGGTATTGTAGATTTGATAAATTCCTTGCCGATAACACGTTCGATGTGACGGATTTTTCCAGCTTCTTTTGGTGTTACCAAGGCGATGGAAATACCTTTTTTCCCTGCACGGGCAGTACGTCCGCTTCGGTGAGTGTAATTTTCAATCTCATCTGGAAGAGAGAAATTAATTACGTGCGTTACATCGTTTACATCGATACCCCTGGCAGCTACGTCGGTTGCAATCAACAATTGTAGACTGCGGTCGCGATAGCGTTTCATTACCTTGTCGCGTTGTTGTTGCGAAAGGTCGCCGTGAAGGGCATCGGCATTATAACCGTCTTTGATAAGTGCTTCGGCAATTTCTTGCGTCTCGATTTTGGTACGGCAGAACACAATACCAAAAATATCTGGATTGATGTCTACGATACGTTTAAATGCGGCAAACTTGTCTCTAGGACGCACCACGTAATAATGGTGCTCAATATTGCTGTTGCCTGTGTTCTTGGTGCCAACTGTCAGCTCATGTGGGTCTGTCATATAGTTTTTGGCTATACGACGCACTTCGGCTGGCATGGTAGCAGAGAAAAGCCATGTTTTCTTCTCGTCGGGAGTAGTGGACAAAATATCATTAATGTCTTCTTGGAAGCCCATGTTCAACATTTCGTCGGCTTCGTCCAATACTACATAACGTACTCCTGAGAAATCAATCGCTTTACGACCAATGATGTCCAGCATACGTCCTGGGGTGGCAACTACAATTTGCACACCGCGACGGATCTGACGCAATTGATCGCTGATGCTTGCGCCACCGTATACTGCTACGATGTTTACATCATTGATGTTTCTAGAAAAATTCTTAAGATCGTTAGCGATTTGCAGGCAAAGCTCACGCGTTGGGCACAAAATCAGTGCTTGAGGCGAGTTTTCCGAAAAGTCTAACAATTCTAACAAAGGCAGGCCAAATGCTGCGGTTTTACCGGTACCGGTTTGGGCTAATCCGACAAAATCGCTGCTGCCTGAAAGGAGTACAGGAATGGCTTGTTCCTGGATCTGGGTAGGTTTCTCGAAACCTATTTCTGTTAAGGCATTAACAATATCATGACGGAGTCCCAATTGACTAAATGGGTTCATGAAATATTTTAAAAAACGATTTTAGACTACATTGTCTAAAACGTGGGCAAAGGTACGGTTATTTTTTGTAAATGCAAATATTTTTTATTTTTCTTTTGTGTGTGTTTCGGTGTAATAAAAAAAGCCGCCCCATGGGGCAGGGCGGCTGTCCATCATTTGGGGATGCGATGGACATCAATCAACCTTCTTTATTAAAAAGTAAAAAGCAAAAACCAGTAATTGTCAGTGCTTTTACTATTAAATGCATTTTCAAACAAAAAGAGTCCGATGTTTCTGCACGGAGTTTATCGTTCTGTTTTTTTTAGCAAAGGACACAACTAACGGCATGTTCTGCCATATCTTGTCCTTTTGTTTATTTTAACGAAACGAGTTGCTCTCCGTAAATGCGACAGCGAAAGTGTTTTTTTTTTAAAATTTCTTTTTTAAAATTTCTGCTTTGCACGGTAATGGGCGTTTACTAGGACTTAATACTTGAAGATTGCAATGATTTTGATTATTTGAATTTTGCTCAAACCTTTGGTTACATAACCTGTTCTTTTTTATACAAATTATCTAACTATCTATCTTATGGAAACAGTAGAAAAAGTAGCCGATGTGCTCAATGATTTGATCCAGATTAATAATGACAGGATCAAAGGCTATCAAACCGCTTTGGAGGATACCGAGTGGACCGATGCCGATTTAAAAGCCTTGTTTGAATATTATGTCATTCAGACGAAGCAATTTAATAAAGAACTTTCGGAAGCAGTGGCTCACTATGGGCACGAATTGCCAGAAGAAGGAACTACGGCAGCAGGCAAGTTGCACCGTGCGTGGATTGATATCAAAACGACCTTTACCGGCAAGGATAGAAAGGCTGTATTGGAAGAATGCGAGCGGGGTGAGGATGCTAGCAAAAAAGCATATCGCGATGCCTTGACAGAGGCTACGAGTTTTCCTGCCGAGGTGCAAGAGCTTTTGAGGAAGCAAGCCGATGAACAATTGAAAGGGCATGATAAAATCCGCGATCTGCGAGATGCGCAGGTTTAGATGACAATCAAAGGTGAAAAATGCAGGATTATTATTCCTGCATTTTTTTTGCCCTACTAGCTAGCTGTGCTAAAACTCTTTAGAATATGGTAATGCGATAGCAACGCACTGAAAAAAGTGCGGTTTTCTAAATAGGGCAGTTGATATGCTTGTGCTGTTGCTTTGATGATCTTTGAAATGGCAGGGTAGTGGATGTGGCAGATTTTGGGAAATAAATGATGTTCTATTTGCCTATTGAGCCCACCGAGGAAGAAAGATGCCAGTTTGCTGCTCGAAGAGAAGTTGGCCGTAGTGCGCATTTGGTGTTCAGCCCATACGTTTTCTATTTGCCCTTCGGCCGTGGGTTCCGGGAAATCAGTGCCTTCCACTACATGGGCAAGCTGGAAGACCAGACCCATTACCAAGCCCTCGGTTGCATGCATGGCGATAAAGCCGATCAACACCTGCCACCAACTGATATCGAGCACCAGAATAGGTAAGAAGAGAAAAAGAAAGAGATGCAAAAACTTGAAGAAATAGAGGTTGAAATACTCTATTTTGGGATGTTTTTGCCGGCGGGAATTGATATTCCGATAGAACTTGTGGTAATCTTTCCTAAAAACCCAGTTAAGAGAAGCCAAACCATATAAAGGAAAAGCATAGAGATGTTGGAATCGGTGTATCTTCTTGTATGGATCATCGTCCGATAGCCTGATGAGCCCTGCAGCGTCCAAATCTTCGTCGTGGCCCGCAATGTTGGTGTAAGTGTGATGCACCTGGTTGTGCGTTTTGTCCCAAATGTAGGGATTTGCCCCGATGAGGTGGAATGTATATCCCAGTAGTTTGTTGAGCCACGGTTTTTTGGAAAGCGAGCCGTGCAGAGCGTCGTGGCTGATGTTAAATCCAATAAATGCATTGCATGCACCTAGCAACAGCGCAAGGCACATTAACGCCCAGACATTCCCGAATGGATTGGAAAGTATGAGCGAGTAAATGACCACAAAGGCACTCATGAAGAGAATTACCTTTGCCCACATAGCCTTGTTGCCGTATTTGTGCAAGGCATTTTCCGTGAAATAAGCTTCTACCTTTTCACGTACCGTAGAGAAGAACGTGGAGCGGTTTGAATTGGTGAATTTTAACTTTGATTGCATGACCGTAATTTTTAATACTAAGAGGCTCTTGGAATAGCGAATGGTCAATCTGTTTTCCGTGCCACTTAATAAACTACGCGCAATACATCATCAACTTCATGTCCTTTGGGGACAAATCCCCTATATAGGGGCCTTCTTTCTTTCGTAAAGATAAAGGAAATAATCGGTAAGTCCAAATGCAAAGAGGCGTCCGTTCCCAGCACAGCAGGACTTTAAAAGCTACAAATACGCTTCTAATAGGGGCCTGAACGAAGAATGCCTTAGCGTATATAAGGCCTTTTCCCTTAGCTGCCTGATGCGCTCCCTTGTAAGCTGGAGTTTAAAGGCTATTTCTTCCAGGCTATGCTGTTCGTATTGCTTCAGACCATAAAGCATGGCTATAATAACCTGTTGCCTATCGGGCAAAATAGATAAGGCGCGTTCCAGCTCAGTGATTAAAGATGACTTCAGGAGTAATACGTCGGTGTCCGGCTCGTTGTTCTGTATCACTTCCAGCAAGGTACCATCTTCGCTACTGGACATAGGGGCATCAAAGGATAGTGGCCTTCCCTGATAATTTAGCGTGGTTGCAATCTTTTCCGTTGTGGTTTCTAGACAGGTGGCAAGTTCTTCCTGACTGGGTTCTCGCTCGAGTTCCTGCTCCAGCTGCGATTGCATTTTTTTTATCTTACTTAGGTTTCCGATCTGATTGATGGGGATTCGTATAGAACGCGACTGATTGGCTATAGCCGAGATGATACTTTGCCTAATCCACCACACGGCATAGGAGATAAACTTGAAGCCTTTAGTCTCGTCAAAGCGTGTGGCCGCCTTTATGAGCCCCACGTTCCCCTCGTTGATAAGATCTCCCAGCACCATGCCATGGTGCTGATACTGCTTGGCTACAGAAACCACAAACCTCAAATTGGCCTTCGTGAGCCGCTCTAAAGCAACAATATCCCCTTGCCTGATTTTTTGCGTTAAGATCACCTCGTCCTGGGCCGTAAGTAAGTCCACCTTGCCTATCTCTGTCAGGTATAAGCTGAGTGACCTGCTTTCTCGATTGGTAATGGATTCTGTTATTTTTAATTGCTTCATCTTTTTGTTGCCATTTGGCCCGTATGTTCTGTGAAGGTTGAAAAAAACTGTTTATTGCCCAATTGATTTAGTCAGGGATTACCTATGCCGATAAACTAAAAAAGCATTCCCCGATTAAGGAGAATGCTTCACGATAATTATTTATAGGGATTAAGCTACTTCTACATTTACCGCATTAGGGCCTTTACGGCCTTGTTCTACATCGTACTTCACGGTATCATTCTCACGAATGTTGTCGATGAGTCCTGATGAGTGAACGAAGATTTCTTGACCACCGTTTTCTGGTGTAATAAATCCGAAACCTTTGGTTTCATTGAAAAATTTTACTGTTCCTTTTTGCATGATATTATTTTAATGTTGGTAAAGGTAGGTATATTTTTTGTAAAACAGATTTTATTTGCGTATAAAATTTTAAATAAAGGTAAAATTGACACAATGTCATTACCCTTAAACTAAGTAAAAAGGGGCTGGTATAATACCAAAGCCCCCTTTTCGCCCATAGGTAGACAGTCTATTTATTCTATAGCCTAAATCCTAGACCCACAGTCCACACTCTATTTGTAAGTTTGTTCTCTGGGAAATATTCATTGTTGCTACCCCTGATGTCTGTCAATCCCATGGCATAACCGCCGTGAATCATCAAGCCATTGCTGAACTCATAGCCACCGATAAAATTGAGGCCAAAGTCGGTGCTTTTCAAAGTGCCGTCTTTGCCAAA
Organism: Olivibacter sitiensis DSM 17696; assembly: GCF_000427965.1. GTDB lineage: Bacteria > Bacteroidota > Bacteroidia > Sphingobacteriales > Sphingobacteriaceae > Olivibacter > Olivibacter sitiensis. The sequence continues at coordinate 24,644 of NZ_ATZA01000028.1, read as the reverse complement.
ATCAAATTCCGTTTCTGTAGATCCATAGTCGCTATCATATTTGTTCTTACCAGAAATGCCGAAAGCTACGTAAGGACCAGCTCCTAAAAAGAAACTGCCAGCTTCTGCCACTGGAAACTTAGCGACAAAATTTACTGGAACCTCGATCCACATGGTATTCTGCTTTACCGAGGAATTTCCAATTTCACTACTGAATAGCTCAGCACCTTTGCCTTGCAAGGAAACACCTGGTTGTATGTAAAACCAATTTTCTGCTATGGGCGCGTCCAGAAATGCCGTTATATGAAAATTGGTCGTACTACTTGTCTCTGTATTGTTTCCTGACCAATTGTACTTAGGGAAGTTGATACCAGCTTTCAATCCCCATCCCATTTCCTGTTGAGCGAATGCACCCGTAGCTACTAACGCTGCTGTTACCGATAATAATAACTTTTTCATTTTCTTATTTGTTTTTCATTTAATTTTGTTGCTGTCCTTAGAGCAAATTGGCTGCCACTTTGGTTAAATTGTTATTTTTCAGCTGTATGTATCGCCAGTGAAAGTAGGGTATGTGTATGTTTAAATAGACAATCAGGTGCGTTCCTTTGGGCGTTTGGTAGCAAAAACGCATGGACTATGGACCAAATAGGGGATTTGTTTAAAAAAGTTTAAGCTGGCCTCCCGCATCTACATTTGGTTCCATCGTATCATAAAAATTGGAAACACTGACGCCCAGCAGCCTTACCTTTCTTTCGGCTATTGGTGCATTTTGCAAGAGAACCTTCACGGCGGCAAGCAGTTCATCCTTTAAGCCGTAAGCTGTGGTACGAGAACTATTTCTAGTGATCTGCTTAAAGTCCGAAAATTTTATTTTCAGCGTCAATGTCCTGCCGAACAGGTCCTTTTGGACACATCGCTTCCATGTTTTTTCCGTGAGCGCTTCAATTTCTAGTATCATATCTGCCATTTCTGACAGATCGGTTTCGAACGTGTCTTCGGTACCTATAGACTTGGTTTGTCTATGTGGTTGAACCAGTCTGTTATCTATACCGCGGACGATATTATAATAAAATAAGCCGGCCTTACCGAACAGTTTGTTTAACCTTTCCTTGTCTAGAGATTTTAGATCGGCTCCAGTGAAGATTTGCATGCCGTGCATTTTTGCTGCCGTTACTTTGCCTATACCATGGAATTTGTGGACCGGTAAGCTTTCCATGAAAGCATGGATTTTGCTCGGCCCAATGAATGTTAGACCATCGGGCTTTTGCAGATCCGAGGCGATCTTGGCCACAAACTTATTGATGGATATACCGGCAGATGCCGTGAGGTTAAGCTCGTCCTTTATAGCAAATTTTATTTGTCTTGCAATCTCGATGGCAGACCCTATAGCTAATTTGTCGTCGGTGACATCAAGGTACGCTTCGTCCAACGATAAAGGTTCTATCAAGTCCGTGAACCTAGAGAATATGCCCCTGATGTGGGTAGATACTTTCTTATATACCTCAAATCGTGGTTTCACAAAAATAGCGTGTGGGCAAAGATCCAATGCCTTTCTGGCGGACATGGCAGAGTGTATCCCATATTGCCTTGCCTCGTAGCTGGCGGTAGCTACTACTCCTCTGCCAGTGGGCGATCCGCCTACCACCAGGGGCTTCCCTTTATATTGTGGAAAGTCTCGCTGTTCTATTGAAGCATAGAAAGCATCCATGTCTATATGAATGATTTTACGCAGCATGGAATAGGTACCGTTAAGTGCAAGAAAGAATTAGTCTTTTTTATTTAATCTTTTAACATTTTCAAAGCTGTAGATTCAAGTTCGTCCAGATCAAAGGGTTTTTTTAGATAGCCGTCTGCTCCGGCCTCCTCGGCCAATGCTGGTAAATTGCTGTTGGCCGAAAAAAGGATGACAGGTATATTCCGAAGTTCTTCATTGGCCTTCAGTTCTTGTGTCGCTTTAACACCGCCCAATCCCGGTATCCAATTGTCTATCAATATGATGTCTGGATTGGCCTGCTTTACTTGTGCTATAATGTCCTTGCTATGGCTGGAGGAGATAACGGTAAAGTCGAGATTTTCAAATACAACGGAGCAGAAATACAAAATGTCTTCATCATCGTCTAGTATGAGAATGGTGCGTTTCATATGTGATGTCAATTCAAAAAAATGATTTATATACAATTAATTGGTAATGCGCGTTGTATGTGCGAAACAATCAATGGATCCGCTTTTCAATGCATCTGATCGCCGTTTGGGAAAAGGACAGCCTACTGTTTTTATACATTTCAAAAACGAAGGAAGCCTTATTCTTATTAAAACGATTGAGAAACCAAATTTAACTTTTCTTTTGGAATTACAATGATATTGGGAATAATGTTGGGTTTAAAACAGAATTTTTTGCCAATCCGGGTGATTCACCAATGACCCGGATTGGCTGATGGAGGAGGGGAGGGGCCGACTCTCCAGCAAGGATTGGAATTTCTATCTTCGTTCGCTACAGTCCTATTTTTGAAATGCAGGCAGCGGATTGAGCGTCGTGTTCTGCCTTTGATGCCAATAAGGATAAATGGGCTCGATTTCACTGGCATTGTCAAGTTTGGCTATCTGTTCTGCACTCAAAGTCCACCCCACGGCACCGAGATTCTGTTTCAACTGTTCCTCATTGCGTGCACCGATCACGATACTGGCCACCGTGGGGCGCTGTAGCAGCCAGTTAAGACTAATTTGGGCAACGGTTTTGCCGGTTTCCGCCGCAATTTCATCCAATACATCTACGATATCGTATAAACGTTCTTCTGCAAACGACTCTCTGGGAACTGGGCTGCCGCCTTGAGCCACACGGCCGGTTTTGTCTATTGCCTGATTCCGACGAAATTTACCTCCCAATCTTCCTCCTGCCAACGGACTCCATATGACCGAACTTACCTTTTCCTCTATTCCCAGTGGCATCAGTTCCCACTCATATTCCCTGTTCAACAAGCTGTAATATACCTGATGGGCTACGTAGCTGTTCCATCCGTATTTTTCGCTGATACCCAATGATTTTGCTAAGCTCCAGCCTGAAAAATTAGAGCAGGCTATATAGCCCACCTTGCCACTGCTCACTAGATCGTCTAAGGTTCTCAGGGTTTCTTCGATAGCGGTATTTCCATCAAACCCGTGCATATAATAAATGTCTATATGATCTGTGTCCAAGCGTTTCAGGCTAGCTTCGCAAGCACGTGTCAAATGATAGCGTGTGGAACCCCACTGATTTTCTTTGGCACTGCTCATAGGAAAGGTGCCTTTGCTCGAGATCAGCAATTGATCCCTTTTGCCCTTGATGGCTTTGCCCAAGATTTCTTCCGATAACCCATCGGAATAGATGTCTGCCGTGTCAAAGGCATTAACGCCGGCTTCCAAGCAGAGCTCCACGAGTTTGGTCGCTTCATCTACTTGCGTATTTCCCCACGCCTTAAAGAAGTCTCCGCTTCCACCAAACGTACCTGTACCAAAGGTGATCACAGGAACCTGTAATCCCGATTTTCCTAAAAATCTATATTCCATTGTTTTATTGTTGTTAGCAATCAGCTGTCGGTTATTTGCTTTTCAGCCGATTTTGATACTTGTATTGACCGTTAAAAATTAATCATTGGACAATGGTCCCTTACTTACTTCCTTTCCAGCTTTGTATACAGCTGCAATTTTTCTGGTGTTTTTGATGTCCTGCTCTGGATTGGCATCAAGAACGATAAAATCGGCTATTTTACCCTTTTCCAGGGTGCCATATTGCTGGTCTATACCTAGCATTCGGGCGGAGTTTTTTGTTGCCACCGTGATGGCCTGCAATGGGCTTAAGCCCGCTTGGGTCATCAGCTCCAGTTCCAAATGTTCTGAAAATCCCTGCGTCCGTATGGGCATAGCGCCAGAATCGGTACCCATGGCAACTAAAATTCCCGCGTCATATATTTTCTTTAGATTTTGTAGCGCAGTTTCAAATGCCTTGACGTTTTGCTGATAATTAGGAGCATTTTTCAAGTTGTCTTGGTAGGCTTGTGAGGTAATCATCTCATATACGCCAGGTTCTAGAGAGGCCTTGAAAAATTCGTCATCCAGCCATTCTGGCTTTCTGGCATAGATATAGGCAAACTCATCTAAAGATAAGGTAGGGATATAAATAGTCCCTTTGGACTTCATTAAATTCAACAATTCATCGTCTACTACATTGTCCCGAACGCTGTGGGCAAAGATATCCACCCCATCTTGCAACAGTTGCTTGGCATCTGACAAATAATAGAGATGAGAGGCAGCTCTTAAGTTGTGTTTATGCGCTTCCTCTATGATGGCCTTGTAGATAGAAGAAGGCATTTTAGGGAATTGTCCTCCAAAATCATCCACCCAAAGTTTAACAACTTCCGGTTTCAACTTGACCAAACTGTCCATTTCGGACGGAACCTCGGCTTCTGTATGAGGTCTAAACACCTGATTCATGCCCATAGCTGCTGGAGGACCGCCTTGTACCGCCCCAAAGCCGTAGGCAGCGCTGTACATTCTAGCGCCAGGGAGTAGTCCGGCTACAGACGAGTCTCTGATGCCAGAGTCAAATAATAGGGGACGGTCAGACCCCATGGCCAAAATGGTCAACACGCCATAGTCTTGATATTTCTTCAATTGACTAAGTATATTGTCCCGAGTATAAAAATCGGCGTTGTTTTCGGTACCTTTCATAGTGCCTACGTGTACGTGCGTGCTAATGAGTGCAGGCATAATGGTCTTTCCATTGAGATCTATTACCTCGTAATCGCTACTGTCGATTTGTTGACCGATATCGGCAATACTGTCACCTTGTACAAGAATACTTATATCACGCTGAACCTCACCATTACCGTCAATCAGATTGACATGCGTAAACAAAGTAGCGTTTTCAGCAGCGGAGTTGTTTGACTTGCCTCCCTGACAAGACATTGCGGCTATGACAAAGCTATATGTCAATGCCTTGAAAAATGTTTTCACTGTTCGATCCATAGCAGATGATTTTGAAATAAATTGTTAATTGTTTTGCTTGCCCTATTATATAGGGCTCCACCAATAATTATGTTTTTCAAAATTAGGTGGCTAGACTTGCGAAATCATTGTACAAAAAGCGGAGATAGTTGTATAAAATCTGCATGTGACGGCAATCCTGATTTTATCAGGATCGTTGTTTTTTGCTGCTATTTCGCGTTGCTTTGTTGTTTAATGATACGTGTCAGATCAGCTGCCTGCATCACGCCACTCTGCCTCCACTTCACTTGTCCTTTTTGGAAAAGGATGAGCGTAGGGACACTTTGAACATGATAAGCGGTTGCTACTGAGGGGTTTTTATCTATGTCCACCTTTATGATGCTCGCGTCATCACCGATTTGGCTTTTCACCTGGGTCAATATGGGCTTCATCATTTGGCATGGTCCGCACCACTCGGCAAAAAAATCTACTAAAACTGGTTTCTCACCATTTATGAGTTCTGAAAATTTAGACATGGTATTTGTTGTTTTTATTGTATTGTTACTAACTAAATAGCTCACAAAAAGCGCACCAAATAGCCTCATTCATAAACTAATTGGAAGGAAATTTGTAGTAACTATAGAAACTGGTGAAAAGTAAATTTTTATACATCAAATTACATTTATTATGAAAGCATTAAAAGCATTATTTGTTTCAGCTGTAGCCGCGATGTTGGTTAGTGCCTGTGGAAGGTCATATACTCCGAATAAGGAATTTGAGGAAAATGAACCCGTAGCAGACACATCGCTTAACTTGATAGGCCCCGTGGAGGACACTACCACACTTGTTCCGCTCGATTCGGATAGTTTGCGCGTTGACACTTTAAATTAAAATTTAGATTATGAAATCTTACCTTTTTATTTTGTTTGCCGCATTTGTCCTTTCTGCCTGCGGAAGTTCCGGTACGAAGGACAATTATAATGACCATGCGGTGCCCGATGGCGATCTGCCAATATCTACCGGCTCACAAGATACTACGTTGAAGCATCCTGCCGATTCTGCTGCGGTGCAAGATTCCGTCAATTATTGATTTTTCTCAATCATACTGTTTGTTATCTAACTAATCGGGTATGTCAGCTTGAGTTTTCCAAATGTTATTTTTATATTTATGCACTTAAAAAAACCAATTTATAAACAATTGCCGAATATCAGATCCGGTATTAAACTGATTGCTGTGGGGCTAAATACCGATGGTGTTGGTGGCAAAGAATGAATGATTTTAAACTAGATGAAGATTCGCAAGGCAACGTTGAATGACTTAGACTCCCTGACGGAATTGTTTGGAGAATATAGAGTGGTTTCCGGAACGCATAGAGAAATTGAAGAAGAGCGATTTTTCTTGGAGCGCCGATTGGAGCAGGCAGGGTGTATAGTGTTTTTGGCCTTTATCGATGAAAAGTTGGTAGGCTTTGCCATCATATCGCCTTTTTTCTTTTCAAAGGAACTAAAGGAAATTTACCTGGTAAATGACATCTATACGGTGGAAGAGCAGCGCCATCAAGGAGTTGCTCAGTCTTTGCTGAGTGAAGTTGTTTTTTATGCGAAGCGCAATTGTCGCCAACGCGTGCAACTTACCACAACTGCCGACAATTACAGCGCACAATCGCTTTTCGAACGTTTCGGATTTAAGCGGCTAGACGAGCTCAATTTCGAATTTATCATTTCATCGTAAGTAGCGAAGTTTGTTGGATGTTTAAGAGCCTGTTTAAATTTTATTGCTAAAATTTTTATAGCTATTTTGAGAAGGATTTTTTGCTTCGTGTTTGCAGATTTAGCGGGCTAAATCCAGAGCAGGAAGTGAAAAATAGGCTCAAAAGAGCATCAAAATATAGCAAAGAAAAATTCAAAATCAGTATAACAAAAATTTCGTTAAAATTTTAAACAGGTTCTAAATAAAAGATAGCCGATGGATTATTCAACATTCCTTGATTTGCTTTCAAAAGACACCGTGCCTAAGGAACTGGACGTTTACCTGCAGGCCTTATGGTGGGATGCTAGGGGAAACTGGGAAAGAGCTCACGGCCTTATTCAGGATTTGCCAGATACAAAAGCTGCCCGCATACACGCTTATTTGCACAGAAAGGAAGGCGATCTTTGGAATGCCGACTATTGGTATGCTCGTGCGGGAGCTATAAGGCCAGCAGAGCCATTGAATACAGAGGCGAAAGGTTTGATTGAGGATTTATTGGCGGGTTGATCCATGCCGAAAAGTACATGAAAGTGCAAGAAAACAGGAGATTTCATTAGAAATCTCCTGTTTTCTTGAAAAAAATAAACGCACGATACCTGAATCGGTATCGTCTATGATGGTAGGCAAAACCTTGCTCAATGACTAATAGTCGTCATCATCATCAAAATCATCATCATCAAAATTGTCGAAACTATCGAGATCGTCAAAATCAAAATCATCATCGTCGTCATCAAACCCCTTTTTGGGTTTTGGCGAATCTAGTTTTGATTTTCCCAACCCCGTTTTCTTAGATGAAGAAACCTTTTTCGCTTTTGGATCAGTCTTCTTTGGCGTTTTCATTATTCTTTCTTATTCAGCTATGGTTTTTTGTTTTGTTTGCTCATGTAAAAATACGAACAATTTTAAAATTCAAAGATAAAATAACAAAAAAACAGCGGCTTCATTTGGATGGTAAAGTCGCTGCTTTATGGTTCTGGAATTGCATTCTCATCTTCATTCTGCCCAATGGTATTGGACTCATTGACAATGTCTTTGAGTTTGGGCAGGTCTGCCACACTTTTTATCCCGAAGTAATCCATTAATAGTGCGCTAGTGCCATATAGCAGGGGCTTTCCTACACTTTCAGATTTACCAATAATGGCAATAAGGTCTTTTTCCAGTAGTTTTTGTATCGAATAGTCACAATTTACACCTCGAATATGCTCAATTTCAAGCTTGGTAATGGGCTGCCGATAGGAAATGATGGCTAGTGTTTCCAATGCAGATTGACTGAGTTTTTTTTTCGCCTTGTGCGCCTGTAGGTAGTTGATAATCTTATGGTATTTGCTTTTGGTAAGAAACTGATAACCATTGTTGATCTCTACCAATTGTATGGCAAAGTAATCCTGTTCGTACTTTTGCGCAATACGATCTAGCGCCTGCAGCGCTTCCTCGTTGGACATTTCGTATTCGAGCGCTTCACGCACCACTTGTTTGATGTCGTATAGCTCCAAGCTCTGTTCTGACGCAAAGATTAAAGCTTCGATATATTCTTCTAGGTTTTCCAATGTCCTTTTTAGTATCAAGTATCAAGAAGCTAGTATCAAGACGTCAGTATTGAGATATTCAAGCCCTCGATCTTGTGTCTCATATCTCACGTCTCATATCTCACACATCTAATAATCAATCACTTGTTCCACCATAGTGGCCGGGATTTCCCTGAAATCGTATTTTTGGTTCCGAAGCTGTGGTTCAAAACCAGCTTCCCTGATGGCATCCTGAATGGTTTTGGAGGTGAACCTATGAGGAGCGCCTGCGGCAGAAACTACATTTTCCTCAATCATGATGGAACCGAAATCATTGGCTCCGGCATGCAGGCACAATTGCCCCACACGTTTGCCCACTGTGAGCCACGATGCCTGAATATTCTTGACGTTGGGCAGCATAATCCTGCTAAGGGCAATCATGCGGATATACTCTTCGCCCGTTACATTATTGCTTATGCCACGTAGTCTTTTCAGCAAGGTGCCATCATCCTGAAAGGGCCATGGTATGAAGGCGATGAAACCATGAGCCCCCTCCGGTTTTTCGCTCTGCACATCCCTTATCCATACCAAGTGTTCGAAGCGCTCTTCGATGGTTTCTATATGACCAAACATCATGGTGGCTGATGTCGGCAGATTGATCTTGTGTGCAGCACGCATGACATCCAACCACTCTTGGCCGCCACATTTGCCTTTTGATATAAGCCTGCGTACCCTGTCGTTCAGTATCTCTGCACCCGCTCCCGGCAAGGAATCCAGTCCGGCGTCCTTAAGCACTTTCAATACGGCTATATGGGACATTTTTTCCAACTTGGCCACATGGGCAATTTCTGGCGGTCCCAAGGCATGCAGCTTAATATCGGGATATAATTCTTTCAGCTGCTTAAAAAGCGTTGCATAGAAGGAAAGTCCTAGGTCGGGATGATGGCCACCTTGCAAGAGTAACTGATCGCCACCGTATTGCATGGTTTCTTCTATTTTGCGCTTATAGGTGTCTATATCGGTAATATAACTTTCTTCATGTCCCGGTCTACGGAAAAAATTGCAGAACTTGCAATTGGCGATGCACACATTGGTCGTATTCACGTTGCGATCGATCTGCCAAGTCACCTTGCCATGGGGCACCTGTATCTTTCGCAGCTCGTTTGCTACGAAGCTCAGATCCGCCGTGGAAGCATTATGATATAGAAAAATACCCTCCTCCTTGCTAAGGAAATCAAAATTGAGGGCTCTTTTCAGTAAATCAGTCGTATTCATACCAGTACAAAGGTAAGCAAGAAAAAGACTAATGCGAAAAGACTAAGGCAAAAAGGATAGACGATAGCAGTTTTACTTTCTTTTCTTCCATCGGTAGTATTCCTCTTCATCATTCCCCCTCACTCATTGTCGATAATTCCATAAATTAATTACCTTAGCTTGTCCAAACGGTCAATTTTATGTCCCTGAAACAGTATTTGCCTTTTATAAAGCCCTTTAAACAAGCTTTTTTCATCACGCCCGTTCTGGTCATCATCGATGTCGTCTGCGAAGTGCTGCAGCCTCGGCTCATGTCGGATATTGTGGATGTGGGAATCAAGAACAGTGATCTCCCTTATGTTTACAGGACAGGGGGATTGATGGTTCTTTTGTCCGTGATTGCCATTTTGGCCAATATAGGTAACATCTATTATTCTTCCCGAGCCTCTGTTGGTTCCGTCACCCACCTGAGGAACGCTATCTTCCGCAAGATCCAGTCCTTCTCTTTTGCCGATATAGACCGGTTCAGTTCAGCCTCGCTTAGCACGCGCATCACCAATGACACCAATATCTTGCAGCAGGTGCTGATGATGTCCATGCGCCTGATGTTCCGCGCCCCTTTTATGCTGGTTTTCGCCGTGTTGCTTGCCATTACAATCAACGCAGAGCTGGCGTTGATACTGGCGTTCTCCATTCCCGTGCTTGGTGGCAGCATTTATTACCTACTAAAAAAGGGACTGCCATATTTTGCCCAAATGCAACAAAGATTGGATAGGCTCAATGGCATCATACAGGAAAACCTGACCAACGTGAGGGTAGTCAAATCCTTCGTCAGACAAGATTACGAAAAGAAAAAATTTGGCATGGCCAACGAAGAACTGATGGAAATGGCTGCCAAGGCATCGGGTGTCGTTATCATGATCTTGCCCGTCATGCAGCTTATCATGAACCTTTCTATCGTTGCGGTGGTCTGGTTTGGCGGAAATAAGATTATTGGCGATAAGATGGAGGTAGGTCAATTCATGTCCTTTATCAGCTATATCATACAGATACTTATCTCGCTGATGATGTTGTCCATGACCCTGATGATGCTTTCCCGTGCTGCGGCCTCTTCCAAAAGGGTGCTCGAAGTATTGGATCAAACGCCCTCGCTGACCGATGGTCCGGAAGCCTTGCGGCATCACCATGTACTCATGAAAGGAGGCATCGCCTTTCGGCAGGTATGGTTTCGTTATAATCCAGATAACCCAGCATATGTCTTACGCGATATTTCGTTTGAAATACGGCCTCACAGTACGGTAGCCATTATCGGTGCCACCGGGGCTGCAAAAAGTTCGCTGGTACAGTTGATCCCGAGACTTTATGATGCAACAAAGGGAGCCGTGCTGATCGATGGGATTCCCGTAAAGGACTATACGCTGAAGGAACTACGCGGACAGATTGCCATGGTATTGCAAAAAAACGAACTTTTCTCCGGAACGATATATGACAATCTGCGCTGGGGCGATCCAAAGGCCAGCGAGGAGGAGATGCGGCAAGCCGCGGAGATAGCGCAGGCCGATGCGTTTATCCGTTCTTTCCCGCAAGGATACCATGCCGTGTTGGGGCAAGGGGGCGTCAATATTTCCGGGGGGCAAAAGCAGCGCCTCTGCATTGCCCGTGCCATATTGAAAAAACCGAAGATATTGATACTGGACGACAGTACCAGTGCCGTGGATACCGCTACGGAAATGGCTATACGGGAAGGTCTTAAAAAATACCTTACCGCCACTACGGTCATCATCATTGCCCAAAGGATCAGCTCCATCATGCACGCCGACCAGATCATTGTCTTGGAGGATGGACAGGTCGTTGCCAAGGGAACCCACGAGGAACTATTGCGCGAAAGCAATCCTTATCAAGAAATCTATTATTCGCAGGTTTATCAAACAAAGGAAAATGAAGAAAAATAACGCGGATACAATTGCGCCTGCTTCGCTGCCGGGCAATCGCGGGAAGGCTATCGGAGTGGAAAAGCCCAAGGATTCTCTTGCTGTTCTTGTCAGGCTTTGGAAATATCTCAGCCGTCAAAAGCTCTTGCTTTCGCTGGTTTTGCTGGCCTTGGTGGTAAACACCTTGGCCAACCTGGGAGGATCTTACCTGCTCCGCCCGATCATTAACGATTATATTGTGCCGGGTAATCTGGCTGGACTTGCCAAGATGGCCTTCTTGATGATCGGCATTTACCTGATAGGGGCTATAGCCTCCATTGCCCAAAGCCGGTTGACGATCTCTATGGCTCAAAAAACGGTGATGCAGATCCGCAAAGACCTATTTGGCAAGATGCAGATGCTACCAGTGCGGTTCTACGATACACACCAGCATGGCGACCTGATGAGCCGTTTTACCAACGATATCGAAACGGTGAGCGAGGCACTCAACAACAGTGTCGTCCAACTGTTAATAAGCAGCATTACCTTGATGGGAACCCTGGGCTTAATGATATACATCAGTCCGATGCTGACCTTGGTATCCTTGATTATGGTTCCGCTGATGCTGTTTACGGCTTCAAAGATCATCAAAAAAAGCAAGCAATTTTTTGGGGCCAACCAAGCTGCCTTGGGCACTGCCAATGGCTATGTGGAGGAAATGATATCCGGGCAAAAAGTGGTGAAGGTTTTTAGCCATGAGGAGGAGGCCATCCATCACTTCGAAAAGCTGAACGGGCACTTGGGCCAGCAGTCCATGAAGGCACAGTTTTATTCCGGACTGATGATGCCGCTGATGTTCAATATCAGCACCATCAATTATGCCTTGACGGCCATCATCGGGGCTGTGCTGGCTATCACGCGTGGGTTGGACATCGGTGGGCTGGCAGCCTTTCTGCAGTATGCGCGGCAATTTGGTAGGCCGATCAACGAGATTTCGAGCCAGTTCAACAGCCTGCAATCTGCACTGGCCGGAGCGGAACGGATATTCAACATCATGGATGAGGAGCCTGAACCCAAAGACAGTGAAGATGCAGTAGCAATAGCTTCGGTAAGCGGAGATGTACAATTTGAGCATGTCGACTTTTCCTATAGTCCCGATAAACAGATCTTGAAGGGGATTTCCCTTCATGCCTATAAAGGCAATAAGATCGCTTTTGTAGGGGAAACGGGAGCCGGAAAGTCTACCGTGATCAACCTGCTTCCGCGGTTTTACGATATCCAGAGCGGCAAGATCACCATAGACGGAATTTCGATAGAGAAGATAAAGCGGGACGATCTGAGGAGAAATCTGGCCATTGTCTTTCAGGATACGCACTTGTTTACCACCAGTGTTATGGAAAATATCCGCTATGGCCGCTTGGATGCAAGTGACGAGGAAGTGGTAGCGGCTGCCAAACTTGCCGCTGCCGATTCATTTATCACTATGTTGCCACAGGGCTATGATACGCTGTTGGTCAATGATGGGTCCAATCTGAGTCAAGGACAGAAGCAGTTGATCAATATTGCGCGGGCGGCCATAGCAGATGCTCCCATTTTGATCTTGGACGAAGCCACCAGCTCCATCGATACGCGCACCGAGATAGCGATACAAAAGGGCATCGACCAATTGATGAAGAGCCGGACCAGTTTTGTGATTGCCCACCGCCTTTCTACGGTACGGAATGCTGACGAGATCTGCGTCATAGACAAGGGGCAGATCGTGGAACGCGGTCGCCACGAACAGTTATTGGCCCAAAAAGGGATTTATTATCAGTTGCATTTGCGTCAGTTTGATTAAGGTTGACCTGAAATTGTATATGAAAGGCAATTTGTCTAAATTTGCAACTGATTATGAATAAGAAGGTAGCGTTTTACACTTTGGGGTGCAAACTCAATTTTTCCGAAACTTCCTCCATCGGAAGGCAATTCCAGCAAGCGGGTTATGATACGGTGGCGTTTCACGACAAGGCTGACGTATATGTCATAAACACCTGTTCCGTAACAGACAATGCAGACAAGAAATGCCGTAAGGTAGTTAAGGAGGCCCTAAAATATTCGCCCAATGCCTATGTGACCGTCGTTGGTTGTTATGCCCAGCTCAAGCCTAAGGAGATAGCCGAGATTCCGGGGGTAGACATGGTGCTGGGTGCTGCCGAGAAATTTAATATCATTGAGCATATAGATGCACTGACCAAGAGCGATAAGGCGGTTATCCACCATTCGCCTATCGATGAGACCAAGCAGTTTGTGCCTTCGTTTTCCGTGGGTGACCGTACGCGTACTTTTTTAAAGGTGCAGGACGGTTGCGATTATTCGTGCACCTTTTGTACCATTCCCTTGGCAAGGGGGGCAAGCAGAAGTGGTACCATTGCCGATATAGTGCAACAGGCAACCGATATCGCTGCCTCTGGCGTGAAGGAAATCGTGTTGACCGGAGTGAATATTGGTGATTTTGGTATTCGCAATGGCAGTCGAGAAGACCGCTTTTTCCATTTGGTGCAGGCTTTGGACGAGATAGAAGGCATAGAGCGCATTCGCATTTCTTCCATTGAGCCTAACCTGCTGAGCGATGAGATCATCGAATTTGTAGCGCAGTCCAAACGTTTTGTGCCGCATTTCCACATTCCTTTGCAGTCTGGTAGCGACAAGATCTTGAAATTGATGCGCCGGAGGTACAAGCGCGAGCTGTACAAAGAGCGTGTAGAGAAAATAAAGGCTTTGATGCCGCATTGTTGCATTGGTGTTGACGTTATAGTGGGGTTTCCCGGCGAAACCAGGGAGGACTTTTTGGATACCTATAACTTTATCAATTCGCTGGATATATCTTACCTGCACGTGTTCACTTATTCGGAGCGCGAGAATACGATCGCTGCCCAAATGGAAGGTGCCGTGCCTGGGGCACATCGCTCCGACAGGAGCAAAATGCTACATATACTCTCCGATAAGAAGAGAAGAGCTTTCTACGAATCCCAACTAGGTTCTAATGCCGATGTATTATTTGAAAGCGATGTAAAGCAAGGGTATATGCACGGTTTTACGAAAAATTACGTTAAAGTAAGGACAGCCTACGATCCCTTGTTGGTAAATGAAATCCAACAAGTGACATTGTTGGAAATTTCCAGTGAGGGTGAAGTAGAGGTTGCCGAAATTGCTAGCACTACTGCTTTGGTGCATTAATTGAGTTTGGAGTTTGGAAGCGTTCCCTTATGCAAATAAATCGTTGTATCGCTTTGTTCTGCTTATCTGCCATCTTATTGACCGGTTGTACCAGTCAGGTTCGCCTGCCATCCAATGTTTACAAAGGAAAAAAATCCAAAGGCAGGAATGCCGTATATGCTAGGAACAAAAAAGGTGAGTCCATTCAAAAAGAGGTTGTCTACAATTCGTCAACAGTCCGTTCGGAATCTGGGTCCTTATTGGCAAATTATGCCCAATTGATAGGCGTTCAAGAAAATGAACTTCATAATTATGCGCTATATGAGCTGATAGACGACTGGATGGGCGTGCCTCATGCCGATGGGGGTAATACCAAGCGGGGCATAGATTGCTCTGGCTTTGCAACTATACTCATGGAAGAGGTATATGGCAAGTCCATTCCCAGGATTTCCAGCCAACAAGCCGAATTGGTGAAAAGAAAATACGAAGATCAATTGCAAGAAGGTGATCTGGTTTTTTTTTCGTTTGGGAAAAAGATGATTGACCATGTGGGAATTTATTTGGCAAACAACAAGTTTGTGCATGTCTCTACCAGTAGCGGGGTTGTGATCAGTGATTTGAAAGATGCATGGTATTATCCTTATTTTGTACGTTGCGGATCTATACTTTGATAAAATGGAACGATTCTGCTCTTGTCAAGACGGTGATGGACAATTGTATATCGCATCAAATTTGATTAAGTTTGAAAAAAATTGCTACACAAGCATGAAGAATAATAAAGAAGAGTTTGGTTTCTGGGCTAAATATAAACACTTTGCCAGCAATGAGATATTGCTTTATGTCATTATGATTGTCGGGATCGCTTTAGGGATCATTATTTTTGGATAAACCTCGTTCCATCCATCTACAAAAGATTTATTGTTATATTATATTTTGATAAAAATGAAATTAAATTTAAGGCGGCCTTTGGCATTTTTCGATCTAGAAACTACAGGAATCAACATTTCGGCCGATCGGATCGTGGAAATCTCTATATTAAAGGCTCTGCCGAACGGTGATGAAGAGGTAAAGACGTGGAAAGTCAATCCAGGAATTCCGATTCCATTGGAATCATCACTCATACATGGCATATATGACAAGGATATCGAGGGGGCGCCTACATTCAAAGAAATAGGGGCAGAGGTGGCTGCATTTTTGGAAGATGCAGACCTTGCTGGATATAACTCGAATAAGTTTGATATTCCATTGATAATGGAAGAGTTTTTGCGAAATAATATTTCCTTTGACTTGGAAGGTAGAAGTTTTGTAGATGTACAGAACATTTTTCACCAAATGGAACAGCGTACGTTGAAAGCAGCTTACAAGTTTTATTGCGATAGTTCGTTGGAAAATGCCCATAGTGCTGAAGCTGACGTGAGGGCAACCTACGAGGTGCTAAAAGCTCAAATAGAACGTTATGAAGGTCAATCTTGGGAAAACAAGAAAGGTGAGGTAAGTACCCCTGTGCAGAATGACGTGCAGGCACTGCATGAGTTTACCAATCTGACCCGTCCGGTAGACTTCGCGGGACGCTTAGTGTTTGATGAAAATGGGGTAGAGGTGTTCAGCTTTGGTAAGCATAAGGGCAAAGCGGTAGAAGACGTCTTCGGTATAGAACCTTCCTATTACTCTTGGATGATGCAGGGAGACTTCCCCTTGTATACTAAGCGTTGCCTGGAAAAGATTTGGGCAAGGTGGAGAGCTAATATGCAAAGTAGCCCTTCTCAACAAACCAGCTCTGCCCCTTTGGGCAAGATTGTTCCGAAAACTAAGGTGACAGCGGCGTCCGACAAACATCAGCAACAGCAGAAAAAAACAACGCAAGGCTACTCTAAAAATAAAAAAGGCCAACCCATTACAGCGGATATGTTGGTCAATTTGCAAGAGAAATTCAAGAAGTAATCAGCCCCTTGCGGCACACTATATTATCCATGCAGGTGCTCTTCTTTGTTGATGGGGCTAGGTAGGTCTTCTCTTTTTGTAGCCTTTAACTTATAGTCACTAGATAAGAGATGTTTCTCCAAGATTTTGATGACCTTTCCCAAGGCCAGGATGGCAAATAATGCAAAGAGGAGCACCAAGGCAAATATACCCGTCATCCAATTTAAGAACGGAGCGGTTTGTGATTGTTGAGATTGTGCGGTACCGGGAGTCACCGCGGTGGGCTTTGCGGCAGCAGTTTCTTGTTCTATGTAAGCCAAGATATTTCTTATGTTGTCGTTAGAAAGATCGGGAAAAGGAGTCATCATCACCTTGTCATGCCCTTCAAAAAGCGTGACGGCCTGCTCATCGCCTTCGGCTATCATGGCAGGTGAGTTTCTAATCCACTTCAATAGCCAAGCTTCGTCCCTTTTTTGGGAGATTCCTGCCAGTCTAGGGCCTACCATGTCCCTGTCTATCGCATGACAAGCGGTACATTTGCTGTTGAAAAGTGCCTTTCCTTCTTGTAGGTCCTGGCCATACGCATAGCTTGAGAAGGTGCATATCGCAAAGAATATAGCAATATAATAATAGTTAATTTGTTCTTTGGGGAATTGCAATGTCATAAAAATCTCCGTATACTCAACCTGCCTGTTGCAGATTCTTATTCATATTATTATGCTTTATCAACGCGCCATCGAATGGCTTCACATCTATTTTCCTACGCAGTATTGTACAATCTGACGCTTGTCTATGGATTGAAAAACCAAGTTTATAGGCCATCCTGCATGCTTGTTCATTTTCAGGTTTGATGTTTATTTTTATTTGCTTTGCCCCCAGGCAGTATTTTGCCAATTCCAGCATCTGACTAAGAGCAGCAGCCATAAATCCATTTCCCCAATATTTGGGCTGTAAAGAACCGCCAAAATGCACACTTTTACTTTCCTTGTCCCAATTATAGAGCGTGCAAGTTCCTATGATTTCTTGTGGTTTATCCTTCAATCGGATAGTGTAGATGAACTTACAAAGCCATAGCATACGTTTAGTAAAATCTATTGCATTATCTTCTTGGGCGTAATTGTCACAGTCTATTTTACCATATAAGACTGGACGGTAGTGAATGTCATTGAAAATCTCAGCTTCTTCTATGCTAAGTTTTCTTAAAATCACTTCTTGATTTTTTAAGTTTTTCATGGGACACAGGGTTAAATGTTTTTAATTAGTTGCTGCTAGTGGCCACGCTTTATTGTTCCAAGGTTAGCATTTTTATAACATTTTTGTGTGTTGCATTGTTTAGGCATTGATGTTTTTTTTCTTCCATTTTTAAATAGAGACGGAATGTGTATGGAGCATGATCGTCGAACAGCATGCTCTAAATAATAAGTTGAAGTCAATACTTTGTCAATAGCTTGGATGTGGATTGTGGTTTTAAGCAAAAATCTATAAGTTTGTTCGAACAGATAATAGCAGTATGGAAGTTGAAAGTAGGTTGGATCTATTGATAGAAAATAAGCTGCTTGCTGCAGATTTGAAGGCAATTGCCGTCAAGGTGAAGCGAGGTGAACGGATAAGTTTTGAGGAAGGTGTCCTGCTGTACGAAAAGGGGGAATTGGGTTATTTGGGCGTTCTTGCCAATTATATACGTGAGAAAAAGAATGGCAATTACACTTATTTTAACCGCAATTTTCATATAGAACCCACCAATCTTTGTGTATACGATTGTAAGTTTTGTTCTTATAGTAGGCTCATCAAGCAAAAGGAAGAAGGGTGGGAGGCCACTATGGAGAGCATGTTGGAGACGGTCAAGGGGTATGATGATGAGGCTGTCACCGAGGTGCATATCGTGGGAGGGGTATTGCCGCAATACAATATGAAATTCTATATGGATCTCTTTGCAGCTATCAAGCGCCATAGGAAGGACTTACATGTTAAGGCGCTCACACCTGTAGAATACCATTATATCTTCAAAAAAGCAAAGGTAGACTACGCTACGGGCATGCGCATGATGAAGGAGTCCGGTCTGGAATCTATGCCCGGAGGAGGAGCCGAAATTTTTCATCCCGAAATAAGAGATCATATATGTAAAGACAAATGCGATGCAGATCAATGGTTGTCCATTCATGAGGAGTGGCACAAGCTAGGTATGCACTCCAATGCGACCATGCTTTATGGCCATATTGAAAAATTCTGGCATAGAGTGGATCACATGGAAAGGCTTCGCCAATTGCAGGACCGTACTGGCGGATTTCAATCATTTATTCCCCTCAAGTTTCGCAACAAAGACAATCAGATGTCGCATGTGGATGAGGTAAGTGTCATCGAGGACTTGAGAAATTATGCGATAGCGCGAATTTATCTCGATAATTTCCCTCATATAAAAGCATATTGGGCCATGATTAGTAGGGATACGGCGCAGTTGTCCTTGAGTTACGGAGTGGACGATATAGACGGTACTTTGGACGATACCACTAAGATATATTCCATGGCGGGCTCGGAGGAGCAAAATCCGGCCATGAGTACCCGTCAGTTGGTAGAGCTCATAAAACAGGTAGGGCGTCACCCCATTGAACGGGACACCTTGTACCATATCGTCACAGACTATCAAGACTATGTGTTTGAAGAGAAGGAGACAGAAAAAGTGAACTACTATAGTTTACCCGTCTTGGACAACCATTAATTGATTCCGACACTTGTTAACAGCTGTGATCTGAAAGGTTTAATTCCCCTTTGTTTTTAAATTTATTCGACTTGGAGAAAATATTGTATATAATACGTCACGGAGAAACAGATCTCAATAAAAAGGGCATAGTTCAGGGTAGGGGAGTAAACTCTCCCCTGAACGAAACCGGCCTGAAACAGGCGGAACTATTTTATGAATTTTATAAGAGCGTGCCGTTTGAGAAATTATTCACGTCAACGCTTTTGCGGACTCACCAAACCGTCGACGGCTTTATCCAATCGGGCATTCCATGGGAGCAATTGGAAGGTCTTGATGAGATAAGTTGGGGTATCTACGAAGGTAAGGAGCAAACGGAGGAGGTCTTGAGCGGTTTTTTGGCCCTTACTCAAGGTTGGTGCAATGGAGAGCTGGATTCTTGTGTGGAAAATGGAGAGACACCCAATCAGGTGAAAAAAAGGCAAGAACAAGCAATAGATTATATTTTGAATACCATGTCTACGCATTCCAAAGTGCTGGTATGCATGCATGGCAGGGCTATTCGTCTATTGCTTTGCCTGCTCCTCGGGATAGATCTTTCACGGATGGATGAGTTTCCACATACCAATACGGCATTGTACAAAGTACTGTACGATGGGGTACGTTTTGAGATCATCGATTTTTATAATATATCGCATTTGGAGGGAATTGACAGCGAATGGATAAAGTAAGGATTTCTGCGGTATCTTATACCAATAGCAAACCGTTTATTTACGGCCTGGAGCATGGAGGAGTACAAGATATGATAAATTTGGTCTTGGACGTTCCCAGTACTTGTGCCAGAAAGCTCATAAATAATGAAGTGGACTTAGGCCTGGTGCCGGTGGCGGCTCTTTTAGACATGTCGTCACATGATATTATTGGTGACTATTGCATAGGTGCCAGTGGGGCTGTTAATTCCGTCTTTATTTTCAGCAATAAGCCTATTGAACAAATCAACACCATTCGCTTAGATAAGCAATCTCGTACGTCCAATAACTTGGCAATGGTTTTATTGACCTTTCATTGGAAAAAGGAGGTTTCCTTTGCAAAGGAAGATGAGCCGGCCGATGCTTTTGTATTGATAGGTGATAGGACTTTTGGCAAGGCGAAGGAATATTCGTATGCCTACGATTTGGCCGAATGTTGGATGAATTTTGTAGGCTTACCTTTTGCCTTTGCCGTATGGGCATCTAATAAGGTATTACCGCCTGCATTTATCCATAGATTCAATGAGGCTATGTCTTTTGGCCTGAAACATAGGAAGGAGGTAATAGCACAATTGCCCAAAAGGAGTGATTTTGACATTGCACACTACTTGATGTATAGCATCGATTTTGATTTGGATGAAAACAAGCGCAAAGCTATATCGCTTTTCCATAACTATATGATTCAGCTTAGCGAGCAGCATATTACCCATCCATATCTGCAAAAAACAGAACAGGTCATATAGCCGTTTTATCGTATATTGTCTTTGTATGAACCCACAAGAAGAGTACTACAAGCGAAAGATAAAGAACAGGCGGGAAATTGTCATCTTGCTGATAAAAATTGCTATTTATCTCCCGCTCGCCTATAGTTTTGAGGAGTATAGCGAATTTTATGACAGTAGACCTTTTCTGGGTAGGGCTGCCTATGCCTTAAGTACTTTTCTGATAGTCAACATCGTTGTCTCCATTAGCAGGATGGTGATTATCATGCTGTATATTAGAAGATCTGCCTATACCAGTCATACTAGGGGTAGTTTTGTGCTGGGCATAAACCGTATCGCCTCTGTCATCAATTCCGTTTTCTTGGTCATCGCATTTATGTTATTGCTCAAGATAGACCCCGTACAATTTATTACGAGCATCACCATCGTCGCTATGGCTATTGCCTTGCTGTTCAAGGAGTACATCACCAATATGATCAGTGGGCTTATCGTGATGTTTTCGGATCAGATTGCCTTAGGCGACTATATAAAAATGGCCGATCAGCAGGGTAAGGTGGTAGATATTACCTTGACCAATATTGTGCTGCTCAATGATGACGATGATATCGTTATGATTCCCAACAACCTTGTGTTTACTTCCAATATCGTAAACCAGTCTGTGCACAATACTAGAATGGTAACTATCGAATTTGAGCTACCGCTTAACTTGTCGGCACATAACGAACAGCTGGAAATGCGGTTGAAGAAAATCATAGAGGACAGAACGGAGGATGTGGTTGCGAACAGTTTTAGGCTTAAGGTGCTGTCCATAATGAAAGATCATGTACGGCACAAAGTGCAGTTTTTGTTGACTCCTCAGGGAAAACAAAACAGACAAAAACTAAAAAAGTTAATGATGGAAGCAATCGTTTCCAATATGGGTAATTCGTAGATACGGAATTTGTACCCGTACCTACGAATTGGATTATCATGCTCCCATGGAAAAATCAATCGGTTTTTTTACTTTTTCTTTTAGAAGGGCATAATCGATGACTTCGCTCATTTCCGTCACATAATGGAAATGAAGGTCATTTATATACGACTCTTTTATTTCCTTTATGTCTTTTTCATTGGATTTGGAAAGAATGATATCCCTTACATTGGCTCTTTTGGCTGCCAGTATTTTTTCTTTGATGCCGCCTACGGGAAGTACCTTACCCCGCAGGGTTATCTCTCCGGTCATTGCAAGTCTCTCACGTACTTTTCTTTGCGTGAACGCCGATACGAGGGCCGTGAGCATCGTGATTCCTGCCGAAGGGCCGTCTTTGGGAGTGGCGCCGGCAGGCACGTGGATGTGCACGTCCCACTTGTCAAAGAGCTTATAGTCAATGCCGAAATCCTGGGCATGGGCCCTGATGTAGGCCATGGCAATGCCTGCCGATTCTTTCATGACATCACCAAGGTTGCCTGTAAGGGTCAATTTCCCTTTGCCAGGGCTAAGGCTCGATTCAATGAATAGGATATCGCCACCCACCTGCGTCCAGGCCAAGCCTGTTACCACACCGGCTACATGATTGTTTTCATAGGCATCTTTATCATAAATGGGGGCGCCCAATATATCTTCCACGTCTTTCATGGTCAAGGACGGGCCAACGGGATCTTCCATCACGATGTGCGTAGCCACTCCTCTTACCAGCGAACCAATCTTTTTTTCTAGGCCACGAACGCCGGATTCCCTCGTGTATGATTCAATGACCTTTTCTATGACAGGGCCTTTGAGTGAAATGTCCTTGCTAGTAAGGCCATGCTGCTCACGCTGCTTGGGAAGCAAGTGTTTTTTTGCAATCTCGATCTTCTCTTCGATGGTATATCCATTTACCTCTATAATTTCCATTCTATCCAGCAAGGCCGGTTGTATATTGGACAATGAGTTGGCCGTAGCAATAAACATGACGTTTGAAAGATCGTAGTCCAACTCTACATAATGGTCGTAAAAGGCATTGTTCTGTTCTGGATCCAACACCTCCAATAAGGCAGACGAGGGGTCGCCTTTATAGTCGTTTCCTACCTTGTCGATCTCGTCCAAAACGAATACAGGATTGGAGCTTTTGGCCTTTTTTATCGATTGAACAATACGGCCCGGCATTGCGCCTATATACGTCTTTCTATGTCCTCTTATTTCGGCTTCATCGCGCACACCTCCCAAAGCCATACGCACATACTTTCTGCCCAAAGCTTTGGCTATGGATTTGCCTAGCGATGTTTTTCCAACTCCCGGAGGGCCTACTAGGCATAATATGGGAGCCTTCATGTCTTTTTTCAGTTTGAGAACTGCCAAGTATTCTATAATACGCTTTTTGACTTTCTCGAGGCCATAATGCTCCTTTTCTAGAATCCGTACAGCATGTTTCAGATCAAAGTTGTCCTTGGTAAATTCCCTCCAGGGAAGATCCAAAAGAAGCTCCAGGTAATTAGCCTGTACCGAATAATCAGCAGCAACGGGGTTGATACGTGCCAATTTGTCGAGCTCCTTGTTGAAATGCTCATTGACTTCCTTACTCCACTTTTTTGACTTGCCTCTTTTGCGGAGTTCTTCAATTTCCAAATCAGGACTGTTGCCACCCAATTCCTCTTGAATGGTTTTGAGTTGTTGATTTAGGAAATAGTCACGCTGCTGCTTATCAAGGTCGATTTTCACCTTGTTCTGTATCTGATTTTTAAGCTCCAGCAACTGAACTTCCACGGTCAATTGTTCCAATACTATTCTTGCCCTATCTTGCAAGTTGACCGTTTCAAGCAATTCCTGCTTTTTGATCAGGTCGGTATTCATATTGCTGGATATGAAATTGATAAGGAAAGAGGTGCTCTCGATATTCTTAATAGCGATGCCCGTCTCACTAGGGATATTTGGAGATAATTGTATAATCTGCATGGCTAGCTCCTTGATGGATGCTATCAATGCATTGAATTCTTTTCCTTTCGGCTTATCCTTTTCCTCAAATCGATTGATGCGCGCTTTTAGATAAGGTTCGTTTTGAACTTCCTCGACCAGATGAACTCGTTGCTTGCCCTGAAGAATCACGGTCGTATTGCCATCGGGCATTTGGAGCATTTTGATAATTACTGCAATGGTGCCTACTTTAAAGAGATCGTCAAATAGCGGATCTTCAACCGCGGTTTCCCTTTGAGCTACCACCCCGATGGTTTTATTGCCCTTATAGGCTTCCTTGATTAACTTAATGGACTTGTTACGGCCAACGGTAATGGGAATTACGACCCCTGGAAAGAGCACGGTATTCCTCAATGGAAGTATGGGTAAGATTTCTGGAATGGATTCATTTGTCATATCCTCTTCGTCCTGTTGCGAGAAAAGAGGGAAAAATTCGGTGTCTTCGTTTATTATCGGAAATGCTTGATTGAAGTCGTATAGATCGTGTTTGCTCATCAATATTTTCTCTTTAACTATTTTTTCGTACTAATTGTTGTTGTTTGCGGCAGAATAAGCCAAAATGTCAGTCCTAATAGTGCGGTCTGCTAAAACCACCCCTTTTGGAGGTTAACATATATGTGTTGCAAGGCCTGTGCCAATTTGCTCAAATGACAGATATGCTAATGATGCAAACTGCTTTTTGTAGGTAGTGCCTAAAAGAAAGCCAGAACAATAAATTAAACCTTTTTGAGTTTTTATTGTATTAATGCTTGTTAGTTTTACTACCTTTAGCGCGTAATTCTTATTAATTTATTTTTCACTACTGACCGACAAAAAATAATTTAAGGAGCTGCCATATCTGGCAAGCTCCTTTTTTCATATTTTGGTTTTACGACAAACTAAAAATATGAGTGATAAAAATACAGAAAAGAAATTAGTCGGTCAGCCAATCTTCAAACAATTATTAGGTTTTATTCCAAGGAACAAATTTGAGATGCTTGTGAGCAAGCACCGGTCTGACCGCTATTACAAGACCTTTGATTCATGGACACAACTCATGACGATGCTGTTCGGAATATTCAGCCGATGTGATTCTAT
>NZ_ATZA01000027.1 GCF_000427965.1 Olivibacter sitiensis DSM 17696 | reverse complement strand
GACCTGTATCTTTCTTGGGAAATGCTTTGTAATAAATGTTCGACAAACTATCCCAGGGAAGCAGATGAGCTAACTTAACCCAACGGTTTTCTGGGTTAAGATGACGATCAAAAGGAGACTCAAATCCCTCAATAATGAGCTGATTCGGACTGCTATAAATAGGGCTAGGTGCACGCCTTTTTGATGCTTTTTTCATAAATCCTTGCACTTGACAACCTAAAAATAACTATAATTCATTGGTTAACAAAACGAATAGAGTTTTTCAGCAGACCCTATATAAGTAAAAATTAAGGTACTGTTTGGGGCTACGTTGAGTGAGAACGCGCCATTTGCATCCGTAGATGTGCTAGGCGCTTGATTTTTTACTTTGACAGATACGCCTGACAAGGGTTGGCCTGTTTCCCCGGAGATCGTTCCGGTTATGCGAATGGTGGCATCCTGGGCTAGGGCCTTTGATGCCGGATAGGATAGTAAGAGCACCGCCATAGACGCCCATAACAAATACTTTAGCCTGCCAAGTGGGCAAAGTATCCCAAAATTGTAAAGACTCATCATTTTTTTGGTTTATAAAATGGTAAAATTGGTGACTATCTTTTCTTTCTTGCTATACCGTGCAGCTAGATAGCAGGCACAAAAGCGCCGTTTGGAGGTATACTATGTAATATTTCTACATAGCAATTGACTTCAAATAAAGGTTTACTTGCTGTTTTCATAATTATTGGTTTTATACCTCTTTGAGAGGTGCTTGGTTTTTACAAGGGTAAAGGTATAAATAAAAAATCGATTTATGCAACCGATTGCAAAAAATATTTTTTACATAAGGTAGTTGTGTCGATGTTGTGGGTTTACTGTGTCTTAAAACTAATTGTTGGGGATTTGCGATTTGCTTTGAGTTCGTGCTTTCGGTGTGTGGATAAATAGATTTAATATTATTTCTATATTGTTAGTTGTCTGTTTTATAATAGAAGAATGATAGGAGGTGGTGTGTTGTTTGTAAATGCACGATAACTAGAGGTTGATTTTTGTAGCAGCTCATTAACAAGATGGGCGTTGGTTTAAAATTTTTTATTAAATTTTTGCAACCGATTGCAAAAATACATTACCTTTACTGCAAATAACCAATAGACTTTTTCATCATATGTTATCATTAGGGATAGATTTGGGTACTTCATCCGTAAAAGTGAGCATACTCGATACGGAGCGGCATTCTGTTGTGGTTTCTGTGAGTTACCCCGAACAAGAACGAGAAATCAAAAGTCTGCAACCGGGATGGGCAGAGCAAGACCCAAGGCAATGGTGGTCTGACGTGAAACAGGCTATTGGTATGCTCTTGTCAAGAGGTGCCTGTAACCCGAGAGATATAAAGGCCATAGGAATTGCCTATCAGATGCACGGTTTGGTACTGGTTGATGAGAATCTGCATCCAGTGCGCGATGCCATTATCTGGTGCGATAGCCGCGCGGTACCTTACGGCCAAAAAGCCTTCGACACGATGGGGCACGAGTGGTGCCTGTCCCATTTGCTCAATTCACCCGGTAATTTTACGGCTGCAAAACTGGCCTGGGTGAAGGAGAACGAACCGCAGCTATATAAGAAGGCATACAGGATGATGCTGCCGGGAGATTATATAGGGCTTTGTTTGACCGGACAGGTAACGGCAACCAAGTCCATGTTGTCCGAGGGGATATTATGGAACTTCAGGGATGATCGGCTAGCAACGGAGGTATTGGATGTGCTGGGGCTTCGGCACGACCTTATTCCTTATATACAGGACGTTTTTTCGATCCATGGTGAATTGCAGCCTTCGGTGGCAGAACAATTGGGTTTACCTCCACATATCCCTGTCAGCTATAAGGCAGGCGATCAGCCGAACAACGCGCTCTCGCTAGGCGTACTGCACCCTGGAGAAATTGCCGCCAATGCGGGTACCAGTGGCGTGCTCTATGCCGTAACAGGTGAATTGTACCACGATAAGCGGAGTCGTGTAAATGCATTTGCCCACGTGAACCATACTACTGAACAAGCTCGTTTAGGCGTGCTGCTATGCCTTAATGGTACAGGAATAGCCAATAAATGGATAAAAGACATTGCTGCGCCCAACATTTCCTATGAACAGATGAATGGAGTGATTGCCGGGATTCCGCAGGGGAGTGAAGGCTTATTGTTTTTACCGTTTGGCAACGGGGCAGAACGCGTCTTGGAGAACAAGCAAGTTGGTGCACAGTTTATCGGACTGGATTTCAACCAACATAGTCCCGGACACCTTTTCAGGGCGGTACACGAGGGGATTGCCTATTCGTTTCGCTATGGCCTGAACATCTTACAGGAAAATGGGCTGCTTACCGAGCTCGTCAAGGCTGGAAAGACCAATATGTTCCTCAGTGAGTCCTTTGCACAAACGTTTGTGGACATTACCGGATTGCACTTGCAATTATACCATACGGATGGCAGTGTAGGGGCGGCCATTGGAGCAGCTATCGGGGTAGGACATTACCGCACAGAACAAGAAGCTTTTGCCGGTAGGCCTATAGTTGCGGAATATCATCCCGAAAAAAAACTTGTGTATGAAGAAGGTTATGGTCAATGGTCTGCCCAATTGGATAGGCTCTTACATGAAACTCAACAGGTATTGAATAATTGATAGGTATAAACCTGCATAGATTTAACCAACTAGTAGTGTCTTTACGTTTAAAAAAAAATCAAAAATAGCATCATGAAATTAACTATTGGAGAAACAGAATTTTTCAAGAATATTGGCAAAATTCCATTTGAAGGATTAGAGAGTGATAACCCGCTTGCCTATCGCTGGTATGATGAAAGCAAGGTAGTCGCTGGCAAAAGCTTAAGCGAATGGTTGCGCTTTGCCGTAGCCTATTGGCACAGCTTTAATGCCAATGGCAGCGACCCATTCGGCGGACCCACATTGCATTTTGCTTGGGATGTAAAACAAGATCCCATTGCTCGCGCCAAGGACAAGATGGATGCGGCCTTTGAGTTTTTCACCAAGCTGGGTACTCCTTATTATTGCTTTCATGATGTGGACTTGGTAGACTTCGGAAACGATATACCGGAAAATGAAAGAAGATTGCAGGCATTGGTAGATTACGCCAAGGAAAAGCAATCGGCTAGTGGCGTAAAGCTCTTATGGGGAACGGCCAATGTTTTCAGTCACGAGCGCTATATGAACGGAGCTTCCACCAATCCCGATTTCCACGTGTTGAGCCATGCAGCGGCACAGGTGAAGGCAGCTATCGATGCTACCATTGCCCTTGGTGGTGAAAGCTATGTGTTCTGGGGCGGTCGCGAAGGGTATATGACCTTACTGAATACGGATATGAAAAGGGAACAAGAGCATCTTGCCCAATTCCTGCACACGGCAAAGAATTATGCTCGTAGGCAAGGTTTCAAGGGTACTTTTCTGATAGAGCCGAAGCCATGTGAACCTACTAAGCACCAATATGACTATGACGCGGCCACGGTGATCGGCTTCCTACGCCAATATGATCTGCTGGACGATTTCAAGTTGAATTTGGAAGTCAATCATGCTACTTTGGCCGGACACACCTTTCAACACGAGTTGCAGGTAGCTGCAGATGCCGGACTATTAGGATCCATAGATGCCAATAGGGGCGACTACCAGAATGGCTGGGATACCGATCAGTTTCCAAATAACCTGAATGAATTGACGGAGAGTATGCTCATTATCCTGGAGGCCGGTGGCCTTGCCGGCGGAGGAACCAACTTCGATGCCAAGATTAGGAGGAACTCTACAGATCCCGTCGATTTGTTCTACGCGCATATTGGCGGCATAGACAATTTTGCAAGGGCATTGATTACGGCCGACCGCATATTGCAGGAATCCGACTATAAGCAAATCAGGAAGGATCGTTATGCCTCTTTCGATTCTGGTACAGGTAAGGATTTCGAGAAAGGTAAATTAGCGTTGGAGGATCTGCGCAACTATGCGGTGGCAAATGGAGAACCTAAGCCAACTAGTGGGCGCCAAGAGTACCTCGAAAACCTGATAAACAGGTATATCTAGATAGATGTAACATACTTATTGGCTTCAATTTTATATTAGATGACAAGGGCCTATGAAAATTATGAGAAAGTCAGAAATCCAACAACAGTATGGGGAGGTAAAAACAGTGTGGATACCGAATCAGCTGAACATAGAAAGCTTGGCTCGACTTAACCATGAGCTGAGCACCTCCCTAACATTGGTTTTGGCGCCATTGGAAGAGCTGATGTGTTGTGAAACGAATGCTGATGTTTTTGGAAAATTGCTTGCCGTTAAGCAACATACCAAAAGATTGTTGAATTTGGCCAATCAGCTGAGGGACTTTATGGTATCTCCGAAAGAAATTGAGGTCGAATCACGGGATACTAAGTTCCTGAAAAAAGTACTGTTCTATATCGAGCGGCATCTAACAGACCCCGCATTGTCGGTAGAAAACCTTAGTAAACATGTGGGTATGAGTCGTGGAACCTTGTATTATAAGTTGCTCGAAATCACCGGCCAATCTCCCATTGACTACATTCGGTCCATAAAACTCGATAGGGGAGCAGTTCTGTTGGAAAAAAGCGATATGAATATCGCACAGGTTGCCTATGCTGTTGGCTTCACTACGCCCAACTATTTTGCAAAATCATTTAAGATGAGATTTGGGGTACTGCCTTCCGAATTTCTTGACAGAAAAAGAAAAGTTTCTGTATGTTGACTGCTATCCGTTATAGAAAAATTGGCGCTGCCTGCTTGAAATACCTGACGGTAGTATTATGCCTTATAGGTATTTCCGAAAATCATGTACTATCGCAGATTCGTCTTCCCAGATTGATAAGCGATGGCATGATTATCCAGCGCGATATGGAGATTCGGATTTGGGGCTGGGCTTCGGTAGGCGAGGAGGTTGCCGTAGATTTTAACGGTATAAGACGTAGATCCATTACGGATGAACAAAGTCAATGGATCGTGACCTTTCCTGCCATGCAGGCAGGTGGGCCTTATACGATGGAAATAAAAGCAAGCAATCGGGTTCTCCTCAATGATATATGGATAGGGGATGTGTGGGTCTGTTCAGGTCAGTCAAACATGGAGCTGCCTATGGTTCGCGTTAAGCCGAGGTTTGAGGAAGCAATTGCCTCATCCACCAATCCAAAAATCAGGCAATTTGACGTATCCACACGTTATGCGTTTGCATCGCCCAAAGACGATTTGGAAGAAGGAACCTGGGTGGATGCCGATCCAGGATCCGTGTTGAAGTTCACGGCAGTTGGGTATTTTTTTGCCAGAGAATTATATGAAAAATATAAGGTGCCAATCGGTTTGATTAAATCGGCCGTAGGAGGTTCGCCGGCAGAAGCTTGGCTAAGTGAAAATACATTAAAGAGCTACCCTCATTACTTGGCTATCCATAAAAAGTATAGGGATAGCCTCTTGGTAGATAGCATCAAGAAAGCCGATGCGGCCATTATCCAAGCATGGAATGCACGGATTGACAGTAGCGATTTGGGATTGCAAGGAAAGACAAAGTGGTATGATGAAGCTTACCGGCCAGAAAGATGGAAAAATGCAACGATACCTGGTTATTGGGACGACTGGCAAATTTTTGACACGAGGGGACAAGATCATCTCAATGGCGTTGTATGGTTTCGTAAAGAAATTGAGGTGCCAGAGTCGATGGTAGGAAAACCAGCCATGCTGGTGCTGGGCGCTATCGTTGATCGGGATGAGGTGTATGTCAATGGCACCTTGGTGGGCACCACGGGCTATCAGTACCCGCCTAGACGGTATCCTGTACCCGTTGGTTTGTTGAAAAAGGGCAAGAATATTGTTGTCCTAAGAGTAATAAGCAATGTGGGGCGTGGTGGATTTGTGAAAGGGAAGGAATATATGCTGCAGTCAGGTAAGGAACGGATTGATCTCAGCGGCACATGGCAGTGTCAGCTAGGCTATGCCTCCAATCCCATGCCGGGAGGAGGCGTTACTTTTCATTACCAGCCAGGGGGCCTATTCAATGGCATGATAGCGCCCTTATTGAACTATGCCATAAAAGGCGTCATCTGGTATCAGGGAGAGTCCAATACCGATCGCGCCGCGGAATACCAAAGTCTTTTTCCAGACTTAATCAATGACTGGCGTAAAAATTGGCATCGGCAGAATCTCCCATTCCTTTATGTACAATTGGCCAATTTTATGGAACCTAGAGACCAACCGTCGGAAAGCGGATGGGCAGCATTGAGGTACGCACAGTTTAAGGCATTGGATCTACCGAATACTGCCATGGCAGTAACAATTGATGTGGGCGAAGCAAACGATATCCACCCATTGGACAAGGAAACGGTAGGGAAACGCCTGTCACTGGCAGCGCGGAAAATGGCATACGGCGAGGAAAAGTTGGTGTACACAGGACCGCTATACAAGTCGTTTCGCCTGGAAGACAATAAAGTGATTATCGATTTCTTCAGCGCTGGGTCTCCTTTGAAGGTGACGGGAGGTGAACTGCAAGGCTTTGCCATAGCTGGCCCTGACGGAAAGTTCATATGGGCCAATGCAAGGATAGATGGCAATGAAGTATTGGTGTGGCACGATTCGATTGCCCATCCGACAGCGGTTCGCTACGCTTGGGCAGATAATCCGGTGCATGCCAACCTGTACAATGAAGCAGGGTTGCCTGCTTCACCCTTTGAGGTTGACCTAAAGTGATTTTTCAATAAATGTTTATAAATATTTAAAAATAAATTTGTTATGAAGTTTTTTATCGATACGGCCAATCTCGGTCACATAAGAGAAGCACATGAATTAGGTATATTGGATGGTGTGACAACCAATCCTTCATTGATGGCCAAAGAAGGGATTAGCGGGCACGAAAATGTGATACGCCACTACAAGGCCATTTGCGATATTACCGATGGCGACGTAAGTGCAGAAGTG
Source organism: Olivibacter sitiensis DSM 17696 (assembly GCF_000427965.1). Taxonomy (GTDB): domain Bacteria; phylum Bacteroidota; class Bacteroidia; order Sphingobacteriales; family Sphingobacteriaceae; genus Olivibacter; species Olivibacter sitiensis. The sequence goes on along the minus strand of NZ_ATZA01000027.1, from coordinate 61,429 downwards.
ATATCCACCACCTTTGAGGGAATGCTGCAGGAGGCCGAAGAACTGGTCAAAATCGATGAGCAGATCGTGGTAAAGATTCCTATGATTAAAGATGGTGTCAAAGCTATTAAGTACCTCAGTGGCCAAGGTGTTCGGACGAACTGTACTTTGGTTTTCTCTCCGGGGCAGGCCTTGCTGGCAGCCAAGGCAGGTGCTACTTACGTGTCGCCTTTCATCGGGCGCTTGGATGATGTTTCTACAGATGGAATGGTCTTGATAGACGATATCAGGTTGATTTATGACAATTACGATTTCAAAACACAGATCTTGGCCGCCTCCGTACGCCATCCCATGCACATCATTGCCTGTGCCAAATCAGGTGCCGATGTGGTGACAAGTTCCCTGTCGGCGATAACCGCCTTATTGAAACACCCTTTGACCGATATTGGCCTGGCACAATTCCTTGCCGATTACGAAAGGGCAGCTGCCACAACCAATAAGCCAAATGCTTAGTGAAGATGGTGATTAAAAAGAACGCTCACCATCTTCCCAAGCTGAAATAACAATTAACGGAGAAACCACATCTTATTCATACCGCAATGCTTCTATCGGATCCAATGCTGCGGCTTTGAGCGCGGGGTAATAGCCGAAGAAGACCCCCGTAAAAGCGCAAACGATGAATGAAATTATAATGGAAGACTCGGAGATAATGGTAGGCCAATGCAGGAGATAGGATACGGCTAAGGAGGCCGAAATGCCGAGCACGACGCCGATTAGTCCCCCGGTAATACTAATGAGTATAGCTTCCGTTAGGAATTGCCACAAGATATCCTTACCTCTGGCTCCGATGGACATGCGTAGGCCTATTTCGCGTGTACGTTCTGTCACGGAGACATACATGATGTTCATGATACCGATGCCGCCAATGACCAAGGAGATACCCGCAACGGCAGTCAGTAGGCTAGTCATCATGCTGCTGGTGCTGCTCATGGTATTGATGAGGTCGGCTTGGGTTCTGACATCAAAGTCATTTTCGGCGCCTTCGCGCAAGCGGTGGTTGGCTCTCAGTACAGCAATGATCTCGTCAGTGGCCTTGTCAGACACGGCCTCGGTAGTGGCCGATGCATAGATGTTTTGGATATAGGTGGTGGCCAATATACGTTTCATCACCGAACTATATGGCGCTATGATGATATCGTCTTGGTCTTGTCCAAAGGTGTTCTGGCCTTTGGGACTCAACACCCCGATGATCTCGAATGGGATTTTGCCGAAACGAATAATTTGTCCTATGGGATTTTCGCCCTCATTGAACAGGTTGTCCACAACCGTTTTTCCTACCAAGCAAACTTTTTGGGACGATCTTATCTGTTCATCCGTAAAATTGCTGCCCTCCTGTATGGATAGTTTGCGTATGCCCAAATATTCGGGCGACACGCCTTGCAGTGAGGTAGGCCAGTTTTTTGAACCTTTAATGGCTTGTCCGCTGCTGGATACGCCTGGCGATATGGCACTGATGTCTTTCACCTGCTCCCTTATTTTGTCCACGTCGTCCAAGGTAAGCGTCTGTACACTGGAGGCTCCCAGCCGCACGCCCCCTGGCATGGGCATGTTATTGTAAGGCATGATGGTAATCATGTTAGACCCCATGCTGGAAAAAGTATTCTGGATACTTTGTTTAGAGCCTTCTCCTATGGACATCATGGTGATGACCGCCGCCACACCGATGATGATGCCAAGCATAGTGAGAAACGCTCTCAGCTTGTTGCGTTTTAGGGCTTTTAGGGCTATTCTGAATAAATTTATAAAGCTCATAACTATTTAGTTATATATAACTTTTCTAAAGTTGAAAACTTTAGAAAAGCTTATTAAAAAAGTTTATTAATAGTCATCCGTTACGGGCAAGGCCGCCAAAGCTTCTTTGGCAGATTTGATGTCTGTATTGCGCGTGTCCCTTTGCAGTAGTCCATCGCGTAGCATGACGGTACGGCTGCTGAAAGAGGCAATATCGGGCTCGTGGGTGACGAATACGATCGTCTTTCCCTTTTCCTGGTTGAGCTCCTGCATAAGACTCATGATCTCATAGGAGGTTCTGGTATCCAAGTTGCCCGTGGCCTCATCGGCCAATATCATCACGGGCTCGTTGACCAATGCCCGGGCTATGGCCACACGCTGCTGCTGTCCGCCCGACAGCTGGTTGGGCGTATGGTCAAAGCGATCGGCCAGTTTCACCAGTTCCAGTGCATGCATTGCCCGTTCCCGTCTTTCCCTGTGTCCTACACCCGATTGGTACATGAGGGGCAATTCTACGTTTTCTAAAGCGGAGGTACGTGGCAGCAAGTTGTAGGCTTGGAATACAAAGCCGATTTTCCTATTGCGCAACTGGGCAAGGGCGTCCTTGTCGAGACTTCTTACGTTCACTCCATCCAGAAAATAGTCGCCCGACGTGGCCTTGTCCAGACAGCCCAGTATGTTCAACATGGTCGATTTGCCCGAGCCGCTACTACCCATGATGGTAAGAAACTCGCCCGATTCCACCGAAAAGCTGACACCTTTTAGTGCCTTTACGATTTGCGAACCTACCTTAAACTCTCTGCGTAGGTCGTGTATTTTCAGTATGTCGCTCATGCTTATCTTCTTCTTGGTGGCGTGGGCATAAAGGGACTAGCTCCTTCTCCTTGCGCAGTGGCAGCTTCCTTACTTTTTTCTAGTGCTGTAATGACCTGCTCATTTTCGTTCAGTCCGCTTTTGATTTCGGTGCTGGTATTGTTGCTCATGCCTATTTTGACTATTCGTGGCGCTATTTGCCGCCCCTGTAGAACCCAAAGAAAGGCTTCTCCTTGTCCCGGCTTCATGGACTGCGCGGATTGCAAGGTATAGGGAGGGGTGACCTGTGTAGCGTCTGGCACGAATTTGAATGCCGTATTGGGTACCACCAGTATGTTTTTCGCTTCTTTTGTGAAGATGGTCACGGTAGCCGTCATGCCCGGTTTCAGCTTCATGTCGTCGTTCGAGGTATTGACGATGGTCGTGTAGGTCACCACATTTGATGAGGTGGTGGGCTGCAGCCTCACTTCCGAAACCGTACCTTCAAATAGTTGGTCTACGTAGGCGTCGACCGTAAAGGTAACCCTTTCTCCCGCTGCTATTTCGCCTATGTCGGCCTCATCAACCATGGCCTGCACTTGCATCTTGGTGATGTCCTTGGCCAGACTGAAAAGGGTAGGGGTGTTGAAGCTCGCTGCCACGGTTTGTCCCACGCTCACGTTCCTGTTCAGTACTACCCCGTTGATGGGGGAATAGATCTTGGTAAAAGCCAGGTTCTGCTGCGCCGAGGATAGTTGCGCCTTGATGCTGTTTACATTGGCTACGGCCGTTTCGTATGAATTGAGGGCAAGGTCATAGTTGGCCTTGCTGATAGCGCCTACGTCAAAAAGCTCCTTTTGACGCTTATAGTTGGCGGTTTGGTAGTTCAGCGTGCTGGTCGCTTGGGCCAGATTGGCCTTTATCTGATTTACCGACGCCTGCATCAGGGTAGGATCCAGCTCGGCCAATAACTGCCCCTCTTTGACCGTAGCATTGAAATCGGTATAAATGCTCTGTATGATGCCTGATACTTGCGTTCCTACGGCTACAGTATCTACTGGTTGTATGGTGCCGGTAGAAGTGACTATGGTAGCCACATCGCCCTTTTCGACAGGCACGGTGGTGATGAGGCTTTGTTCTTTTTTACTTCCCCGTACCAACCATATCACTAGGAAGATGATGGCGACAACGCCAATGGCAATAAAGATTTTCGTTTTGGTTTTCATTTTCTGTTTCCTGTTTATTTGTTGACGGCATCCGAGCCCTTGCTATAAAAATTGTAGATATCGATGGCCAAGAGGGCATTGTATTTGGCCTGTGTAAAGTTTTGTAACGCCTGTATGTATAGGTTTTTTTGCTGCACGTACTCTACTGTATTATAGGTGCCTATGCGCAATTCTTCGCCCGCTATACGGTAGGCCTCTTCGTTGTATTTCAATTGCTCTTGCGATGTGCCATACTGGCTGACAGCCGTATTGGCCGAGATATAAGCGCTCTCAACGGCTTGGGACAAGATGGTTTTCGTATTGGCATAGCTTAGGTCAGCCTGTTCGAGCGCGATTTTTGCCCGCGCCACGTTCGTTTGGTTTACCTTGCGGGAAAAAATGGGAATGGAGGCGGTGATGCCTATCTGTTGATATATGCTGTTGTTGAACTGGCTAAAACCCAGCGAAGTGTTATTGCCATAGGATGTTCCGAGCCCACCACTGAGGCTGATGGTAGGAAGATAGCCGCTCTGCGCATTTTTTATGTCCAATTTTGCGCCTGCTATGGCCAGTTCGCTGTTTTTTATCTCTGGTCTATAGGACAAGGCATTGGCGAGTACTTGCTGCTGCGATGGGATCGCTTGTATGGAGCCAGTACTGTCGGGCCTTTCGATATCAAAACCTGTATCCATGGGCAACTGGAGCAATTGCTTTAAGGTCAGCTTATCCTGTTTTTCATTGTTTTGTGCACTAGTGAGTGTGAACTGGTCATTGGCCAGTTGGGCTTCCAGCTGGATGAGGTCCTTGCGCGCTGCGCTGCCCGTATTGTACTGGGCTTGCATTTGCTTCACCTGCTCCTTAGAACTGTTTACCAGGTCTTCCGCATAGACAATAGTCTCTTTGTCTAATAGAATATTGTTGTACGCCTGAATAATCTGTAGATAAAGATTGTTTTTTTCTTCTTCCACATCGAGCTCGGACATGGATACGTCCAGTTGTTTCTGTTGTATATCTCTCCTTAGTACCCCTCCATTATAGAGTGTCACGGCCGAGGTGAGGCCCAGGCTACCGTTGTTGTTGGTAGTCGAACTGCCACCAGAGCCAGTTACTGTGGTGTGATTAAGATTATGCGAGGTGCTAGCGGTCAGGTTAGGCCAAAGCGCCGCCCGGGATTGAATGAGATTTTGTTCACTTGTCAGCTTGGACAATCTTAGGCTATTGACGGTGATGTTGTTTTCTTGGGCATATCGTAAGCAATCTTGTAGCGTCCACCTGGCTGGCAGCGTATCTTGGGCATATATCCCTTGAACCGTCCAAACGGATGTTACCACTAAAAGTCCCGACAGAAATAGCCATTTTCTGATGCTATTGTACATATACTTCGTTTTGATTTTCTGCAAATGAAGATTTTTGTTTTTTTGAAAAAAAATACCATGGATAGAAACGCAAGGTTGCCCGATAGACAGGCAAATTTTCCATACGAATAGGTCAAACAGGTTTAATAGACAAATATTGCTTCCATATCGGGAAATCTTTCCTTTCCGTCGGATTTTTCGTTTTGACAGAGAAATTGCGTTAAACTTGCATCCCAATGGGACAGCCCCATAGTGATACATTATGAAAACTATCAGTAAGCAACAGCAATATAAGACTTTGTGGATTGTCGTCATCCATGGCATGCTTTGGGCCTTGCTGGGCTTCGTATTGTTGTTTTATCCCCCCTTGTCGTGGAATGTAGAGTTGCCTTTCGTATTTTGGGTGAAGCAATGTCTCAGTATGTTCTTGTTGGCCGTGATTTTTTACCTGAATTATTTTGTGGTCACGCCAAATTACCTATTTCAGGATAAGTTGGGTAGATTTTTTGTGTTCATCCTCCTGTTTTTGGTTTCCTTGCAGGTGCTTAACTATGCGATTTCAAATCTGCTGTCTTTTGATCAGATGATGGCCAGTGTGCGCCATAGGCCACCGCCACGGGAATTTCGTTTGATTGACAGCTTTGTGTTGATGTTGAGCTTATTGGTGTTGGGCATCAGTACCGCCATTGCTGCGGTGCAACGATGGCAGAAAGATGCTCGATTGGGCGAAGAGCTGCAAAAGCAGCAGATAGAAGCGGAATTGTCCTTCCTGAAAGGGCAGATCAACCCGCATTTTTTCTTCAATACGCTCAACAGCATCTATTCGCTGTCTTATACAGACGTGGAACTTTCTAGGGAGGCCTTGCACAAGTTATCGCGCATGATGCGCTATCTTCTTTACGAGACACAACAAAACTTGGTAAGCCTCAAGAAAGAGATCGATTTTTTGAGAGACCATATCGCCTTGATGTCCCTGCGTTTGCATAGCAACAATCAAATCGAATTTAGGGAGCCAAAAATGGATAAAGATTTCATGATAGCGCCTATGCTGTTATTACCTTTTGTGGAAAATGCCCTCAAACATGGGATCAGCACCAGTAAACATACCCATATTTTGATCGATTTGGAGATATTATCTCCACATACCTTGCATTTGAGGGTAGAAAACGATACCTTTCAGGAACAAAAGTTGATGCAGGAATCTGGCGGCATAGGCTTGCAAAATACCAAAAGGAGATTGGACTTGCAATACCCGTCAAAATACACGCTTTCTCACGGGAAAGATGAACAGCATCGCTATATCGTTGATCTTAAACTGGATTTGTCATGACGATCAATTGTATTGCCGTAGACGATGAGCCATTGGCCTTATCGTTAGTGTCATCCTTTATAGACAAGACACCGTTTTTGAACGGTGTGGGTACCTTTTCCAGTGCCATTGAGGCGTTGGGCGAGATTGAGAAAAGGCAGGTGCAGCTTATCTTCTTGGACATTGAAATGCCCGATCTCAATGGCATGGAGTTTTCCAGGCTGCTGATGAACTCTACACGTAATTCAACCTGTAAGATTATTTTCACCACGGCATACAATCAGTTTGCGATAGAAGGGTACCAGGTCGATGCGCTGTACTATTTGCTGAAACCTTTCAATTACGCCGAGTTTCTGATGGCGGCCAACAAGGCCAAGAACTATTTTGAGCAGCAACAAGCTTTGGCACCTTCACCTGCGATGGAGGAACAACAAACGCTTGAGGAGCGTTATCTGTTCTTAAAGGTAGATTACAAATTGGTACGGGTAGACTTTGACCAGATACTTTATGTGGAGTCTTACAAAGACTACGTGAAAGTACATACGGTCAAGGAAGATGCTCCTTTGACGTCCTTGGCTAGCCTAAAATCCGTGGTGGAGAAGTTGCCGAAAAATGAGTTTACCCGTATCCATCGCTCCTTTGTGGTTGCCAACTCCAAGATAGATGCCATCAGCCGCAATGGTGTGGAGATAGGGAGGCAGCACATACCTGTGGGCGATCAATATAAAGAAGATTTCAAGCAATTATTGCAAAGGTGGGGGTAAGAGGGCTGCATCTTATATCCTTTTCTATATCTTTGTGCCAATATGTCCAAAACAGTCACTCCATACAATGCTGCTACCGTGAAGAAAAAGGATCAGGTAGCTACCATGTTCAACAATATATCCGGAACATACGACTTTCTGAACCATTTCCTTTCTTTCGGTATCGATATCATCTGGCGCAAAAGGGCCATTAGAACATTGGCTAAGCTGCAGCCCAAGCACATATTGGATGTAGCAACCGGTACAGGTGACTTTGCCTTTGAAGCATTGAAGATGCTGCAGCCCGACCATATTATCGGCGTAGATATATCTGAAGGCATGCTGGCTATTGCTAGAGAGAAAATTGCCAAAAGAGGGCTTCAGGGAAAGTTTAGTGTGGAACTGGGCGATTCGGAAAACCTTCCTTTTGCGGAAAACAGCTTTGATGCCGTGACCGTGGCCTTTGGTGTGCGCAATTTTGAAAACCTGTCCTTGGGACTGGAAAGCATTTGTCGGGTGCTAAGACCGGGCGGTCAGGTGGTGGTGCTGGAGTTTTCCAACCCTAGGAGATTTCCCATGAAACAGCTGTATAGCTTTTATTCCAAGACCTTTATGCCTTTCTTCGGAAAGCTGTTTTCCAAGGACAAAAGAGCCTATGCCTACCTGCCAGAATCCATTGTGGCCTTTCCCGATGGCAAAGACTTTACGGGTATCATGGAGCAAGCAGGCTTTTCAAAGACCAAGTGCAGGCCGCAGTTGTTCGGCGTATGCAGTATTTATACGGGAATGAAGTAAGTACGGTACTTGGTGGATCCTATTTAGTGTTTAGATAGATTGGTTTTGATACTTGAATTAAATGCTACAAAAGGCAATAATTTGTTTCATTTCATATAAGTTGCTGTTTTTTCAATCGGCAATCGCGCAGTTTTCCTTGCCCTTTGGAGGAGCTTATGATGAAGATGCGCGATTGCATCTTGGCTTTTTCTTCAATTACACGCCAAGTTACTATAGCTTGACATTAAAATCGGGTTTTTCAAGCTACGATCCCGTATTTGACAACAGTTCCGCGCTATCGGGCAAACATCTTTCAAGGGTAATCTCTGTACCCAGTTATACGGGGATGGGATTTGGGATACCTGTCGATTTTAAATTTAATGATCGCGTTGACTTTGTGCTGAGACCCACGTACAACATGCTTGCAGGGCAATATCTGGAATATCATTTTGTCGATGGGCAAGGCAACGAGGTAGTAGTGCCCCGTTTTCATCGAGATCTGCTAGAATCCAGCATTGGAACAGTAAACAGAGAATACAACTATTTTTCCTTCGATATGCCTTTGTTGGTCAAATACAAATCGAAGGAAAAGTCGCTGAAGGACAATAGGTATCGGGCATATGTAATCGCAGGCATGCGCTATACCAATAATTTGGGGGCAAGGAAATACAATAGCCAGCTGGCTGTAGAGTTTGAGAATCAACCAGAGCGAATGCCTTTGGTTATAAAGCCAGAAATTTTTTCGTACGAAGTGGGGTTGGGATTTGATATTTATTTTGAATATTTCAAGATGTCTCCCGAAATTAGGTGGTCACAAAGTATTGGCAACGTGCTAGACAGATCTGAAGCTGTAATGGCGCAAGGGCATAACCCCTATACTTCTGTTATTGATAAATTATTGCTACGAAACATTAACATTAGTATTTCGTTTCAGTGAAAGACAGCCATCAGCTTTCAGCTATTGGGGTTTTGCAATTGGTTGCGGTTTGGTTGTAGCGTAAACGTTTAATTCGTATTAATATCTCATATCTCATATCTCATATCTTTTAATCTAAAATAACCATGAACAAAAAAGTTTTCATCACTGGAGCGAGTTCTGGCATCGGTTTAGCCTGTGCCGATGTGTTTGCGCGAGAGGGCTACGATCTGCTTTTGGCCTCTAGACGTATAGATAAATTACATGCCATTGCTACGGATATACAAGTGCAATACGGGGTTCAGGTACAGGTCATAGGCTTGGACGTGCAGGACAAGCAAATGGTATCCAAAGTTTGGGACGAACTGCCGGAATCATGGCGGGAGATCGACATATTGATCAACAACGCCGGCCTGAGCCAAGGACTAGAACCCATACAAGACGGAGATACAGACGATTGGGATCGCATGATAGATACCAATGTGAAAGGACTGCTGTATGTGACCAGGAAAGTGGCGCCACATATGCAGGCGCGTAATGGGGGGCATATCATCAACATAGGCTCCATCGCGGGCAAGGAAGTGTATCCCAATGGCAATGTTTATTGCGCGTCGAAACATGCTGTAGATGCCCTATCAAAAGCCATGCGCATAGATTTATTGCCTTATAACGTGAAGGTAACCTGTGTGGCTCCCGGAGCGGTAGAAACTGAGTTTTCCATAGTGCGTTTCAAAGGAAATGTCGATAAGGCCAAACAGGTTTATACAGGCTTCGAACCTTTATATGCTATAGATGTGGCCGAGGCCATTTGGTTTGCGGCATCCAGGCCGGCGCATGTCAATGTGAATGATTTATTGTTAATGCCTACCGCACAGGCAAACAGCACGACATTTTCTAAAAAGATCACCACATAAGTCTTCAGAACATCATATTTCCATTTTATGAAGATAAAGTAGCAAAAAGAATTACATTTGTAACCATGTGGCTTGCACGGAGGCACGTATTTTTCACTCTATAATTTTGCGCCGCGCAAGACTTCGTTAGTAAAATTATATCTTAATCATGTCATTACAAGAGACTATTAATGCTGATTTAAAGGCAGCCATGTTGGCTAAGAATGAAGTAAAGGTTAGGGGGCTTAGGGCTATCAAAGCGGCCTTGCTGCTCGCGGCAACCGAAAAAGGTGCTGCGGAAGGATTGGGCTCCGATACCGAAATGAAGGTCTTGCAGAAATTGGTAAAGCAGCGTAAAGAATCGGCCGAGATTTATCAGCAGCAAAATAGGCAAGACCTATATCAAATAGAAAAGGAAGAGCAAGAGGTAATCGAGCAATATTTGCCCCAGCAGCTTGATAGTGACGAAATAGCTCGCGAGCTGGAAAAAATCATTGCCTCTGTGGGGGCAAGCAGTATCAAAGATATGGGTAAAGTAATGGGAATTGCCAACAAAGCACTTGCTGGACGTGCGGACGGCAAGACAGTGTCTGAGTTGGTGAAGAAATTGCTCAATAAATAATTTGCAGTTATGGCTTCGGGGTATGGATTCGCCAGTTAGTTGATAGGATTAAACCATTAGCTGCTTCCATCGTTTCACAATAACAGAAAGGAGGATAATATGACAGCAGGAGAAATCTTGAACAATACATTTTTCCCGGTACAAGTTGATGATACGGTCGACTATATGCTCGATAGAATGGGGGAGTATAAGGTTTCGCAATTGCCCTTGGTAAAGGAGGGTCAATACTTGGGTTTAGTATTTGAAGATGATTTATACGAGTTGTCGTCTGCAAATGGACCGCAAACCTTGCTGCCCGTAGAGCAGCGCCCTGCACGATATGTTTTTATTTACGAAAATCAACACGTCTATGATGTGTTGCGGTCTATTCAGGTAAATAGCATCGATGTGCTGCCGGTATTGGACGTTAATAACGTATATCTTGGCGCTATACTCAATGCAGATATGTCTGGCGTACTGGCGGGTTTTTTGTTGAGCAACGAACCGAGTAGCATTGTTGTACTGGAACTCAATAGCAGGGACAATTCCTTGGCTCATATAGCTCAATTGGTGGAGTCGGATAATGCACATGTACTCAATTCTTCCGTTCGTGAGTTTCAGGAATCTACCAAGATAGAGGTTACCATCACCATAGATCGGATAGACATTAATTCCATCCTCTCTGCATTTATGCGACATGATTATACCGTGAAATCGACTTTCAATGACGTGAAGCATTACGATGATACCCAGCAACGTTACGATCATCTAATGAACTATCTCGATATATAGCATGTTTTTTCTGGCCTATATCATTAGGAGCTATGATTTATTCTTTTAATTTTGCCTGAGCAGCAATGTGCAAGAGCTTCATTGCCACTAAAAACAAATTATTTGGATGAAAATAGCCATTTACGGTAGGGAGTTTCAAGACTCGGTACTCCCATATGTGCAGCAGCTCATAGATATGATGGCTAAACATCATATTGAAATCTGGATATATGCCGATTTTTATGCTTTTTTACTAGACAAAATCAATTTTCCTGATGATATTCAATCCTTCAATGATATCACCTCATTGCCGAAAGTTTCCTTTCTCCTGAGCTTGGGTGGCGATGGCACCATGCTATCGGCTGTATCTGTCATAGGAAATAGGGGTATCCCGGTGACGGGTATTAATCTTGGCAGATTAGGTTTTCTTGCTAGCATCAATAAAGAGGGAATAGAGCATGCATTTCAAGAGTTGTTGATAGGGAACTATGCCGTTGAGAAGCGGGTGTTATTGGCAGCAGGTATCGAATCGGTGCAAGGAGAACCTCCAAAAATCTTTCACGCACTTAATGATATGACCATTCTCAAGAAGGACATCTCTGCCATGATTACCCTTCATGTTCATATAAATGGTGAATTGTTGAATTCCTACTGGTCTGACGGGTTAATTATTGCTACGCCGACAGGCTCTACGGCTTATTCGCTGAGTTGCGGGGGACCAATAGTGGTTCCCGGATCGGGCAATTTCATCATTACGCCTATTTCTCCTCACAACCTCACGGTTAGGCCAATTGTGGTAAACGATGAGAGTAAGATACGTATCGTGATAGAAAGCCGGAGCGATAGTATTTTGTTTACGGCCGATTCGCAGACCGCATCTATCAGCACAGAGGAAACCGTTACTATCCAAAAGGCTGATTACCATGTGAACCTTATTCGGTTAAAACAGGAGAGCTTTTTCAAAACATTGCGTAAAAAATTACTATGGGGGCTGGACACTCGTAATTACTAATCGCCTAGCTAATGCTTGTGGAGCAAGAGCCGTTGGCTCCTGTGCGAAATCGCTCCAATGGATCCTGTGAGTCAAAAAAGTAAATCTAAAATCAAAAATCCACATTTCGGGAATTGTTTTTATCTTTACCGCTTTAAATAAAGTAATATATTTATATCGTCTTGAAGTTCGCTGTTTTGTTGTGCTTATCCATTGCTGCCTATGGGATAAATATTGCCTATTCGCAGTCTTGGGAGTTTGGTGTGCAAGGTGGTGCCTCTGGCTATATGGGAGACCTCAATCCGGAAAATCCCTTTAAGGTCAACGATTGGGCTGTAGGTGTATTGGGAAGATATAACATAAACGGCAACTATTCCCTAAGGCTAAACGCATGGCGCGCCAACATTTGGGGTAGCAGTAGCCATTTTGTTGAGGGCACTGAAGAGCGCAACAAAAATTTGGCGTTTCAATCTGCTTTGTATGAAATGTCCCTGGTGGGAGAGCTGAATTTTTTCCGGTTTATTCCTTGCTTGGATAAAATTTATTATACACCCTATATTTTTGCAGGCGCTGGCCTTACGCATTTCAATCCGAAAAGAAACGTCGATGGTCGTTTGGTAACCTTATACGACAAACCTACGGAGGTCTACGATCATCCATATGCTAGTTCCACGGAAAAGTACAAAAGGCTCACATGGAGCATTCCAGTGGGAGTAGGGTTTAAGTATAATTTCATGGGTCCGTGGACAGTAGGCGTAGAACTGGGATACCGTTTTGCTATGAGTGATCATCTTGACGATGTTTCTGGGATGTATCCCGATTTTGTAAATGCTGCTTCGGTATATTCACCGGAAAGCTTGGGCATGGTGGCTTACGATGCGCAACTGGCTCGTTTGTTGGCAGATCCTTCAGAACAAGCCCATGTGGCCGGTACTATGCGTGGCGATAGCAGAGAAAGGGATGCCTATATGATATTTAATTTTACCGTTACCTATGCAATTTTCAAAAAAGGTTGCCCGTTGTTCTATAAGAGATGAATTTCGACAATAACCACATGAGTGCAAAAGAATTAATAGACAAGGCAAAGGTGCCTAGTCACATTGCTATTATCATGGATGGTAATGGGCGGTGGGCCAGAGATAAAGGACAAGAAAGGTCGTTCGGCCATCAAAGCGGTGTGGATTCCGTGCGTGATGTGCTAAAGGGGATAGTGGAGATAGGGGTGCCTTATATTACCTTGTATACTTTCTCCACGGAAAACTGGAATAGACCAAAGGAAGAAGTACACGCACTGATGGATATTTTGGTGCACTCCATAGCTTTGGAAAGCGAAACGATGATGAAGCAAGGGATACGCCTCAATGCCATTGGCGACTTGCAACAGCTCCCTGTAAATGCCTATGATGCGCTGATGGAGGCCATTAAGGAGACGGCTAAAAATAGCGTTTGCACACTTACATTGGCCTTGAGCTATAGTGCTCGCTGGGAAATCGTAAATGCAGCCAAGCGGCTGGTGGCATTGGCTGCCAAAGGCGAAATAACGCCAAAGGATATCAATGAGGAATTGTTTGCCAATCAGTTGACTACATATAATTTGCCAGATCCTGAATTGATGATCCGTACCGGTGGAGAGCAGCGTATCAGCAACTACCTATTATGGCAGTTGGCCTATGCCGAATTGTATTTTACCGAAAAACATTGGCCCGATTTCCGAAAGGAGGACCTGTTTGAGGCAATTCTCGAATACCAAAAGCGCGAACGGCGTTTCGGCCTCACTAGTGAACAAATTATAGTGAAATAAATATTAAAAAAAAGATAAGCGAATAGGCTGTTGTAAGGTGAAATTTTTCTTTTAACAAAAATTAACAACTGATTGCCTTACTTTAGCGTCGTCAAATAAAATCGATGAAGAGACTTTTTCTGTTATTCAGTGTCATTATTATAAGTGTTAATTATGCATCTGCGCAAATACAAAATGGCGCTCAACGTAACTACAGGCCCGTAACTGGCAATGAAGACTTTAGTTATTTGAATCCAAAGGATTATATCATTGGCGGGGTAACCATTAGCGGTACCCAGTTTTTGGACAATGATGTATTGCTCACCATAGCCAAGCTTCATGTAGGTGACAGAATAGAGATTCCTAGCGATGCCACTTCCAATGTTGTGAAAAACTTGATGTCACAAGGCTTGTTTGACGACGTGACGCTAGAGGCCGATGTAGTGAAGAATGATACGATATACTTCAATATTGCGGTCGTGGAGCGTCCGCGACTTACCCGTATAGATATTACGGGCATGAGCAAGAGCCAGACGGAAGAAGTAAGAAAAAGACTTAATGAGAATACCGGTCGTATCATCAACCAAAACTTGATCAACACCACTGAAAATACCATTAGGCGTTTTCTGAGGGAAAAAAGCTTCTTATATCCCGATATTGACATTAGCCAAAGAAAGGACAGTTCGGAGGTAAACAACGAGATATTGGTCGTAAAGGTTGACAGAAATAAGAAGGTAAGGGCAAAACGTATAAACTTTACAGGTAATAAGGACTTTTCCGATAGGAAAATGCGTAAGTATTTAAAGAAGGTAAAGCAAGTAGCATGGTGGCGTATTTTTGGCCCTGGAAAGTTCAATTACGAGAAGTTTGAAACTGGCAAGGAGGCCTTGCTATCCAAATTGCATGATAAGGGCTATCGAGATGCAGAGATATTAAGCGACACGGTGACTCAACTGGACAGAAGGCACGTCCAAATTGATATAGAGGTATATGAAGGACCTAAATATTACTTCGGAAATATTACCTGGTCTGGAAATGCCAAATACAAATCAGAGGACCTTACTCGTATTTTGGGAATAGAAAGGGGACAAGTGTTCAGCGAAGATTTCTTGAACAAAAGACTGATGGGCCCTACCAAAACGGGAAGAGACGTTTCTGCACTTTATATGGATGATGGCTATCTTACTTTTCAGGTTGATCCCGTTCAAACACGTATCTATCAAGATACTATTGACCTTGAATTGCGTATGTACGAAGGGCCACAATATACCGTTAGTAAGGTGACCGTCAAAGGGAATGACATTACGAACGACAAAGTGCTAATGCGTCAAATACGAACCAAGCCAGGGCAGAAGTTTTCTAAAACACTGGTGATGCAGACCATGCGCGAAATCGCTACCCTTGGGAATTTTGACGAATCAAAGACGGGTATCGATCCTAGGCCAAACCCAAGTGATGGCACCGTAGATCTTGAATATACCGTTGCTGAAAAACCTTCTGACCAAGTGGAGCTATCAGGAGGTTTTGGTGCTGGACAGATCATTGGGACATTAGGTCTTACGTTCAATAACTTTTCTACAAAGAATATATTCAACAAAAAAGCATGGCAACCGCTACCGAAAGGAGATGGCCAAAAATTGTCTCTTCGTGGACAAACTAGCGGTAAACGTTACCAGTCATATAGCTTTTCTTTCTCCGAACCTTGGTTGGGTGGAAAGAAACCTATTTATTTTGGTTTGAGTGCTTATACATCCATGTCTTCTTATGTGGGCTATGACTATACTACTGGTAGGTACCAAGACGTAACGGATGTCACGCCGCGTATCCGCATGAACGGTGTTTCGGTTACTTTGGGTAGACGCTTGAAATGGCCCGATTACAATTTCCAGCTAAACTACTCGTTGAACTTCAACCAGTACAAGCTGCAAAACTGGACAGGATTTCTATTCCCCACTGGTACGGCCTATAATATTAACTTGACACAGGAAATCAGTAGGAACTCCTTGGATGACCCTATCTTTCCGCAGTCTGGTTCGCATTTGCGTTTCACCGTCCAAGCTACGCCTCCATACTCGTTGTTCAATAACCTCAATTATAGGACTGCAACCGATCAGGAGCGTTATCGCTGGACCGAATATCACAAATGGAAGTTCGATTCACAATGGTTTCAAAGCGTGATCGGTAAACTTACCTTTAAGGCACAAGCTCAATTTGGTTTCATAGGTAGTTACAGCAGTGTGACAGGAACTTCTGCATTTGAACGCTTCAAACTGGGGGGCGATGGTATGCAAGGCTTTGATTTCTTGCAAGGTTCTGAAATTATAGCCATGCGCGGTTATGCCAATGGCGTGGTTATCCCAAGAGATGCGAATAATGCAAGCCAAATTAACATAGCACGCAACTCTGGTAGTCCTATTTATACCAGGTACCAGATGGAACTTCGTTATCCCATTATGAATAGCGAACAAGCCAGGGTGTTTATGTTGGCTTTTGCCGATGCTGGTAATACTTGGAATCAGTTTAAGGATTTCAACCCCTTTCAGGTGCGCCGCTCGGTAGGTGTAGGTGCTAGGATATTCTTGCCTATTTTTGGTTTGCTGGGTATAGATTATGGTCATGCGTTTGATGCAGTGCCAGGGCTGTCCCGTGATCAGTGGCGCCAGCCGTTCACGTTCAGCATCATGCAGCAAATGGGTGGATTTAACTAGGAAATTGAAATTGTGGAATTAAATTTGTGTACATTTATGGAACATGATAGTTGATTGTGTAAAATAATGCAAAAGCTAGGGGTTAAACCTTAATAAGACAAAGCAGTCTTATTCTTTAGAACAAAAGAGTCGACAACGACTATGACATGTTAAAAAGATGAAACCTGCAGGATACGCGGCCATGTGAGAAATAAGAAGTGTACGTGTAGGTGCTATGAAGGTTCCCGAAAAGGCAAATTATTCACGAATGAAATTAAAAATGCAAAATATGAATATTAGAAAAATCGTACTGACATTGGCTATCTTGTCCTTGACGGGATTTGCCGCTTTCGCCCAACGTTTTGCATATGTAGACACTGAATATATATTGAAACATATTCCAGATTATACAGCGGCAGAGCAGAAATTAAATGATATGTCAGAAAATTGGCAGAAAGAAGTGGACGCTCGATATGCCGATATTGAAAAGATGTACAGGGCCTACCAAGACGATCAGGTGTTGCTCAATGATGATGCACGGAAGAAGAGGGAGGACGAAATCGTGAATAAGGAACGCGAAACCAAGGAGTTTCAAAGAAGAATATTTGGGTTCGAAGGTGAGCTGTATCAAGAAAGGCTACGTCTAATACAACCTATTCAAGAAAAGGTATCCAAGACCATTCAAGCTATTGCAGAAAGTCAGAATTTGGACTTGATTTTGGACAAAGGGAGCGAAGTTAACTTTTTATATGCCAACCCAAGACTGGACAAAAGTGATGAAGTCATAACAAAATTGGGATATAAACCAGGAAATGTTGCAAAACAGTAATATCTTGATTAAAATTGCAGCTAATATTAAAAACGGATAATTAAAATTAATTTAAATCCCACCGATCCAGCGGTGGTAAAAAACAAAAAAGGAAATTGAGTCAAATGAAAAAATTAGTTAAGTCAATTGTTGTTGGTGCGGTGTTGTTTTGTAGCTATGGTATGGTTAGCGCACAACAAAAGATAGGGCATGTAGATACAGAAGAAATCATACAGTTAATGCCTGAGTATAAAACAGCAGTTGAATCGGTTAATGCTTTTGTACAAACCAAACAAACAGAAGCGCAGCAGATGCAAGGTGAACTGCAGAAGAAGTACGCTTCTTATTTGGAGAAGCAAAAAAACCTAAGTGAAGCCAATAGAGACGTACTTGGTAAAGAATTGCAAGCACTGGAAGCGGAAATGACCGAGTTCCAGAATAGATTGCAAGAACATCAGCAAACTGCACAGCAACAAATAGGTGAAAAGAACAGGGAATTGTTGCAGCCGGTATTCACTAAGTTGACCACAACTATCGGTGCCGTTGCAAAAGAAAAGGGCTACGCCTATGTACTGGATGTAGCACAACAATCTGTAATATATTATGAAGGTGGAGATAACCTGAACGGAGATGTAAGGACAAAACTTGGTATAGCCGCTGATGCTAAACCTTATGTCCCTACCAATCCTAACGTAGGTGCTGTTCCTGCCAACTAGTTAACACTCAGGCGTACAAAAGCACAGTAAACGTAAAATTTAGCATAAGAAATGCCCCTGATAAAAGCGGGGGCATTTTTTGTTGTAGGCCATTTAGTTTATAAAGGTTCTAAATAGCTCCAAATTACAAAGTTCTGACAGATGTAGCTTTGCTTGTATGTACTTTTGTGCAACGGAAAAAATGAGGGGTTTAGCCTTGAAAGATCTAAAAGTAATAGCTTTTACACACAAACACATCGACCTAAAAGACTTAGGCAATTTGATTATTTGTAATGAGGAAATCGAAAATCGCTTGATGAATGTCAAGAGTAGCTTTGATATCCCGGAGATATTCTATGTTGGTACATGCAATAGGGTCGAGTTTGTGTTTCATTCCCCTCAGAACCTAACTTCCGATTTTGTCAAATCCTTTCTCGAAAAATTGAATTTTTGCGTGCCCAATGAGCAGTTTGCTTGCTTTTTGAGCCAAGTCACTACCTATGAGGACATGGAGGCGCTAAAACATCTTTTTAGGATGTCCTGCTCTCTAGATAGCTTAGTTGTAGGAGAGAAGGAGATTTTAGCGCAGGTAAGGCGGGCATATGAGCGTTGTAAACAGTGCGGGCTTACCGGCGATTTCTTGCGTATGGTAATGGATAGATTAGTGAAAACGGCTAAAGAGGTCTATACTAAAACCCGTATATCAAGAAATCCCATTTCCGTTGTCTCCTTAGCTTACCGTAAGCTACGTGATCTCAAGCTAACAAATGATCCCAGAATCCTCATCATTGGCGCTGGAGAGACCAACTGCAATTTGTCTAAATACCTAAAGAAACATAAGTTTAGTAAATTTTCCATCTTCAATAGAAGTCTAGATAAAGCACAAGCATTGGCGGCCGAACTGAATGGTAAAGCATTCGCCTTGTCCGATTTGACTTCCTATAAAGAAGGTTTTGATATTTTAATCACCTGTACAGGGGCCACTGAGCACGTGGTGACGCCGCTTATCTACTCTTCCTTACTCAATGGTGAAACAGATAAGAAGGTAGTAGTCGATTTGGCCATTCCAAACGATGTTTGCGAAGATGTGCATAATTTATATCCAGTTCATTACATAGAGGTTAGTAGCCTGCAGGCCATAGCCAATAAAAACTTGCAGGACAGGTATAACGAACTGGTAGATGCAGAGCGTATCATAGACGATAATATTCAAGAATTCCTACCATTGCTGAAGCAACGCGAAGTAGAGCTGGCCATGCGCCAAGTTCCCGAAAAAATAAAAGCCATTAGGTCTTTTGCCATCAATACCGTGTTTGCCAATGAAGTAAATTCCTTGGATCCAAGCTCGAGAGAGGTGCTGGACAAGATCATCAATTATATGGAAAAGAAATACATTAGTGGTCCTATGATTATGGCAAAGGAAATTTTGGTCAAAGAATCGGCCAAAGAGACAATAAAGAACTAATCTTTTCTTTATTTTATTTATCCCTTTTATATTTGCTGTCAAGGTAGAGATGTGTCGGTATGGCTATGTCTTTTAGGGAATAAATATAATCTTTATAGCTAAATAATTACATCATAAAACGTGGAGAGACAACTTGTTATTGGTACTAGGGGGAGTGAACTGGCATTGTGGCAGGCCAACTTTGTCAAGGATAGATTAGAGGAGATTGGTATTAATGCCGAGCTGAAGATCATTAAAACTCAAGGCGATAACATTCAGCATTTGCGTTTGGACAAATTGGAGGGCAAGGGTTTTTTTACCAAAGAGCTGGAAGAGGAACTTCTGTTAGGTCACATCGACCTGGCCGTGCATTCGCACAAGGATTTGCCCACAACCAATCCGACTGGATTAACTATTGCAGCGGTCTCAAAAAGAGAAGATCCTTCTGAGCTGCTTCTTATATTGAAAGATTGTGTGGATGCCACTCGTAGGCTTTCCCTTAAGTTTGCTGCTACAGTGGGCACTTCATCCAATCGGCGAAAGGCACAACTCTTGTCATTGAGGCCCGATTTGGAGATTGATGACTTAAGGGGCAATGTTCCGACCCGTATCCAAAAGTTGAGGGATGAACAATACGATGCCATTATGCTGGCAAAAGCGGGTGTGGAACGCTTAAAGATAAATTTGAGCGAATTTCATGTAGAGGAGTTACTGCCTTATGAAATCATTCCCGCGCCAGCCCAAGGCGTGTTGGCCATACAAGTGCGAGAGTCAGATACGGAATTGATTGAAGCGTTGCAACCCCTTCACGACGTCCAGGTTGCCGAAGAAATAGCCGTAGAACGAACAGTGCTTAATATGTTCGATGGCGGCTGTCATATGCCGCTGGGCTGTTACTGCCGTCGCACAGCTGATGGTTTTATGGCCTGGACCTCCAAAGCCGAAAGTGGTGAAGATTTTCCGACTCGTTTATACTTGCACGCTGCCAGCAGCGAGGGAATGGCAGAGAGCATCGTTTCCAAGTTTGCCGAAGATCGCAAGTTGCCCGAAAGCGTATTTATAACGAGGGAGCTGACCGAATCGAGCTATTTTACGCGTGCAATGTCAAGATTGGGAATTAAAGTGGAAGCTCGTTCCTTAATTAGGATATTTCCAATTATAAATGTGCTGGATCCATATATCCTTAAATACGTAAACTGGATATTCTTCGGCAGTAAGAATGGTATAGAGCATTTTTTTAAGTTAAACCCTAGATTGAGCAAGCATGTGAAGTTTGCCGTCGTTGGGCGAGGGTCGGAAGAAGCCTTGCGAAACTTGGGCCATGTTCCCGACTTTACCGGTGAAAGCGAAGGTATATCCATCGAAAAGGTAGGAAAGGAATTTGCAAAACTGGTAGATGGTCAGACGGTATTATTCCCTAAGGCAAAAGGATCTCTAGATACGGTACAGAGCTGCCTTACGAAAAACACGAAAGTTATCGACTTGCCTGTATATGAAACTGTACTCATGGACGAAGTGTCTCCAAGCTATGCCGACGTATTGATATTTACCAGTCCAACGAATGTGGATGCTTATTTCGCAGACAATCTGATGGAACCAAATCAAAAAATAGTCAGCATAGGTAAGTCAACCGGCAAGAAACTAGACGAAATGGGCTTAAAATATACGTTGCCCTACTCTCCGGATGAATTGGGATTGGCCGAGGCAGTCTTTGGATTGAACTATTAAAGACTTCTATTTGAAAAGAATGTCAGGCAACTGCTATAATGAGCAAATTTGACCATGAAGTAAATAAGCTTGTACACATTGTATCTTATCTTTGCATCAAACAATTTCAAAAAGGGGATTATTCCTCTTTTTTTATATATTAAAAATTAACCATGATTTATCGTCAGCGCAGATTGCGGAAAAATCCTTTGGTAAGAGATATGGTAGCGGAGACGCACCTTTCCAAAGATCTATTTATTTATCCTTATTTTGTTGTTCCGGGTACTCAGGTGAAGCATGCCATTGATTCTATGCCGGGTATATACCACTTTTCGGTGGATACATTGCTAGAAGATGTAGCCCTAGGCCTATCCCTGGGCGTAAACAAGATCATGCTGTTCGGAGTAGGTGAAGGGAAAAGTGTGGATGCCCACCATGCATACGATGCCCATGGGGTCATCCCTCAGGCTATTGCCGCCCTGCGCCAGCGTTTTGGCGACGAGCTTTACATCGTGACAGATGTATGCGTGTGCGCCTATACAAGTCACGGGCATTGCGGCATATTACAGGATGATTATGTACAGAATGATGCAACTATTGAGGTATTGTGCAAAATGGCCTTGGCTCACGCTGAAGCTGGAGTTGACATGATTGCCCCATCAGACATGATGGATGGCCGGATAGCCGCCTTGCGGAGTGCGCTGGACAAAAACGGCTTTGTCAATGTGGCCATTATGTCTCACGCTACAAAGTTTGCATCGGCCTATTACGGTCCTTTTAGGGATGCGGCAGATTGTGCTCCCGGCAAGGGAGACCGCAAAGCTTACCAGATGGATTTCAGGAACCCCCGAGAAGCAATAAGGGAGGCATTTCTGGATGAGCAAGAAGGGGCAGACATTCTTATGGTGAAACCGGGATTGGCCTATTTGGATATCTTGGCCAGGTTGAAGACGGAAACCAATTTGCCCCTGGCGGTATACAATGTTTCAGGTGAATACGCAATGGTTAAGGCCGCTGCCGAGAAAGGATGGATAGACGAACAGAAAGTAGTCATGGAGACCATGTACGCCTTTGTAAGGGCAGGCGCAAGTGTCATTACCACTTACCATATCCGCGATATACTGGCCAATAAGTGGATTTAGAAGCCACAAGGGGGCGTAATGCTTTACGCCCGAACAGACACAAGACTAAAGCAAAGAGACTAAAGACCAAAGCAGAAAGACTGATTGCCTTCCTAGGTTAGAAAGGAAGTCTTGATACTAAACACATACACAAGTGAAGGATATATCTAGAAGCAAATCGGCCGCGCTATATGAGAAGGCCAAGACTTATTTCCCTGGTGGGGTCAATTCGCCTGTAAGGGCATTTAAATCGGTATATGGTACCCCTCTGTTTATAGAGCGGGGCGACGGCAGTCACATATGGGATGCCGATGGCAACGAGTTTATAGATTTCTGCTGTTCATGGGGCCCCTTGATCCTGGGACACAATGATGGGCGCATACGCGAAAGCGTAATAAATGCCTTGCCTCAAGGCCTGAGTTTCGGCGCACCTACGGAATTGGAAAATGAACTGGCAGAGCTGATCCTCACGAACAATAAGTATATCCAGAAATTACGCTTTGTGAGTTCGGGTACGGAAGCAGTGATGTCTGCCATCCGATTGGCTCGTGGCCATACTAAGAGGGATAAAATTATCAAATTTGAGGGCTGCTATCATGGCCATTCAGATTCGCTATTAGTGAAGGCTGGATCAGGGTTGGTAACTTTTGGAGAGACCAGTTCACTGGGCGTACCGACATCCTTTGCCGCAGAGACCATTGTGCTTCCACTCAACGATAAGCAAGCATTGCAAGAAGCCTTCGCTCAATTCGAGGGACAGGTAGCGGCAGTTATTATTGAAGGCATACCGGCCAATGATGGATTGCTGATACAAGAACAGCACTATATTGAATATTTGAGGGCCATTACCCAAGAAAATGGCGCGCTATTGATCTTTGACGAGGTCATTACCGGTTTCAGACTAGGCTTTGAAGGAGCGGCAGCCTACTATGGTATCCAACCAGACATCATCACCTATGGCAAAATCATAGGCGGTGGAATGCCAGTGGGAGCTTATGGAGCGTCTGAGGAATTGATGAGCTGTATCTCACCTGATGGCGGAGTATATCAAGCCGGTACCTTATCGGGCAATCCGATTGCCATGGCAGCAGGCATTGCCCAACTGAACGTATTGAATACCGATGGTTTCTATGAAGGGCTTGCCACAAAGACCAAAAACCTTGTCGATGCCCTTACCGCCTATATCGATGCTCGGAATTATCAGGTGAAGGTATTCAGCATAGCTTCTATCTTTTGGATAGCATTTACTGACAAGTCTTCCATTCGCTCGGCAGATGAAATAGACGCCAATAGCATGGAGAAATATAAGGTGTTCCATAGAGCACTGCTCAATAGGGGAGTGTACTTAGGACCATCGGGCTACGAAGTGGGCTTCGTGTCGGCGGCTCATACTCAAGACGATCTAGATAAGGCCCTGACGGCCATGAAGGAGGGTTTGGACCTGGTATTTGTTTAGCATTTCTTTGTTATTTGTCATAAATACGAAGACGAATGTTGGGATTTCTCGATTTTGGATTTTTAGCTTTAATTTAGCGGTTGTATGAGAAGATCGTTGGTACTGTTTTATGCGCTGATGTTTTACGCCATTGCCCAGATTGTGTGGTGGGGTATATTGCTCATGGAAGTGGAGCCGAATAGGAAGGGGATGATAGTTGGGGAGGGTTTCTTGTTTCTGTCTATTTTTGTGGTAGGCGCCATACTTCTTAAACGAGCGATCGTCAGGGAACATAATTCGCGCACACAACAACACAATTTTCTGCTCTCCGTCACACACGAGCTCAAATCGCCCTTGGCATCCATCAAACTCTATCTGCAAACGATATTGAAACGCGATTTGGACAGGGAACAGCGCAACAAGTTCCTGCACAATTCCTTGAAGGACATTGAACGGCTGGACGATATGGTGGGCAATATCCTCTTGGCTACCCGCTTGGAAAACCTGAACGGCTCGGCCGTTATGGAAGACCTTAACCTATCCGAGATTGTAGAAAAAGTCTCCGATAGGCTGCAGATACATGCCTGTACCTCGCAAATGATTCAGCTCGATCTGGAGCCGGATGTCAGCGTATTTGGCGATCGCTTTGCCATTACTTCGGTGGTGACCAACCTGATGGAAAATGCCATTAAGTATTCTCCTGAGTGTGCCAATGTACAAGTGAACCTCAGGCGAAATGAACAAGGGAAAGGGGTGCTTGTGGTGGCAGACTCCGGGATTGGTATTGCCGATGAGGAAAAGAAGCGTATCTTTAATAAGTTTTACAGGGTAGGTAGCGAGGACACTAGAAAAACCAAAGGCACTGGGCTGGGTTTATATATAGTAAAATCCGTACTGGATAAGCACAAAGCCCAGATCAAGGTGAAGAACAATGTACCCCATGGAACCGTATTTGAGGTTTATTTTAATTAACACAAGTATTTATGCAACAGAAACAAAGAATATTGCTGGTAGAGGATGAAGAACATCTCTTGGAGGCCATTAAGCTGAACCTCGAATTGGAGGGATATAAGGTGAGTACAGCCACAGATGGCAAAAAGGCACTCAAAATTTTCAAGGAGGAACGATTCAATTTGGTTATCTTGGATGTGATGATCCCCGAGATCAATGGCTTTCAGGTGGCGGAGACCATACGTCTTGAAAACACGGAAGTCCCCATCATGTTCCTTACGGCAAAAAACAGCAACGAAGATAGGGTGTCTGGCTTGAAAAAAGGTGCCGATGACTATATGGTGAAGCCTTTCAACCTGGAAGAGCTCATCCTGCGTGTGGCCAATTTGGTGCGCCGAGGCATGAAAGGGGAGGAATTGAAGGAGCTTAATTCATACAAGATAGGAGACAAGACGATTTATTTTAATTCCTTTGAGTTGCACCATGCCGATGGTACCATCATTCCACTGACCAAGAAGGAGACCATGTTGCTCAAACTTTTAATAGAGCGTAGGAATGAGGCCGTCTCGCGCGAGCAGATATTGGAAACGGTGTGGAACTATGACGTTTTTCCTTCTACCAGGACGATTGACAATTTTATCCTTACCTTTAGAAAGTATTTTGAACCAGATCAAAAAAATCCCATTTATTTCCATTCCATCAGAGGGGTTGGTTATAAGTTTACGGACAATCAAAACCATTAGTACATGCTGACATCCAGGGCTCGCATACTGGTCATTGCCGTTTTAATTTTATTGTTTGCCGTAGCATTGTATCAGGGCACCTATCAATTGGCGGTCATTATCCTCGGCATGATCGGCTATACGGTGTGGAGTTATTACCGGGATGGAACGGTTTTTATGGCTTCGGAGGCATTCAAGCGGAAGGAGTTTGACAAGGCAAGGATACTTCTGTCCGATATCAAGAAGCCTGAATACCTGCGAAAAAAAAGGCGCAACTATTATGAATACATCAGTGGTAGTTTGGCTTTGCAATTGCTAGACTATGACAAGGCCGAGATGCATTTCCAGATAGCCAGTCGGCTACCATTCAGAAGGTCCAATGACAAAGCCTTGGTATTGGTTCAGCTGGCCAACATTAACCTGCACAAGAAAAACTATGAACGCGTGCGTGCTTATGTAGATAAGGCACGGGAGCTAGAGGTGACCAGTAGGGTTGCCCAGATTATAAACAGAATAGAAAACGAAATACCTAAACAATAAAAGTGAGTATAGCGACATTACAAAACGACCTTTTCATGAGGGCCGCATTTGCAGAGAAAACGGAACGCCCGCCGGTATGGATGATGCGTCAGGCAGGCAGGTTTATGCCGCAGTATTGGGAGATAAAGAACAAGTATTCCTTTCTGGAAATGTGCAAAACACCGGAGATTGCGGCCGATGTGACCATGCTTCCTGTGGATCTTTTGGATATAGATGCCGCGATCCTCTTTTCGGATATTTTGGTGACGGCAGAGGCTATGGGAGGCGACTTGAGCTTCACGCAGGGCGTAGGCCCTGTTTTTGCTAATCCGGTACGTTCAAGGGCCGATGCGGAGGCTTTGCGTACGGATGTAATAGGCAAATTGCAGTATGTGGCTGATGCAATTAAGGTGGTAAAGGAACGTTTGGATGCACGCATTCCGCTCATCGGTTTTGCCGGTGCTCCATTTACGGTGTTAAGCTATTTGATAGAAGGCAAATCGAGCAGGGATTTCAAGCTCACCAAATTGTTGTTGAACAATGAACCCGAACTAGCCCATTTGATATTGGGAAAGATTGCCGATGTAACAGTAGACTACCTCAATATGCAGATAGCCGCTGGCGTGGATGCCCTGCAGTTGTTCGATAGTTGGGCCTTGGCGCTCTCTTGGGACGATTATCGCGAATTTTCCCACCATTATAACAAGCTGATATTTTCCAAACTGAATAGAAAAGATATCCCCATCATTTCTTTTTGCAAGGGAAGTTCCGTTTTTGCACCCATGATGGCCGAGGCCAAGCCAGATGTCATCTCCGTTGATTGGAATGCCGATTTGAAGAACATCAAAACTGCTCTGCCGCAAGGTATGGCCGTGCAGGGCAATCTCGACCCTTTTGTGCTCTATGCCGAAAAATCGGTCATCAAGAATAAAATCGAAAGCTTGTTTGAGCGTATGAGAGGGGAGGAGGGCTTCATCTTCAACCTGGGACACGGTATCATGCCCGATATCCCATTTGATCACGTGAAGCACGCTATTGAGGTGGTGAAAGAGTTTAGGTATTAGAAGTAGGTATAGGAAGGAAGGTGTAAGGCTGAAAGACTAAAGCAGTCTAGCAAGCCGGAAAGTCTGTCTTGATACTTAATATAACTCACAACACACAACTATGATATATTTATACGCCAAGGCTATCCACATTATCTTTGTCGTCTGTTGGATGTCGGGTATATTCTATATTGTGCGCTTATTCATTTACCATACGGAGGCACGAAAGAAATCACCAGAGGAATATGCCATTCTTCACAAGCAATTTGTGATGATGGAGAGCAAGCTTTGGTGGATCATCACCACGCCATCCATGTATTTTACGGTAGGGGCGGGTTTGCTTATGCTTCATCTGGTACCAGGTCTATTGAGCAGCGCATGGATGCAGGTGAAGCTGGTATTCGTGTTGGGTATGCTTGTTTATCATTTCATCTGCCAACGCATCCTATTCCGATTAAGGGAAGAAAAGAGCAAGTGGTCGTCCATACAGTTACGTATCTGGAACGAAGTGGCCACCATCTTGCTCTTTGCCATTGTCTTTACCGTGGTACTGAAGAGTGCCGTCAACTGGATTTATGGCCTAATCGGGCTCGTTTTCTTTTCTATGATGATCATGGTAGCCGTGAAGATCTACAAGAGGTATCGGGAAGGAAAGTAAAAATTTAAAAGTAAAAAATAGATCTGCCATTTAACTGTTCGTAGTCTTACACTTCAATCCATCTTCAGGCTCAGGACGGCATTGAGCCTAGCTAACATCTCGAACAGTTTTTTCCATTTTTCATTTTCTTAGACCCTTCCCAGCTTATTTTCCAGTTCCTTATACCGTTGTTCCACAAGCGCTTTCATTTTGCTATCCTTATGCTTGCTGGCAGTTTCCAGCAAAGCGTTCAGTAGCCCCATACCTCGCCTTATTTCGTAGGCATTGTAGTCGGGTTTGGTCGCTGCGATGTCTATCCAATAGTTGAGCTGGCTATATACATACTCGGTATTCTTTTCCAGCAGTTGTTGCGCCTTAGACGTTTCGTTCACTTCATACAGAGTGTCTGTGGTGAAATACATGCCAACGGCATGGTTCAGCGAATATATGTTTTGAGGCATCACTTCCACTGCCTTGTTGGCTATGCTTTTTGCTCTTTCCCTATCCTGCTGTTGCAGTAGATCCTGCGAGAGCTGTCCCATTTCAATGGATAGCTGAGCCACCATGTTTCGGCTCAGTGGATCGAGGTACTTTTGCTCCTTCAGGTTTCCATATTCAAATTTCTCCATCAGGTTGCTATATATCGCTTCCGTGTTGGAAGGCGTATCTGTTTCCGTTGATGCCTTGATGGGCATCAGTTTGGATACCAATCCTTCGTTTACCAGGTATTTGTCCAGTCCCATGGATTCATCGGGTGGCACAACCTTGGAGAAATAGATAGGTCTTTTCCACTGGTTATGTGCCAAAATATCCAAGAGGACTATATGCGCACGCGTGATGTAGTCTCCGTTAAATTCCCACTCCATGGTGTCGGCCAACAAGTGTTGCCAGTTTTGGGGAACTATCTTGTTCTCGATCACCTCCTCCTTATTGATGGTATATTTCATCTTCTTGGTAGGCAAGAAGTTGACCAATTGGCCGGATCGGGTCTCCAGCTTGTCGTTGGGATTGTTCGATAACATCACATCCAGTAATTTTTCGATTTCTATGTGCCCTGCTATGCCATAGTCATAGTGATCCAGGTAATCCCGCACGCCCTTGGTAAACTGCTCTTCCTTCATGCTGATGGGCAGCGCTTCGGCATTGTTGATTTTCTTTTTCATCTGTCTGGCATACCAATCTGCTCCTAGCAAACCGATATTGACGATACGGACGTCCGTACGGAATTTCTCCACTTCTTGTGCGTACCACAGTGGATAGGTATCGTTGTCGCCCATGGTAAACAGGATGGCGTTGGGTTCGCAGGATGCGAGGTAGTTGTGCGCATTGAGGTCCCGGGCCGTATACTTTTCCGAGCGGTCGTGGTCGTCCCATCCCTGTATGGCCATGATGGCGGGAACTGCCAATAGCAGGCCGGAGGTAGCAAGGACGGCATAGCGCCGTGCCACTCTTTTGGATAGCAGTTCTTGCAGGGCTATGGTACCCATGCCTATCCAGATGGCAAATACATAGAACGAACCAACGTAGACGTAGTCGCGCTCACGCGGTTGTATGGGGCTATCGTTGAGGTAAAGTACAATAGCTAGCCCTGTGAAGAAAAAGAATAGGGCGGTGACAGAAAGTGTTTTTTTGTCCTTGCGGTAGTGCCATATTAGTCCTACGATGCCTAGTAATAGTGGTAGGAAGAAATAGGTGTTGCGCGTGGGGTCGTTCTCCATCTGCTGTGACAGGCTATATTGACCACCTAGGCGGGCATTGTCCAATGCTTTGATGCCGCTTATCCAATTGCCATCGGTATAATTGCCAAAGTGGCCTTCTTCGTCATTCTGCCTGCCTACAAAATTCCACAGGAAATAGCGCCAGTACATTACATTGGCCTGATAGCTGATGAAAAAGCGAATGTTGTCCACGAATGTGGGCTTCTGGCCATCGCCTATCTGGAGCCAAGAGCGGTAGAAATCTGCCCGTTTCTGGTCGTGGATACGGGGGAATAGCGTAGTTCTATCATAGACGTAATCGGACTTATGCTTTACCAAGGTATACTTGTCGGCATCTTTCCGGTAGATGGCCGCTCCCTCGGCTATGTTGGTGGGGCGAGAGTCGTAGAAGGGGCCCGTGATCAAAGGTGCTGAAGGGTACTGGTCGCGCGTCACGTATTCTATGAAGTTGAAAATATTGTCGGGTGCGTTGTTGTTGAGCGAGGGGTTGGAGGCTCCCCTGATGGCCACCATGGCAAAGGAACCGTATCCAAATATAACGAAAACGAAGCCCAGTAGGCCGGCATTTGAGAGCGCATTGCCTTTCCGCTGTGTATAACCTATGCCCAAGGCCAAGGCAAGGAGCAGGGCAAGCGCAAAAGCTACTATGCCCGAGCCAAAAGGTAAGCCCATACCGTTTACAAAAAGCAGCTCTGCTTGGGCGGCAGCTTTCAAGAGGTACTGTATGACGCCCCACAGTATGAAAGCCAAAATGGCCACACTCCATAAGAGCGTTGATGCAATGCCTTTTTTGGTTGTCTTTTCCGTCATTCTGAAATAGACCAATAAGCCTATCACCGGTATGGTCAGCAAGTTGAGCAGGTGAACACCAATGGACAAGCCCATCATATAGGCGATGAGCAGCAGCCACTTGGAGGAGCGGGGTTCGTCAGCCTTGGCATCCCACTTGAGTGCCAGCCAGAAGATCAGCGCCGTGAACAGGGAACTCAGGGCATATACTTCCGATTCCACGGCGGAGAACCAAAAGCTATCCGAAAAAGTAAATGCCAAAGCGCCAATGATACCGGCGGAAAAAATCTTGATATGGGATGTGGCCTCGTCCGTATGGTCTGTTTGATTAGCAAGTATTCTCTTGGACAGAGCCGTGATGGTCCAGAAAAGAAACAGGATGGTGAGCGCGCTGGCCAATGCCGAACCCGCGTTCATCCATAGGGCGATATGTGCACTGTTGTCTAGGGCCAAGTTGCCAAATATGTTCTGCAATAGGAGGAATAGGGGGGCACCGGGTTGATGTACGACCTGCAATTTATAGGCAGCAGCAATAAACTCGCCACAGTCCCAGTAACTGACAGTGGGCTCTTTGGTAAGCCAATAGACGATAAAGGCCAGGAGAAATACAGTCCATCCTATGAGGTTATTTGTTTTTGTATATGTCATCATAATGGTGTATATGAGTTATCAGTTATGAGTTGTCAGTTGTCAGTTGTGAGTGGGTGTACGACAGATTTCCTTCTTACGGTTTGCCGCCATTGCGATCTGCCGATTTACGAACAAAAAAGTGTCATTGCGATGATCCGCTTTTGGCGGAGAAGAAGCAATCTGCTTTTTTGTTCAAACGGGATTTTTGTCGAGCACCCTTTGTTAGTATTGCCGTAAAGATAATCAACTCATCGTCAACGTTAATCGACGGTGGGTGATAAATTTGCTAAGTAATAAAATTGTTAGGGAAAGAGTCGTTTCCAGAGGCTGGGTTTTATGGCTATATAATAACCATTTTTCCTGCTTTCTATTGGATATATGTTGATGTAGTTGCCTTGATGGGGCAATCCCCTGCCTGTCTGTAGGTCAAAGGCGTGGCGATGGTAGGGGCAAATGAGGTACCTGCTATCGCACCATCCCTGTGTCAGGTCGGCACCTGCGTGCGGACATTTGACAGCGGTGGCATACAGTTTGTCCTCTTGCTTGATGAGGCAGATGATTTTACCGGCTATCCTGGCTTTCTTGATATTTCCGTTTTCAGGGATGTACTCCCAAGGGATTTTGTGCCACATGTTTTTAGTTGTCAGTTGTGCGTTTTGAGTATCAAGTATCAAGACATAAGTATCAAGACAGGCTTCCCAGCTTGCCGGTAAGCTTTAGTCTTTAGTCTTTCAGCTTTAATCTTTCTTTTTCCTTCTTGGGCAAACCAGCGACTACCAGTTCATAGCTGTGATCTATGAGTTCACGTAAGGTGTCGTCATTAAGTTCACCTATGATATAGACACTATTCCAGTGTTTTTTGTTCATGTGATAGGCTGGTTTCACGCTGTGTGGATGCAATTCCCTTAAGGAGATTGCTCGTTCGGGATCACATTTCACGTTGAAATACAGGGGGTGTTCGTCCAGACCGACAAGCAAGAAGACTTTTCCTGCCACTTTGAAGACTAAGGTATCCTCGCCAAAAGGAAATCCTTCATCAACGGCTTTTTTGCCTAGGCAGTATTCGCGCAATGTTTCGATGTTCATGGTGAAAAGTAAAAATTAAAAAGTAAAAAAATCAGAAAACTTTACCTGCGCTTTGGCCTTACGCACAACATTGGTAAGGTTTTTAAAAAAAGAAAAATTTGTGCCCCTCATTATATTCACTTAAAAAAGGATTCTATGACGGGGGGTGTGGGCAACGGTACTTTCCATTCGCTTGGCAAAAAAAAGATACGATCGTTATTTGCACGACCTTGCTTTCGCACAACCGCCAATATAGCTGCCTATTTGTGTACACAAGATAGTCTACTCATATAAAACATCATAGAAAAAAAGAAAGAATTTTGCTTAAGGATGTGTCGGTAAATGAACCACTTTTATGTTTTTTGTTCATGCAAAAGACCTAAAAATATCAACATTACCAAAAAATTTTCCACATTCTTGTGTTTTTTGCAGGCAAATCTGTCGCATGAAGATTAATCAATCGTTATTTACCTCATTTTTTGGTTAATTTTTTGTTGTTATATTAATATATATAGTCGCTATATGTCATTTTACTGGGATTTACAAGATTTGTTTACGAAAATCAGTTAACGATTTCTTAACATAGGCTTATCGGTAAATTCGATTTCGCTAGCTACCTTTGTCCCATCAAAGCAATTAAATATTTATTTAAAACCACACAAATGAAGAAGATTTTACTCTCTCTTTTGATGTTACTGATGGCGGTAGCCCTACATGCCCAGGTAACGACAAGTAGTATGACAGGTACGGTTTTGGAGTCTGACGGTAAGCCGTCCATTGGCGCCACTGTCCGGGCCATTCATACTCCCACAGGTACCGTATACGGTACGTCCACCAACGAATCGGGCCGTTTCAACATCGCTAATATGCGCGTAGGAGGTCCTTACCGCGTGGAGGTATCCTATGTGGGCACCAATCCTGAAAAGTATGAAAACATTTTCCTGCAATTGGGTCAGCCTTATGTGCTCAACGCTACTTTAAGCTCTGGAACACAGTTGGGCGAAGTAGTGGTGACAGCAATTTCTGGTGGAGTAAACGTTAATAGAACAGGAGCAAGTACTAATATTGCTACTGGACAATTGGAAAACCTCCCTCAGATAACCAGAAGCGTTACTGAGTTCATGCGACTTACTCCGCAAGCCTCTGGCAATTCGTTTGCTGGTCGTGACGCACGATATAACAATCTACAGATTGACGGTGCTAATTTTAATAATGGTTTTGGCTTGAGTGACAGTCCACTTCCAGGGGGCAACTCTCAACCTATATCATTAGATGCAATTGAAGAAATTCAAATAAATATAGCGCCTTATGACGTTACACAAAGTGGTTTTACAGGCGCAGGTATTAATGCAGTGACGCGTAGTGGTACCAATACATTCCATGGATCTGCTTATGGTTTCTTTTCCAACGACTACCTTACCGGACGAAAGATTAAAGATGTTATTTTAGATCCCGTGGACGGGGCAAGACGCAATTATGGTTTTCGATTGGGTGGACCCATTATCAAAGATAAATTATTCTTTTTTGTGAATGCGGAACGTGAAGAGGGAACAGGCGCCAATGCATCGGGAGCAAATCTGTGGCGTGCTTCTACAAATGGTGTTGCTGACGCGAGTAATAATATTGCAAGAACCACTGTTGCCGATTTGGAAGCAGTACGCAGCCATTTGATCAATCAGTGGGGATACGATCCAGGTCTGTATGAGGGATATGCCGATGAAGCGTCCCAGCATAGCACCAAATTCTTGGCCCGTCTGGATTATAATGTCAATGAAAGACATAAATTATCTGTACGATACAACCAAGTGATTGGAGTTTCCGATCAATTGGCAAATGGAAATTCTGGTCCTTATCCGCGTAGTTCCTTCAATCGTGTGAGTCAAAACTCTATAACTTTTCAAAATGGTAACTATGGATTTGAAAATACAGTACGATCTTTAAGTGCTGAGCTGAATAGTAACTTTAATTCCAGGTTGTCTAACCAATTTTTGGCTACTTATACACGTATTCAGGACAAGCGTACTACACCAAGCAGTCAATTGTTTCCCTTTGTGGACATATGGGACGGAGGTCGTGCTGATGGTAACAACAATTATATGAGCTTTGGTACTGAGTTGTTTTCTTACAACAATGATGTAGTTAATGACAACTATTCTTTTATCAATAATCTTACATATAACTTGGGGCAGCATGCCATCACAGGAGGTGCAGCTTTTGAGATACAGAAATTTGGCAATAGCTATACTCGTATGGGGACATCATACTACCGATACGCATCTGTGGAAGACTTTCTGACTACGGGTACCGCAAATGAAGTCGCGCCAATTATGTATGGATTGACTTATCCTTACGAGGGACAAGAAACATATGCTCGAATCAATTTTGGTTTAGCCTCTGTTTATTTGCAAGATCATATGAGCGTAACGGATCGATTATCGTTAACACTGGGTGTAAGAGCCGAATTGCCGCTTTACTTGAATAAATTGACGCCTAATCAAGCTATAGATGCTATTCAGTTATTGGATATAAATGGTAACCCTACTACATACAGCTCTGGCTCATGGCCACGATCAAGGGTACTTATATCGCCACGTTTCGGATTTAATTATGATGCCATTGGAGATAGATCGCTTATAGTGCGTGGTGGTAGCGGCTTTTTTTCAGGACGTGTACCATTTGTATGGTTGACCAATATGCCAACCAATGCAGGAGTATTGCAAAATACAATAGAACCAGGTAGCTATGCACAAGTCGCTCCTTGGATTGGTAATATTACTTTCCAACCACAAGACCCATATTACTATGTAAATAATCCTCCTGCTGGTGGTGAAAATGTGTTTATTACCTCACCTTCCGGTGGAGCTCCTGGCTCTTTTGCTTTGGTAGACAAAAATTTTAAAATGCCAATGGTATGGAGGAGTAGTTTGGGTGCCGATTATAAAATACCCCAGACACCAGTGACCTTAACTGCTGACTTTTTGTACACACGTGATATCAATGCCGCATTCCAATACGGGGCAAATAGAGGAGGTTCTAGCTTAACAATGAATTACGGTTCCAGTGGGCAGGCAGATGACCTTGGGGACAATCGTGAATTTTATGTTTCCGCTAGCGATGCTGCCTTTAATTCAGCAATGGGCGCTAATAATGCAACAGTCTTAACTAATACTGATGTGAAAGGACATGCTTTTAGTGCCACCTTCGGCGCTTCGGTTTCAAATTGGAATAACCTCTTTGGATCTGTTTTCTACACCTATTCAGAAGCCAAAGAAGTAACTGCAAATGCGGGATCGAGTGCAAACTCGGCTTGGTCTGGTAGTGCAAACATCAATAGTCCCAATGATCAATTCTTGTATCATTCAAATTATGCCGTACCACACCGTATAGTAGCAAATTTGAACTACAAGTTCCAAAATACAACTATTGGTGTTTATTATAATGGATCACATCAAGGAAGGTATTCCTATACTTATTCAGCGGATATAAATAATGATGGTATCAATGCCGATTTGATCTATCTGCCACGTAACACTTCGGATATCCCATTTCAAGCATATACGCGGGATGTAACCGTGAACAATGTGACTACAACATATAGCTTTTCTGTGGAAGACCAGCGCGCGGCTTTTGATGAATTTGTAGCAGCTAATGGATTAGACAAATATCGTGGAGATTATTTGCCAAGAAATGCTTTTTTGATCCCATGGCTCAATCGCTTTGATGTAAGATGGACACAAGATTTGTTTACTAATGTAGGTGGTCAGAAAAATAAAGTTCAGTTTACTGCCGATATTGTGAACTTTGGCAACTTCCTTAATAGAGACTGGGGTATACAGAAAGTTTTTAATAATATGCAAAACTTACTAACTAGGGCTTCAGCAACAGGTGCAGATGGTGTTCCTGTTCTGAGGATGAATTCCATCATTGTTGATAATGAAGCTATACTGCCAACTACCCCTTTCCAAGATGCCAGTACGTTTGGTACTACTTGGAGTGTACAGTTGGGCTTGAGATACACTTTTTAAAGTTAATTTAAATAATATAACTCGATTTATTTGATTAAGCTCCCATCCTGCTGGATGGGAGCTTTTTTACGTTTTTATGGAAAGATATATGGTGTTAATCACTAATTTTCGGGAATGACCATTACGTTCAATAAATGATCAGGTGACTACATGTGATAGTATATTGGCAATAGAAACTGAAGCAGAGCTGATAGCTAAGCGTTTCGAGGCTAGAGTCAAGCACGATCCCGAAAATTGGGGCAGGGCTTTTCTGGCTCAAGGTGTACAGGTTGTTGAATAGGGATTATCGGTAGATTAGCAATCTTGACAAAATAACTTTCCGGTTTTCTTCTGAAAACTTTACCAAGTTGTGCACATACAGCCAAAGCGCAAGCGAACTTTGGTAAAGTTATTATACGTCGAATTAGGAAAGTTATTTTGTCAGTATCTCCCGAGTCCAAACGCAAATTGTCATGCGACAGATTCAGGATAGGGCTGGATCGCTGTACAAGTTCATTTGCTTATCACGACAAGTAATAGATTTCTGTAAACGCAACTATCAGTCCATCCACTATCGTTTGAATGTTAAGCTGAAAATAGGTATGCAAGCAGACGGTACCTTAAGGCCGAACTGTTTAAGAGGATTCAACTTTTTTGAACATGAAGAAAAGAAACGACAGCTGGTTTTTCGGGGTAGGGTTCATGTTATCAGCAAAAGACGTATTTATTGCCATATCACTGGTAGTATCCAGCTTAGTGACAGATTGTAGTGGATAGCGATTTGTTGATTGACCTTGAACGATTTTTATTGTTAAGAGGCTTTTCGGCCATCCTTTGTCGCTATGTTAAGGAAAGGTTGATAAAAAATAGTCTCTTTTCCCTTTGGCGCACTCGAATATGCGATTATATTTGTCGTTTTAAGTGTCAAGACATCAGTATTAAGATAAAAAAATAGCTAACAGCCGATAGCTGGTAGCCGATAGCTAAAAAGAAAGCATGAAACCTAAAATCGCATTGATAACTGGAGGCTTTACGGGAGAATCCGTGGTATCGCTCAAAAGTGCCGCATTTGTATATGAGCAGGTTGATAAAGATAAATACGACCTGTACAAAATTGTTATATCCTTATATTCATGGTATTATGAGCTAGAAGATAAACAAAAAATTGATATAGATCGCACGGATTTCTCGCTTACGATCAATGGGGAAAAGGTGGTGTTCGACTTGGCATTTATTATCCTACATGGCTCCCCAGGTGAAGATGGTAAGCTACAAGGCTATTTGGATATGATAGGGCTTCCCTATACCTCATGCGATGCATTGACCTCCGCGGTGACTATGAACAAGGCCTATACCAAGGCATTGTTGACCGGTATAACAGATCTTTATCTTTCCAATTCCGTTCATTTGTTTGAATCACAGCGTGCTACTGCCGCAGACCTGGTACGAGCCAAGTTGCGATTGCCTTATTTTGTGAAGCCCAATGGGGGGGGGAGCAGCATCGGGATGACCAAGGTAAAGGCCGATAGTGAATTGCAGGAGGCTATCGACAAGGCCTTTGATACGGAGAATACGGGCAAACAGGTATTGGTGGAAGAATTCGTCACTGGTAGGGAATTTTCGGTAGGGGTATATCGTGTTGGCAGCGAGTTGCGGGTGTTGCCGCCCACAGAAGTGGTGACCACGCGCGAGTTTTTTGACTTTGAAGCCAAATATACACCGGGCCTTACGCAAGAGATAACGCCAGCCGATCTGAATGAAGAGCAACTTTCTAGGGTGCAACGCTTAGTGAAGGCGATTTATATACGCCTCAACTGCAAGGGTATGGTACGTGTAGACTATTTCTTGGAGAAGGGTACGGACAAATTCTATTTCATAGAGATCAACACCATTCCGGGACAAACCGCACAAAGCTTCATACCGCAGCAGGTACGGGCATCGGGACTCACGGAAAGGGAATTCTATGGCCTTTTGATAGAAGACGCATTGGTTTCTTAATTTGCTCGCAAAGCCGCAGGGACGCAAAGGCAGTTATTCTAAGTCGGGAGGAGATAGCGTAGGACTATGGATTTTGGACGAGACAGGTAGTCTGAGGACTACCTTTTCTATTCAATCAGCCTTAGTCTTTTCCCCATTGCCCAGTTCCAAACTACCCCTATATCGCATACTGCTCCAGCAACTCCTCGGGCATCTTGGTTAAT
Source organism: Olivibacter sitiensis DSM 17696 (assembly GCF_000427965.1). Lineage (GTDB taxonomy): Bacteria > Bacteroidota > Bacteroidia > Sphingobacteriales > Sphingobacteriaceae > Olivibacter > Olivibacter sitiensis. Next base: position 23,353 of record NZ_ATZA01000027.1, on the reverse strand, counting down.
TTGCCTGTGGCTGTTTCAATGAGGATATACTCAAACCAACCCTCGCAGGAAACCTTCTCGTTCTCCTTGAACAATATTTTGAACTGTACGGTGCAGCCTCTCTCATGAATGCTTTCTATGCCCGTTTCCACGTAAAATTCCTGCCCCATTTTGAGCGGCCGCTTATAGGTGACATGTGCCGTGCGGATCACCCAACCTAGCCCGCGCTCCATATAGTCCTCCATGGTGGTACCGTAGTTATCGCGCATTTGCTCGTACCGGGCAGCCAGCACATAATCGAAATACTTGCTGTTGTGCACATGCTGGAACATGTCTATATCGTCTGGACGCACTTTCATGAGCGTGCGAAAGGAAGAGTAACTTTTCATATATTGCTGCAAAGATACCTAGAAAAAGGCAAATCTATGGGACGTGACAAAAAATCGTTGAATATGACATAAGTGGTCCGGTAAAACTGACATGGGCACAAATGGGTTGCGCCGAATAAATCTATTCAGCGCGTTTAACTAATTCCGCAGTGAAATCATCCTCATGTTTTACAGCATAGAGCAAAGCCGTTTTAACAAAGTCGTTCAAGCTGATACGGTGCTGTGAAGCAAAAATAGCCGCTCTTTTGTGTAGTCCGGCTGGTACCCTTACATTGAATGCTCCTTTATATGTTTTATCCGGAGATTTGCCCATTGCCTCACAGTCTGCCAAATAATCGTCAATAGCCTCGTGAAAAGCTGTCTTCAGTTCTGAAACTGAAGTTCCTTCAAATGTAATTAGGTCATTTAGAGCAATCACCTTACCAAAAAAAACTTCGTCGTCATCACTATAATGTATCGTGGCGGTATAATCCTTATAGGTTAATGCATCAATCATTTCAACTTTCCTCTCTCTTTTAGATGTTCCAAAACTTGCTCAATCACATATGATTTTACAATGGGCCTTGGGTGAGGGGGGGGGAGGAAACGGGCTATCAGTTTATCAAGTTTACCCATGATATGTAACTGAATTTTAGTTGCAAATATAGTGCCGAGCGCTTATATTTCAAAACATTCAAAACTTTTTTACCCCCGATATCCTTCTCTCGGTTTCTATAAACTCAACCGCCAAATCCTCAAATAGACATTAGGCCGACGAGTGTGCAATATAGACATAGGGAGGCCGGTACGGGTATGTTGAGAAATAATTAAAATAAATCATATTCCCGAATTTTTAATTGTACCTTACACAAAATCACATTGTATGTCAAAGGAAAAGAGTGCCCGGAAAAGTGAAAAAAAAACTGCCGTAAAAAACCTAAAGGAAAAACGGGAGGATAAAAAGATAAAGCAAGCCAATAAAAAGCGGTCAGAATAGGATTTGATCTTACCGATGCGCTTTCATTTGATCGAAAGTAATCTTGAACCATTCCGTATAACGTTGCGGATGTAGATGGATGTCGCGCTCGATCTCGTGTAGGGATATATAGTTGCACAACCCTACTTCCTCTGGGTTGGGAGTTATTTGTCCTTCATAGGTGCCAAAGAAAACATGGTCATATTCATGTTCTGTCAGTCCCTTATCCAGTTCACTGCGATAGATGAAGCTATAGGCCCATGTCAATGGACAATCGAAGCCCAATTCCTCTTTCAGCCGCCTATGGGCCGCTGCTTCAATATCCTCATCGGGTCTTGGATGGCTGCAGCAGGTATTGGTCCACAGTCCACCGGAATGGTATTTCCGTTGGGCTCGTTTTTGCAACAAAAGCCGGCCTTGTAGATCAAACACAAAGATAGAAAAGGCACGGTGCAAGAGCCCCTTCTCATGAGCGGCCATTTTTTCTTCATAGCCAAGCACTTCATCGTTTTTGTCTACCAGTACCACCAGTTCCTCTTTCATGTTTTTGGTTATTTCAGTATTAGTTTTGTTCGGGAAATAAACCTTGCACCAAGCTATTGATATTTTTCAAGCGATTGGTCAGGATAATTTCCATTTCTATTCTGTTGCCTTCCAATTGCTCCGCCTGCCCGCTTATACGGTTGAATGCCTGGAGAAAAGAGGGAACGTGCTTCTCCATCTTTGATGGATTCAGTTGAAATCGGAGAAAATAGGGCGTCTCTTCTGTCAAAATGGTGCTGCTGAAATCCGTTCCCGTGCCGTACGTCAACGTGTCTGCCCTTTTGTTGAAATGCAATTGATAGACGACCTGCTTGGGGATATAATTGGCCAGGTGGGGGGAAGCTTTCATACGCACGTAAAATTCGGGGACTTTCGTGTTCCTGATCTCCTTTTGTTCCGTTTTCTCGAAATTGTCGTCATATCCATAAGTAATTACCGTATCCTGCTGTTCCAGCCAGTTTGCTTTCCATTCCGCATCCAGATAGCCCCCAAAATAGCGCGTTAGCGTGTCTGCAGGAATGCTGTACTTGGCCAAGAAAGCCTTGTTCCTCCTGATAAGGGAGTCTATATCGGCCTGCAGCTGAAAAGAAGCAATGCTGTTCTCCTCGAACTGCTTTGCACGGGTGCGCTTGGCTCCATGGATCAATTGGGTTTGAAATGTTCCTTTAGCATGTATTGCGCCATTGTCAAAATCAATGCTTATATAGTCGTCCTCACCGGCATATACCACATCCGCCTTGCTTTCCATCAGTTTTGGATATAGGGGGTGTTGGGTAACCGGTATGCTGCTTGTATCTTTCAGTAATTCGTATAAAGCACTCATTGTCTGCTCTTTTTCTAGGCTTATGCCAATGATTACTTGATGCTGGTCTATTACCATGCTGATCACGCTATCGGTAGATATGGCCCTTGTTTTATTGGAATCTGCGGGCAAGATATGGATACCGAAGTTCTTGGACGCAAAACGAAGAAATGTGGTGCTGTCCTTGATGGGAGTATGTATGAAAAAAGTGCTTGCCTTGAAGGCCGGTAGATGATAACCGTACAGGTTGGCAGGCAAATCCATGCCGGCATCGTTCCAGGTCGCCGTCGTGTCTTCAGCAGCGGATTGGCGGAGCTTCCAGTAATAGGAGGGATGTGCCAAGGCATTGCTGCTTATCTTCTTGAACAGTTGGTCGCTTTTTATTACCAATAGCGCATCGGCAATGGCAGGAACCTGCTGCTTGGTCGATTGCTTGCTCCTATAATAAAAATAGGCAAGGGCAGCAAGAAGCAATATGATGACTACGACAAATAGATAAATAAGCACTTTTTTCATATTCAGCAAGTTACATTGAAGTGGCGATGCTCCCTATAAGATCCAGGAGATAGGTGAGTCCATTATCTGAACCCCGTGGTACATCTACACCGATCTCACCCACCAAGCTGCTATCCTTTACCCCCTTAGATGTCAATTTCACATCGGACACTCGCTGGATAAAAGTATTTAATGTGGCATTTTGTTTGTCTAGTGCCAGCTCTTTCCAGAGTATTTCCCTGGTTGGCTGGCTATTTACCAAGAATGCAAAATTGTTTCCTCTGATGATGTTCTTGTTCTTTCTGGATGCCTTTATTGCCTTCTTGCCTTTGGCGATATTGGTAATATCTCCTTTTGACGTACCAAGAGCTACTATGCCTTTGCGCATCGTAAGATACAGATCCATGGGACTGCGCCGTTCTTGCAATCGAAATATCCCCGGTTCTTCTTCCACTATCTTGCCTCTGTTCTTCCCATACTGCAGCAGTTTTTTGAAAAAACTTTGGTCTTTGCTAGAGAACAGGATGCTGAAGTCTGGCAATCGTTCCGTTTTGGTTTTCTCTATCTCTTTATAGTTATAATTATCGTCATATTCATAGCTCATATACGTTCTCTCAAACTCATTGATGCCGTTCACCCAGAAAAGACCATCTCCCAAGACCACATTACCTATGGCTTCTTCATCTATCAACAGTGACATTAAGTCACCTGCCAACTCCACCTCTTCTCCATACATACCCAAAAGTGACGAATAGATATCGCTCATGAGCACGGGCAATTGACGTAGGTACTCTTTCGTGTTGATGGATATGGACATGATGGAGAGTGCACTATCGAGGGGTGCGTATGCCAGCAATTTTCGATTTATCTTTTTATCGTATATTTTTTTAAAGCTTTGGGCCACAGAAGGGGAGAGCGCTATCTCGCCTACTATCTTGGCTTCGCGTTCATTGCATATCAGGTGCGCCTCGGCCCATTGGAAGCCTCGCATACCACTTCTTTGTGGGTATTGAAACAAAGTGAACGGATTGATTGGAGGAATTGCTTCCTGATATAGGTTGCTCAAATCATTGATCCAGATACTTGCCAGCGCATCTTTACGGCTGTTTTTCAGAAAGGCAGCGTTTGTCTGTAAGGTGCTTTTTTCTTCAAGAGCATGCCACTCTTGCAGTTTATCTATTGTCCATTTTTCTTGCAAGGCTCTTTTAATGGAATCTTCCCGTTCGTAATAGTTGTCGTAATTTTCCCATGCTCCGCTTGGATTTTCAATTGTCACATCCTTTACAGAATAATTTTGATCATCATAAAGGCTATCCAATACACCTGTTACGCTATCCGTTTGAGCATATTCTTCCTCATAATAAGGGGCTATGCTGGTAGATGGTGAGTATCGTTCGATACCATATTTGTTGGCAATACTGTCGTCGATGAAGTAGCTGTATTTGAAGTTGGTGCTGAGCATAACTAGGCAATTGTCTTTCCAAGAGTACAGGTCCTTTCCAGATGCCGAACGCATGTAAGGCGTTTTGTCTAGGTATTGTACCGCGTTTGCTCCCGTTTCCAATTGCTGCTGTATGGTATTGATCACGAGATCCCTTTTTGCCATGGGCAGTAGTATTCCATGTGTGGTAGTACTGTCTGTTTCGAGCAGGAAATAGTAGAAATTTCCCTTTAAGTCCAGGCCTGTTTCGTCGATATTTTTGCCTTGCAAGCTTTTGTTAAGGCTCTCTCCGAATTTGGAATTATTGAACTGTTCCATGCCGATGAGCTCAAACAGCTTTGCACTTTTGAAGGTGGCCACTGCCGTAGCATCTTTGGGTATATAGCGGCTCAAATCTTGCGCTTGAGATGTTTTTGCCAGTAACAATAACGAGGCTATAAATAAATGAGATTTCTTCATGTCTTACAAATGGTTATTGAATAGTGATCTGATTGTCGATATGGGCTGTTCCATTGATGAACGATAAAATGGGGGTTTGGAGCATGATGGCCTTTTTGGAGGGAGCTACCTTTGCCGCTTTATTGCTTTGTGTACCTATCTGGGCATCTGGAAAACGGAAGATACTCGTGTACATTGCCTGCTCAAAGACAGCCTGATCTTGTTTTTTTAGCTTGCCGTATCCAGTTGAAATCTCTGGGATAGCCGTATATTTTTTTTGGAAAATACCTTTTGCTTTGATATAGCTATAAGAAATATGGCGTTGGTCTTTCAATTTTAATTGATCAAAGATCATTTGGCTTATCTGGTTGAGTCTTTCTACTTGGTCAAAAGAAAATCCGATGGTGGCTATGTAATTATTGAAATCCATACGGCTGGTGACTTGACTGATGCCGTCCATGCCGCGAAGCTTATCTGTCATTTCTTTCATTTGTCTATCCATTTCATTTCTAGACGGCACCTTGTGCCCATTGACGCTATCCAGCAGCAGGACGGAAGATACCTTGGACTTGCTCTGGCTCAAATTGAGCGTGATGGTCATGCTGCCAGTGCCATCCTTGCGGAGATTTACTTCCTCCAGCACCTCAAAGCAGGCAGATAGTGACACGCATATCAACAGCAGTGCCATTTGGAAAATGACCACTCTCGTCGTATTCTTCATAGTCACAAACATAGGGTTTTGACCTGCAAAGTGGAGCAGGGAAAATGAAAATCCCTGAAACTAGGGATTACGAATGCCTTGGTAAATCCTACTGTGCTCCTTATTGCTTTTTGGCCTTTCTTCGCTTGAAGTATTTGTACAGCTCTACCACGAAGAAATTGAGACTGGCCACTGCCGTAGCTATGCCAAGCTCAGCCAAGGTCAATGGCTGCGTATGGAAAATGGTGTTCATGAAGGGCAGGTAGATCACCGCCAGCTGGAGCAATAAGGTAGCTAAAAATGCCCATAGCATCGGTTTATTGCTCAAAATGCCAATTTGCCATAGCGATTGCCGTTCGCTTCGGATAGCAATGGCATGGAAAAGCTGGCTCAGGCAGAGCACAGTGAAAACCATGGTCTGCCAATGCTTATCGGTATTGACTGTGAACCACTGTGTCGTCAGGGTAGCCGCAGCAATGAAAATGCCCATCCAGATCACGTGTTTGCCCAATCCACCTGCAAAGATGCTCTCATCGGTCTTTCTGGGCGGCCGTTGCATAATGCCCTTTTCTGCCGATTCCGAAGCCAGTGCCAATGCCGGCAGGCCATCGGTAATGAGGTTGACCCATAGGATGTGTATGGGCTGCAAGGGGATGGGCAGCCCCAGAAAGGGTGCCAGGAATATGGTCCATATCTCGGCCGTATTGCCCGTGAGGATGTACTTGATGAACTTGCGGATATTGTCATATATCCGTCTGCCTTCCCTTACGGCCTTTACGATGGTGGCAAAATTGTCGTCCAGCAAGATCATGCTCGATGCCTCCTTGGAAACATCCGTGCCGGTAATGCCCATGGCGATGCCTATATTGGCCTTTTTGAGAGATGGCGCATCGTTGACGCCATCGCCCGTCATGGATACAAACTGTTTCTTTTGTTGTAGAACATCCACGATGTTGAACTTCTGTTCTGGTGAAACGCGTGCATATACCCTTATCTTTTCCACCTCCTGTTGCAAAAATTCCATTCCTTCCTCTTGCAATTGCTTTCCGGTCACTACCAGTTCATCGTCACTATCGATGATTTTCAGTTCACGGGCTATGGCTTTGGCGGTGAGGGGATGATCGCCGGTGATCATTACAGGTATAATCCCGGCCGACTTGCACTCTGCGATGGCCGTTTTGGCTTCTTCCCTTGGTGGGTCTATCATGCCCACCAGTCCCAGGAAAGTGAGGTTTTTCTCAACGGTATCTACCTTGATTTCTTTTGGCAATTCATCCCATTCGGTATAGGCAAATGCCAGTACGCGCATCCCTTGCGCTGCCATTTCTTCGTTCTGGGCCGTTATTTTGTCCTTGTCGTATTTGGCATTGCATATCTCTGTGATAGACTCGCAGGCGCCTTTGGTGAAGATCATGTATTTGCCGTCTTTCTCGTGGATGGTAGTCATGGCCTTGCGGTCTGAGTCGAAAGGGATTTCGCCCACGCGGGGAAGTGCCTCTATGTCGTCCTCTTCGGTATAATCCAATAGGGCTATCTCCGTGGGATCGCCAGTGAGTTTTCCTTCCGATTCCTGGGCATCGTTGTTGAGCCGCATGGCGATTTTCAGCAATTGATCATCACTTTCGTCCGGTGTCCAAGTGGTCTTGACGGTCATGCTGTTTTTGGTAAGTGTACCTGTCTTGTCGGTGCATATGTAAGTGACCGAGCCCAATGCTTCCACGGCATATAATTTTCGGATGAGCACATGTTGCTTGGCCAATCGACGGGCACCGAGGGCGAGCGATATGGTTACCACGGCGGGCAGGGCCTCTGGAATAGCCGCTACGGCCAGCGAAATGGAGGTGAGGAGGATGACGGAGAATTCTTCGCCCCTCAAATAACCTACCCCAAACAGTACGCCACATAAAATAAGGACGATGAGGGTGAGCTTGCGGCTAAATTGACTCAGGCGAAGCTGCAGAGGCGTGCTGCTTTTGGCATCGTCCAGCATGTCGGCAATATGGCCTAGCTCCGTGTCCATACCGGTGGCCACCACCAATCCCTTTCCTCTGCCATTGGTAATCATGGTTCCCTTAAAGGCCATGTTGACCTGATCACCCAAGGGCAGGTTTTCCTCCGTAAGGTCATGAGTGTTTTTATCTATGGCATTGGACTCGCCCGTCAGGCTCGACTCGTCGATCTGGAGCGACTCCGATTCCAAAAGCCGCATATCGGCCGCTATCATGTTGCCAGCTTCCAGTATCACTACATCGCCAGGGACGATCTCCGTGGCGGGCACTTGTAAGTTTTTTCCCTCGCGCAATAATTGAGCAGTGGGAGAGGCCATTTGGCGCAGCGCATTCATGGCCTGTTCGGCGCGGTATTCTTGCACAAAACCGATGATAGCATTCAATAGCAGGATGAACAGGATGACATAGCCATCGGTCATTTCTCCAATATACATGGATATGGCGGCGGCCGCGGCCAGTACCCAGATCATCACATCGGTAAACTGGCGCAGGAAAATGAATATGGGGTGTTCTCTTTTCTTTGCCGTCAGCTCATTCTTCCCTACGGAAGCTAGTTTTTCCGATGCCTCCTTTTCACTAAGTCCTTCTGGTCTGCTATGGAGTTGTTCTAAAAGTTGATCTGTTGCAATAGTGTACCACTTGCCTTTCATGCTGCACAAGATAGGGAATAATATGGTCTTATGTCAAAGGATATATAGATTTTAGCTATGGCACACATAGGGCTATTTTAGTAGGGCACACGCGACACGCGTGCGCTAGTTTCCGCCAGTTTCGCCAGTATTTGTATGGTTCCCATAGCTGGCACGTGTATCGTAGCTGTAATTCAATCAATTTCTAAAAGCAGTTTGTTTGCTAATTTTATTAGTATTACATTTGCTATTCCAATTCTAAGAATAGGATAGCAATGATGGACAGCAAACGTGAGATAGTAAGCCGCTTGAAGCAGGATATCCTGCGTTTGCAGGGATTTATTGCCTCTGAAAGCCATGTAGCCAGCAATATGGGGCTTGGGCCGGTGGAGGATGCCTTTCCCAACGGTACCTTTCCTAGAGGAGGCGTCCACGAATTCATCAGCGAAAGTAGGGAAGAGGGCGCCACCACCTGCGGCTTCATAGGTGGTTTGCTATCCCACCTGATGAAAACAGGCGGGGTGTGCTTATGGATAGGTACCTCAAGCACATTTTTTCCGCTTGCGGCCAAGGTATTCGGGGTAGAACCCGATCGCATCATCTTCGTGGACATGCCACGGGAAAGGGAAGTGCTCTGGGCCGTGGAGGAAGCCCTCAAATGCAGGGGATTGGCGGCCGTGGTGGCCGAGTTGCAGGAAATGGATTTTGTGCAGTCGCGCAGGTTGCAACTGGCTGTGGAAAAAAGCAGGGTGACGGGACTGGTAATCCGGAACAATCCCCGAAGCATTGGGTCTACGGCCTGCGTTGCCCGCTGGCAGATAAAGCCCCTACCCAGTGTGCTGGAAGAAGGCCTGCCAGGCGTGGGCCACCCGAGGTGGGAGGTGGAACTGTTGAAAGTGCGCAATGGCAACGCTGGACGTTGGCAGCTAGGGTGGTCAGAAAGTGGCTTCGTGCCGGTGCCAAAGCCTGCTCAAATGGATGGACGGTCGGCAGAACGGATAAAGATGGGGTAGAGGGATATGGGAAAACGCTTTGCATCGATATGGTTCAGGCACCTGACTACTGACTGGGTGACGCTCCGTAAGCCCCAACTGCGGGAGCTGCCGTTCGTGCTTGCTGCACCCGTGCATGGGCGCATGGTGGTCATGGCGGCCAATGCCTTGGCTGAATCACAGGGCATATCCGCCGGTATGGTTGTGGCCGATGCCAAGGCGTTCTTGCCTGGCTTGGAAGTGATAGACGACCGGCCGCGTTTGGCAGGGAAACTGCTTCGGGCACTGGGACTATGGTGCATCCGCTATACGCCTGTGATAGCAGTGGATCCGCCGGATGGACTGATCCTCGACATCAGCGGCTGCGCCCACCTGTGGGGTGGGGAGCGAATTTACCTGAAAGAAATCGTTACCCGATTGCGGAGCAAGGGATATGATGTCCGAATGGCCATCGCACCCACCATCGGTACGGCATGGGCAGTGGCACGCTACGGAAAGGCGACCCCAATTGTGGAAAGTGGTGGGGAAGGGGGTGCCTTGGTGTATTTGCCGCCCGCAGCCTTGAAGTTGGAGCCAGATGTGCTGGAGCGGATGCACAAACTGGGGATGCGCACGGTGGGTAGCTTCATGGAGATGCCGCGCTCGGCATTGCGTAGGCGGTTTGGCGACCAGTTGTTGATGAGACTGCGGCAGGCATTGGGGAAGGAAGAGGAGCACGTCGTTCCCTTGCGGCCAGTGCCACCTTACGTGGAACGATTGCCCTGCCTAGATCCCATCCGCACGGCCACTGGCATAGAGATAGCACTTGAGCGGCTACTGGAAACGCTCTGCAGGCGGCTTGCGGGTGAAGGCAAGGGACTGCGAACAGCCGTCCTGAAATGTTACCGGATAGATGGCAAGCTAGTGCAGATAGCCATTGCTACCAGTCGGGCCACGGCCAACGTGACGCATATCTTCAAGTTGTTTGCCCTGAAAATAGCACAGATTGAACCGGCGCTGGGCATTGAGCTGTTTGTCCTGGAAGCTCCTAAGGTGGAAGATGCCGATGCAGTACAGGAAGCACTATGGGATAGTGCATCAGGGCTGGAAGCTGCGGAACTGGCCGAACTGCTGGACCGGCTGACCGGAAAAAGCAGGGGCTGCACGGTGCGTCGCTACCTCCCGGACGAGCACCACTGGCCAGAACGCTCCATCCGCCTGGCTGCCTCGCTATCGGAAAAGCCGACCATTCCCTGGAGTAAAGCCAGGCCGAGGCCTACACGGCTCCTGCCCAGGCCAGAACCCATCGAAGTCACTGCCCCCATACCCGACTATCCGCCCATGCTGTTCCGGCATAAAGGTGAGGTGCATCCCATCAAAAAGGCGGAGGGACCCGAGCGCATCGAGCGGGAATGGTGGATGGACAAAGGTGAGCACAGGGACTATTATTACGTGGAAGATGAAAAGGGCCAGCGGTACTGGATTTTCCGCTCCGGCCATTACGGAGATGACCATCCCCGGCAGTGGTTTTTGCATGGATTTTTTGCGTGAAAGATTATGGCATACGTTGAATTGCAGGTGACATCGAATTTCAGTTTCCTTCGAGGGGCATCGCATGCCGAGGAGCTCATGGAGCGTGCCGCGGCCTTGGGTTATAGGGCTATTGCCATTACGGATCGCAATACTTTTGCTGGTCTGGTACGTGCGCACATGGCGGCAAAGAAGCATAGCATCCGGCTGATTCCGGCCTGCCGCCTTGATCTGTTGGACGGCCCCAGCCTGTTGGCCTATCCCACGGACAGGAAAGCCTACGAACGGCTTTCCTCACTGTTGACGGTGGGCAACCGTCGTGCCGAGAAAGGGCAGTGCCATCTTTACAAAGCGGATGTCTATGGATATAGCCAGGGCATGGAGTTCATTGCCGTGCCGCCCCATAAGCTGACGGCCACCTTTGAACTGGAACCCGAATATGTACGGCACATCACGGAATACCGGCAGGCATTGGGCGACCATATTTGCCTCGGTGCCGTTCGCACCTATTCGGGCGATGATGCGAAGGTGCTGTTCCGCATCCACCAACTCTGCCAAAGGCTAGACATGCCGATGGCGGCCTTGAACGATGTGCATTATCACGTGCCGGAGCGTCGCGAGCTGCAGGACGTGTTGACCTGCATTCGCGAGAAATGCACCATCCATACCGCAGGATTTCGGCTGCATCCCAATGCGGAGCGCTACCTCAAGCCGATGGACGAGATGGAGCGCCTGTTTCGCCAATACCCCGATGCCATCCGCCATGCGGAAGCCATTGCCGATGCCTGCCATTTTTCGCTGAACGAACTGGAATATGTTTATCCCGAGGAGCTAACCACGGAAGGGCGAACTCCGCAGGAAGAGCTCACCCATCTGACGTGGGAGGGAGCCAAGCGGCAATTCGGGGAGGACATTCCCGAATCGGTCAAGGAAGCCATCAAGCATGAGCTGGCATTCATCGAACGGAAAAACTATGCTTCCTACTTCCTCACGGTGCACGATTACGTGCGCTTCGCCCGCGAGCGTAACATCCTTTGCCAGGGGCGCGGGTCGGCAGCCAACTCTACCGTTTGCTACTGCCTGGGCATCACCTCGGTGAACCCTGCGAAATTCCGGCTGCTGTTTGCGCGCTTCATGTCGGATGCCCGCGATGAACCGCCCGATATAGACGTGGACTTTGAGCACGAACGGCGCGAGGAAGTCATCCAGTACATCTACGACAAGTACGGCCGTGATCGTGCGGCTATTGTGGCCACCGTAACACAAGTTCGTACCAAGGGTGCCATTAGGGATGTGGGCAAGGCCATGGGCCTATCGTTGGACGCCGTGGGTCGCCTGTCTGGGGTGATCGGCAGCCATTGGGATGATCATGTCGATCTGGGGCGACTTGCCGAACAGGGCTTCAATCCAGAAGATCCACATTTAAGGAAAACATTGGAACTGATTCACCAGTACGTGGGCTTTCCCCGGCAATTGGGCCAACATACGGGCGGCTTCGTCATCACGCAGGGCAAACTGCACGAGCTGTGCCCCATCATCAATGCCCGCATGGAGGACCGCACGAACCTCGAATGGAATAAGGATGACCTCGAAGCGCTCGGCTTTTTGAAGGTGGACGTGCTGGGGCTTGGGATGCTGACCTGTATCCGCAAGGCCTTCGACCTGGCCAAACGGCACTACGGCCTGGATCTTACGCTGGCCAATATTCCCGAAGATGAGCCAGAGGTCTACGAAATGATCTGCCATGCCGATACGTTGGGCGTATTTCAGATCGAAAGCCGTGCGCAGATGTCCATGCTGCCGCGCTTGCGGCCGAGGAAGTTTTACGACTTGGTCATCGAAGTGGCCATTGTCCGCCCCGGCCCCATTCAGGGCGACATGGTGCATCCTTACCTAAGGAGGCGAAACAAAGAGGAAAAAGTGGACTATCCCTCCGAGGAAATAAAGGGTATCCTCGAGAAGACCCTGGGCGTGCCGCTCTTTCAGGAGCAGGCCATGGAAATCGCTATCGTAGCTGCAGATTTCACGGCTGCCGAGGCCGATGAGCTGCGCCGGAGCATGGCCACCTTTAAGGCTAAGGGGGAAGTGAGCCGCTTCCACCGGAAGATGGTGGATGGCATGGTCAAGAAGGGCTATACGGAGGAATTCGCCAATCGGGTGTTCAGGCAGTTGGAAGGTTTCGGCTCCTACGGTTTCCCCGAAAGCCATGCGGCTTCCTTTGCCCTGCTGGTATATATTTCTTCCTGGATCAAATGTCGCTATCCGGACATCTTCGCTGCTTCCTTGCTCAACAGCCAACCGATGGGTTTCTATCAGCCCGCGCAGATCGTCATCGATGCCCAGAAGCATGGGGTGACCGTGCTGCCCGTGGACGTGAACCATTCCCATTGGGACCATACGCTGGAGGGTGAGTTCGGCAAGTGCCACCACGCATTGCGGTTAGGTTTCCGGCAAGTGAAGGGGCTAGATGAGGATGATATGCGGTTATTGGTGGAAGCACGGAAGGGAGGCTATACTTCCATCACGGCGTTGGCGGATGTAGGTATCCCTTTGTCTGCCATGGAACGACTGGCAGATGCGGACGCTTTCCGCTGCATCGGTATGGACCGCCGTCAGGCACTGTGGGAAGTGGCCGCCTTACAGGACAGACCCATTGCAATATTCGAAGGACAGCCCTCCGAAAGTACCATGGAAGGACAGATCGAGCTGCCATTGATGACGCCGGGCGAACATGTGGTGCAGGACTATGCCAGCATTTCATTGTCATTGAAGGCGCATCCGGTCAGCTTTATGCGCGAGAAACTGGATAAGTTGCATGTGGTACCCACAGGCTCGCTACCGACCATGAAGGACGGCATGTTGGTCAAGGTGTGCGGCATGGTCACCGTACGGCAACGGCCAGGTACGGCCAAAGGGATATTGTTCGTGACCATCGAAGATGAAACGGGTTTTGCCAACCTGGTGCTATGGGGGAAGCTATTTGAGAAATATCGCCGCGAAATCCTGCAATCGCGCTTGCTGATGGTAACGGGTAAGCTACAGATCGAGGGCGAGGTTATCCATGTGATTGTACAACACTGCATCAACCTGAACGGATGGTTAAGGGAATTGTCTGTGCCCGAAACAACCGACACTGCAAAGGTGTTCTATAAGGGAAGGAATTTTCAGTAATTTGTTTTCAGTGAATCTCGGAAAGGATGAATGGCAAAATCGCGTGTTGGACTCGCTTTATTGGAATACCTTCTAGGCTTGATTTTCGTATCCTCCCTTTTTTTAGTACATTTGCACACAATCATTCGTTACTTGTTTGAATAAACTATAGTTAATTTTATCGTTTTATTCATCGTTCATTAAAGTAACACAACAAGAGAACTCTGGCTGATAATCTTCTCTGGCTTTTTTAAATTTTTCACCACCCGTTGTATTACAACGAGATTTTACCTATTTAAATTTCCGTTATCAGCCTGGATAAGCATCATAGCTAGGGGCAAAAAAGGGTAAAGTCGTTATCAAATTTGTTCAGTTAGTATGAATCAAAAAGTATCGAAAAATCCAGAAGAAAATGAGCATGAAAGTCCAATACCAGAAAAAACACAGCCAGACAACGACCAAAAAATCCCTCCTCACCGTTACGTACGTATCATTGTCCTTATTTCCACAATTGGTGCATTAGCTTTTGGATACGATACCGGAGTAATAGCCGGAGCCCTTCCCTTTATGACGCTTCCCTTTTCTGAGGGAGGCCTAAGCCTCACACCATTCACAGAAGGTGTGGTTACCTCATCCCTTATTCTTGGTGCCGTAAGTGGTGCGTTTCTGGCAGGCAATCTAGCTGACAAGTATGGCCGGCGCAGAACATTGCAAATGCTCGCATTGGTATTCTTCTTTGGAGCATTAGGAACTGCACTCGCTCCTAGCTTAGAGTGGATGGTAGCATGCAGGATTATCTTAGGATTGGGTGTGGGAGGTGCTTCTACCATTGTTCCCATATTTATCGCAGAAATAGCTCCGGCCAATAAAAGGGGGCAACTGGTGTCTCAAAATGAACTGATGATCGTAACCGGCCAATTGTTGGCTTATACGGCCAATGCCGGGATAGCCTATGCCTTTGATGACTCGCAGCATGTGTGGCGCTATATGCTGGCTATTGCGGCCTTGCCTGCGGCTTTGCTATGGATAGGTCTTCTGTTTATGCCCGCTTCTCCGCGATGGCTTGCCAGCCAAGGCCATTTGAAAAAAGCACGTCAGGTACTTTCCCTTATACGGGAACCCCAGCACGTCAACAGGGAATTGAACGAAATCAAAGAGTCGATCGATCAGCAGGAAGAAGCCAAATGGAGTGATCTTAAAACACCGTGGATCAGAAAACTGATATTGATCGGTGCGGGATTGGGATGCGTACTCCAGTTCAGTGGCGTCAATTCGTTTATGTATTTTGCGCCCTCCATTTTATTGGAGTCCGGTCTGGGCACACAAGCTGCCTTGACGGCAACCATCGCTAATGGGGTGGTGTCGGTCATTGCCACTATTATCGGCATACGGTTTATATCCAGAAAGGGGAGAAGGCCCATTATTATCAGCGGATTGATCGGCATTATCTGTTGCCACATCCTGCTGGCCTGCTCTTTTCTTTTGCTGCCAGAAACCGTGACGCGCAGTTACCTTATTTTGACACTGATGCTTGTTTTTCTTTTTTTCGTGCAGTCCATGGTCGCAATCGTTTATTGGCTGATGATGTCCGAAATGTTTCCGTTACGGATGCGTGGGCTCGCCACTGGTATCGCCGTATGTTTTCAGTGGGGAGCTAACGCAACGGTAGCCTTTTTATTTCCCATTCTTCTGGCCGGATGGGGAGGCAAAACGTTTATCTTATTCGCTATTGTCAACACCTTCTCTCTGTTGTTTTTGTTAAAGTTCATGCCCGAGACAAAAGGTAAGACGTTGGAGATGCTAGAAAAACACTTTGAAAAAACGCTTTCATAAATGTGCCTTGATGTTAAAGATTAGCTTGGATGCTTCGGTATCAGACGGAGTGGAATCAAAAAGATCGCACAGCATGCTCCTGTTCCCCATGATTGATGGGAAACGGGAGCATATTGCAGGTACAATGATTAATGAGCACGGACCCTTCCTCTAAACACGCTACACCTGTCGAAAAATAGCATGGCCATCAGCTGGTACTCATTCCTTTTGATACTGAACACATAGCGATCTATGCCTCGCTGAACCCACCTGTTAATTTTAAGGTTTCTTGACCAAATTCTAAGTCGTTCTTCCCAAATCCTCAATCCCTGTTGTCAGACAAGCGAATTTATAGCAAGTTTGTAGCAACAATGGCTATGGGCAAGCACATAAAACATGAGAGGGTTTAACTATTTTTCTTTAGCGATAGGCTTACTGTTGAGCTGGATGCAGCCCATTATAGCCCAAGAGGATTCCTTTGGCCCTCATTTTATATTCGAACTGCAGAATTTGGAAAGGCAGACTATGGTCTCTCAGCGATATATAGAGCACATAAGCGATACCGCCGTATACCGGATTTTTGATCACCTTAAGGACAATCCTTCTGACCGGATTATATCCTCCACACCCAGAAGCCCCTTATTGTTGGGCGTTAAATTAAATCCTGAACTGAAAAAATACCTTACAGCTTCCATAACGGTCTTTACCAAAGAATATCCGGTCTATCTTATTGGCGACAGCTCTGATGCGGTATTGATCGCTATGGGGATCAATGCGCAAAACAGCCATGATTACCATTACAGAGTGGTAGAAAATGACAGCATGGAAATAATAAAATGGTCGCCAATTCCAAAACTAGAACAGGCATATGGTGCCAAAATGCCCTATGGTTTTATTGGCAAATACAACTATCCCGGGAAAAAGATCATGGTAGAGGTGGCACATAAAGAAAAGTATGGGCTGCGGGATGGCGTAGTGTTCGATTGGCGGACAAGCTATCAGCCTGTTTTAGAGCAGATCATCGTTTCCACCCGCAATGCCTATTTTAATCTGAATTATGAGCATGTCAATAAAGGATACGCCACCCGGTTTGATCAACATACCGGATTGCCAGAAGATTTCAGGTTTCCCGTGGATAGCGTGACACGCTTGTTGTTCCAGTTTAAAAGACAGGAAACATTGGCCCATAGTGTACAGTTGATAAAAAACATTGGAGACAAGACGGACACGCTAAGCGTAGGTTTCGTGGATCGTTATGGCTATGTTGAGCTAAAGAGACAATACTATAACACCCCCGGCCACTATGAATTAATCGTGCAGCAGCAGAACAGGGTGCTTAAATGGGATGAACCGAATCTCGTGAGGATACCCTTTGAGGTGCTTCCGACACCATTCATGGATAAAAAGTACGGGCTTAAAGATGGATTGCCCTATTTCATTGGATTGTTGCTCCTCTTTCTTATTGGATTTCTGATTTACAGGTTATACCATAAAAACAAGCTGGATCAGGCGCATAAGCAGCGGATGCAATTGCAGTTGCAATTAAAAAGCATTCGGGCTCAACTGAACCCACATTTTATTTTTAATGCCTTGGGCTCGATCCAAAACCTGATGAACAAAAACAAATTGCTGGAAGCCAACCATTACCTTTCCAAATTTGCGGGACTGACCCGAAAAGTATTGCAATCGAGCGAGGAGGAAATGATCAGCCTGCGGGAAGAATTAAAAATTACCGAAGATTACCTCCAGATGGAGCAATTGCGGTTTGGGTTCCATTATCGCATAGAAGTGGACCAGACCTTGGATTTGGAGCACATAGACATTCCGACCATGCTCTTGCAGCCCTTTATCGAAAATGCCGTAAAACATGGGGTATCCAAATTGAAAGACGAAGGTATGATCCTGATAGGCATTCTGGCAGAAGGGCATCATTTGGTGTTTACCGTAAAAGATAATGGAAGAGGCTTTAACGTTCAGGAAAGGCCCACTGGAGACAAAGCTTTTGGGCTTAAATTGAGCAAGGACAGATTGCATTTGTTAAGTCAAATGCATCCTTTGCAGCCCGCAACGGTGACGATTGACACCGATGGGACTGGGACGCTTGTTACTATTACAATCAAAGACTGGATTTGAAATGGACATCAGGAGCATTATCATAGAGGATGAAGCCAACAATGCAGAAAACCTGCAAAACATCTTAGGAAGATGGTGTGAAGGCGTAGAGGTGGTGGCCCTTGCTTCTACCGTGGCAGAAGGGATAGCGGCCATCCGTTCTTTCAAACCTGAATTGGTATTTTTGGACATCCAACTGCATGAAGAAACAGGATTTGATGTATTGAAAACATTGGACACGATCGATTTTGAAGTGATCTTTATCACTGCTTTTGACCAATATGGTATTCAGGCCGTCAAGTTTTCTGCACTCGACTATCTTTTAAAACCGATAGACATTGCAGAGTTGCAAGTGGCCATAGCAAAGGCAAAAACCAAAATTGCCGCCAAACAACGAAACTCAAACCTGGACAATTTATTACACTTCATTAAAAACACATCGGCAACAGCCCCGAAGATAGCCTTGCCAACACTACAGGAAACACATTATGTCAAGGTAGACGAGATTGTACGGTGCGAGGCTTCCAACAACTACACCACGTTTTACCTTAAAAACGGCAGTGCCATCCTGGTCTGCAAGACCTTAAAGGAATTTGCCGGATTATTGGAGCCTTATAATTTTCATCGTCCGCACCAATCGCACTTGATCAACATGAATAAGGTGAAGAGCCTTTTGAAGGAAGACGGTGGACAGCTGCTGTTAGAAGATGGCAGTAAAATACCCATATCCAAACAAAATTTGCAGCACATAAAAAAAGCACTGAACAGCACTAAAATCTAAACAAACAAATTATTCACGCATAAAAAGCTCAATAGAAAATGAAGCTTAATGGCTAATCTATGTCCTTTAAAAAGCAAAATATCATGAAACTTAACTTCACATTTCTGGCGCTGGTATTTATCCTGAAAACCACTTTATCTATAGCCCAGACACCACCCAAACCAGTGGTACTCATAGGGAAAGTAATGAATGCCACTGCAAGCACCCCGAAGGTGTTCGGGATTAATTTCTTAAATCCATTCTTAGATATCCGAAAAAGTGCCACCCTAAACGAAGACATGGCATTTTCTGTTCAAGAAGAAATGGTGTTTACACAGAACATGACGGTATCATACAACGGCAAGTTCATCAATCTCTACGTGGTACCGGGAGATACGGTCTGTCTGACCATTGATGCGGCAAAACTGAAGCTGCCCCATTTTGAATGGCTACTCATCACTGGTGACCATGCGGCAATAAGCACCCAATTGAATCTGTGCTATGACTTTATGGCAAGCTTGCCCAATACAAAATACGATCACGATATGGGTGTGGGCGATATGATGGAAGCCGTTAAACAAGATTATGCTCGCCAAATGCTCGCCTTGGACGAATATGCGAGCCAACATGATCTTGACCCGCTTGTGCTTGATTTTTTCAGGCGGGATACCAAGTTAGCGATTTCGAACTGGATTTCTGATTATGTATCGGCAGAGAACAACGTCGTATCCAGCAAAGCAGAAAGGATACAACTGTTTACCGATCCATTTTTTGAACCTTTTAACGATACCAATTTTGTCTCCATGCTATTTCCTTACCATGTGTCCAATTACACGGGATGGATAACACGAGAGGACAGCACCATTCAGCAGGCCATAAAAGAAGCAAGGTTGGAAGAGGCCATAGAAAGGGGTGCCAAACTGATCTTGAAAGAACCGGCAAAGGGTATCACCCGCGATTACATGCTGTTTTCTTTCATTTCCAAGTTGACAAACAAGCACCCGGAATTGCTGACAGGTACAATACCGATAAACGAGTACTTCATCCATCCCCTTCACTATGAGTACCTGGTGCAGGCCGCTGAGATTGCCAATACCACCACCTTTCCAGCCACGGTAATTGCTGATTTGCGGTATTTATCTGCCCAAGGTGAGGTGACCACAGTACCGACAAATGAAATGCTACAATTTCTGGCCAAGCAATACCCCGATAAAGTGCTCTATGTGGATGTATATGCTACCTGGTGCGGGCCTTGCCTAGAAGAGATGAAACATGCACCTGCCATTCACAAGCTGTTTGCCCAGGACGATGTGGTTTTTGTCAACTTATGCCTCCAGTCTTCAGAGGCAAATTGGGAAAAACTGGTACAGGAGAGGCAACTACAAGGGGAGCATTATTTTCTTAATGCTGATAACAGCAAATTGTTGATGGGAAATTACAATATCGGCGGTTTTCCAACCTATATGCTGATTGATAAAAATGGGCAAATTGTAACCACCGAGGCACCGCGACCATCAGACAGTGAAAACTTAAAGAAAGCGGTTGAAAAACTATTAGCACGTCCAGGCGGTACATTAACAAACGAGAAAGCCGTTTTTTTGCATGAAAAATAACTTTTTTATGCGTTGCTCCTTTGGGACAGAATAAACCCGAGGCTATTGGTTCGTAAATTCATTTAATATCAAGAGTTCCGCTTAGTGTCTTTATCATCTGTTGCCGATAAAGTTTCCCGACAGGTATAATGGCTTTTTGTATTTCAATATCCTCTGGCGTATAAGAATCTATACGATGAAGCGCAACAAGGTATGAGCGGTGTACTCTTAAAAAAGATGTTGCAGGCAGCATGGCCTCCAAAGAAGCGATGGCGTATTTTGTTATTACAGGCCCTTTAGTAGTATAGATCTTTACGTAATCCTTCAAACTTTCGACATACAAAATTTCGTTTAGCAGTACTTTTACCATCTTGCGGTCGGCACGAAAATATAGGAAAGCGGGATCAGCACTTTCCGTAGTATTAACGGCGGGTGGGGTTTCCTGTTGAATATCATGCTGAGGTAGGGCTTTCATAACAGATTTTAGAAATCGGTCAAACTGAATGGGTTTGACCAAGTAATCGACAACATCCAGTTCAAATGCCTGTACTGCATACTGCTCGAACGCAGTCGTCAGCACAATGTTTGGCGGCTGTTGGAGCGTTCCTATTAGGTCTAAACCCGAAATCTGTGGCATTTGAATATCGAGGAACAGCAGTTCAATCTTTTGCTGCTTCAATGCTGTAAGTGCCTGCAGCGCGTTAGCGCATTCGCCAACCAGGGTGAGCATAGGTATCTGCGCAATGTAACGCCGCAAGACTTCTCTTGCTGGCGGCTCATCATCAACTATCAGGCAATTATATTTTTTTCAGTAACTCCATCATATACGGGTGTTGTCATGTCGGGAAATGCTGCGACCAATGTAACCTTCAGGTTCACGATATACATTTCGTCCTCCTCATCGATCAGCAGTTCATGCTGATCAGGATAAAGCAATTCCAGCCTCTTGCGTACATTAGCTATGCTTATACCGGGTGTAATGTGGTTCGTGTCGGCAGGCTTACCATTGATCAATTTCATCGATAGTTGGTTGTCTGTTACCGTTACGGTCAGGCTGAGCCAAGGTTTTTCCGTCATTTGGCTGGCACCATGCTTAAAAGCATTTTCAACAAAGGGTAAAAGCATCAGCGGTGCGATCAGATAATTAGTGCTTTTCGGCAATTGTACCGCCATCTCCAGGCCATAGTCATACCGTTTAGTTTCTAAATTGAGATAGTCGCCGATCATTTTTAACTCTCTATCAAGCGGTACCAGCGGCTTATTGCAGTCGTACAATATATAACGCAATATTTGCGATAATCCCATGATCATGTCAGAAGCCTTTTCAGACACCTCCTGCGTAAAAGAATAAATATTGTTGAGGGTGTTGAATAAAAAGTGCGGGTGAAGTTGAGCCTTTAGCATTTGTAGTTCAGCGTTGGCTTTTTCCCTTTCGAGCAAGAGCGCTGCCTGCTGCCTTTCATAGAAGCACTTCATCAGTTTAATGGCAGCTGCCACACCGCCCACCGTGATACTTCCGCGAAGGCCTGCGAGCATGGCCACACCGAACCGAACATAAAACGCAGGATGTGGCTCGCCGGCCACAAGCGGCGATATGTTATCTGCATAACGGTGACGGATATAGTCGATCACGGTCATCGATAAGGCTGCCGACAAGGCTGCGGTTAAAAAGACCAATAGGACCGCACTAAGCGTTGCCCAAACATACTTGCCGGGTAAGATCAGTTTGGGGATAACAAGGTACATGAGGGTATAAGCAAGGAAAAGGCTTGGGATCATATACATCAAAGTTTCGGGTGACGTAATGATCAGGCGATGCAGAAAGGGCTGCTGTTGTAATGCAGGTGAAGGCGAAAAAGAATAGAGCAACAGCTGGAACACAAACCACAGCAGCCAAAAGATCGAATGCAGCCATAGGCGCCAGGCTTGTTTATTGGAATAGAAAAAAGGTAATTGCTGCATCACTCTACTGTTCAGAAGCTAAGGTACAGAATTATCATCAAGGCAAATCATAAACAGCTACTTATTCGATCAAAGTTGCCAAGCTGTCTATCAGGTCATTTCGTCGTCGACGAAATGACCTGATAGACGGGCTATTTGATTATTTCCCTGAAAGTAAAGCAAATATCAACCCAAATAGTAACAACTTTAGCACCACAAAAACAAACTATAGGCAGCAATAGTAAGAACCAGCTGTTAGAACAGCTTTATATAGACTTGGGTATGCGTATCAATTATGCGTATGATAACAACGAAAACCTGAAAACGATCGCCTGGTCACAGAAAGGGGTTGATAGTTTTATTCCCTATTCCAGGCTTACCGTGACTAGTCTTGATGACAAGCCATCTCCCTTTTCAGCCGTAAAGGGCTATCAGTTTGCTGCCTTTCCGATGGCTTATGCGCCTGAGTATGGATTGGCTTTCTGCAAAAACAACCCGCTCGAAATCGTAGAAGAAGTTGTTGATCCCGCCACAAAGCAATGGACGCTTTATGCCCGAACCACATTTGCTTATGAGTATAATGATAACGGTTACCCAACTAAAATAGCCGCTGCTACCACTTACCACACGACAGCAGGCGCATCTACTTTTTATAAAACGTATGTATATACTTACAAATAGAATAAAGGATGGCTTTTTTCTGGTTGGACGCAATGCTATAAAATCGGTAAGGAACTTCACCCAATCGCTTATTGATGATTGATTTTTCAAAGAGTAAAATTTTGCGAACAGTATCATTTTTTGATAACGTTTGCAAAAAATGAATCACTACTGACCGACAAAAAATAATTTAAGGAGCTGCCATATCTGGCAAGCTCCTTTTTTCATATTTTGGTTTTACGACAAACTAAAAATATGAGTGATAAAAATACAGAAAAGAAATTAGTCGGTCAGCCAATCTTCAAACAATTATTAGGTTTTATTCCAAGGAACAAATTTGAGATGCTTGTGAGCAAGCACCGGTCTGACCGCTATTACAAGACCTTTGATTCATGGACACAACTCATGACGATGCTGTTCGGAATATTCAGCCGATGTGATTCTA
>NZ_ATZA01000026.1 GCF_000427965.1 Olivibacter sitiensis DSM 17696 | reverse complement strand
TTTCAAAGCGAGGATAGGAAGGTTATAGGCAATAGCATCCATTACCGCACCACTGCTTGTCAAAGCGTAACTTTCTTCCGGGTACAAAAAGACGGCATAATGGGCAGTCAGGCATTGCCTTCGATAATCTTCTTCGTCCAACATGACAGCCTGAGGCTTGTACTCCACCCATTCATTTAGATAAGGATAGAGTTCGGGCAAAATTTGCCCAACGAGCTTAAATTTGACTCTACCGCTCCGTATTTCACTGGAAAACAAGTCTGCCAGCTGAAAAAACAGGTGCGCGTTTTTGCTCAACCTCGCCACCCCCAGAAAAACAAAGGTAAGCGGATAGGCATAGCTCCTCGTCTCCATTTCAGGAAAATGATAAGGATGCGGCAATTCGATCATTTCCGAAGCGGCCAGATATCCGCTTTCCATTAGGTATTTTGACGCACGTGTTTCCAAAACCAGGTACCGCTTCTTTTTGCTTGCCATAGCGAATGCCTTCTTAAGCGAATAGGCATACAACCGGTCTATCACTTTTGGGTTGTTGCCCTTGAGAATATCCAATCCATGCAAAGTGATATACACTTGACGGTGCCGAAAACGAAGACACCTAATCAGCAAGCTGGCCCAATATTGCCCTATAGGTGAAAGGAAAGAGAAATAAACGATCTTAGGTTTGGCAAAGCGAGCCTTTATAAGAACAAACAGTATGAGCAAGGCCTCGTTTAAGTGTTTTATTACCCACCATAGCTTGCTGCCATTTTTATTGCCTACAACTGGCATGCTCCGCAAAATAGGTTCTTTTTCCCAATCGTTTGAAAACCGACGTGTCAGTCGAGCATAATGGTCTTTTGAACAGAATAAAGTCATGCGCTCGTTCGGCATTGCCCTAAGCCATGTTTCCACCATGGCCGCATTATGTGCAACATGCTGTTCTCCAGTCATAAATAATTCTGCAAAATAAATCATCTCGCTATTCCCTCTTTATATTGGACGGTGCAAAAATAGTCTCGAATGGCACATATAAATCCCAGTATACGGAGAGCAGGTTGTATAGGCGAAAGGCACCAAACAACAAAACGATGCCAAACGCCAACAGACGAATCCATTTGTCGCGAACCGTAATGACCAGCATGGCTAATATAAAAATTTCAAAGATCAGAAACCCGGTAGATAATCGGGCAATAACGGGCAGACTTATCATAAATATAAGGTAAATCATATTGCCAAATACCAATAGATTTAAATAACCCGTATACATCGCTAAATACCTATCTGCCACATAACGCCTAGCTTGTATAAATACAGGCAAGAAAAGGGCTCTCTTAGCTACACCAACAGCAAAAGATACATACGGATTGCCCTGCGCGGTATCCATCCCGTCATCACCATACTGCATGAGTTTATCACCTACTCGGCTATCGATACCTACCATATTCATCACTGCCCTGGCAGTCATTCCACCTACATCCATAAAACCGAGTATTAATGCAACCAACAGGCTGAAGTATAACATGCTTGGTGAATACCGAAAGGGGTAGATCCAGTACGAAAAAACAAAAAAGGCCGCGGTAATATGTATACTGGAAGCCAATACAATACAAGAAAGGAAAGCGAGCAGGCTTCTGGAAACTATGTAACGTACGCTGAATAACGTAATGGAAATGGCCAAAAACTGCCTTACACCAAAAATATCTCCCAGAAAATAGCAGTAATATAAAAATAGGAGGAGCATCATAATGGCCTTGTGCTCGTAAAAAACCCGTACCTTTATACCAATCATCAAGATAGCCATAACTGTCAAAAATCCGCTATAATTCCATCCTAAATGATAAACGATATAGTTTAAATAGGAAAATCCCCTTTCCATCATATTCAGCTCTGGTTGCTGAATATAACTGTCGATGCGTTCGTAAAAATCCAGATAGGAGTACCAATCCGTACCAACATTCCAACGGATAGAACTAACAAAGATAAGCAGGGAAACGGCGAAAAAACACACATAGGGCTTTACTTCACGGGTATACTTGAGGAGATCAAGCAAGGCCAGTAAAGCAAAAAAAACATATAACACAATGTATATTGCCATGTAAATATTAATAAGCTCTATAATTTCTTTCGACCATCTGCGTTAGCGTGTTCATATCTATATCATCTTCTTGCGCCACAAGGATAAAACGCCGTAGCCCTAATTTATCCTTTATAGATGCAATAAACGAAGATATAAATCGATTTCCTTCCGTTGGCTCTTGCCCAAGAAAGATAACGGGGACATGGAGTAGCTCTTTACACCTTCGTCAATAGGATAGAAACTGTCCATATGCCCGTCCAAACAAAAAAAAACACAAAGAATTGTTTAGTTTAACGCGTTAGCAATTGAGCAACGGCTCTTCCCTTGCGTCCAGCTAAGTGCATGCTCCGTACACAAAATATCACATTTCTTTCCATCTTCTGATTACTTTAGCAGACGATTCAATTCTCGCAGACAGCTATCGTTATAAATACGACTTGCTTCGGCAATCGCTTCCTTTTTTTCGGAGTAATAGATATCGTCTGTCAACAAACGTACTATGAAGTAAAGCCATTCATCAGCACGCTCGGCCAACAAAAGTCCACCATTTACAAAGAGTGCCATACCAGCCGCACCCATGGCAGTTGTCACCAGGGGCTTTCCATAAGACAGAGCTTCTATACTCTTTATTTTTAATCCCGACCCCATTCTCGCAGGATTGATAGCAACATCCACTTGTTCATATAAATCGGCAATATCGTCCACTACACCCATAATATGCACTCCCTTAGGTATTTGCATATCCAATTTAAGCCCTAGCCCCACGGTTCCGGCAATATATAACATCACACCTGGCACGCGCCTGGCAAGTTCTGGCCATATTTCCTCCAGAAAAAAAGCGATTGCGTCCCTGTTTGCGGAATAATCTGCACCAATATATAAAATCCGTTCTCTTTTTTGCCTGGGCTCCGTGGGTTTATAATCAAAAGTATAGCCTATTGTAAAAAGGGGCGATCTGCAACCATGTGCTAAAAAAAAACTCGTTTCTTCGTCCTGGATGCTTACTACCTTATCTGCCCTATTTAGTGCTGCTATTTCATCGTCAAGATCAATACGGTACCGCTGCATAGCACGCCCTTTTCCGTAAAGACTCTTGAACCGCAGATGTAAGCAATCATGTGTATCCAATATTTTTTGAACATGTACTGGAGTCACTTCAAAAAGCTTGCTATAATAGGTATAGTTTACCCAAACACAGTCTGGCTGGAAACTATTCAATGCCTTTTTATACCAATCTATTTCGCCCTGCTCCAAAAAGTCGTCAACTTTAACAAGCCTATGTGGCTTGCCTCTCAACAAACTAAAAATAGCCCGCAAGCGCAGGCGCCATAAAACGGTCTTCCGACCGGTATATGGCTTAAGTATATAATTATTGCCCAATCGCATTCTCATTTCAGAAAAATCTCCAGCACGATCAGGCAGGTGCAGGTAGCAAACTTCATAGCCCTGCTCCTTAAAGTAACTTGTAAAATGTGCAATACGGGCAGCATTACCATAATAAGATGGATAACAGGCAATAGGCGAAACAATGAGTATTTTCTTCATCTACTACTTTCTTACTTTACTAAGCAAATAGAGTTTTATAATGGATACTATCGGCACTTCTAAACCGTATGCCCAATAAACCCATTTCATGAGGCAAAGAAAGCCTCCTTGTTCTAAATCCTGTCTAATGATTTCTGTTTTCTTTCTTAACATAAGCCCTTCAAATTCATTGCATATTTGCTTATGGACAATCTCGTCCAGAGGATTGGTCGGTTGCCTTTCTAAAAAATCTCTTAACCATACCTCTTGCATATTGACAGCCTCCACTTTATCTTCTACATTACCCGATGTTGTAATGGTAATACTCGATTGCCGATAGTTAAAGAGCACGGCACTTGTATAACCAATACCTTTATACATAGCTGCTCGGAAAGCTGTAATATCATCCGATCCCCAGGCCTGAGGCAAAAAGAAAAAACCGCCATGGGATCGAAGTGCGTCTATATCATAGACAAAATCAGAGATATATTGCGTTCTTCTCATATACAACCTTTCCAGAATATGATCATAAACGGTTTCAAAGGAAGGACAAGGAGCAGACAAAAATAGCGGCTTGCCCTGCTCATCCATTACCTTGCACCTACAATGATACACATCCAGACCGGGATATTGCGCTATCAGCTTGGAGAACTCTTCCAAGTAGTTGGGCTCCATCATATCATCGTCGCCCATCAACACAAAAAACTGCCCTGTTGCCAGTGAAAGGCACTTGTTCCAGTTGTCTACCACATTTCGCGCGCCTGTATTGATCTCGTTTCTGTAATACCTAATACTGCCTGCCGGAAATGCCTCAACAATGCCCTGTATGTCGTCCGGAGAGCAGTCATCTACGACAATCAGTTCAAAATCGGCCATGGACTGCGCCAATACACTGGCTATGCAGTCATGCAAATACTTTCCTTTATATGCCGGTATGGCAATGGTATATGTAGGTCCTTGCTCCATCTATCCTCATTTCTTCGTAAAAAAACGCTCAACGTACCCATGTATTAACGGATTGCGCCACACCATGAGCTGTACGACAATATACTGCAAGGCACAAGTTATGATCATGACAGCCAATTGTGTGTGGAGCGAAACAAATGACAAATGTTTTATCCAATCTACAATGAAAAAAAATGGCAAACAAGCGATCACGGCCTTGAAAAGTTGCTGCCAATGGGGATGAAAGGCAACAACATGTCTCGAATAGGATACCAGAAACAACAATACCACCGATTCTACGATCAGATTGCTCAATGCAGCACCAATATATTGTAGAGAGGGAATGAGCAGCAGATTGCTGCACAGGCTTAACAGCATGCCCACCGCTGTAGCACGGAAGAAATACCGCTCATAGCCCGCCGGATTCAGTATTTGCATACCGTAAATATAGCTAAACCCAACGATAAGGATCGTTGGCGACAAGATCTGCAAAGAGGCGATGGAAGGCGCGAATGCACTCCCAGAAAAAACCAGAATCAAGGAGTCTGCAACGCAGAACATGCCGATGGACAAGGGAACTCCCAATAAGCAAGAGGAATCGAACGATTTGTTCAACAGCTGCAAAGCATCTCCCTGCCTTTCCTCTTTGAAAGCGGAAGAAAGTGGCGGAACGAGCACCGCCGATAGCGCAGCCAACGTCATGACTGCTATTTTACTCAGCTTGACTGAAGTACTGTAATACCCCACTTGGACGTTATCAGTCAAAAAGCCAAGCAAAACGGTATCAAGCAAAGTGTAGACACTACTCACTATGGCCGTGCTAAAAATGTACAGCAAAGGTTTTAGATGCCTTCTTAATGACAGAACGCCAATGGATACGCCCGTCAACATAGGTCTAGCATAAGCCAGATTGACAATGGCGCTAACAGCGACGGCACCGCAATTGATGGCATAATAAAGCACATAATCCTCACGTTCATGCACAAAAAGAAAAATCGCAATAATGGCTACGATCCTAATAATGATCGTACGAATGGCAATAAAGGGAAATTGCTCCATGCCTTGGTACAGCCATTCAATCAAAAACGTGCTGGAAACCAAGAGCGTACTACCTGCAAGCATTAAGGATCGGTATTCAGCTAGTCTAGGCACGAAGTAAAAGCAACTCATGTAAAGCAACAGGAGGAAAAGCATGGCCAAAAAGTGCAGCAGCAACAGTTCGGAAAAAACACGGGAGCGAGATGCTCGATCTTTTCCTGCCCTCGAAATCTCGCGTACCCCATATGTCGGGATGCCCAATGCAGCCAAAAGCACGAAATACTGGGTATAATTATCAATAAAGCTTACGGTACCAACTCCTTCTGGGCCCAACACCCTAGAGATATAAGGAAAAGTAACCAGTGGAAACAAAACCTGACTTACCGCTAACGATATATTGAACAGTGCATTTCTCTTTATACTCGCCACCTATTAGAATTTACGTACAAAAATAGGCCTTTTTAGTAAAAAGCCTTTCACTGGCAAACGAAAAATCGAATGGCAGCTTTCTCTACGACACACATAGTTAAAACAGGAAGGGAGGTTTCCTGGCAAGGAGACCTCCCTTTCAACGTATATTACGGCAAAGGCTTGCTACTAACTACCCTTCCACCTCTTCCTTCACCTCTAGCTGCAAGGACTTGCTGCTTTTATCCCTGGTTTCCTTGGCCAAGGCCGCATTTGCCGCCAAAGATTCTCCATAAGAAGGGATCATTTTCTTAAAGGCATCTTGCCATTGCTTGCTCTGCACCTTATCCTTGAAACAGCGCTGTATGAGCGTGAGCATGATGGAAACAGAGGTAGACGCGCCTGGCGAAGCACCCAACAAGGCGGATATGCTGCCATCGGCACTTGTTACCACTTCGGTACCAAACTGCAGTATGCCCCCTTTTTCGGGATCTTTTTTGATAACCTGCACCCGCTGTCCAGCCACTTCCAATTCCCAGTCTTCATCTTTGGCAGTGGGCACAAAATCGCGAAGCGACTGTACCCTGTCTGCTTGTGATAGGCGCACCTGCTCAATAAGGTATTTGGTGAGGCTCAGATTGGCCAAGCCGGCCATCACCATGGGCTTAATATTGTTCATCTTAATGGAAAAAGGAAGATCTAACCACGAGCCCTGCTTGAGGAACTTGGTGGAGAAACCAGCGAAAGGCCCAAACAACAGGGCTTTCTTGCCATCTATCACCCGGGTATCCAAATGCGGAACTGACATGGGCGGCGCGCCCACGCTGGCTTTTCCGTATACCTTGGCAGCATGTTCCGCGATAATTTCTTCATTGGTACAACGCAACCACTGGCCTCCTACGGGAAAACCCCCAAAGCCCCTGCCCTCGGGAATGCCCGATTTTTCCAGCAAGCGCAAGGCGCCACCTCCGGCACCTATGAAAATAAAGCGTGTGATAATATGCGTTCTTTCCTTGGTTTCCATGTCCTTAATGGTCACAGACCAACGCCCATCAGGCAACTTATGCAACCTGCGCACTTCCTTGCGCATGGCAATGTTTACGTTCGGCTGCTGCTGAAGGTAAGAAAAGAGCATGCGCGTAAGTGCCCCAAAGTTCACATCGGTGCCGATATCAATCTTGGTAGCGGCCAAGTGTTCTGATGCATCCCTTCCTTCCATGATCAAGGGTATCCACTTGCGCAATTGCCCGTGGTCTTCCGAATACTCCATGCCTTTGAAAAAATGGTGCCCTGCCATTTTTTCATAACGCTTACGAAGGTATTCCACATTTTTTTCTCCCCACACAAAGCTCATGTGAGGCACCATCCGAATAAAATCCTTCGGGTCGGTAATGACGCCATCCTCCACCAGGTAAGACCAAAACTCCTTGGATACCTCAAACTGTTCGGCAATATGAATCGCTTTCTTAATTTCCACCGATCCGTCGGGCAGTTCGGGCGTATAGTTGAGCTCACATAATGCCGAATGTCCCGTACCTGCATTGTTCCACGCATCCGAACTTTCTGCGGCAATCTCGTTTAGGCGTTCGTACACCTGCACCTGGGCATCGGGCATGATCTTTTTTAACATGACCCCCAGCGTGGCACTCATGATACCGGCACCAATCAATAGGACATCCGTTTCTTGTGTATTTGATATATTACTCATGATGAATCTGATAGAATAGTTCTATAAATGTTCGTTTCAAGCCTAAAGGAAGAATAAGATCAATCGATCACCTTTAGGCATTCCTTTGTCCCAATAGGAAACATGTTCACAAAAATAAGCCTCGTGACGGATTATTGGCAATATTTGGCTACGATATTTCCATCTTATGGTAAAAATAATTTAGGATTTATTCATTTTACCGATCAATATATCCTAACTGGCCAATAAATAATTTTTTCTTGCCTCTCTGCATTAAAGTTTCTTGGCCTGCACGTCATTATTGGTCTTGATTGTTACGGGTATAGTCATTCCCTGCGCCTTGATGGCGCCGGAAATAAGCTGTTCTATTGTAAAATCACTCGCCATCCCCGTATTGACATCTACCACTATTTTTCCTGTTTGTATACCTTTCAAGTCATACTCCATATCCATGCCCATCATCTTACCGTTACCGGCCGGTGCGATTCGCACGTCCGACTGTACATTTATCGTAGCGTGGTCATTTGCCAGATCATAAAGCGTATAAGTATTTTCGCTGGTGGTGATAAACATGCCTCCGGTAGTAGCCGAAATGGTGCTGTTCCAACTATCTCCCTTTTTAACGGAGCCTGATGGATAAATTTTGAAGATAGCTTCAAAGGATTTGGCCATCAGTTCGTCATTGAACATCTGTTCTATCATATTCTTGGTAGCTTCGTTGTCCATCTGTTCAAACATGCTGGTGAAGCCTTCCACCTTGTTCACTTCCCCTTTCGGGCTGAGATATATCGAAAAGGACTTCCCAACCATCTCTCCCACGGGCTTCAAGGGATTTACAGAGTCGATATCCTGCTCCGAGTCAATTGATAGATTGCCTTGCGGAGTGGTCATATCCAGTTGTATGGACCTGAACGTAGACCTGATCACTATCTCCTCCGCATTGGCTGCTAGTACGTCATAATCATAGCTTATCTTGCTGTTTTGGATAATATTGACCTCCTGTCCCATTGCCACCTGCTTGATCTCTTGCACCAGCTTCTGCTCCACGGAGAACTTGTCTTGGGGCTTAATTCGTAATTTGAGGTCAACGGACGATTGCGCTAGCATCCATTGGGGCAAGGACACTATAACTACAAAAACAAAAAAAGAACGTAAACTATAAATCACATTCATAGGTAAGAATTTTCATTTGAATAAATTGTCCCTTAATGGCAATGAAGCTTGCATAAGCCTACCCGTTCATCTCCTCCTTAAGTGCTAGCTCATCCCATTTTCAATGTCACAAAATAGGTATTTTGCACAAAAAACTAGAAATTAAATGTAAAATGGCTTTATGGATATGATATACCTTGTAGGCAATGAAAAAAAACAGGCCTTCCGTGTAAGCAGAAGACCTATTTAATGTGGAGAATATCGGAGTCGAACCGATGACCTCTTCCATGCCATGGAAGCGCTCTAGCCAGCTGAGCTAATCCCCCGTTTGATTTGGTGGGGCAAACATAGCCATAAAAACCAATATTCACAACATCAATTTTCAAAAATGGAATCGACTCGGCGAGTTATCTCAACGCCGGAAATGGCCCTACGCTTCGATCTTCTAATCCGTTTCAAATTGCTGCATATTTACCAGCTTTTTGTAAAGTCCAGTCTCCTTTTGCATCAGCTGCTCGTGATTGCCCTGTTCAACGACACGGCCGGATTCAAGGACAATAATATTATCCGCGCTGCGAATGGTACTTAAACGATGGGCAATAACCAAGGTAGTTCTATTTTTCATCAGGCTATTGAGCGACTCTTGCACCAACTTTTCCGATTCGGTATCTAAGGCAGATGTTGCCTCATCCAGCAACAATATAGGCGGATTGCGCAATACGGCCCTGGCAATGCAAATACGCTGCCGCTGGCCGCCAGAAAGCTTTATCCCCCTATCACCGATATTGGTCTGATAGCCATGTGCCGTTTCCAAGATAAAATGGTGTGCATTGGCTATTTTGGCGGCATTAATCACGTCCGCTTCACTAATGCCTTCCGCCCCGAAAGCGATGTTGTTAAATATGGTATCATTGAACAATATGGACTCTTGGCTCACCATCCCCATCTGGTTGCGCAGGGAGTAGGTACTTATCTCCTTGATATTGGTATCATCGATCAGAATCTCACCCTTTTCTACTTCAATGAAGCGAGGTATGAGGTCCATTAACGTCGATTTCCCACCTCCAGAAGGCCCTACCAATGCTACTGTCTGCCCTTTGGGCACCTCAAAGTTGATATCCGTCAGCACTTGTCTATCGGAATAGGAGAACGATACATTTACCAACTTAATGCCCTTGTTAAAACCGTCAATTTCCTTTGCATGGGGTGCATCGGTTATCTCCGGCTTTTCGTCTATCAGTTCTAGCACCCGCTCTCCTGCCGCCAAGCCAGAGTGAATGTTGCTGAAAGAATCGGTAATGGCCTTTGCGGGACGCATCAACTGTGAAAAGATTGCAATATAGCCCACGAACGAAGCGGCGTCCAGCTCACCTTCACCTGCCAGCACCAATTTACCGGCATAAAGGACAATCATCGCCACCATGAGGATACCCAGCAACTCGGAAACCGGCGAAGCCATCTGTTGCCTCCGTGCCATGCGCCTACCTATTTTGCTATAATAGACATTTTCATTGTGAAACCGATTTTTGATATATTCCGTGGCATTGAAGGCCTTGATGACCTTAATGCCCGAAAGCGCCTCGTCCAGGTAACTGATCATCCTGCCATACACCTGTTGTCCCAACACCGCCTGCTGCTTTAACCTTCTAACTATCAACGAAATGACAAACGCCGAAACTGGAACCACCAGAATGGAAAACAACGTAAGCTTAACGCTTATGGCAAATAAGGTTACCAGATAAAATAGCAAAGTAAGTGGCTCTTTAAAAACCACCTGAAGCGTAGCCGTCACAGAATACTGCACGACCTGAACGTCAGAAGCGATCTTGGAAATGATATCCCCTTTCCTTTGGCTGCTGAAAAAGCCCACATGCAAGTTCATTACATTGTCGAAAACAGCCTTGCGTAAGTTTAAAAGGGTATGTATACGGAGGTTCTCCATCACCCGTTGCGAAAGATAACGGAATAGATTGCTAATAAAAACCGAAATCACCACCACTAACAGGACGCGTTGCAGGGCTCCATATTCTCCAAACTTCGTTTGCATCTCGTACGTAAAATACTTGAAGGTATCCGTCAAGTCAAACCAGGAGTCGGGCCTGGACGAAATGCCCGCGTCTTCCCTTTGAAAAAGAGTGCTCATCAGCGGAATGAGCAGCGTGAGGTTCAAAGTACCAAAGAAAACGGTAATGATGGTACACAGAATATATGGGATAGCGTACTTCTCAATGGGCTTGGCAAAAGCAAGTAATCTAAAATATGTCTTCATTCAAGGCACTAATACAAAAGGTCAAAGGTAAGAAAAAGTGCTATAGCTGAAAGTAAAGAATCCATTATATAAACGTAATGATGGCATTGCCGTGATTTATTTGCCTCCTACTGCATAAATATCTATTTTCCTTCCTAACTTAGTCGCAAAAAAAAGAGCTTATCATGCAGATTAATGTCGCTGCTCGTCTACAGCACACCCAAGAATATTTTTTTTCCAAGAAACTGCGGGAAATTGACGCGCTCAACAAGGCTGGGCATCAGGTAATCAACCTGGGTATTGGCAGCCCCGACCTACCTCCCCATCCAAGGGTTATTGAAACCTTGAGCCACTATGCTTCCCTAGACAATAGTCATGGCTACCAAAACTACAAGGGCATTCCGGCATTGAGGACTGCCATCGCCGAATGGTACGGCAGGTACTACAAGGTATCTTTGGATCCCGAGACCGAAATATTGCCACTCATGGGATCTAAAGAGGGCATCATGCATATCTGCATGACCTACCTGCAAGAAGGAGACGAGGCACTCATTCCCAATCCCGGTTATCCCACCTATCGCTCCGCTGTACAGCTGAGTGGGGCCACACCAATAAGCTATTCGCTAAATGCCGAGAACGATTGGCTGCCCAATTTGGCTGAACTGGAAAAAAGAGATCTGTCTAAAGTAAAGTTGATGTGGATCAACTACCCGCACATGCCCACGGGAGCGGAAGCAAATGACGATTTTTTTGATCAACTGATCGCCTTTGGCTTGAAGTACAACATCTTGATTTGCCATGACAACCCGTATAGCTTTATTTTGACAGAACGTCCAAGAAGCCTCCTTTCCAGGCCCTTTGCCAAGGAGTGCGTCATTGAGCTCAACTCTTTGAGCAAATCGAGCAATATGGCCGGCTGGCGCATTGGCATGTTATCTGCACACGCAGATCGGATAAATGAAATCCTACGTTTCAAAAGCAACATGGACTCAGGCATGTTCTTGCCTTTGCAAATGGCTGCTGCCACGGCAC
The DNA here is from genome assembly GCF_000427965.1 of Olivibacter sitiensis DSM 17696. Taxonomy (GTDB): domain Bacteria; phylum Bacteroidota; class Bacteroidia; order Sphingobacteriales; family Sphingobacteriaceae; genus Olivibacter; species Olivibacter sitiensis. The sequence goes on along the minus strand of NZ_ATZA01000026.1, from coordinate 56,551 downwards.
TGGAACTAGGTCCCGACTGGTATAGCTCTCTGCACGAAATCTACCTCCTGAGGAGACAAAAAGCAGAAGAGCTTCTGAATGTACTGCACTGCACCTACAGCACCAAACAGGTGGGCTTGTTTCTATGGGCGCATATTCCGGATGATTATGCGAATGCCTACGAGCTCAGCGATCATATACTGCAACAGGCAAAGGTATTCATTACTCCCGGCGGAATTTTTGGCTCGGAAGGAGATAAATATATCAGGATAAGCCTTTGCGCCAAAGAACCCATTTTTGAACAAGCTATCAACAGAATAAAGGACATACAGTAAATGAACATCGCCATAATAGGAACCGGACTCATTGGCGGATCCCTAGCCATCAGCTTAAAGGAAAAAGGTTTCCCCGCCAAAATAATTGGCGTAGACAAGAGTGAACAGCACCTGAAAAAGGCCCTGGAGAAAGGTTTTATAGACCAGGGAATGCCCCTGAAGGAGGCCATTGCCAATGCTCGGGTCATTATACTCACCGTTCCCGTAGATGTCATCCAAAGCCTACTCCCTCAGATACTAGACCAAGTAGACACACAGGTGGTAATGGAAATGGGATCTACCAAGGAGCATATCTTGGAACATGTCAAAGACCACCCGAAACGTGGGAGGCTGGTAGCCATGCACCCTATGGCCGGTACGGAATATTCGGGACCTGATGCAGCCATTCCCAATCTCTTTAAGGGCAAGGTAATGATCTATTGCGACGCGACAGACAGTGATGAGGATGCCTTTGAGGTGGCCGAAAGCATCGTCGAACAGTTGGAGGCACGCACCATCTTCATGAACGCCAAGGAACACGATACCCATACTGCCTATGTGTCGCATATCTCCCACATCACCTCATTTGCGCTTGCATTGACGGTGTTGGAGAAGGAGAAATCGCAGGGAAGAATTTTTGAACTAGCGAGTTCCGGCTTTGAATCTACCGTAAGGTTGGCCAAAAGCTCTGCGGATATGTGGGTGCCGATCTTTCGGCAGAACAAGGAAAATATACTAGAAGTATTGGAAGAACACATCAAACAACTACAGCATTTCCATGATGCCATAGAGGGAGGCGATACCAGCACGATGAATAAGCTGATAAAAAAATCCAACAAGATAAGGCGTATATTGAAATAAACGCCCTTAGCCCCTGTTCAGCAGGTTTACCTCCATGCAAGCATAGAGGGCAGCGGTCTCTGTCCTCAATCTCGTAGGTCCCAAATGGATGGCCTGAGCCCCAGACTTCAAGGCCAAATCTATTTCAGCTGCGCTGAAATCTCCTTCTGGACCGATGAGTATGGTAGCGGCCTGCCCGGGAACCAATAGCTTGGACAAGGTGGATTTGCTCCCTTCTGCGCAATGTGCGATGAACAGCTCACTGCCTTCATGCTGGGCCAGAAAATCCTTTATTTTAACGGTTTCGTTGAGCAAGGGATGGTAGGCTGTCATGGATTGCTTCATGGCCGCCGTGATGACCTTGTCCAGCCGCTCTAGTTTCACTTCTTTCCGTTCGGAGTGATCGCATAGGATCGGGGTAATCTCATCAATCCCTATTTCGGTAGCCTTTTCCAGAAACCATTCCAGGCGATCTATATTTTTCGTGGGGGCAATAGCAATATGAAGGCGATGGTTTCGCTTGCCGTAGGCTGGCGTCACCTGTAAGAGTTCTACTTCGGTATGCTTGTTATGCACAAGAGCAATGCGCGACCTGATCAGATTTCCTTTACCGTCTATAAGATGTATTTCATCTCCTGCTGACAAACGAAGTACCCGGGTAGCATGCCGGCTCTCTTCTTCATTCAGCACATATCTTTTGCTATCTAGGTCTATTTGTGGAGTATAAAACAGATGCACTTTTACCCTTGTCAATCATTATCTTCCTTATCCTTATCTTCTTTTGGGTTCCACTCTAGCCGCACATATTCAATATTTTGCTGAGTTTTCTTAAGGATAGTAAAAATATAGTTATTCAATTCCTTATGCTCTCCCACATCTGGAATCTTGTCAAAGACATTGATCACCAAACCCGAAACACTATCGTACTCTGGGCTTAATGGCAGTTCCTCTGGCAAATACTCATTTACATCGTGCACACTTGCCGAGGCGTCCACTATATATTCATGGTCGGAAGCCTTTTCTACAATAGGCTTTTCCTCATCGTATTCATCCTGAATTTCGCCTACGAGTTCTTCCACGATATCCTCTAGCGTGACCATACCAGCGGTGCCGCCAAATTCGTCCAGCACAATGGCAATCTGAATCCTTTTGAGCTGAAACTCGCCCATCAGATCGTTGATTTTCTTGTTCTCCGCAATGAAATAGGGCTTTCTAATGATGGTCTTCATGTTGAAATCCTTATTCTTCACCATAAGCGGCAAGATATCCTTGGCATGAATAATGCCCACAATCTTGTCTATCGTCTCATCATATACCGGGATACGGCTATACCCCTCGCTGATAATGGTATCCAGCAATTCTTCCTTGGTACTGTTTATCTCCACTCCCACCATCTTGGTACGGGGCACCATGATGTTCTTCACTACGCGCTCGTTGAAATCGAACACGTTCTTGATAAGCTCATGCTCTGCGATATTTAGCACTCCACTTTCCTTTCCTTGGTCCAACAAATATTGCAGTTCCTCGGATGTATGGGTGGTCTCGGTAGGATGAGTGGAAAATCCCAGCATCTTGATAATGACATTGGCAAAGCCATTGAGCACCCATATAAAGGGGCGAAACAATAGGTAGATGAACCGCAGGGGCATAGCGATGATCATGGTCGTATTTACCGGCCTTTGAATGGCGATGGATTTGGGGGCCAACTCGCCAAATACGATATGCATGATGGTAATGATCACGAAAGCAAGCACATGCCCCAAATTGGTTGCCAGCTTGCCTTCCAACACTACCCCAAAAAGCCCAAATAGCTTTTCGATAATCTCGGTCATGACCGACTCGCCGACCCATCCCAGTCCCAGGGAAGCCAAGGTAATGCCCAGTTGGGTAGCGGCAAGATAGGCATCCATATGCTGTATTATATGTTTAGCAATGTTTGCTACCGCGCTCCCCGTTTTTGCCTTCAATTCTATTTGCGAGGCTCTCACCTTCACAATAGCAAATTCGGCAGCTACAAAGAACCCATTCAGCAATACCAAAAATATAGTTACAAAAACCTGGAATGCCATTTTTGGGGATTATCTACTTTTCAAAAGTTTCATTATAAAGACTGATACTGTCTTTGACGGCACTGAAAGCGGTCTCTTTTCCCATCAACCTATCCACTGTGACGTTCTTTCCTTCCAAAGCCTTATAATCTTGGAAAAAGCGTACAATCTCTTTCATCGTATGGGGAGGAAGTTCAGATAGGTCATTGATATAGTTTACAGACATATCATTCTTTGCTACCGCAATTATTTTATCGTCCTGCTCGCCTCCGTCAATCATCTGCATCACGCCAATCACCTTGGCCTCTATTAAAGTCATGGGAACTACATCCACAGAACAGATAACGAGAATATCCAGAGGGTCATTATCATCACAATAGGTCCTAGGAATGAATCCATAGTTGGCAGGATACATCACGGAAGAGAAAAGCACTCTATCCAGTTTGATCAAGCCGCTATCTTTGTCTAACTCATACTTTGCTTTTGATCCTTTTGGAATCTCAATGATGGCATTTACGGTTGATGGAATATCGTCGCCGGGCGACACACTGTGCCAAGGGTTACTTTTGGTCATTGGTATAATCTAATTTATTTATTTTTTTCTTCTCTATAATTTTTTTTATTTCTCGCTGTCCTTTTTCTTAAAGAATTTCTTGATAACAGCAATCGCTATGGGAGCTGTAGCTATGACAATAAAGCCAATAACAATATATTCAATATATTCAACAATCTGTGGAAACTCGCGCCCCAAAAAATAGCCTAGAAGCGTGAGTAAAGACACCCATAGTATACACCCAAGAATGTTGTAAAGCACGAAACGCTTAAAATCTAAGCGGACTATGCCAGCAAATATCGGTGCAAATGTACGTATTATTGGCATAAATCTGCCCAAAATCAATGCAGTGCCACCATATTTGTTATAGAACTCTTCTGCCATCACGATGTACTTGCGTTTGAAAAACCAGCTATCGTCTCGTTTGAACAGCATGGGTCCAGCTTTCATTCCAAAATAATAACCTACAAAATTGCCTGCGGTACCCGCTATTATTAATCCACCGCAAAGCGTATAAATACTCACGTCCATCATGCCGCTAGCAACAAAAAGCCCCGCCAAGAAAAGCAGGTAGTCGCCCGGTAGAAAGAAACCGAAGAAAAGACCTGTTTCTGCAAAGACAATGAATAAAACTAGGTAAAACCCTCCAGAACGGATTAGGTTTTCTGCATCTAGGTATTCGAATATATTAGCTAATAGCTCGTGCATATAGTATGATGGGAGACAATGCTTCCAAGCAAAGCCCCGGATTAATTCTTTTGGAAGGACTAATATAGGTAATATTTAACATCCATATTCTGTTTTGAAAAAATAGGTTGAGACAAGGATAGAAATAAAGCGGGAAAGATGCGTTCTCAGCATCCTTCCCGCCTTGTTATAACCCTTTAAGAAATACTGAATCAGTAAACTTTAATTGTCTTTATTTGCCAAAGCCTTGATAGCATAGTTGGCAAATTCATCTTCTGGGTCGAGTTCAAGCAACCTGGTAAAGATTTTCTTTGCCTTTTCCTGATCTGTATTCAAGTACTTATAGCCAATATAGCCATAGGCTTCTACCAATTGTGCCTTGGTAGCAGCATCCAGCTCCTTACCTTCATTCTGCTTTTCCGTCAGCTCGGCAAACTTCTCATAATGGGGGACACTTAATCCTTCTTGATTTTCCGTATCATCGCCGTTCTTTGCCATATCGATCAGGCCATTTACACGAGCACGGAAAAAATACGCTATTACATTACTGCCTTCTTCCGACTCCTTGTTTACCACGTCAAAAGCCTTGTCTGCTTTATGCAAAAGCTCAACTTCCTTTTCCGGATCGCCATCAGGGAGTGTTTGGTAATAGAACATGTAAGATAGGCCTGCATAAAAATCAGCTAAAACTTCATCTCGGAAATCCTTGGTCTGACCTGCCACATAATATAAAGGAGCACTTAGTTTATAATACTTCCTTCCATAGTATCCTTTAGCTATTTCTTCCAGATCGTAGGCTAGCGTAGGTTCCTTTGCCAAAGCTAGTTTTAGATCAGCGAATGCAGTTGTATCTACATTGACCGTATCTGCCTTAATTTTTGAAAGGCCAAGAATATAATAATCTTGTGCAATAATACGGCTGGTATCTACCTTGCTGATAAAGCTGTTCAAATTCCCAATACCTTCCGTATAGTGCCCTTGCTCGTAATTGGCATAGCCCAAATAACGCAAGATCCTTGGATTCACCTTATCTATCTTGGCCATTTCTGCTGCTTGCTCTTCTACAGCAGTATAATCCTTGGACAGGATAAGGAAATCCGCGTAGCGCATACGGGAATCAAGAGAGTAATCCGTACGATCCATATAGCCTTTATAGGCCTCTACCCCCTTCTTCATAAGTTCCTGGTAAGATGGCTCCTTAATACGGTTCCTGTCATTGTAAATAGCATTTTGATAATATGTTTCTGCCAGCTCACGATATGCAGGTGCAAAATCAGGATGCTCTTGGGTGATGGTAGTCAAATCTGGAATCACCACATCATATGCCTGAGACCTTCTACTAATGGTAGCCATTTTGACACGTGCTATCAAAAGTCCCTCATCTAAGCTATATGCTTCCTGATAATTCATATAAGCATTGTTGAGGTCGCTCAAACCCAAATAAGCGTCACCCAAAGCCAAATAAACATATGGATCCACCTTTTTCGGGTTTGACTCTTTAGCCTTGGTCAGGTAGCCCAAAGCCTTGTCATATTTTCCTTCATCGAGATAGGCCCTGCCTATATATAGCAGCTCCAGGTAATCTTTTTTCTTAATCTTTGATTCTACCTCGTTAAACTTAGACGCCGCACCCGTACTATCGCCTTTGGCCAATAGTGCAGCACCCAAGCCAACCGTATTCAAATTGATCTTGGGGTCTGCCGCAATACCTTGTTCAAATATCACCTGAGCAGAGTCTGGGTTTTCAGACAACAAATAAGCTTTCCCTAAATAGAAATAATTCTCACCCTTGTTCGCTTGGTTTTTCACCAAGGTACTCAAGATCCCCTTTGCCTTTGCATATTGCTCTTCATTGATCGCCTCTTGGGCATCCTTTAGACTCTGGGCCATCGCGCCAGAAGCCAGCAAAGCAATAGCAAAACCTAATCCAGTTGCTCTGTTTATCACTTTCATTTGTTTCTGTTTTATTTAAAGTCTAAATATTAATTTCTAATTATCAATTCCCTTGAAGGGATACTATCTGGCAGCAAGCCAGACTTGAGCACTACCTTCTGCCCACGCTCGTCATATAGGAAGGCTGCGAAGCCCATACCTACGGCATTTTTCCCTTGTACATTAACCAAGTACAGTTTCCTTTTAAAAGGATACAAATTCAAAGCCAAATTTGATTGCGACGGCTTATAATATACGGTACTATCTTTGCTCGCCTGTTTCAATCCCACTACTTGCACATTCTCCATTACAGTCCTCATCTCATCAGACGGCTGATACAACCAATTAAGCCCCATCACGCCATAAGCATTTTTGTGTCCCTCCACATACTTTAGCAATTCCAAAGTGCCATTTACAGCGTAAACCCCCTCTCGGTTGTTTATTGAATCGATCCCTGCCAACTCCATAAAATACCTTAATGCGCTCGAATTCTTATGATCAAAAACTAGTATTTTACCTTGTCTCTTACCTTTTACCATGTCTATCACATCTGTATCTGTCAACATGGAATCGGGATTGGCCTTACTTGTCACTATGGCTAAGGCATCCGTTGCGAAAGAAGACACTCTTGGCGTAATCTTCCTAGCCCTAAACATAGAGTCTTCCGTCGTTGTCAATTCCCTCGTTATCACTGCCAGCTGCGCATCACCCCTCCTAAGCCCATTAATCACTTCCATTTCCGGCATTGAAACGATATCAAGTCCTGTATTGCGATAAACGCCCTTAAACACGTTCGCTTCGTCCTCTATTATCGGAAAAACCGTCTCGTCGCAAAGCAACTCCGCACTTCCTGATAAAATACCCTGTGCATTTCCTTGCGAACCTTCGTTCGAAGATTGATTGCTGCAAGCATGTAAACCAAACATGCCAGCCAGTACGACGAGTAGGAATGGCGCTCGCTTCATTTTATAATGGCTAAAATTACAAAAAAAACAATAAATCAAAGCAAAAACAGAAAAACAAGCTACAAAATCTTTCCATCGCCTATGATTTTGAAAGACGCAAGAATCGGATAAAGGCATAGACAATCAGCAGAATACCAAATACAGTGCGCCAAAGGGGATCAATATTCAATGGTATGGATCGCCAAAACAACAACAGGAGGCCAAAGATCAGGTAAAAGATAAACATGAATAGCCCTAAAATGGACAGAAATCGCTTTTGAGGCGATTTCTGTCTTCTATTACCAACTTGGAATCTCTTTGACATCAACAGAATATCAGATTTATTGTCCCTGAAGGTTAAGCCTTATAGGCAATGAATAGGAAACGCGAACAGGGCGGCCATTTTGAACACCTGGCTTCCATTTTCCGGATTTCTTCAACATGCGCACAGCTTCATCTCCCGTTCCATACTTCAAATCCCTTAATACTTTGATGTCCGTAAGGCTTCCGTCACGTTCAACAACAAACTGTACGATAACTTGCCCGTTTACGCCATTTTCCTTAGCAGCTTGGGGATAGTTATAGTTTGCACCTATCCACTTATAGAATGCTTCCAAACTTCCACCCGGAGGAACTGGCTGAATTTCTACTGATTGAAAATCCACCAGTGTATTGCCACTTCCTGCTTCCGTAATCTGTGCATCCTTTGGACCTTCACCCACAGGCACATCGATAGCAATATTGGCAGTAGGGTCACCTTTTACGGTCTTTGGACCAGGGGTCGCTACTTTCAGTTCCTCTTGCGTAGGAGGCTCTTCGTCCCTTACTTTTTCCGCAGGCACCACTTTTGGTGGAGGCATACGTACTTGGTCAACTCGTGGTGGAGGTGGCTCCACGGGAGGAGGAGGGGGAGGAGTACTTTCATCTACTGGAGGTGGCTCAGAAAGCACCACTTCTGTTTCTATCAACTCCTGCGGAGGTGGCGGCGCATCGTCCTTACCTTTAAGGTACTTGGCTATGATGGGACTCACCATAAGTAGGACGAAAATCCCAACGCCCAAAAAAAGTGCCCTTGTTGTCAGTTTGGAAGAAACATTGCGCAAGTCATATGCACCATAAGCTTTATTTCTTCCTTCAAAGACAACGTCAAGCCACTCTTTGTTGAAAATATCTAATTTAGAACCTAACATTATTTCCTTTTTTAATTACCTAGTAAATTCCGTCACGCTTTAGCAATTCAGTATCGGCACTTCCTATATCACCAATCATATATTGCGTAGCGTTTACGATTTTCATTTCATCCAAAATATCCACCAAATTGCGATAGGTAGACACTTCGCTAGGTCGAATTACAACGATCAAACCTTTACCGGTGGACTGCTGCACTTGTTTCAACTTTTCCAAAAGCACCGGTCTGATGCCCTCTTTGCCATAACCCGTAACAGTAGGCCCATCTATCGGATTATCCAATAAGCCGTGATACCAGGCTAACTTGTTGTTTTTTCCCAATACCAAGGTTAATGTCCTATTGTCGGCAACATCAAGGTTATCATCTTTGTTCTCCTTGTCTTTATCTGGCATATTCACATCCATAGCATGGGGCTTGGACAATGAAGTGGTCAACATAAAGAACGTGATGAGGAGAAACGCAAGGTCAACCATTGCTGTCAAATCGACTTTTGGTTGCGCTTTACCGCCTGTATTTAATTCTGCCATTTCTTATGTTTTTCTAAGAGATTAATAATTCTCACCTCTAAGGTTCGTAATCAAACTAAACTTGTTCAGCTTCTGATCCTGTAGGATATCTATTATCTTTTTGATAGCTGGATACTGTTCGTTTGCATCCCCTTTTATGGCTACACGCATCTCCTCATCCTTGCTTTCCTTGTAGGCATACCTAGCCTCTTTTATAAGGACGGACAGCTCAGAAGGGTTATTCCCAACAGAGTCCGTAGGAATGCCCTTTTGGAGTCCTGGTCTAGTTCTTTCTGCCGAATTCATATCTATGATCTGCTTCAAGTTAGCCACAGGAACACCGAAGTTGTCCATCAAGGAAAATCTCTTCTTCTCTTCGGCCGTAAAACCGACGCCAAATTTCTCAGAGATCCGCTCCAGAAAACGTTCCCTTACATTCGGATCGCTTATCCCAAAGAAAGCCTTGCCGCCATCGCCAACAGTGATGGTACCCAAATTGGTATCGGGTACTTTTATCTGTACCGTGGAGGCCGGGGTATCTACTGGTAAAGCTTCCGGCTGACGTGCCGTCGCGGTAGAGATAAAAAACGAAAGAAGGATGAATGACACATCGCACATGGCCGTCATATCTATACTGGGCGCCGCTCTTTTTACTTTTATCTTTGGCATTTTCTTTACCTTCTATTTGTTAAAATTTCTATTTCTTATCTATTAGATGAAAATATATGAGCGATTCCATAAACTGCTCATATATTTTTTCTATTTCTACTACTTATGTGTAGCTGCATAGGTCTGAACGATGGAGAAACCAGCCTCATCAATTGAATAGGTCAGTTTATCAATCTTAGACGTAAAGAAGTTGTAGGAAACAATAGCCAAGGTAGAGGTAAAGATACCCGTAGCTGTATTGATCAATGCTTCAGAGATACCATTTGCCAATTGGGCTTGATCGGGAGCCCCGCCAGTAGCCAATGCCGAGAAGGCCTTGATCATACCTGTTACTGTTCCCAATAGACCTGTCAACGTACCGATAGATACCAAGGTAGCGATAATCGTCAGGTTTTTTTCCAACATAGGCATTTCCAGTGCAGTTGCTTCTTCAATTTCCTTTTGGATAGCTAATACAGAGTGCTCTTTGTCCAAAGTTTCGTCTACAGAGGCCTCTTTGTATTTTCTAAGGCCAGCCTTGATTACATTCGCTACAGATCCTTCTTGCTTGTCGCATTCGGCAATAGCAGAATCGATATTCCCTGTGCTGAGCAATCCTTGAATCTTCTTAACGAACTTGTCCACATTGCCTTTGCCTGCCGCCCTGCTGATTACAAATGCTCTTTCAATAGAGAAAACGATAACCATCAACAACAGCCCTAACAACACAGGAACGACGACCCCTGCCTTGTATACCATGCCGAAGTAATTGCCTGAAAGTGGATGGCCATTTTCTGGATCTCCACCTTCAAAATTCGCTGGATTTCCCATAACGAACTTGAAGACTAATGCCCCGACAATGAAACAAATGATTACTGCTAAACCTGCAAAAATGTTAGATCCGCTAGAGCTACTTTCTTTTTTAGCTGGTGTTGGTTTTGGTGCGTTTGCCATTTTTTTTTGAATTTGATTTTTAGTTTTTATGATTTTATTAATTGTACAAATTTAACTGTGTCGCACTATTATTAGCAACAATCACGAGAGCAAATTTAGGATTTTTGAATTTAAAACAAACAGTTGTTCAATTTTTATTACAACACTTTTAATATATACCATAGCTTATCTACAGCAGCTCCTACTAATGGCCTTACTCTTTTATTCGTCTCTTATGTGAATATTTTACAATAAAAACCATTTTTTCTTTTAATTGCAAATACCTATTCCGAAAATGCGAGCTTAAACCTACAATAAAAATACGCCAACATATAAAAAATCAATATAAATAGGCCTCACAAGTTTTTATTTATGAACATTTTATCTTAGTGTAAGATAAACACCAAGCTTCTTATGTAAAGAAATTATTATTTTTCTCTATCTACCTGAATTGTTACCAGACTTGACATTGCAAATAGGCCGATTTTTATCAGTTTCGGCAAAAAACATGTTGCTTTAGCCTCCCGCCAGCTTCACTTTATATCCATCTGCCTGCAAAATATCCTTGATTTTGTTCCGAAAATCACCTTGGATCAGAATATCACCTTCTTTAACACTTCCCCCAACACCGCAATGCTGCTTGAGCTTTTTCGCCAATTGAGCAATATCGAAATCTGTTCCAATAAAGCCTGTTATCAAGGTAACTTTTTTTCCTCCGCGCTGCTTCTTATCCAGCATGATTTTTAACTGCTGCTTTTCTGGCGGTAGTGATTCCTGCACTTCCTCGTTATTTTCGTCCTCATAATTAAAATTTTCATTGGTTGAATACACAACTCCACTAAAACGTTGCTTCTTCTGCTTTGACATATTGATATATAACTATTTAAACACACATTTATTGCCATCAACAGACAACTTTTAATGAATGGGGTAAAACTTCGATCAACAATTCCTCTCCATATTCATATGGCTCTCCATCCAAATGCACAGGCTCATTATTTGTTCTACGTATCAGAATACGCTTGGCTTTTATTATCTCTACATATTCCGATTGATCGGCCGTCCTACTGAAAAGGTGAAATATCAATATCGGAAATTGATACAATGGAAATTGCTTAATGATGCAGACATCCAGCAAACCATCCCGCAGGGAGGCCTTGGGACTCACATAGGCATTATTACCGTATTGGGGAGAATTGGCAATACTAATCATAAACGCCTCTCTCGATATGACGGCACCATCGGTCTCAATCGTGTACTGCTTGGGCTTATATTTGTTGATTTCGGATAGTACGACCTTCATGTATTCCAATGCACCTCGGTTCTTCTTCTCCGCAAATCTATTGCTGATCAATGCATCGAATCCTACTCCCGCCATATTAAAAAAAGCCCTGCCGTTCACCTGCCCGCTATCTATACTTCCTACCTTGCCACTTGCTATTCGTTGGATAGCCTTTATGGGATCTATCGGAATTTTAAGAAACCGTGCCAAACCGTTTCCAGAGCCTAAAGGAACAATCCCCAGAGGGATGTCGCTATTTAAAACGCCACTGGCAACTTCGTTTATAGTGCCATCGCCCCCAACGGCCACCACCATATCTACCTTATTCTCTACGGCCGCCTTTGCCAGTTCAATACCGTGCGATACGTACTCGGTGAAGGAGAAATACGATTCAAAATCTCTTGGATCAAGATACTGCTCCACCAGTAGTTGAAAATCGGTTTTATCCTTGCCCCCAGCAATCGGATTTATGATAAATTGGATACGACGCTTCGGCATAATATATAGATTGTAGTGTTATGAAATCCCTCCATTGCAAAATACAAAATTAAAGCTTTCCAAAATTCTTTTATTAGAAAATGTATCGTACTTTTGTGCAGTTTTGTGGAATGATTTGCGAGCCGCTGCTTCATCAATAGGCAGGCAAGATTGCAACCACAGTAAAAAAGTGCTAAAAATAGATATTTTTTTCCACTAATCTGGTTGGCCTTCCATTCATTTAATGAAGTATCTGCTCCGTTAATTTGCTTCATGAATTATATAACTTATACATTAGCTGCTGGGTACTTTCGCAAGATATTAACGGTGTATCCACAACGTATTTTTAACAACACAAACGCTTTATATGCCGTACTTATTCACATCAGAATCGGTCTCTGAAGGGCATCCGGATAAAATTGCCGATCAGATATCAGACGCCTTGATAGACAATTTTCTCGCTTGGGATGAAGATGCCAAAGTAGCCGTAGAAACGTTGGTCACTACTGGCCAAGTAGTTCTTGCCGGGGAGGTTAAATCCAATATATACCTGGACGTACAAAAGATAACACGCTCTGTCATCGAACGAATTGGCTATACCAAATCAGCTTATATGTTCGAAGCCAATTCCTGCGGTATACTGTCGGCCATCCACGAACAGTCTGCCGACATCAATCAAGGGGTAGACCGCAAGGAAAAGCAGGAACAGGGAGCGGGCGACCAAGGCATCATGTTTGGCTATGCCAGCAACGAAACCCCAGAGTACATGCCATTGGCACTTAGCCTATCCCACAAGTTGTTGCAGGAGCTTGCTGCACTGCGACGGGAATGTAAGGATATCATCTACCTTAGACCCGATGCCAAAGCACAAGTAACGCTAAAATACAATGACGACCATACACCTCAAAAAATAGACACCATCGTTATTTCCACACAGCACGATGATTTTGACGAGGAAGAAACGATGCTGCAAAAGATCAACAGGGACATCATCGACATTTTGGTTCCCAGGGTGAAGGCGAAATTGAGTCCCGAAGTCCAAGCACTATTTGGAGATGATATCACTTACCATATAAACCCCACGGGCAAATTCGTCATCGGAGGACCGCACGGAGATACGGGCCTCACAGGAAGAAAGATCATCGTGGACACTTATGGAGGCAAAGGGGGCCACGGGGGCGGAGCCTTTTCCGGAAAGGATCCTTCAAAAGTGGATCGCTCGGCGGCCTATGCTACTCGCCACATTGCCAAAAACCTAGTAGCTGCAGGGGTGAGCGATGAGATACTCGTACAGATCTCATACGCCATTGGTGTAAAGGATCCGATGGGAATATATGTCAACACCTATGGTAAAAGCAAGGTGGACCTATCAGACGGAGAGATTGCGGAAAAACTGAAGGATATTTTCGATATGACCCCCTATGGCATAGAAAAAAGGTTAAAATTGAGGCAGCCCATATACTATGAGACTGCGGCTTATGGACACATGGGAAGAAAACCTGAACTCAAAACAAAGGTTTTCGAAAATACCACTGGAGAAACCAAGACAATACAGGTAGAGTTGTTCACCTGGGAAAAACTGGATTATGTAGACCAGATCAGGGAAGCATTCCACATTGAACCGAAATAAATAATTAGGTCAGGGGCGCAACAAGTTCAACTCTTTGCGCCCTCGATTCTACTTCTCACCCACACACATAATGCCCATTGCTTATTGTTCCCTTTTTCTATAGCTTTGCAGGCTATGAGAAAATTTTCAGGGTACATTCTCACCCCAATACATTATATATACTTCGTAATATGCCTGTTAGTGTTCCATCCCATACAGTGGCTATCGCTCAAACTGGGAGGATACAGCGCTCACAAAAGGTCAGTAGATATACTCAATTGGTTTTTGACCAGCACCTATTATGTGCTGGGCAATACGGTTTCCTTCAGCAATGACCAAAACCTACCTACAGACCGATCTATTATTTTTATTGCAAACCATCAGAGCATGTACGACATTCCTCCTCTGATTTATTTTTTACGGAAATACCACGCAAAATTCATCTCCAAGATCGAACTAGCGAAAGGGATTCCCAGCATTTCTTTTAACCTAAAGCATGGAGGTGCAGCCAATATAGACAGAAAAGACCCTAAACAATCCATTTCTGAAATCCTGAAATTGGCAAAAAACATGAAAGAAAAAAGCTGGTCGGCAATCATTTTCCCCGAAGGGACACGTTCCAAGACTGGCCTCATCAAACCCTTTGCCGTTGGGGGCATAGCCACTATCCTGAAGAAGGTTCCCAATGCCCTGGTAGTCCCAGTTGCGATAAACAATTCCTGGAAAATGGTCCGATACGGCAATTATCCCTTGAACACCTTCATCCACATGAGCTGGAAGGTATTACAACCTATAGAGCCTGCTGGACAGGCAGCAGAAGAAGTGGTCCTACTTGCGGAAGAGCGTATCAAGGACTGTCTGAAGGTAATGGGAAATAAAAAGGGGTAATTATTTGACACGCCTGCCTTTCCAACTATATTTACCGATATTCCCCATTATTCCAATATAGACCATGTAAACAACATGCAGGATGGTCAAAAGAGGCAGTAAGGACATTAGAGATTTCCTTTTTGCAAAACTTGCCAAAGGAGCAATGAAATAGTATTCGGCTAGGCACTTCATAGTCAGCAAGCCGAGCAACCACAACAAAGCGCTTGATCGGAATAGGGACCATGCCATCAGCACGAACAAAAGTAAGTTGTAGGTCCAAATTCCCACGCCAAGCAATACTACCCATTTATTCTTGTATCGGGTACTTTTGGAAGCCCATCTTCGACGTTGGCTAATAAAGCTAGCGAGGTTCTCCTTCGCCTCCGTATATACTACGGCATCCCTCGATTTACAGAACCCAATGCCATCGGGATATTTCTCGGCTACTTTATGTAGGAAAAGCTCGTCATCTCCACTGGCCAAATCGTCTATTCCATTAAATCCCCCCAGCTCATAGAAAACCGATCGTTCATAGGCCATGTTGGCTCCATTACATGTTGACGGCCGTTTCAACCCTATCGTCGATGCACCAAGTCCGATTAGGTAAAGGAATTCCAATGTTTGTAGCCTTTCGAACAAGCTTTTCTCCCGAAAACAAACAACGGGAGCGGATATCAATTTAAATTTTTTGCACTCGTACATTTCCACGATGGTGGATATCCACCTTGGCCCCATATGGCAATCTGCATCTGTCGCCACAATCAACTGCCCCCTTGCCTGCCCAATGCCAACGGAAATAGCCTTCTTTTTATAGGAATTTAGGGGTTCCTTTTCATTAAGCCGAATTAGTTTAATTCCCTGATTTTTGAAGCGTTCGATAATTTCTGCCGTATTATCTGTCGAGTGGTCATCAATAATGATAATCTCCAACAGTTCCCTTGGATAGTCTTGGTTCAATAAGCACGCTATGGTCTCTCCAATATGCCCTTCTTCATTTCTAGCGGCTATGAGCACGCTCACAAGAGTTGAGCACGCTTTCCCTCCACCTTCTTTTACTGTGTCAATGCCCTTCCATCCCTTGTGGAAACACACCAATGTAATAAGATAACAGAAAGACAGAAAAAGCGCAAAACTACCTATTAGTACTAGCAAAGAAATTTATTTTAAAGACAAAGCCTGCTCCCAAAATAGCGGGCAAAATCAAGTTAACGAACCAAATAAAGGCTACTATGGCCATCACGGTCACTTCTTGATCCGTGATAAAACCAAAAATATAGCTAGCGGTGAGGCTCCTCACTCCCACATCGAGCAAATCTAAGGATGGCAAGGCAGATTGTATAAAAAACAATAAAAAAATAGTCGTCAGTACGTATAGCTTGTTGATGTCCGGTATAAGTACCATGAAAAGAATGAAATACTGCGAGGAAAAAACTACATACCGACAAACCGAATACAAGAGCACAGTAGCTAATTCCCTTTTACTGTAACGCTCCAATAAAGTCAAAAATCTATTGATTTTTTTCATAAAAGGGAATCTCTGCAAATATTTTTCAATCAATCGCACGTGGAAATAGAGCAATGGAAAGAAAGCAGCCGCCAAGGAACTGGCAAGTGCCACCAATAAGGCTATCCATCCCTTTGCACCCAAATTAGCAATGAGAAACCAAGCGCAAGCTATGGCACCTAAGAAATTTGTCACGACAAACTGAGCTAGTGCTCCCACTCCCATGGCTACTACGCCGAAAATTCGTTTGCGGGGAGATAGGAACATAACTCTCCCGCCGTATTCCCCGAGCCTATTGGGTGTAAAGATCGCCATACTCAACCCGCAAAACACCGATTGTATCGACTTCCAAAAAGAAAGATGTTCTACTTTTTGACATAAATATTGCCATTTGGCACATTCGAGCAGCCAGTTCACCAGCATCAAAATCAGCATGCCCGACAAAATAAGCACCCTATTCCACCCATTCAGATCGTTTATTAAGTCTTTGAATGGCTTCAATGAGCTGTTGTTGTGCAGCTTCTTGTAGACAAAATATAGCACAAGTACCACAATAGCTATCTTGGCTAAGATATTCAATGTATTCTTGACACGTATGTTCAATGTTCCCTTGTGCTATTTTCTGGCAATGTTACAAAAAATAAAATAATTGGGTGGACAGGAATAAAAGTGTACTATTGTAATATGGCAACTCCAGAGCAGGAACGCATCATTTTAGGAATTGACCCAGGCACCCAAATATTGGGTTATGGCATTATAAAGGAGCGCGGAAAGAACCTTTCGCTACTTAGTATGGGCGTAATACGACTGGCCCATTTGAGCGATCATGCATTGAAGTTACAACGTATCTTTGAAAAAACAAGTGCGCTCATTGAGCAGTATCATCCAGATTGCATGGCATTGGAAGATCCTTTTTACGGCAAGAATGTACAGGTAATATTAAAGTTGGGAAGGGCACAAGGAGTCGCTATGGCAGCAGCTCTAGCAAAAAACATCCCCATCGCCGAATATGCTCCCAGAAAAATCAAGCAATCGGTTACGGGCAATGGCAATGCCACCAAGGAAAAAGTGGCGGCCATGTTGAAACAACTGCTGCGATTTGAAGAATCCCCCCAGTTTTTGGATGCCACGGACGGGCTGGCCGTAGCGGTATGCCATGCTTTTCAATTTGGACAAATTGCCATCACCACAAGTGGCAAGCAAAAAAAAGCAAAAAAAGGCTACTCAGACTGGTCGGCATTTGTCAAAGACAACGTGAACCGTATTGCTTAGCATTGGATCAATGGCTAGTCACTTCTTCCAAAGCTTTCCTAATTTTTTCGGCATGGATACTCAGTTTCTCATGACTCAACTTCAATTTTTCCTTGGAAAAATTCATGTCTCCTATTTCGTTGAGGGGTACCAAATGGATATGTACGTGCGGAACTTCCAGCCCTACTACGGCCACTCCTACCTTTTTGCAGGGGAATGCCTTTTTTAGACCTAGGGCAACAATTTTGGCAAAGGTCCATAAGCCCATATAACTCACGTCGTCCATATCGAATATATAGTCGACTTCCTTCTTAGGGATCACCAGCACGTGTCCTTCGGTAAGTGGGCTTATATCTAAAAAGGCTAAAAAATCATTGGACTCTGCCACTTTGTGGGCAGGAATATCACCTGAAACAATCTTCGAAAAAATAGTGGACATAGTTCTTTTGTTAATTGATATGTTTACGAAAAGCTATTGCATTCCCTTTCTCTACTTCTGAGCCAAAAGACGGAACTATTAGGGTAAAATTAGAATAATATTTCAATATCTTACATAAAAAAGCGGATGTAATAGGCAAGCCGCACTTCTACTAAACTATGAACGGCTATGGCAAACCGTCCATAGCCGTTCATATATCTACCTAGAAATCTCCAATATTTCTAGCTCTATTTTCCCCGCGGGGACATCTATCGTTGCCTTTTCTCCCACAGATTTCCCGAGCAGCCCCTGAGCAATGGGCGATTTCACGGAGATTTTCCCCGCCTTCAGGTCCGCCTCCGTCTCCGAGACCAATTGATAAGACATAATAGCTCCATTTTTTACATTTTTTAGCTTAACGATGGAAAGAGCCAACACTTTCGAAGTGTCGAGCTTCGATTCGTCTATCAATCGAGCAGAGGCAAGAACAGATTCCAATTTGGCAATTTTTGCTTCATGTAAGCCTTGAGCTTCCTTTGCTGCATCATACTCTGCATTTTCAGATAAGTCACCCTTGTCTCTCGCTTCAGCAATAGCCCTCGCTATGCCTGCCCTACCTTCTGTTTTCAGGTATTGAAGCTCCTCTTTCAGTTTATCAAGTCCTTCTTGAGTATAATACGTTACTTCTGCCATAATAAATTATCCTTTTTTAATTAATTTCTAAGTTAAAAAAATAGACAAGACCATATCTGCTATCCGCAGATATGGTCTTGTCATATACGACGAAGTTACGTCCTTTTTTTGAAAATAAAAAATTTCAAAAACTAATCTTGGCTATTCCGTTCATCCACAAACTTATACCCAAGTCCCCTCACAGTTTGAAGGAATAAGGGCTTATCTGGATTATTTTCTATTTTTTTCCTCAAACGAACGATATGCATATCTAGCGTGCGCGTATTCACGTTACTGCTATAGCCCCATACCACCTGCATCAATTCATCTCTTCCGATAACCTTCCCGACGTGCTGTAGAAAGTACAACAATATCCTATTTTCCAATATGGTAAGTTCTATTTTCTTGTCTCCTTTTGTCAAGGTATGAATATTTGGATGATGTTGTATATCACCGAAAACCAATGTGTCATTGCCATTGGAATTGTAATATTTCACCTTGCTTTCCAACAGCGCAATCAATACGTCCATATTGAAAGGCTTGGTAATATAATCGGAAACACCGAAGGAATAGGCTTCGATTTTATCTATGTCTTGAGACTTGGCGGTCATCATAATGATGAGGTTGCTGAACCCAGCCTTTCTTACAGATGCACAAACCTCGCTTCCTTGTGTTCCAGGCAGCATCCAGTCCAAAAGCACGATGTATGGCTTCTGCTCCAAGATAATCTTTTCCGCCTCATCGCCGTTGCCTGTCTCTATCACCTCATAACCTTCAGATTGCAGCCTATCTCCTATCAGGAATCGCAGGTTCTCATCATCTTCTACAATCAGTATTTTTACTTGCTTTTGCATCTTTTCATTATTTTTTTCTAAGAATAGGGTAGTTCCACCATAAAAACGGATCCTTCTCCAAGGCGGCTTTTGACCGTTATGTTCCCATTCATAAACTGTATTAGCTCTCTACAAAATGCCAAACCAATTCCCACGCTGCCTTGCTGGTTGTACTGGCTCTTTACCCTATAAAACTTTTCAAAGATATTGTTGAGTTCATCGGAAGGTATACCAATGCCTTCATCCACAAACTTAAAAAATAATTGTCTTTTATTTCTAAAAATCACGATATCAAGTTTTTTGTTATCAGGTCTGGAATATTTATAGGCATTGTCTATAAGGTTTTGAAATACACTCCCCAGCAATACCCTATCAGACACAAAGTATTTCACGTCTTCAATACTGTAAGAAATCTGAAAATCGGGGTACTTTATCTTGTACGAATCTACCAATGCATAACAGAATTCCTCCAGATCTATTCTTTCCAGCTTTAATTTTATAGACTTATTCTCAATTTGGGTAAATGACAAAAGAGTATTCAACAAATTGTTCAGCTTGTCTGCTTCTTCCCCCAATATACGTCCATAGTGCTGTCTTGCTCTTTCCGTGAGCTCTTTGGAGCTAGCAATGTTGTTACCCGCTATTTTGATCACACTTACCGGGGTCTTAAACTCATGGCTCAAATTATTTACAAAATCATATTGAAGCTGAAAAAGCCTGTGGTTGAAATTGAGATTGCGGTAAATTAACACTGCCAGTGAACCCAAAATAACAAACAAGAGGCATATGGACAAGGCTATTGGGCCAAACCTCCTATTGATTTCGCCAGAGAGGTATTCCTTGTTGGCAGAATAATACAATTTGTATGCGGCCAAAGCCCCTGGCAAGGCACTCTCTGTGGTAAGCAAAGAAGGATCTGTATCCAATGACTCGTAAAAAAGCGGCTTTATCTCAATCTTTTCATACAGTTCGTGGTGATTATTAACCAAGGGCAGGCGTTTGGGGTCTATGTAGTACGAAAACAGATCCTGTTCATAATAAGACGATACCAAATCGGCATCTCCAGATATCATATTTTTATAAACGATAACCTCCTCACGTCTGGGAATGTTCAGGAATGTGATCCTGCCAGGCACTATACTGTAGAACACTTCATTAATTTCATCGTTGTTGATGCTGCGAGAAGTATCCGCTCTCCTTGTGAAAGCCGAAAACCTTGCGGACATATTGTTGAGCACGTCGGCGGTCTCGAGATCCAACTTATTATGCTGTCCTTGCTTGTATAAAACCCTACCCCTGGCCGATACGTTTTCTCCAAATTGGTAAACAGCCTTAAGCCTCATATCCAAACGGGGGCCGCTCAACGATTGTTCTTTTCTTGATACGGATCCTATCTGAATATCATAAAAGACAATACGCCGCACGAAACGATATTTAGCTAAGACACTATCGCAATATGCTTTTGCACCAGCAGAGTCCAAATATCCCTGATAAAACGAAATCTCCGGAATCCGGTTAGAGAATAAATCATTGTATTCCTGAAGATTACGATCCAACACATCTGCTTTTTTACTAACAAATTCGTTTTCTACCGCATTTTGCACAAATCTGTAGGCAACCACCAATCCCAGCACCATGGTAATCAGGGCGAGACCGATAAAGGTGCTAAGCAACAAAAAGTTCTTTTTGTAATGATAATTGATAGACTTAGACATCGCCTTATTACCTCTATTTTCTAGTGTAAACCGTCTTATAAAGGAAATCTTCCAACTTACTATAGAAAGCTATCCTATTTTGTTCTTTGTTGAAAAAATGTCCTTCTTCTTCTCGCAGCATATAGGTAATGGGGGCATTTCTCGCTTTCAATTCCCGTACAAATTGGTTTGTTTCATTCACATTGCTCCTTTCGTCTTTTCCTCCTTGGGCAATGAAAACCGGTATATTGATTTGACTGGCATGGAATATAGGCGATGCCTCCTTAAAATAGGAAGCGTCTTCCACAGGATCGCCAATAATCTCATAATACATCTGTAAAAAATGTTTAAAGTAGGGCGGTATTTCCTTGAGGTAGGTAAACAGGTTGGTAATACCCGAGTACGAGACAGCCGCAGCATATAGGTCGCCATGAAAACAAGCACCATATAATGCAGAGTATCCTCCAAAACTAAATCCATATATGGCGATACGTTTGGGATCTGCAATTTTCTGCTCGATCAATGTGCGCACTCCGTCTTCAATATCATTTTGTATTTTCCCACCCCATTCCAGGAATCCCGCCGACCAGAACTTTTTGCCAAATCCCGTAGAGCCCCTGTAATTCATCTGGAATACGGCATACCCCCTACTGGCTAAAAACTGAACCTCGCTATTGTAGCCCCATACATTTCTCCCGGCTGGTCCATTGTGTGGTATGACTACCACAGGTAGGTTCTGTCTTCCCTTCCCTCTTGGTAAGGTTAAATAGGCATCAATCTGTAGGCCATCCCTAGTTTTGTACCGAAAAGGCTCCATTTTGCTGAGCTTTTGCTTTGAAAGGCTGGTGTTTACGTCGGCTAGTTTCCGCAAGGCCTTGTTACCAGCATCATAAAAGTAATAGCTGCCGGGATCACTATCCGAAAACGAACGAACTACAAACTTCATATCGGCAGTATCTTGATCGACAATCTTGATTGGTGAGTTTTCCAACTTGCGCTCTATATCTTCCAATATGGAAGACATTCTGCTAGAAAAAGTCTTCCGTTTCGGTTTTTCCAGATCATAGGATGCATATAATAGCTCTCCATTTTTTTTCGAGAACCCTGCTTCCGAAATATCCACATCGGGATGACCGAAAATTTCGTTAATCTCCTTGCCATTTGTCAGATCTATCTCCACCAGTGAGGTCTTATCCCTACTGAGATTGGAAAATGCATAGATATGGTCAGGCTCTGAGCCTACGAAAGACAGCGGTTTTATGGTGGTATGGAAACTATTGGTAAACAGCTTTTTAAACTGACTATCGTTGCTCTTTCTATAAAGAAGGGTTTCGTTCACGCCATCACTTTCAATGGCTAGCCGCACATTCCCCTTGTTATCCAAAAACCATTTGCTCACGTTTCCAGGGTTTTTTGCTATCAGCTCTAGCTTACTACTACGTAGATCCAATCGATAGGCATCGAAGACGGATTTGTCCCTTTTATTTATGGCGAGATAGAGATAGCCTTCAATAGGCTTACTTGTGGGAAGCCAACGCAGCCGGACATCCGAAGACTCTATTAATGTTCGCACTTGCTTAGTTATCCGGTTGACGACAAATACCTCCAGGCTATCCATTGCTAAGCGTTGCTTGTAAAAGACAAGTTCTTCTCCATTGGCCCAAAAGCAATTCTGAACATCCTTGTCCAAAATATCCGTGATGCGGATAGCTTCTTGGTCGTCTGCCCCCATAACATAAATATTCTGCTTGCCCTTGTAGTCTTGCAAAAAGGAAATGAACGTCCCGTTGGGCGACACCTGAAAATTGCTTTTTTCCGGTCGCTTGAAAAACTCTTCTAAAGGAATCACCTTCTCCTCGCTATGCCGCAAACAGGCCGTCTGTAGCGCCATAATGATAAGGCCACACATAAAACCTATTTTCTTCCTCAAATTCATCCAATCTTCCGTTTTCAATCTTTCGGATAAAACTAATGAAACATCCTTGATGTGGCAAAAGCCCGATAGTAACAATTAGGATATTTTCCTTATTTTAGCCCTATGTTCATCTTAAATATTACTTGTTTAGTAGACAACAGCATATCAGAGGAATTCCTCAATTGGCTCATCAATGATTATATGCCTTCCATAAAAAAGGGTAACAATGTTGATGCAGTTAAAATAATCAAGATTTTGGACTCCCCCAATGAAGGCCAAACATACACCCTCCAGTTGCATGCCCAGAATGAGTCTTCTTTTTCGCACTTTAGAGACATTCAATTACCCCTATTGCAGCATAAAATGCAGGTAGAACATCTAGGCAAGCTATTTCTTTTTGACAGCCTAATGGAAGTCATCGCTTAATCTTGGTGCCTTTGTTCATACAAATCTTGATATTTTGAATCATATTTCAGCCTAGGTGTCAGGTAATACAGCAAAATCAATCTAGAATAGCGGTAATTAATTGGGGAACTTGCTATAATAATCACAAAAAGGGCGATGGCATATAAAGTCGGTGATTCACTCCGCGTAAGAAAATATATTAAAGCACCTCCACCTACTACTTCTGCTACGCTCATGGCATAGCTTACGTACATGGCAGCATAAAAATAGCCGGGTTCTATTTCAAATTGCAGTCCGCAATAAGCACATACTTCGTTTGTCCGTTGCTTATGAAAGCTATAAGCGCTTCCAGTGAATACCCTTCCAATTCTACATTGAGGGCACCTGCATTCCAGCATGGCCCTAAACTTACCTCTTCGCATAATGAGCTTTTCTTCATGGAACAGATGCAGCTCGGGGTATTAATGCAGTCTAATGGGATTTTCCTCTTCCGTCTTTTCTTTCCGGTACTTTTTATACCACAGATATCCCAGAACAGCTACAGCAATATAAGGCATTGCCAATAAAAACAAAATGCCATTATTAAGTCCTTTTCCCTGCGTATTCTCGCCTTGTACAGATTGCTCTGCATTCAAGGTACACATAGAACATTGTGCCCCAGCGTATTCTGTTCCGATGCTTATTAAAACTGAAACTATCACTAATACAGTAAATACTCGCACGAGAATCCTAAACTTATCGCTATGCTTCACTATCATTACAGCCCTTTCCTTTAAAAATTATAATAAGGTGCCATCATCAAATATACGATTACCCCCGTAACTGTTACATAGAGCCAAATCGGATAACTCCATCTCACTAATTTACGATGTTTTGCCACATTCATTTTCAGCCCACTGTAAAAACTGAATAAAATAAGCGGAAGCACTAATGCTGCCAAAACAATATGGGTAATTAATATAAAAAAATAAACCGGCCTTACAAATCCGACTCCACCATAAACTTGCTGTGGTACCGCGGAATGAAAGATAATATAACATACTAAAAAAAGGGAACTCAACAAGAAGGTGACAATGTTCAGCATCTTGTGGACCTTTACGTCATGTTTATATTTAATAAAATAAAAAGAGGTCATAAGCAAAATGCTACATGTCCCGTTTATAAAAGCATTTACCAAGGGCAAGCTGGTCACCCATATGGGAAAATCCCAGCTTACAATTTTACTTTGCAGAAGCACTACTACGGCAAATACAAATATCGACACCGCCCATACCAAGCGGAATACTGTTTTGTCACTCATCTTTATTTACGCTAATATTCCTAATTTCTTCCGTAAGCAATAATTTAATCTCATCAAATAGGCGATCGACCTCCTTTGTCGATGTGACGTCATAGAAGCCCCTTATCCGCTGGTGGCTGTCGAGTAATACCAAATTGGGACTTTCTATAAATCCATCTTCTCCGTTGGGCAATACATCCACCAAAAATTGATTTTGGGCTAGAGAGGTGATCGCTTCCGAGTTCCAGCCATACAACCATACCCAATGCTCGCCCCGATAATCCAATCCCGACCTATATCGTAACAGATTTTCTGGGCGGTCACGCTCAGAATCTATATCAATGGAAACAAAGCTAACCATCCCATTTTTGATGAAACGGGAGGCAAGCATTTTGATGACACCGTTCATCTTATCTGCCAGACTTCTGTTTTCCAAAGAGAAGAACCCAACTACACAAACACCTGAGTCCAGCGAAAACAGGTAATTTGCCCCGTCTGGCAAGCTATTCATACGGAAACTATCTACAGTGTGAAACACCGTGTCGGGTATTTCTTTGCCTCTTTTTGTATGAAAAGTACCCGCTAGTTCCTTTTTTCCATATTTTGGCAACGGCTTGTAGCTGTTCTTTCCCTTATCCTGTAGCAAATAATAACAAAATCCTGGTAATGCCAAAATGATTACCAGGATCAGTATTTTTTTTACAGAAAACTTCTGCCGTCTCTCCATCAAACTAAATCCTCTTGGCTATGAGCGAAAACCAATCAGTCTAATTGATCTGATGGTTCAAATGAAGCTGCAAATAGTTTCCTTCCACCAATAAGAGGACAATAAAATAGGCTATAAAGATAAAGCCCACCGTTGTCGTAATGATGAAAGCAGTCTTCTCAAACTTAAGGTGCATAAAATAGGAGACGATGTAATAGGCTTTGACTAAGGTAAGGCCTATATATACGATATTTACAAAAAGTCCTCTTTGCAAAAAGCCCTTTTCCACAAGAACCAAAGCGATAAAAAACTCCAAGCAAGTAAGTGCTAACAAATAGAAGAAAACACGCCAAATGGTCTTCTTATTCATTGTTTCATGTTCTCCATGCTCTTCGTGGTGTGTATTTTCAGAACTCATAACTGTATATTTTTATAAATTGCTTAAACTAAATAAAAGAAAGTAAATACGAATACCCATACCAAATCCACAAAGTGCCAGTATAGGCCAACTTTTTCTACCATCAAATAGGTACCCCGCCTTTCAAATACGTTGGCCAAGGTCATGCAAAGGATAATGATATTGATAAGCACACCGGTGGTCACGTGAAAACCGTGAAACCCCGTAATGGTGAAAAACAAATTGGCAAACTGCAAGGCTCCTACCCGTTCTATTCCTTCATAGTGATCGGGAATGCTGGCAAACCAGTAACCTTCATGATGCAAGTGAGACCACTCCAATGCCTGGCATCCCAAAAACATCAGACCACCGATGATAGTTGCTATCATCCATCCCACTACTTCATTCTTCGCTTTACGGTGTCCTGCATCCACTGCCAGCACCATGGTTACCGAGCTCATGATAAGTATAAAGGTCATGATACCTACGAAAACAAGCGGCGCACCCTCATCAGTTATGAAAGGGATGGATTGAAATACTTCATCGGCTAACGGCCACGTCACATGCGCAAAGCGCTGCGCGCCATAATAAACCAAAAATGCCGAAAAGGTAAAGGCATCTGAGACCAGGAAGAACCACATCATGATCTTTCCGTACTCTAAGGCAAAAGGAGATTTACCACCACTCCAAGCGCCTGTCTTTACTTTGTCCAATTGGGATACAGTCGTACTCATTTAATTAGTTTTATTGATTCAAAAGTAAGAAAACATATATATATATCCATAGAATATCCAGAAAATGCCAAAAGATAGAGGCAAGTTCCATTCTAAAGGTATTCTTAATCAAAGCCTTCTTCGGGTCAATTTTGAACAAGGCATTCAGCAGCACGATCACTGCAGCTAGAATGTGAAGCTGGTGTGCCCAAACAAATACATAGATAAATGATTGGGACGCATTGTTATTAATAAATACTACGCCACTAGTGGCCAAGTGCATCCAAGCAAGGTATTGCAAAACCAGAAACGCACAACCCAAAGCGATTGTCACAATCAAATATAGACGCTGCTTCATAAAGTTGGCCGCCAACGATGCCTTGTAAGCCAAGTGCATAAAGAGGCTACTGATTACAATGACCAAGGTGCTATAGATGAAAGTTGTAGGCAACAAGGTTTTCAACCCTCTATCTGGACTGCCAGCGCTGTAAACTATAAAACCACTTGACCAAGCTGCAAAAATCATAAAAGTCACAACAAGAAACACATACATGGAAAACTTTTTAGCTTTCAACCGAGACATGTACTCTTTATCACTTTCACTATTTGGATGAACCATTATCATATTCTTACAAAATCAAACAACATCACGAGTTGCAGTACAGGCAATATAAAAAACGAAGTGAACATCACTTTCCTTGCGGAAGGAATATCCTGTTTTAACACCAAAACGAAAGCAAACCACGCAAATACAGCACAAAGCACTACTACAAATACAGCATACACCAAACCCGCAAACCCCAATATATAAGGCAAAAGTGCGGTAGGAATTAGCAAAAGCGCTGTGATCAACACAAACCAGGCACTTACTGTATCCCGCTTCGTCGTAGGCAATAAACGAAAACCGGCTCTTCTATAATCTTCATCTACTACCCAAGCGATACTCCAAAAATGTGGAAATTGCCAAACGAACTGAACAGCAAAAAGCACCAAAGGTATTTCGTTGATAAAAGGCTGCTCAAACGCGGCAAAATATCCAATGAGCGGCGGAAGCGCGCCCGGAAAAGCACCGATAAATACCGCTATCGGCGATATCCTTTTCATCGGTGTATACACAAAAGCATACAACAAGATGGAAAAAACAGACAATACTCCTGTTAGGAAATTCAACCTCAATAAAAGCAATGTACCAAACAGCCCCATAAGCAAGCTCAATACCAAAGCTTGTCCAGTAGTCATTCTGCCAGACGGAAGAGGCCTGCTTGCTGTCCTAACCATCAACTTATCAAGGTCTTTTTCAATTATCTCGTTAAAGCCATTGGCAGAGCCTGTCACTAAAAAGCCCCCGATCGTCAACATGGCCCAATTGATCCAATTGATATCCCCCTGCCATTTACTTCCGATGAGGAAGGAAATAGAGGCTGAGAAAACAACTGTCAACGTTAATCGTATTTTGACCAGCTGTTTTAAATCATTTATAAAATCCTTCACCTTTTACCCATTATTGTCCTATGTACTGCCTCGTTTTACCCGTCAGTAGGAGTAAATAGAACTGAACTGCAAACAAAACACATGCAATAACCAAATGCACCGTTTGCATATAAGCCGGAAAACCGAAATACACCAACACAAAACCACTTAATAACTGCAATAGCACTAATGCCATTGCAAAGTTTACCCATCTACTTTGCTCGCTCGCATGTGCATACCGCGAACGCACAATGAAAAAGAACGCCATGTTTACGAGGACTACAGCGACAGCCAAATACCTATGCCAATTGAACATATGGTCGAGCATGGTAGTCCAAATCGACCTGTTCTGTTCGTTGATGGCTATCATGTCTATTTGCTCTCTCACATCTGTGCCAATTACAATTTGAACAACAGAAAGGGATAACGCGAGCATACAAATCCATCTTACGTAATTACTATCCAAATTGAGCAGCAACTTGCTCTCGCGGTGCACCCTTGCATGAAAGTACGTATATATACTTATGCACAAAATAAGCAAAGCGAGCAACATATGAACCGTTATCACCCAAGGCATTAAATTGGTAGATACGACAATCGCGCCCAACCACGCCTGTAGGAAGACAACAAAAAGGTTTATCACACTACACACAAATATCCTTGTATGGGTCTTTACGTAAATCCAAGAAAAAACCACACAAAGTAGCAGGAAGACACCTGTTATTACTCCAATCAAACGATTAACATACTCGGTCCAGGTCTTGGCGGCATTGAACTCCTCATGTATAAGTATGCTCTTATCATTTCGAATTCTGTCTGCCAAATCTTTGAAGCCAATTGCTTCTAGCAATTTCGAGAAACGCTCGTTCTTTTTTGCCCGACTGTCAATGTACGTTTGCTCATAGCCTTCCGGCAATTGAGACTTATCTGTTGGTGGAATATATTGATTGAAACACTTTGGCCAGTCTGGGCATCCCATACCAGAGCCGGTACTTCTCACCACTCCACCTGCCACAATCACCAACAAGAGGGATAAAATCGCCAAACGATTGACCAATATAAACCTCTTCTCTGCCGGCAAATAGATACTCACAACAACATTCTATATAAAAAAAAGCAACTGCAAGGCTTTGCCGTACAGTTACCTTGAATCTAACAATCACTAATGACTATATTCACTACGCTCTATCCCATGCTCTTTATCCCAATCGCGCTGAATCTTTTCAGCGGTCGTATCACCATCAAAATCATGTGGCAGATTAGAGGACATGGTAGCCGAGAAAGGTACCGTTTGCGGAATAAAGTCTGTGTCATGTCCTGGCTTACTGTAGTCATAAGGCCAGCGGTAAACCGTAGGTATTTCACCTGGCCAATTGCCATGCAGATGTTCTACAGGAGTTGTCCATTCCAATGTATTGGCCTGCCAAGGGTTTTGGGTAGCTTTTTTTCCGAAAAATATCGAATAGAAAAAGTTAAACAAAAACGCAACCTGACCTAAGCCTGCTATAATAGCTGCCCAAGTTACAAACACGTTCACTGACAACCATTCTTGCATGAAAGGGAAACTAGTAAACGAATAATACCTACGAGGTACACCATCTATACCCATAAAGTGCATTGGGAAGAACACTAAGTAAGCTCCCACGAAAGTGAACCAAAAATGCAAATAGCCTAATTTATCGTCCATCATACGACCAAACATCTTGGGGAACCAGTGGTACACACCACATAGCATACCGCAAATCGAAGCAGATCCCATTACAAGGTGGAAGTGAGCCACAACGAAATACGTATCGTGCAAGGATATATCCAACGCAGAGTTACCCAAGAAAATACCAGTCAATCCGCCAGTGATGAAGAAAGAGACCAAACCGATCGCAAAAAGCATGGCGGGAGTAAATCTCAGGTTACCTCTCCAAAGTGTAGCCAAATAGTTAAATGTTTTTACTGCCGATGGCACGGCAATGATTAACGTCGTTATCATAAAGACACCTCCCAAGAAAGGATTCATCCCCGTGACGAACATATGGTGACCCCATACAATGAAAGAGAGCACCGTAATTCCCACCAAAGAATATACCATCGCATGATAACCAAAGATCGGCTTACGCGCATTAGTGGCGATCACCTCAGAGGTAAGTCCCAATGCTGGCATCAACACGATATATACCTCTGGGTGTCCCAAGAACCAGAAAAGATGCTGGAATAAGATAGGGCTACCACCCTCGTTGGGCAATGCCTGTCCAGCTATATAAATATCAGACAAATAAAAACTAGTTCCCATGCCACGGTCAAATACTAGAAGAACGACCGCTGAGACCAAAACAGGGAAGGATAATAAACCGACAATGGCGGTAAGAAACAAAGCCCAAATAGTAAGGGGCATTCTCCAAAGGCTCATACCTTTGGTACGCATATTAAGAACCGTACTGATATAGTTAATCCCCCCAACTACCTGCGAGGCTATGAACAGGGTCATACTAACCAACCAAAGAGTCATACCCGTTCCTGATCCAGGAATAGCCTGGGGAAGTGCCGAAAGCGGAGGGTAGATGGTCCAACCAGCGGAGGCAGGTCCACTTTCGACGAAAAAGGAAGATATCATCACTATACAAGCAGTGAAGAAAAACCAGTAGGATAGCATATTCATAAACGGAGATGCCATATCTCTAGCTCCCAATTGCAGTGGAATAAGCAAGTTACTAAAAGTTCCGCTAAGGCCCGCAGTGAGCACAAAGAACACCATTATAGTCCCATGGATGGTTACCAAAGAAAGGAAGAAATCGGGTTTGATACGTCCTCCTTCGGCCCATTTACCTAAAAAAGCTTCCAATATTGGGAAATCCGTATCAGGCCAGGCCAATTGTATACGAAAAAGGATAGATAGAAACATGGCGAAAAAAGCCATGATAATCCCTGTTATAAGAAATTGCTTTGCAATCATCTTGTGATCTTGACTAAAAATATATTTAGTCAAAAATGTTTCATGATGGTGTTCATGACCATGATGATCTGCCGAATGTGGAATTGTTATAGTTGACATAAACTCGTTGTAATTCTTTATTATTTATTAAACGCCACTTGCTGAATATCCTTACTATCCGAATTTGACTGTGCAGCCTGAAACGCCTTTTGTGCAGTTTCATCGAAAAAAGGATTGAGTCCTGCTACATAATCCTCATATTCCTGTTGAGAGACTACAATGACCTTCTTCTGCATGTTATAATGCCCACTACCGCAAATCTTATTGCAAAGCATGACATAATCAAAATCGGGATTATTGCGTTTATTCCTCATCTCACGTGTAGTGACCGTTGGTGTCATTTGAAAATGAGTGGCCATCCCAGGTACTGCATTTATCTGTACACGCATCTCGGGTATAAGGAAACTATGCAAAATATCTTTGGAATTAATCGTAAAATGAACGGGCTTGTTAACAGGAATTACAATGTCTGACGACAACAAGTCATCGTGACTTGCTTTATCTGAATAATCAAGTCCCAAAAGATTACTAGGATTGATCAATTTAAAATGATGATTACCCAGTTTATTGTCCTCTCCAGCATACCTTACAGTCCAGGCAAACTGCTCGCCAGTTACTTCTATCTGAATAGAGCTTTCAACTACATCTTCAGGTACATTGGTAATGCTTCTCCATGTAAAGAAGCCGAATAGCACCAGGACAGTTAAGACAACTGCTGGCGTGATAGTCCACAATTTTTCGATAAAGTTATTATGTGGATAATAAAATGCCTTTCTTTTTGGGTTATAGCGATAAACAAAAGAAAAGATCATCAAAAGCGCCTGAGTTAACACGAAAACTATGGTGGTGATAACAGTGGTGGTCACAAACATATTGTCCAATAGTGCCCCGTGTTCTGAAGCTGCCCATTTAAAGGCGATACCTCCGTGGTGTACATACGACCAATAAGCGCCGTACATCCCCAAGATTAAGCTAATAAGGAATAGCACCGCATGGACTTTATTCCAGTTGATTCCTTCACGCTTTCCCTGAATATTGCGAGAAAGATCGTACACACGTAAAATCTTTCCTATAACACCTACAGCAACACATAGAAGTACGAATAAAAGTACATAATAGAAAAAGTTGTTATATACTTGAGCAGGAATGCCCTCTGCTTCCGCATTGGCAGCATCTTGCGACTGAGCCGCAGCAGTAGTTCCTGCGGGGACTTCAGAAGCCACCGCGTTTCCAGTAGTAGTAGCGGCCGCGCCTGTGGAATCATTTTGCTCTTGCAGTTCAGAACTTGAAATAATTCCCTCACTTGCTGCCGTATCCACTGCTGTAGTATCTTGCGCCAATGCTGGGTTTTGCCAAAGCAAGCTAACTGCTACAAGAGCTGAAAACAGCACCTTACAATTAATATATCTGTTTAATCTCATTTTTATAATACAGTTATTCGTCATTCTCATTCTTAAAAAAACCACCAATTAAATCTGATGGTGCAAACTCTCCTCAATAAAAGGATGGTTTTTCGGTGCCAATGGATGCTTGGCCAATTTCGACAACATCAAGAAGGCACAAAGACCAACAAATCCAATAGCCGTCCCGATTTCCGTTATGCCGAAACCGCGATGATCCTCTACCGTTCCAGGCATCACCATGATATAATAATCTAACCAGTGACCTGCCAACAACAGGATACACATAAATAACATGATACTTTCCTTACGCTTTGCGTCTCTATCAACCAGGACTAGCAATGGACATACAAAGTTAATAATTAAAGACAGCCAAAACCAAGGTTTATATTCCGGTTCCCACCTCTTGTAAAAATACACCGTTTCTTCTGGCATATTGGCGTACCAAATGAGTATAAACTGAGCGAACCATACGTAAGTCCAAAAGATGGAAAAACCGAATATAAACTTACCCAAGTCATGCAAGTGATTCTCATTAACCCATGAAATATAACCGGCTCTCTTCAACAAGATAATTGTTAGGGTAATTGCACACAAAGCACTCACCCACATGGCAGCAAAATTATACCAGCCGAACATCGTAGAAAACCAATGTGCTTCCAAAGACATAATCGTATCAAATGCCCAGATGGGAGTTGTGAAACCAAAAATCACCAAAAATAGGGCGGAATACTTGAAACTTTTCCTATAAGAGCTTAAGCCACCGTTCAAATCTTCTTGATAAGAAAACTTCGCAAGCGTAAGAGCTAGAATACTATACGTTCCTAGAAAAATCACTTGTCTTGCCAGAAACGCGGGAGCATTCAAGAAAACGGATTTTCCAGCAATGAGAGCATCATAATGAGGACTATCAGGATCCGTCAATCCTTCGTGATGCCAATGATGGTATAGATTGTGAGTAAATAAACCTGCGGCAATTATGACAATCAAAATAATGGCCGCAATAGGCAAAGTACTTGCAAATGCTTGAGGTATGCGAATAAGTCCTGAAGACCATCCCGCTTGGGCCACATATTGGATGGCCATAAAACAAGCACTGGCAGCACAAACCCCCGTGAAATAATAGCCCATCAACAGCAAGTTGGCAAAAGTGCGTTCGGCACCATTTACCATAAAGCCATAAGCGATAGCGATGATACCTACGACAATAGCTACTAGACTAAAAGTCTTGGCCTTGCCTGTAAATTCAAAGCGCTCGTCGAAATTATATGTAGTGTGACCGTGAGTTCCCATTTGATATATAAATATTTGATACTACTATTTCTTTTGCAATTCATGAACATACATCACTACCTTCCATCTCTCATCTGGAGAGAGCTGGGAAGCATGAGAGCCCATCAAATTTAATCCATAATATATGGTATGGTATATCTTACCATCCGATAAGTCCTTCATTGCTCCACCACGAGATGATGTACCGGTAGCATATGAAGGAGGTGGCGGAAACTTCTCCATGTTTACGATAGTTCCATCGCCATGTCCTTCTGGCCCGTGGCAGGGAGAACAAAAGGATTTGTAGAGCATCGCTCCATGCTTCAAATTGTCCTCGTTCCTTTCCAAAGGATTCTTCACTTCAGCACCAGCAGCCTCGTAGCCTTCCGGCGTATTAGGATAATTATCAAACCTTATAAATCCTACAGGTGTGGTTCCGGCAGGCGGAACCTGAGCCGTGGCACCGTTCAAAAAATTATCGTTGGGTTGATCAGGGTTATAGCCAATCGGGTCGTACATGTTCCTGGAAAATTCCCAACCGGTACTCCTTGTGGTCTTATTACCGCAAGAAGAAACGAGGGCAGAAAATACGACAGCAGCGAATGCAGCCCCAAACAATTTTGTCTTATTCATAGCTAACATACTTCCTTTCATTATGCAATACATCTACCGCACCTGCGTCTTTTAATAAGCTTTCAATTTCTTCGTGATTCGAATTTTCCTTCGCATCGATGGCTACTACAAAGCGATCGTCTGTAGCTCTCAAGTCCATTACACGTGGAGCGCGTCCTGGAAATAAATGGTTTCTAAAATAATAAGTAGCCACCATCCCCAAAGCACAAAACAGAATGGTCAATTCAAACGTAACAGGCACCCAGTCTGGCAAGGCCGCGGCAGGCTTACCCCCTATGATCATGGGCCAATCCTTATATTGCGTATAATAGAGCAAGCTGATACCTGACAATGTGCCAGTAAGCCCAAATATGAAGGCAGCTATAGGCAAGCGTGATGGCGGAACACCCAACTTAGCCTCGATACCGTGGATAGGCATAGGTGTATAGACATCATATATGCTAATATTCGCCTTTTGCAATTTATCAATGCCATCCATCAAATCATCTGGATGTTCAAAACTGCCCAAAATATATTTCGTATTACTCATCGCTATTATTTTGATAATTCCTTAATTTCCTCTTCAGAAACCGTATCGAATTTCTCTAGGGACTTTTGTAAAAATGCTACTTGTTCCGGATCTTGATGTCCTTCCTTCGCCAATTTCAATTTTTGCTGATAGCTTGGTCCGTTGAGCAATAACTTCACTTCCGCAATGGCTATGCCTGGCAATACTCTAAGGAATAACAAGAACAAGGTAAAAAACAATCCAATAGATCCAACGAATATGCCAACATCAGTCCATGTAGGATAGAACATCGCCCAACTTGAGGGAAGGTAATCACGGTGCAACGAGGTGACAATAATCACGAAACGCTCGAACCACATACCAATATTCACTACAATAGACAACACCCAGGAAATAGGGATGCTGGTACGAATTTTCTTGAACCAAAATAACTGCGGAGATATCACATTACAGGTCATCATCGCCCAATAGGCCCACCAATAAGGACCAGCAATACGATTTTCAAAGGCATACATTTCATATTCAGAACCTGAATACCAAGCGATAAATAGCTCGGTCAAATATGCAACTCCCACAATAGAACCCGTTGTCATGATAATCTTATTCATGGATTCAATATGGAACATGGTAATATAGTTCTCGAAATTCAAGACTTTGCGCATGATGAGCAAAAGCGTTTGTACCATCGCAAATCCGGAGAAGATAGCACCAGCCACAAAATAAGGTGGAAAGATGGTGGTATGCCATCCAGGGATGACCGACGTGGCAAAGTCAAAGGATACGATCGTGTGCACCGAGAGTACCAGAGGGGTAGAAATACCTGCCAAAATCAAAGATACAATCTCAAATCGTTGCCAAGTCTTTACAGAGCCATTCCAACCAAAGGAAAATATCGAATAAATTCTTCTTCTAAGTCCAGTAGCTCTATCGCGCACTGTAGCGATATCTGGCAGTAATCCTGTATACCAGAACACCAATGAAACCGTAAAATAGGTCGAGATAGCGAAGGCGTCCCATACCAGGGGAGAATTGAAGTTCACCCAAAGAGAGCCAAATTGATTGGGCAAAGGGAAAATCCAGTATGCCAACCAAGGTCGACCCATGTGAGCTACCACGTAGGTAGCCGCACAAATTACGGCAAAAATTGTCATTGCCTCTGCCGAACGGTTGATGGAATTACGCCAGTTTTGACGGAAAAGAAGGAGCACGGCTGAAATCAAGGTTCCCGCGTGACCTATACCTACCCACCAAACGAAGTCGGTAATATCCCAGGCCCAGCCCACGGTCTTATTCAAACCCCAAGCCCCTATACCGAACCAAAAAGTATAGCTTACGCTGAATAACCACAGTAATGCTCCCAACACAGCCAATGTAAAGCCAATCCACCAGGCTTTATTGGGCTTGTTCTCTACAGGTACGAGAATGTCATTTGTCACCTTGGCATAGGTAATATTCTGCCCGGTCACTAATGGTTCTCTGATTATGGATTCGTTGTGCGATGACATATATCTATTATTTCAATTAATCAATTAGGCTTCCAATGTATTTCTAACTTTTGTCATATAACCTACGTTTGGCTGAACATTGATTTCTTCCAACACATAGTAAACACGTTCGTTCTTCAACGCTTTTGATACTTCAGAATTCGGATCGTTCAAATCTCCAAAGATGATGGCATTTGCTGAGCAGGCAGACCCACAGGCCATAACAATATCGCCATCCTTTAGTGGCCTCTTTTCCATCTTGGCTTTCAGCTTACCCGCCTGTATACGTTGAATACACATAGAGCACTTCTCCATTACACCACGAGTACGTGAGGTCACATCTGGGTTTAGTACCAATTGCGTAAACTCATTATTTAAATAGTTGTCAAACCTGGAGTCATTCCAGTAATTGAACCAGTTGAAACGACGCACTTTGTACGGACAGTTATTAGCGCAATAGCGTGTACCAAAACACCTGTTGTAGGCCATATGGTTAAGCCCTTCGTTAGAGTGTACAGTAGCCAATACGGGACAAACCGTTTCACAAGGGGCATGATCGCAATGCTGACACATCATAGGTTGGTGAACCACGGACACATCATCCAGATCCTCTCCAGAGAGGGAAGCTAATTCTTTCTCCTTCGTAACCTCATTTCCTTCTACGTTGAAGCTGTAATACCGATCCACGCGCATCCAGTGCATTTCCCTTCTACGCCTCACTTCATCTCTACCCACTACAGGAATGTTGTTTTCCAAGTTACATGCCACTATACATGAACCACAACCCGTGCACGCATTCAAATCGATGGCCAATACCCATTTATGTCCTGGCGACTCGTATTTATTCCACAAATCGTATGTC
This sequence comes from Olivibacter sitiensis DSM 17696, assembly GCF_000427965.1. Taxonomy (GTDB): domain Bacteria; phylum Bacteroidota; class Bacteroidia; order Sphingobacteriales; family Sphingobacteriaceae; genus Olivibacter; species Olivibacter sitiensis. The sequence continues at coordinate 19,341 of NZ_ATZA01000026.1, read as the reverse complement.
TTGTGTTTAGTGCCATGATTGCCACTTCCGTGGGCAGGGTCATGCAAATAATCCTTAAAGCTAGTTTCGCGGACTACATTACGCCCTTCTATCGTATGGTGCGTCTGTGTTTGCGCCAAAATATAGCTATCGCCAGTTTTCTCAATCTTTGCCGTTGTATACAATACTTGCGCTCCATCTACAATTTTGGCAAAAGGATAAGCATTTTTGCCGATGTTATTGCCTGCTTTTCCTACCTTGGAACGGCCATACCCTACTGCTATGGATACAGTACCTTGAGCTTGGCCTGGCTGAAGCAACACGGGCAACTCTACAGTATAGCCATTCTCTCCTGTTACCTTAAGAACGTCATTTTCCACGATACCCAATGACTTGGCATAGGCAGGAGATATGGCTACATAATTATCCCAGGTAACCTTTGAAATAGGATCGGGCAATTCATGCAAGAGTGCGTTGTTGCCTTGCTTACCATCTCTTAAGGCAATACTTTGATAAAGCTGAACTTCTACGTCCTTAGCAAAGGATTTACTAAAGCTCAGAGCCTGTTGAGCAATGGAGTTTATATCCCCATTGAAAGAATAAGCTTGAGCAGCTACCTCTCCTTTATACTCAAAGCCCGTCTGAAGCATATCATCCCAGCTTCTTCCCGTTCCTGCAAGGATATTTTGTTCCCAATAAGCCCTCAAATAATCGTAATAATCCTGCTCGGATCCTGACCAGATTAACAAGCTTTGCTCATATTGCCTGGTATTGTAAACAGGATTGATAGTTGGCTGAACAATGGTATAATAACCTGTCAAAGCATTACCATCACCCCAAGACTCCAGATAGCTATGATTGGGTGCCAAAATGTCCATGTATACCGATGTTTCGTCCTCTCTGTCTGAGAATGAAATTTTGGTCTTAATCTTTTCCAATGCATCGGCCAATTTCTTACTGTCGTAATAGTCATAGGCAGGATTGGTGTTCAAGAAAAATGCTACGCCAACATTTCCAGCTTTGGCCTCATTCAAAAACGACTCAAAATCTGTATCATTACCTTTGTATTGGTAAGATGCATTATCGAGATCTATGGTATTGCCGTAATTCTCTAGCGCCACGTTGATCGCATTAACGAGTGACTGAACAGCTACGTTATTGCTACCTGCAACTACGACGGATTTTCCTTTTGCCTGCAAAAGCTCCTTTGAAGCCAAAGCGACCACTTTTTGTGCTTTGGCATTATCAGATCCTATTGCTCCAGCTACATTGTTACCAGTTATCGCGTTATATAAAGCAATCAAAACAGGCACTTCTTCTGAAACTTTGATAGGAATTCTCGCGTCCGCGTTCGAACCAGTCAAGCTCATTCCACTTTCAAATTGGATTAAACGAGACATCTTGCCGTTTTCCAAGGATTTATAATCCCTTTTTGAGATGAACTGCTGGGTATATTCTTCTCCAGAGAGCCAAGTACCGATGAAATCGGCACTCACGCTGACTATCACCTCTGCCTTATCAAAACGATAGTGTGGGATTACCGCCTTACCGAAAGAGTTTTGATTTGCCTTAATGATACCCGCATAAGACACAGAATCTATTTCTACCAATTTCGTGGTAGGGTATTTGGCAGTGAACTGCGCAATGAGCGATAATGCAGTTGGACTATTAAGAGTAGATGAAACGATTCTAATTTGCTTACCAGATGCATTGGCCTCGTCCAACGCGGCAATGACTGCCTTGTCAACTTTAGCCCAACCAGTTTCCCTGCCACCTATTTTAGGATCTTTAAGCTTATTAGTATCATATAAATCAAGTACAGAAGCCTGTGTTGCAGCATCGGTACCACAGTTGAGCAATTTTGCCGCTGGATTAGCCTCGATCAAGATTGGTCTTCCTTCTCTTGTTTTCACCAAGACGCTTTGACCGTTATAACTGGAGGCATAGTAATTAGGGATACCAGGAGTAACTTCTTCTGGCTTAATCAAATAAGGAATCGACTTATGAACAGGTGTATTCTGACAGGCAGCCAAACTGACTGCACCAATTCCAAAACCGAGTTTTTTCAAAAAGTCGCGACGCGGTGTCTTCTTTTCAAGACCTGGTCCTTCTAATACGTTCTCTATAGGAAGGGGTTCAGCAAACTCACTCTTGCTGTTTTCAACGAAAGCAGGTGTTTGTTGCAACTCCTCCAAACCTTTCCAATATTTTTTGTTGCTATCCATTTAAGCTATATATCTAAGATGCGTATTTTCTTTACTAAGTTCTATTAATAGTGGCACTTACCACATTCCAGTCCGCCTAATGATGCAGCAGTAATCTTGTCGCCTTCCTTCAGTTTATCATGTGCGGCAACAAGCTTATCATAGTAAGCATTATCCTTATGGTTCACTTCTGTTTCACGGTGGCAGTTCACGCACCATTTCATCGTCAATGGGGAAAATTGATATACTTCGTCCATTGTCTCGATAGGTCCATGACAATTCTGACATTCCAAGCCAGCCACTGATACGTGCTGCGAATGGTTGAAATAAGCAAAATCTGGAAGATTATGAATTCTGATCCATTGAATAGGCCTTTGATCTGGACCATAGTTTTGACCATCCCAATCTAAGGCGTCATAAATTTTTTGGATCTCTGGAGAAGTTTCTCCATTGTATTTATCGCTAGCTGTCACATATTTATGGCAGTTCATACATACGTTGGCAGATGGGATAGAGGCATTCTTAGACTTAAATGCTCCCGAGTGACAATACTGACATTCAATTTGGTTGATACCTGCATGCAACTGATGCGAGAACTTGATGGGCTGTACAGGTTGATACCCTTGGTGCACACCTACATCCCAAAGCGTCTTCCATCCAGCAGAACCTAAGAAAACGACCAACATGAGCACAGCAAAAAACACTAACCTTTTGTTCTTTGAGAGCACTTTCACCTTGTCCATGAGGGTTGGTCCTTTAGGCTCCTCCTCTTCATCAACTATTTCGATCTCTTTATTTACGATAATTCGTTCCAAAGTACGAATCACACGGTTCAAGGCAAAGATGACAAGCAAGGCAATTACAATGACGATTCCCAAGCCCACCAACATGAAGCCGCTCACATCGTTATTGTTTGCAGCACCACCTTCGGCAGTAGCCGATGCGGCAGGGGCCTGGCCAGCATCATCGATATAGGCCAGTATACTACGGATTTGGTCATCGGACAAGTCAGGGAAAGGCGTCATAGCCACTCGATTGTGTCCTTCAAAGAGAGCCACAGCCTGCTCGTCTCCAGAAGCCACCAAGGCCTGCGAGTTCTTAATCCATTTAAGCAACCATTCCTCGCTATAACGGTCATTAACGCCTTTAAGAGCTGGACCTACCATATCCGAATTAATGGCGTGACACGATGTACACTTTTGCTTAAACAGCGATTCCCCTTCCTTAACATCCTGAGCGCTGGCTGTTCCTATTGTCAGGCCAGTGGCCATAATCAACATTAAGGACTTGACAACACTTCTAAAAAGTAACGATATGTTTCTCATATTGAGAGCTTTATACTATTTAATTTGTAATGTAACCTTTTGAGCAATACAAACATGTAGGGTACACACCTGTATTTTTCCGTCCACAAAAGTATCATTTATTACATTATCCCTGACAATATTGTGACTTTAAAAATCAATTTATAACCATTCTAAATTGAACTGAAAAATGGCTTGGTAGCAAATTAAAACGTGTTTTTTTCTCCAAATGGATTTTGTTTAGTGATCATAAACAGGAAGCAAATTTGCCTCATAAGTTTCCGCCTACTTGCTTCTCTAAAATCTATTTATTAAACACGGCAGTATTGTGTTTCATCTCTGCCAAGGAGCATCATTACTTTACAAATTTTTTCTGTCTCCACGCCTTGCACTAGCTATCAATAAAAAAACCCATTGTCTATTCGATAATGGGCTTTCCTATATAAAATGGCTCGCCTTATTGCTTGAGCAACCACGCAAAAATAAGAGGGGCAACGATTGTGGCATCAGATTCGACAATAAATTTGGGTGTGTCTATATCCAATTTGCCCCAAGTAATCTTTTCATTTGGTACGGCACCCGAATAGGAACCATAAGATGTGGTGGAGTCAGAAATCTGACAGAAATACCCCCAAAAAGGAATATTCTGCATCTCCATATCCTGGTATAGCATGGGCACCACGCAAATGGGAAAATCTCCGGCAATACCGCCACCTATCTGAAAAAAGCCTATGGACTGCTTAGCGCTTTCTTTTACGTACCAATCTGCCAAATAAGCCATATACTCTATACCACTTTTTACGGTGGAGGCCTTTAGCTCATTTTTGATCACATAGGAGGCAAAAATATTGCCCATGGTACTGTCTTCCCATCCAGGAACTACAATAGGCAGGTTTTTTTCGGCTGCTGCAAGCATCCAAGAATTCTTCGGATCTATTTCATAATATTGTTCCAAAACACCACTCAGGAGCATCTTGTACATGTATTCATGCGGGAAATAGCGTTCACCTGCCGCTTCGGCATCGGCCCATATCTTATGAATATGCTGTTGTAAGCGACGAAAAGCCTCCTCCTCCGGAATACAGGTATCAGTCACTCGATTATAATGATTTTCCAATAAATCCCATTCTTCTTGCGGACTAAGATCTCTATAATGAGGCACTCGCTTATAATGCGAATGTGCCACCAAATTCATAATATCCTCTTCCAAGTTAGCTCCAGTGCAACTAATAATGGCAATTTTGTCCTGTCTGATCATTTCGGCCAATGATATGCCCAATTCGGCTGTGCTCATGGCCCCGGCCAAGGTCACCATCATTTTACCACCATTTGCCAAATGCTCTTCATAGCCTTTAGCCGCATCCATCAGGGCTGCAGCATTGAAATGTAAATAGTTTTTTTCTATAAATTGGGAAACCGGCCCTCTTTCTGTACTCATTTCAATTAAGTTAAAAATTTAACAGTTGCAAAGATAGGAATTTAATTGTTCGCCATGAGGCTAAAATTCCAATTGCATGAGAACACAACAGCCTCTTATGCATGAGGTAAAAAGAAAACATCATTACAATTTATGTTGAAAAACCTATATATTAGCCCTCGAAATGAAACACGTAAAGCTCCCTATCTTTATCTTATTATTAAGTTCATTTGCCTACAATTCGGCCTTTGCCTGGGGCATGACAGGCCACCGTATAGTTGGCGAAATTGCCCAAAGGAACTTGAACCGAAAGGCACAAAAAGCCATAAAAGCCATCCTAGGTAGTGAAGATCTAGCTATGTGCGCCAATTGGGCAGACTTTATTAAGTCAGACCCGACGTACAATTACCTGGCCAGCTGGCATTATATCAACTTCCAACAAGGCCTCAGCAAAGAAGCTTTCGACCTCGCCATACAAGCGGATACCCTTCCCAATGCCCACAATAAACTACTGTTCTTGGCGGATGAACTACAACATAACAACTCCTTGGATTTAGAAACCAAAAGGATGTATTTGAGACTCCTTGTACACATCGTAGGAGACATCCATCAACCAATGCATACCGGCAGACGAGAGGATTTAGGCGGAAATGAGGTGAAAGTCTTCTGGTTTGGACAAAGCAGTAATCTTCACCAAGTTTGGGATGAGAAGCTAATCGATTACCAGCAACTCAGCTACACAGAATACGCTACTTACTTAAACCACTGCAGCAAGCAAGAAATAAAAAACCTGCAGGCAGCACCCGTAGAACAATGGCTCTATGAGTCCTACCAAATCTCGGAGACGCTGTACCAAACTGTTCAACCCGAAGAGAAATTGAGCTATAGATACAATTTCGAGCATGTGGACGAACTGAACCAAAGTTTGCTAAATGGCGGCATTAGGTTAGCTGGACTTCTAAACAAGCTGTTTAGCTAATAGGACAGGCGTTTCAATTCCAATACTAGCCTCAAAAACGATAGATTTTCTCTGGGCATACCACCGCATCCATTGGTACATCATGATCTCCTACCAGCAATAGCTCGTCCATCACAGGGAATAATGAAACACCTACCTTCAATGTATCCTTTCTGCAACTTGCCAAAAAACGGTCGTAAAAACCTTTACCATATCCTAGTCGATGCCCCAAACTGTCAAAGGCCAGCAGCGGCACCAATACCATATCTATAAGCGATACCGGCACGGCATCACCCAGATGTTCGGTCGCTAACTCTGGTATCCCCCAATGATTTGTCGTCAATGACGTCCCATCAAGGAGCAAATGGTGCTCCAACGAACAGTCATCCATTACCTTTGGGATCACCAGACGCAAGTGGGGATGCTCTATTCGTAGCCAAGAGATAAAGGGAAACAAATCTGGCTCCATAAATTTAGCTATGGGCAAAAACAAGTGCAGGTAGGCCAATTGACCATAAGGCAGTACCTGAAGTTGCCGTATGAGCTTCGTGTTCAACGCCGTGTACTCGTCCGAAGTCAAGTTCATGCGTTTCTGCTTGTAAAGTTTCCGAGCTGTATATTTATCCAATGGCATTGGGCAAGGTACACAAATGTTCATAAACAAAAAACGGCCTTGGAGAGAGCTCCCCAAGACCGCCTAATCAACCTAAACCTAAAAACTTAATCAAAAAAACTATTGTTTAACACGTTCCAAATACGCACCGGTACGTGTGTCTACTTTTACCTTATCGCCTATGTTAATGAACAAAGGCACTCTAATTTCTACTCCTGTCTCTACCGTAGCGCTCTTAAGTGCATTCGTAGATGTATCTCCCTTTACAGCTGGCTCTGTATAAGTGATCTCCAGCTCCACTGTCGTGGGTGCCTGCGCCATAAGAGGTTCGTCGCTCTCAAAAGCCACCAAAACGTTCATACCTTCCTTCAAAAACTGTGCCGAATCGCCAAACAGGCTTTTAGGGATATTATACTGATCAAAGGTGTTATTATCCATTACGACAAAAAAGTCACCTTCTTCGTATAGGTATTGATAATCATTCGTTTCCACACGGGCAATTTCCACCTCTTCGTCTGTACGGAAACGGTATTCGACCAATTTCCCTGTTTTCACGTTTCGCATCTTGGCCTGGTAAAAGGCTCTTAAATTGCCAGGAGTACGGTGTATGTATTCGTCTACACTAACCAACTCACCATTAAAACGAAGGATGTTACCGGATTTTACTTCAGAAGCTTTTGCCATAATTCTTTAAATCAAAAAAACACAAACATCAAGTCTGCCATTTTGTGGCTGCAAATTTCGTTATTTCCCCCAACATTTGCAAGTCCGCCTTAAACACAAACGCAAGGATAGCAAGACAGCCAGAAGAAAACAGCAAGTTATTTATAATCAGAAATATGCAAAAGACTAGCACAAAAATCGTACTCATGTGACTGATTGGAACACACAACTACTAAGCGATTATCGGTAAATTTGCCGATCATTTCCCTATACCAGTCAAATCCATTTTTATCCAAATTGGAAGTGGGCTCATCCAAAAACAAGGCGGGCGTGTCAGAGCAAAAAGCAAGAGCCAGTTTGGTTCGCTGCTTCATGCCCGATGAGAAATAGCGAATCTCCTTATTGGCAGAGTTCGTCAAACCCAACAAATCAATTAAAGTATCTGTATTTAATCCACTCACCATTTTCTTAAACTTAAAATGAAAGTGTATCAGCTCTTGCAATGTAAACTCCTCTATAAGTTCCATATAGGGAGAGGCGAATGAAACATAATGATAGAAGCGGGAGGCTTCAATCTCCTTTCCCGCCATTGAATAACTCACCTTGCCTTGAGATACTTCTAGACTCGACAACAGTACTTGGAGCAATGTCGATTTACCAGAACCATTATTACCCAATATTGCGTAACTATGTCCTTGCAGAAAGTCAAAGTTGAGTCCTCGAAATATCCATTCTCGGTTAAACCTTCTCCCGACATTGTCCAGTTTAATCGTCAAGTTCATGCGCTACGCGATCAATTGGCTACATCCCCACTTTTCCCTGCCCGAATCCTTTCATCACCCCTCTGTTGGAATTACGGACAAAGTCCAAAATTTCGTCTCTGATTTCTGTGGGCTGACATTCTGTTTCAATGATATCCAATGCCTTTGTCAGGTTGTTGTTTTTCACGAACATGGTTCTATAGATATCCTGTATCTCATATATTTGCTCAGACGAGAAGCCTCTTCTCCTGAGACCTACGGAATTTATTCCTACATACGATAAAGGTTCCCGCGCTGCTTTGACAAACGGAGGTACATCCTTTCGTACCAACGAACCGCCAGCCACAAAGGCATGGGAGCCTATATGGCAGAATTGATGTATAGCGACCATACCTGCGAGGACAACGTAGTCTCCAACGGTAATATGTCCCGCCAAAGTGCTACTATTAGAAAAAATGCAGTTGTCGCCCACGATGCAATCGTGGGCTATATGACTATAAGCTTGTATGAGACAATTCTTGCCCACAACCGTTTTATAGCGGTCCTTTGTACCCCTGTTTATTGTGACACATTCCCGCACTGTCGTATTGTCACCTATTTCTGCGGTGGTCTCCTCTCCAGCATATTTAAGATCTTGAGGGGCACCACTGATAACAGCTCCCGGAAATATACGACAATTTTTCCCTATGCGTGCCCCGTCCATAATAACGACATTGGAGCCTATCCACGTCCCTTCCTCGATCACTACATCTTTATGAATAGTCACAAAGGGCTCGATAACCACGTTATCTGCTATTTTTGCCTGTGGGTGTATATATGCCAATGGCTGTATCATATTGCTATCTTTAATCTAGATTCTTTACTTTTACTATTTGGGCCATAAGCTCTGCTTCCACGACCACCTTTTCTCCTACCATTCCTACGCCTTTCATCTGTGCGATACCGCGCCTAATGGGTTGCATCAAATTACATTGAAAGATGATTGTATCGCCAGGAGTTACCTGGGCTTTAAATCGCGCATTCTCTATCTTGAGAAAGAGCGTGAGCCAATTTTCCGGATCTGGAACAGTATTTAGTACCAAGATGCCTCCTGTCTGCGCCATTGCTTCTATTTGGTACACACCCGGAAAAACAGGTGAACCAGGGAAATGCCCCATAAACAGATCCTCGTTCATAGTGACATTTTTGAGTCCTACAACGTGATTTTTGCTCAATTCCAAAATCTTGTCCACTAAGAGCAAAGGCTGCCTGTGCGGCAATATCTGCATGATCTGCTTAGTGTCATATACGGGAGTCATATTGGGATCATACACCTTGATATATTTTTTACTTTTCTCCCTTTTCATTTGAGCTTTAATCTTTTTAGCAAAAGCGACATTTGCCGCATGTCCTGGTCTCGCCGCCATAATATGGCCTTTCAAGGGCCTTCCAACGAGAGCCAAATCGCCTATCATATCGAGCAGCTTATGCCTTGCGGGCTCGTTCTGATGCCTGAGCTCTATATTGTCCAGTATTCCCTCTTTGGCAACGGAAATGTCTTCCCTGTTGAACAACTTGGCTAAATGCTTAAGCTCCTCACTTTTTACTTCCTTATCGACTACGACAATTGCATTATTCAGGTCACCTCCTTGTATCAGTCCGTGTTTAAGGAGCATTTCCAATTCATGCAAGAAGCAAAAGGTACGCGAAGAGGCAATTTCTTTCTTGAATTCACCGATATTTGAGATTGCTGCATGCTGGCTTCCCAAGACGGGAGAGTTGTAATCAATCATACAGGTGAGCCTATAGCCGTCAAGTGGCATCGCCACCATTTCCACTCTCCGATCTGCTTCAGAATAATGTATATTATGAGGTATCTCATAGTACTCTCTATCAGCGGCCTGGTCTTCATAACCTGCCTTCTCAATAGCTTGTGTATACAAAATGGCGCTGCCGTCCATAATAGGTACCTCTGGCCCGTCTATCTCTATCAACACATTGTCTATTTCCATTCCCACCAATGAAGCAAGCAAATGCTCCACAGTAGAGACGCTGGCTCCGTTTTGGCTAATGGTGGTCCCTCTTGAAGTATCGGTCACATTATCGACATCCGCTTCTATCACAGGCTGCCCCTTGACGTCTACACGTTTAAATTTGTAACCGTGATTTTCGGGAGCAGGCTTGAACACAAGTGTAGCTGGTTTTCCTGTATGCAAGCCAACGCCTGACAAAGTAAACTCTGTTTTTAAGGTCCTTTGTTTTGAATTCATTTTATTCTCTTAAACTATATTTCATGGGCAACTGATGCCCTATTTTTCTATTTATTTATTCCGCTCCGACTTGCGCTCTAGGTTTTCCACCCGCTTTTCCAGTTCGGGCAGATGAGATGCCACGACTTGCATGCGCATGTTCTTTTGGAATGACACTGCGGGAGTACCTGCCCATTTCTTATTTTCATCGACAATGGAACGATTTATTCCCGATTGTGCCTGTACTTGAGATCCATCGGCAATACTGATATGCCCAGCAATGCCCACCTGTCCTCCAAGTACCACGCCCTGGCCAACTTTCGTGCTACCGCTGATGCCCGTTTGAGCCGCAATGACCGTATTGTCTCCTATCTCCACATTATGGGCCAATTGGATCAAATTATCCAGCTTAACGCCATCGCCTATCACAGTACTTCCCATTGTAGCTCTGTCTATGGTGGTATTGGCACCCACTTCTACCTTATTGCCCAACACGACATTGCCTATTTGGCTCACTTTTTTATAAGCTCCATCCTCCTGCAGGGCGAAACCGAAACCATCACTTCCAATGACGCTGCCGGCATGTACTATCACCTTTTCTCCGAAGACACAATCGTGATAAACCTTCACACCGGGATAGAGCACGCAGTCATTACCAATACGCACCGCGTCACCTACGTACACATGTGGATAAATATGAGAATTATCCCCTATCACCGCATCCCTGCCGATATAAGCGAAGGCCCCGATATAGACGTTTTCGCCAATAGTGGCAGTTGGATGTATGAAATGAGGGTCTTCTCTTCCTACCCGATGCAAACGCAAAGCATTGTATTGCTCCAGCAATACCGAAAATGCCGAATAGGCATTTTTCACTCTTACCAATGTGGCTTCTACGGGTTTGGCTAACTCCAGATCCTCGTTGACTATCACGATGGATGCTCCTGTACTGTAAAGAAAATGCTCGTATTTGGGATTAGCCAAAAAAGAAAGTCCACCCTTCGATGCTTCTTCGATTTTCTCCAGGCGAGATATGGTGGCGGACGCATCGCCCTCGATACGCCCATTCAACAATTCGCCAATTTGTTTTGCAGAAAATTGCATTTGCAAATCTATCTCTTAATTATGTTAAACAAAATCTAATTTTCCCAAAGTGCGAAAGCCACGCTTTTGCTCATTTAAATCAACTCCTTAGGATAAGCTATCATGTATTTTTGAACCTTTTTCGAGAGCGCCTCCAAGTTAGATAAGTCCGATGCTTTTGTAATGTCGCGTATGCTCCCATCTTTCATCAATATATTGATATTGCCTCCCCCCACAGTATAGGCACTATTCACCACAGATTGGGTAAACACAAAATAGCTAATCACCTGTTCAGGAACATCGAACAAGGCCATTGCCCTGCCTCTCAAATCTGCGATACGCACCTCATCGGCAGGAGCTGAACTCAGCTCTACGTGATACAGCTTCCGCTGCATAAAGCGCTGACAGAGCATGGCAAGTACCTTATCGTTATGGCCAGCCCACACTTTTATGGAAGCCAACACGTCGGTATCATCCAATTGCGTGAACCAATGTAGGTGTATCTCATTGGACAAAAATTCCTCCTGACTAATTTGGTGTTCCAAGAAATGAGCCAATGCCGGGGTGCCAAACAAATATTCACCGCCCAAAAGCACTTCCCTTGCACGTTGCAATATTTTGATGAGCATTTGCTCGGCGCTAAGAACCGTTTTGTGCAAATATACCTGCCAAAACATCAGTCTCCTGGCAATCAAAAACTTTTCAATGGAATAAATTCCCTTTTCCTCCACCACCAACTCGTTGTTTGCCACCGTAAGCATACGGATGATCCTATCGAAACTAATGACCCCTTCGGATACCCCAGTAAAAAAACTGTCCCGATTTAGGTAGTCCATCCGATCTGTATCGAGCTGGCTGGAGACTAACTGATGCAGAAACTTCTTATGGTATTTGTCCTTGAAGATAGCTATCGCCAGATCTAATTTCCCGCCCATATCGCGATTCATCTCATCCATTATTAACGACGAAATATGCTCGTGCGATACACCCGTAACCAATGTGCTCTCCAGCGAATGCGAGAACGGCCCGTGACCTATATCGTGCAGAAGAATGGCAATAGCGGCAGATTCCTCCTCCTCGCTACTGATATCAATCCCTTTACTTTTCAATGTATCCAATGCAAGGCACATCAAATGCATGGCTCCCAAAGCATGCTGAAAGCGTGTGTGCAAAGCACCCGGATAGACTAAATGTGTTAAGCTGACTTGCTTTATATAACGCAAACGCTGAAAATACCGATGCTGAATAAGGTCGAAAACCAAGTCTGTGGGCACAGTGACAAAGCCATATACCGGGTCATTGATGATCTTTCTTTTATTCAGCATTATATAAACAACTCTTTAACAATCGACGGCAAATTTGCTATTTTTTGATTTAATTAACACCAAATCATCCAATTATTAGTAAATGAAGGAATGATTCCCGCCATAATCCATTTGAACACCACTAAAAAGTGAACACGACAAATCTATAACTCTGAAACAATTCTACCTGTTAATAATTGTTAAACACAGCAAAACAGGCAGATAAAAACGATTTATTGCGATTTAGATTTCTCCTGCGAAGACGAATTGAGCTGGCCCTTCCAAAAATATATCATGAAAAACAGTACCACTTCTCTCAAAGCTCACTTTCAAGTTCCCTCCCCTTGCTTTTACTGGTACCATTAGTGATCCAGTCTCCCCTCTATCCACTGCCATAGCGATAGCGACGGCCGTCACACCCGTACCACAAGCCAAGGTCTCGTCCTCTACGCCACGTTCATATGTACGCACGGCATAGCCCGTTCCTTGAGGCTCCACAAAGTTGACATTGATACCTTCTGCCTTATATACGTCGTTGTAGCGCACTTTCCGCCCTTCTTTAACAACATCGTAAGTATCAAGATCATCAACGAGCCGCACATAATGCGGCGAACCGGTATTAAGCACATAGTCATCGCCTTCTCTAGCAACGCTATTTACATCTATCATCTTTAGGCGCACCCATGTTCCATCCTTACTGAGCGATGCCTCATGTTCGCCATCTACGGCAATGAATCGCGTATTGTCTTCTATGATGCCCATATCATGGGCAAAAGCAACGATGCAGCGGCCTCCATTACCGCACATACTGCCCTCCCTACCATCCGCATTGTAATAGACCATTTTAAAATCATACCCTTCGGCGTTTTCCAACAACATCAAGCCATCGGACCCAACACCGAAACGCCTATCGCACCACTGCGCTATTCGTTCGTGATTGGTTCGCTCAAATTGCAAGTCACGGTTATCTATAACGATAAAATCGTTCCCTGCACCTTGGTATTTATAGAACTTAATGGGCATACTGCGTCATGAAATAAAAAGCCAAAAATAAGAAAAACCTTTCTATCTAAGGCAATGCGCGCGAAAGCAATTGACAGCACCACCTTAACGCCTGCCTGTCCGCTTAAAAAACAGGTTAATTGACTGAAGGGCATGTTCTATTCGTTTGGGGCCAATTCCGGATATTAGTTCATAATCTGCGCCCAATTCCTCTAGCTCCCGCTTCCATATTTCCAGAAAATAAGGTCTTTCTTCCGGGAAATCACGTAAAGGGTCGTCTTCCCAAGGCAGGTCGATATCCATCAGCAGATAAAAATCATATTTATGTGTATTGAGTTCTGCCTTTACTTCATTGGGGGTATCACCAAACAAGTGATCGCACCATATCTTGACCGTTAAGAACATGGTGTCACACACCATTATGCCCTTGTTCACAAACGGGACAAGGGCTCTTTCCAATGCCAACTGACCATAAAAAATATTCACTTCATCCTGCAAGGTGTATTTCCTATTCAGGTTCCGACAATACTCCCTGGCATACTCTGGTACAGCTACTGTATTGAAATGCTGTGCCACTGCCTGCGAAACCGTCGATTTACCCGTAGACTCGGGGCCTACAACAGCAATTTTCAAGAATGGCTTTCTTTCCATGTTTTTCTCCAATCCTTATAACCCAGCCATGCAATATAGCTAAGCATGGCATAAAGAAGTGCCGTCAAATAATATCCTTTGTACACAAATAAGGGTATATACAGAATATCTACTACCACCCACATCAACCAATTTTGCAACACCTTCCTTGTCATCAGAAACTGGGCCACAAAACTAATACTTGCAAGCGTTCCGTCTACATAAGCCACATCAGTATCGGTAAAATGAGCCAAAAAAGACCCTAACAAGAACGCGCCAACGGCCGTTATCAGCAAAATGAGTCCTATTTTTGATCTTGAAAAACTGACGATAGGTTCTTTGTGCTCCTGTTTTCTCTTCAGCCAATAATACCACCCATAAATTGCCGTAAAAAGATAATAGCCTTGAAGGGCCATTTCACCATACAACCTCCCTTCATAGAACAAGATGGCATAAGCCAGTACGCTGATTATGCTAATGGGCCAATTGAGAATATGCTGCTTTGCAGCCAAATAAATACAAGCAAAAGCGGAAACAACGGCAAGCCACTCGAGCCAGCTCGTGGCCATAAATTGTTCAAAAACCACGTCACACCACTCGCAAAAATTCATTTCGTAGGTAAATATATAGAAAAAACGTTCTTTACACGATTTTTGCTAATTTTGGCGGGTACATGCTGTCAAGATTGGCATCAAAGATTAGCATGCTAAGAATCATCAAACAACATTAATATTGCTATTATACTACAATGGGAAGAGCATTTGAGTTTAGAAAAGAAAGGAAGTTTAAACGTTGGGCTAAGATGGCCGTCCAGTTCACTCGCTTAGGCAAAGAAATTGCCATGTCAGTAAAGGAAGGCGGGCCACATCCAGAATCAAATTCCCGCTTGCGCACTGCCATACAGAACGCCAAGGCAGTGAATATGCCCAAGGACAGAATAGAAGCAGCCATTAAGCGCGCTTCGGAAAAAGACGCCGCAGGCTACGAAGAACATGTTTATGAAGGTTATGCCCCGCACGGTGTGCCTGTATTGATAGAAACCGCAACGGACAACACCAACCGCACAGTGGCCAATATAAGGAGCTACTTCAGTAAAGCTGGCGGATCGCTCGGAAAGACGGGTTCTCTAGATTTTATTTTCCAGCGCAAATCGATCTTTCGCTTTGCCGCTACGGACAACTTGGATCTGGAAGAACTGGAACTTGAACTTATAGATGGCGGGCTGGAAGAACTCTATGTAGAAGAGGACGAAGAAGGCAACGACGTAGTGGTAGTTCAAACCTCTTTCGAAGATTTCGGGAATATGCAAAAATTGTTGGAAGACAAGGGAATTGAAGTAAAAAGTGCCAAACTGGAACGTATCAGCTTGTCTCAAACAGAAATTTCCGAGGAAGCAGCAGCCGATGTTTTGAAGCTCATCGACAAGATTGAGGAAGACGATGATGTGCAAGCTGTATATCACAACATGGCATAATTTGAGTTTTGAGCTATGAGTTGCCCCTTATGCAACTCGCAGCTCGCAACCCACAACTAGATAATGACTTTTGAAGAATTTTTTCTCAAGAAAAAGATAGACCTTTCCTCGTTGGAGAGGAGTGATCCTTCTTTGTACAAAGAATTCAGGAGTCATTTTACCCTAATGGGCGAAAAGAGCTTTGACCACAGCAAGAAGTTCTGGTTCAACAAACTGCGCAAGCAGTATGTCCTTAGGGAAGATACGGTGGCCGCTTCCCAACCGAAAGGTCTCCACACAACGACTCCCAACCTCAACGACGATAAGGCTGATGTCAGCAAAGACGCTCCACAAGCTCCGAAACCAGCTGGGTTCAAACCTCGCTTCAAAGGGACCTCGTTGCCAAAACCAGCCGATCCCGATACTACGGAACCCATTATTGAAAAAGGGGAAACAAGCGCAAAACCTTCGGGCTTTAAACCCCGTTTCAATGCTGCCAAATTAAAGAAAGCAGATACAAAAGATGATGCTACTGATCAACATCCATTAACACCACCAGAAGACGCGCTTGCCGATAAAGACAAGGCAGAATCTTCAACAGAGGAAAGTCCAGAAAAGCCCTTAATGGGCAAGAAGCCAACGGGATTCACCCCGAGATTTAAAGCGGGAGTAACAAAGAAAACGGAGCCGCCCAGTGAGGAAAATGCCGCTTCCAAGCCAGAGGAAGCCAAGCCACTCGGCTTCAAGCCTCGCTTTAAGGCAGGGGTCACAAAGACCGAAAAGCATATAGAGGAAAACCAAGGAACCGACAAGCCCGAAGAGGATAAACCGACGGCGAAGCAAACACAGGAAACGCCTGCCAAACCGCTCGGCTTCAAGCCTCGGTTCAAGAGCGCAGGGAAAGGCCAGTCACCCGATGCTGCAGACAGCGAACAAGAACAAAAGTCCAAAGAAGACAATAGCGAGGGGGAGCAAGCGTCAAAAGACGACACGCCCAAATCAAAGCCTGTGGGTTTCACGCCCAGATTTAAGAAGAAAAATGACTAGTAACTGAACTGGAGATAATTGATATTCTTTTCGTTAGCCAAGTACTTCCTCTCATAGTAGGTTTTGATAGAAAGCACCTCGTTTACAATTTCCGATCGATATAAATCTTCTGTCTTTTTCAATAGATGTAAATCGAGTTCCAGTATTTTTTCCAGCGTGTAGGCATGAAGCCCGTCATTATCCGTTTTCAAGTTGACGGTACCTCCGGGCTTCAGGATTTGCTTGTATCTCTCTAAGAATGCGGGCGCTGTCAACCTTTTCTTTTCACGGCTTATTTGCGGCTGTGGGTCGGGGAAAGTAATCCAGATTTCATCTACTTCTCCACTGGAAAAATAGTCCAATATGTTTTCAATTTGAATCCGTAGAAAAGCGACATTTTGAATCCCTTCTTCCAAGGCTGTCTTCGCACCACGCCATATCCTATTTCCCTTATAATCTATTCCAATAAAGTTCTTTTCAGGAAATAACTTAGCAAGATTCACGCTATATTCTCCTTTGCCGCATGCCAATTCCAGTACAATGGGTTTGTCCTTGCCAAAGTGAGCCGCGGCCCACTGCCCTTTCATCACTTTTCCTTCATCAAGTTGCAATACGTTGGCAAAGGTTGCCACCTCGGCAAACTTTCTCAGTTTATCTTTTCCCATGCTAATTAATCAAGGCGACAAAAATACGCTTCTGCCCACAACTCCCGAAATTGATTTTTACATTAGCATAGTGGCAATTATTTCCAACGCCAATCTCCGGATATTCTAAGCGGCTCCTCCAGGTTGTTGCGTATCAGCATTTCCTTTACTTCGGCATCCGTTTGCCTCCTCACAGGGATTTCCGGCGCGTCGGCAAGCGCAAAGGCCAGCATCGAGCTATATCGTACAGTATTGGTCATTCCAGCCTTATCCACTAGGTCGAAAGTGTCGCAATCAGCATGGTAGCAATTTAGCACAGATTGCTCCAAATGGCCGTCGCTACCTCCTCCAGTGGGTATTCCTTGCAACATAAAGGGCTGATGATCACTATGAAGGCCCACCCCAAAGCGAAAACCATTCTTGAAGGAGGCATCAATCTTCTGCACCTGAGAACCTATATAGGAAAAGAGAGCCTTGCTTCCTTCCATACTGGAACTGAATCCCTTTGGATCATTAGTCATATCATAGTTGAGCATATACTTCACCTGGTCAATACTGCCATCGGCTATTGCTTGCTCTACATAAGCCTTTGAGCCCAACAGGCCTTCCTCCTCGCCCATGAACAGCACAAACTCTAAGGTTCTTTCAGGCTGCAATTTCAATTTTTTGATGGTACGGGCTATATCTATTACAGCAAAGGAACCTATCCCGTTATCTATAGCACCTGTTGCCAGATCCCAACTATCCAAATGTCCCCCAACCACTACCTTTTCTTCTGGATATTTACTTCCTTTGATTGAAGCGATGACATTTCTTGCCGTTATCATGCCAGACGTATTTGTCATTTTGATGGATGCAAACTCAGGATGCTCTTCCAGCGCCTGCTTTAGCTCCAAACCATCTTCACGGCCAATACAAACCGCGGGAATGGGGATCAATTTTCCAGTGACAGAAGCCGTGCCCGTCAACAAAATTCCTCCCGGAGCAGCATTGATCAATATAATCCCTTTTGCGCCATACTTTATGGCTAGGGCGGTCTTCTCTGAGCGATGCAATGACTTGGTCCCTTCAGGTGAGCCAGGCAATACACCTAAAAACGCCAATACAATCATATCTTTGGCTTTTCCTGGGTTAGACAGGTAGTCTGCCTCTACACCATTGCCCATATCTACAATCTCGGCTTCTACTTGGGAACTTACTGGCGAATGCGCCAGAGTAACCGCTTTAAAAGGCAGCATATTGTTGTTTTCTTCGCCAATCAGTACCTCTAGCGTCCCTCTACTCCAGCTTTCGGCGGTAAAAGGTTGAAAACGGACATCATCGAATCCATAGGATTTTAAGAGGTCGAAAGCATATTGCTCTGCCTTTTTCCCATTTTCCGATCCAGTAAGCCTATGCCCAATTTTTTTACTTGCGTCACCTAACGTCTGGTATGCTTTTGAGTTTTTTGTTACTTCTTTGTTTATTTGATCAAATGTGGCAGCCCATTCTGGCTTTCCTTGCCCAAGGGAAATGTGGAAAGCAAGCCCAAGGAACAATGTGGTAAAGGTATTTTTCATTTTCATAGCCAAACCTATAAAATTACTGGCAAAATGCAAAGAAAAGAGGCGTAAAATGAAAATTAAAGACTATTCAGAAAACCAATTTATTATGGCCCTTTACCGTCTTTTACTGGATCGATAGCCCATGATGATAGGTTTGCAAGCCGTAACTTATACCAAAATCCCGTTCGAGCCCTTTGAGCATTTACTTATTCCTAAATTAATTATATAGAATTAATTAAACATATCACTACTGACCGACAAAAAATAATTTAAGGAGCTGCCATATCTGGCAAGCTCCTTTTTTCATATTTTGGTTTTACGACAAACTAAAAATATGAGTGATAAAAATACAGAAAAGAAATTAGTCGGTCAGCCAATCTTCAAACAATTATTAGGTTTTATTCCAAGGAACAAATTTGAGATGCTTGTGAGCAAGCACCGGTCTGACCGCTATTACAAGACCTTTGATTCATGGACACAACTCATGACGATGCTGTTCGGAATATTCAGCCGATGTGATTCTATGGG
>NZ_ATZA01000025.1 GCF_000427965.1 Olivibacter sitiensis DSM 17696 | reverse complement strand
TTCTTTGGTGTTCCCATAATTAAATCTAACGTTTTTGATGAAAACACTCCTTAAGTTTTTAAAATATCGTGTCCACTTTTTGCTGACGATTTACAAGCCTAATATTTTTAGACAAACAATCGGTCAGCGATAATCAAGACACAAAAAAGGTTTTCATTGAGCAGCACCCCAAAGCAATAGTGATGGCAAAGGGGCAGCTCGTGCCAGAAGTCCTTGTCCTGAATACCCAGTAGGGACTTGATTTTATTGAGTACCGCATCGTCCTCACTCTGGATGATCTTCTCTACTATTTTATATTTCAATGCAGCGTCCATGTCATTCTGTCTATTGATACAAAAGCAAACATAGCCCCCCTTACAAAGAAACAACATCTTGAACCCCTCCTATTGGAATCATTACTTCAGTCTCTCGATCCGCTGAAGGCACAAGCGTTGGCATCAAGGCAAGAAACAGGAAAACCAAGATAAAAATATTGATTTGCTGTTTCAGTACGTGAATCGACCATGAAGTTGGAGGGAAAGAAATGCTATAGAAGTTTGTTTTTCAGAGATCGGCTGCTTATCTTTAAAGGACGAACAGCATTACTACATCAAACCATAGATTCATTACAATGAAACACCATTTTATACTTAAAGCCATAGCAATCTTAGCAATAGGAATAGCATTCTGGATATATGGATCATCAGATGCTATCGCATCTCAAAAGAAAAGGGGAATGTGCGAGGGTTTTGGAATAGGATTGATCGTAGGAGGGGCGATCGTTGGCGCGGTCGGTTTCCTGAAAAAGAAAGAGCAGGATAAGGGATCATTCCGATAGAAATAAGCATAGACGTGGATTTCGGAGGATAGGCAATTTGTATTACGAATTCCATAGCAATGGACCGAAAGGAAAAATAAGAAAAATCATCCAATTCCATTTACTACAAGCATCAGGCCTATCCGGATTTTCCAGCTATTTCCTTCAACTGCCTATCCACTATCCGCAATCCTTCGCCAAAGCTATGCGGCACGTAGTCCAGTTCTTCATACGCTTTTTCCAGGATGAAGCCTGTCCTTTTGGGGCGTTTGGCGTCCTGCTGGAGCGTCTGCGAGTTTTCCTTGCAGATATAGGATTTCTCCAATTGCCAAAATTCGGCAATGGCGTCCACCATGTCGCAAATGCTAAATTCGTCCTTGCCGCTGATGTGGTAAATGCCCTTTGCGCCCCTGTCGGCAATGGTGAGGCAGGCATCGGCAAGATCTTCTGCCAGCGTGGGCATTCGCCACTGGTCATTTACAACGGTGATACTTTGCCCGTTTTCCAGCGCCTGCTTGGCCCAAAGCACGATATTGCTCCTGCTGAGGCTCGGCAATACGCCATATACCAGAATGGTGCGCACGATGGCCCAATTGACCTTTGACGCCTGTATGAGCCTCTCCGCTTCCGCCTTATGCTCCCCGTATAGATTGACGGGGTTCGGCTCGTCTTCCTCATCATATGGGCCTTCTTCTCCGTCAAAAACAAAGTCGGTAGAAAGATGGATAAGGTGGATACCGCGTGCTTCACAGAGCTCCAATATCGTTTGTACCGCTTCTACATTGACCCTGTGGCTTTCCGAAGGATCTCGTTCACAAGCATCGGCATTGGCCATGGCAGCGGTGTGGATCACTACATCGGGGTTCCAGCTGTCGAACATCGCGGATAGGGCTGCCTTTTCCTTCAGCTCGCAGCTAATATAGCGCCAATCTTCGATGAACTTATTCCTATTGTCCCCACGGGAGCTCACCCGCCAATCGAATCGTTCGTCATTTTGCAGCAGCTCTGCCAGCTTCTGCCCCACTAGGCCATTAGCCCCTGTTACCAAAATCTTTTTTACTTGCACCATATAAAAGAATTAACGTTTGATATCCCACAACACCGCCACCTCATCATCTCCTCTCCCAGACAAGGGCAACAATTGAGCCACGTTTCTGTCGTTGACTTAAAAATGTCTTCAGGCATTCGGATATAGTTGAAAGGTACCAGCAGCAAAAATAACTGTCAAACATAAAAATCTTTCATTTAGTTATTTGAATTTACACTATAAAGCTTATTTTTGCAGTCTCGATATAAAAACCTATATTTTAGGCAGTAATACATTAAATAAAACAAATAAGTCTCAACTCAATATGTCCAGTAACGGAAAAATTGCTCAAATTATCGGTCCGGTGGTCGATGTAAGCTTTGCTGACAGCGCCTCCCTGCCGAAGATCTTTGATGCATTGGAAATCGAAAAATCAAATGGCCAACGCCTTGTATTAGAGGTTCAGCAGCATTTGGGAGAAGATCGCGTGCGTACGGTCGCCATGGATTCTACCGATGGTTTGGTTCGTGGAATGCCTGTAATAAGCACCGGAAGCCCCATAAAAATGCCCATTGGCGACGGCATAAAAGGCCGCGTATTTAATGTGGTTGGCGATCCTATTGACGGTTTCAAGAGCTTGGACAAAACGAACGGCCGCCCTATACATAGCCATCCCCCAAAATTTGAAGATCTTTCTACGGAAAGCGAAATCCTATTCACGGGCATCAAGGTGATCGACCTAATCGAGCCTTATGCAAAGGGTGGTAAAATCGGATTGTTCGGTGGTGCCGGTGTTGGCAAAACGGTATTGATCCAAGAACTTATCAACAATATTGCGAAAGCTTATTCTGGTCTTTCGGTATTTGCCGGTGTAGGTGAGCGTACCCGCGAAGGGAACGACTTGTTGCGCGAGATGATCGAGTCGGGCATTATCACCTACGGTGACGAGTTCTTGCACAGCATGGAAAAAGGCGAATGGAACTTGGAAGAGATCAGCGAAGAAGCGCTGAGAAACTCCAAATGTACCTTTGTCTTCGGACAAATGAACGAACCTCCAGGTGCACGTGCAAGGGTGGCCCTTTCTGGGCTGACTGTTGCCGAGTATTTCCGTGATGGGGAAGGTGACGGTGCAGGTCGCGATATATTGTTCTTCATTGACAATATCTTCCGTTTCACCCAAGCTGGTTCCGAAGTATCGGCGCTGCTGGGCCGTATGCCATCGGCGGTAGGGTACCAACCTACTTTGGCTACTGAAATGGGCCTTATGCAGGAGCGTATCACTTCTACCAAAAATGGATCCATCACTTCTGTACAAGCGGTATACGTGCCGGCAGATGACTTGACGGACCCTGCTCCAGCTACTACCTTTGCTCACTTGGATGCAACGACCGTACTTTCACGTAAGATTTCGGAACTTGGGATTTATCCTGCGGTAGACCCATTGGACTCTACCTCCAGAATTTTGAACCCTACGGTTTTGGGCGACGAGCACTACAACACCGCTCAGCGCGTGAAAGAGATCTTGCAACGCTACAAAGAACTGCAAGATATCATCGCCATCTTGGGTATGGACGAACTGTCTGAAGAAGACAAGCTGACCGTTTCGCGTGCAAGGCGTGTTCAACGTTTTCTATCCCAACCATTCCACGTAGCGGAACAGTTCACTGGACTCAAAGGTGTATTGGTAGATATTAAGGACACGATCAAGGGCTTTAACATGATCATGGACGGCGAAGTGGATCAATATCCGGAAGCCGCCTTTAACTTGGTAGGCACCATTGACGACGCAATAGAGAAAGGCAAGAAATTGTTGTCAGACGCGCAATAACAAGAAAAAAAAGAGTGCAAGAGAATAGAGTGCCCGCCCAAATGAACAAAAATTAGGCGGGCCTCTTATAATATAAAGAGAACAAATGAATTTGCAAATTATCACACCCGACAAGTCTATATACAAAGGAGAAGCGATTTCGGTGGTTGTACCTGGTAGTGCAGGCTCATTTGAGATATTGAAACAACACGCCCCCATCATATCTACTCTGGACGATGGCAAAGTAATTGTTCGCCAATCGAAGGGAGTAGAAAGCACCTTCTATATAAAAGGTGGGGTTGTTGAGGTCTTGAACGACAACATTATTGTGCTCGCAGATGGCATATTGAACCGCGAAGCATCAGAAGAAAACAACTCCAATTAGAACATTATGTTCAGATAGAAACAGGCCTGATACCAATCGTCATCAGGCCTGTTTTTTTTCAACTTTCCATGCAATTACTCCTCTTTTGGGAAGAAAATCAACCATAAGCTCGCTGTTCAACCTACCGAATACCGTATACCGTTATAGGTTTTGGTATAGTTGATGCTTGTTTTATATTGTATAAATTCAGAATACACAAAACAAAATTTTGAAATACACCAATAAACACAATTTTATTCTAATTCAACTTTTTGAGCCTCCCCTATTGAAAATTTCATTTTATCATCCTACCTTGAATTTCGATTTGGATATATCAAAAGATAGCGATATAAATAAGTGTGTTTAAATCTTCGGACGAACCTAGGTACAAGGATTTAGGCCCAAAATTTAGAGCGAATGAATTACTACGATCAGTCAACGCAAATATACCTCAATGGGTCTTTTTTAAGTGCCCAGTCTGCTGGCATAAACGTTTATAGTCAAGCTCTTCATTATGGCTATGGTGTATTCGAGGGCATCCGGGCATATAATACCCATAATGGGTCACGGATGTTTAAGGCTGAAGAGCATTTCGAACGTTTGAAGAACGCCTGTGATAGGCTTCATATTCCCTTTCCCTGGTCTATTGCCGATCTGATAGAAAGTTCCTACAAATTGCTCGAGGTAAACAATATGCGGTCTGCCTATATCAGGCCATTGGTCATGAGTGGTTCAGACATGCATTTTTCCGTACCGCAACAATCGAACATACTTATTGCCGCTTGGGAATGGGGACCATTTCTTGGTCAGAAATTGGTAAATCTTACCGTGAGTGCACTAAAAAGATTTGATGCCGAAGCCACTGGTCAGATTCAGGCAAAAATAAGCGGACAATATTTTCAATCCATATTGGCTACCAACGAAGCGCGGTCAAAGGGTTTTGACGAAGCTCTTTTGCTTGACAAAGACGGTTACATAGCACAAGCATCAAGCGAAAATATCTTCATTGAGAAGGACTATAAGCTCTATACCCCTCCCCTGGGCCAAATCTATCCAGGCATTACAAGATCTACCGTGATAGCTATTTGCAACAGATTAAATATAGATGTTGAAGAGAAGCCGCTCACGCTGGCCGATCTAAAAGATGCCGATAGCGCATTCTTATGTGGCACAGCAACAGAGATTATAGGCGTTGCGTCGGTAGACGGTGTTCAGTTTCCTGAAAACTGGACCGAGACATTGGGAGCTACTATTCAACGCACGTATAAAAATCTTGTATTAGAAACAGAAAATTATGAAGTCATCATCTGACATGCTAACTGAAGACGAAAAAACAACAAAAACGAACGAACTTAATAAGTACAGCAGGATCTTTACACAAGACAAGACCCAACCTGCTGCAAAAGCAATGTTATACGGCATTGGCCTCACGGATGCCGATATGGACAAGGCCCAGGTGGGTATTGCAAGCATGGGCTATGACGGAAATACCTGCAACATGCACCTGAACGAACTAGCGCAATATGTAAAAAAGGGCGTATGGGGCAATGAATTGGTAGGTTTAGTCTTTAACACCATAGGCGTTAGCGACGGCATGAGCAACGGCACCGATGGCATGCGCTATTCCTTGGTGAGTCGCGACATCATTGCAGACAGTATAGAAGCAATATGCGGAGGTCAATACTATGACGGACTCATTACCATACCGGGCTGCGACAAGAACATGCCCGGGTCCATTATTGCCATGGGTAGGCTGAATAGGCCATCAATCATGGTCTATGGCGGCACCATCGCACCCGGGCACTACAAAGGACAGGATTTGAATATCGTATCTGCCTTTGAAGCATTGGGACAAAAGATTGCCGGCAACCTTTCAGAAGAGGACTTTAATGGCATTGTAAGGCATACTTGCCCCGGAGCAGGTGCCTGTGGCGGCATGTACACCGCCAATACGATGGCCTCGGCCATCGAGGCCCTGGGCATGAGCCTCCCTTATTCCTCCTCAAACCCGGCGGTGAGCGAAGACAAGAAGAACGAATGCCTGGAAGCGGGCAAATACCTCCGCATCTTGCTGGAAAGGGATATCAAACCGAGCGATATCATGACGCGAGAAGCCTTTGAAAATGCGCTTCGTGTCATCATTATACTAGGTGGCAGCACCAATGCCGTGTTGCATTTCATCGCTATGGGGAAAAGCGTGGGCATAGAAATCACCCAGGACGATTTCCAGCGCATGAGCGATACCACCCCCGTATTGGCCGATTTTAAGCCAAGCGGGAAATATCTCATGCAGGATTTGCATCAGTATGGAGGCATCCCCGCGGTATTAAAATACTTGCTAAACGAGGGGCTATTGCATGGCAATTGCCTTACCGTAACGGGAAAAACGATGGCGGAAAACCTGTCTGACGTAACACCCATCGATGAAGTGGATCAGGATATTATCCATACACTGGACAACCCACTGAAACCGACCGGGCACCTGCAAATATTGTATGGCAACTTGGCCGAGGGCGGCAGTGTAGCAAAGATTTCCGGCAAAGAAGGTGAGCGCTTCGTGGGTCCCGCACGGGTTTTCGACGGGGAACATGACCTCATAGCGGGTATATCTTCTGGAAGAGTACATAACGGGGATGTAGTGGTTATCAAAAACGAAGGCCCTAAGGGAGCGCCCGGTATGCCCGAAATGCTGAAACCCACTTCTGCCATTATCGGTGCCGGATTGGGAAAAAGTGTTGCCCTGATCACCGATGGCCGCTTTTCGGGTGGCACGCATGGCTTTGTGGTGGGTCATATCACGCCAGAAGCCTACGAAGGCGGGCTGATAGGCCTTGTGAAGGACAATGACATCATCGAAATAGATGCCGTCAACAATACCATTAATTTGCTCATCAGCAAGGAGGAAATTGCCGAAAGGAAGAAAGGCTGGCAACAACCCCCGCTTAAAGTAACAAAGGGCGTGCTCTATAAATATGCCAAGACCGTATCTAACGCCGCAGCAGGCTGCGTTACGGATGAATGCTAAAGATCAAATGAAGCCAACAACGACAATATAGACCAAAATTAGGTTTTTATGAATACGATCGACATAACGAAGGTTCAGGCGGAAAGCCAAGCGGAAGAAGTAGCAGAAATGACACAGATAAGTGGTTCAAAGGCCGTAATGGAGGCCTTATTGGCCGAAGGCGTGGACACCATTTTCGGATATCCGGGAGGAGCCATCATGCCCATCTACGATGCCTTGTACGACTATACAGATCGCTTGAAACATATCTTGGTACGGCACGAGCAAGGAGGGATACACGCGGCGCAAGGCTATGCACGTACCAGCGGCCGCACGGGGGTAGTCTTCGCTACCAGCGGACCGGGAGCAACCAACCTGGTTACCGGCCTTGCCGATGCCATGATAGATAGCAATCCCATTGTCTGCATCACCGGACAGGTCTTTGCCCATCTCTTAGGAACGGATGCTTTTCAGGAAACGGACGTTATCAACATCACTACGCCTGTCACCAAATGGAATTACCAAGTGACCGACGCAAACGAAATCCCTATGGCACTGGCCAAGGCTTTTTATATAGCCCGAACTGGCCGCCCCGGGCCGGTACTGATCGACATCACCAAAAATGCCCAGTTCCAGCTGTTTGATTATGCTGGGTACACTCCATGCCATCACATCCGTAGCTATAGGCCCAAGCCTATCATAAGGAAAGAGTATATAGAACGTGCTGCCGAACTGATAAACAATGCTAAGAAACCTTTCGTCCTATTTGGCCAAGGAGTTATTTTGGGCAAGGCGGAAAAAGAGTTCAAGGATTTTATCGAAAAAGCCGGTCTTCCGGCAGGTTGGACCATTATGGGACTAAGCGCCTTGCCTACAGACCATCCCCTGAACGTAGGCATGTTGGGTATGCACGGCAACTATGCCCCCAATGTGATGACAAACTCCTGTGACGTGCTTATCGCCGTGGGCATGCGTTTCGACGATCGGGTCACCGGCAGGCTGGACAAATATGCCAAACAGGCAAAAATCATCCACTTGGATATCGATCCGGCGGAAATAGACAAAAATGTTAAGACCACGGTTCCCGTTTGGGGCGACTGCAAAGAGACATTGCCTTTATTGACAAGCTTGATAGCAGAAAACAAGCATGAGGAATGGCTTGCCGAATTCCGCAAGCTGGAACAGGAAGAAATCAAACAGGTCATTCACCCCGAATTGAACCCAACCAGTGATGAAATGACCATGGGGGAAGTACTTCGCCTACTCAATGAACTAACGGATGATGATGCCGTTATCACTACCGATGTGGGCCAACATCAGATGGTAGCCTGCCGCTATGCCCGTTTTAAGCAAAGCAAGAGCAATGTCACTTCTGGCGGGTTGGGGACCATGGGTTTTGGCTTGCCGGCAGCAATAGGTGCCTGGTACGGTGCGCCTGATAGAACCGTAGTAGCTATCATAGGTGATGGCGGTATACAGATGACTATCCAAGAACTAGGAACCATCATGCAATTTGGAGCCAAGGTGAAAATCTTGATTCTCAACAACCAATTCTTGGGCATGGTACGCCAATGGCAACAAATGTTCCACGACAAGCGCTATTCATTTGTAAATATCACAAGTCCTGACTACGTCACCGTAGCACAAGGATACCATATTCCGGGAAAGCAAGTCTGCAAAAGGGAAGATCTGAAAGACGCTCTCAAAGAGATGCTCGACCATGACGGTTCCTACTTACTGGAAGTGATGGTCACTAAGGAGAACAACGTATTTCCCATGGTACCTCAAGGCAGCAGCGTGAGTGAGATAAGATTGAAATAATGGTTAATTGCCTTTTTAATTTTTAATTTACAATGGAAAAACAAGAATATACCATCACCTTATATACAGAGAACACTATTGGCATGATCAATAGGATCTCTATTATCTTCTCGCGCAGGAAGATCAATATAGAGAGTTTAAACACTTCTCCATCGGAGGCAGAGGGCATCCATAGGTTTACGATTGTCATCAATGAAACGGAGGAAGTAGTACGCAAACTATGCCGCCAGATAGAGAAGCAAGTAGAGGTACTTAAAGCCTACTACAATACCAATGACGAGCTGATCTGGCAAGAACAAGCTTTATTTAAAGTTTCTACCGATGTAGTTGCAGAAAAAGCCCCCATCGAACGTTTGCTGCGCGAGTACGGAGCGCATGCCGTGGTGATAAGAAGCGACTATACTGTGTTTGAAACGGCAGGGCATCGCGAAGAGATAGACAAGCTCACCGCTGCTCTTGCCGAGTATAATTTAATCGAATTTGTCAGGGGTGCGCGCATTGCCATCATCAAGGACAGCGAAGGTTTCCACAGGAAGCTCAAAGAATTTGAGCAAAGTGAGCCCGCTCAAGAAGTGGTGGAAAACGAGTTCCTGAACAAGCAGGACAAAGTGTTTACCATGTAGTTGATTGGTCAGCCAGTCATTCGTCATTCCGAGCTTGATAGAGGGATCTCATTCGCCCCTGGGCGGCCGGGAGAACTAAAAGCTGACAGGTTAATTTGATAAGGCAAGCAATAATAAAAGGAATTAAAAAGTGAAAGAGACGTTCAAATATATCATCCGTACAAGAGAGCTATTTATAGCGCTATTGGATACGCTTTCTATCGAACAGATCAATGAGATCCCGCAGGGATTTAGGAACAACGTGGGCTGGAACTTTGGACATATCGTAGTGAGTACTCCAGGTCTATGCTATCTCCGAACAGGGGTAAAATATGCTCCAGCAGATGTCCCATTTCTAGCTGACTACCGCAAAGGTTCAAAACCCGAAAAATGGATTGAGAGTGCGGAAATTGAAGCATTAAAGCAATATGCGTTTTCATGGATTTCTCAAATAGAGGAAGACCTAGGAAATGGTGTATTTGCCGAGATGAAGCCCTTTGCTACCGACACCTATGGATATGAAATGACCAGCATCGAGGAGATTGTCACCTGTTCTTTGGCACACGACAATATGCACTACGGATATGCGTTGGCACAACGTCGGGCATTGAAAAAATGAATTAAAAATAAGGGCATCCACCAATAATTGGAGGATGCCCCATCAAAAATAAACACCAATAAAAACAACGTAAAAATGGCAAAAATCAATTTTGGGGGCGTTATAGAAGACGTAGTAACCCGTGAGGAGTTCCCCTTAGAGAAGGCACAAGAAGTATTGAAAGACGAGACCGTAGCTGTCATAGGCTATGGTGTTCAGGGTCCTGGACAGGCTTTGAACCAAAAAGATAACGGCATCAACGTGATTGTTGGTCAACGTAAAAATTCCAAATCATGGGACAAAGCCGTAGCTGATGGTTTCGTACCCGGCGAAACTCTTTTTGAAATAGAAGAAGCGTTGGAAAAGGGCACCATCATTTGCTACCTTTTGAGCGATGCAGCTCAAATTGAGCTATGGCCTACCGTGAAAAAGAATTTGACAAAAGGCAAAGCCTTGTATTTTTCACACGGCTTTGGCATCACGTTCAACGAGCAAACCGGCATTATTCCTCCAGCAGATGTAGATGTATTTCTCGTTGCTCCTAAAGGATCTGGCACATCGCTGCGCCGCATGTTCCTGCAAGGCCGTGGGCTCAACTCCAGCTACGCCATCTTCCAAGATGCCACAGGCAAAGCGAAGGACCGTGTAATTGCACTTGGTATCGCAGTGGGCAGTGGTTATCTTTTCGAAACAGACTTCAAGAAGGAAGTATTCTCCGACCTTACCGGCGAGCGTGGAACGCTAATGGGCGCTATCCAAGGGATCTTTGCTGCCCAATACCAAGTATTGCGCGACAATGGCCACTCACCTTCAGAAGCCTTCAACGAAACGGTAGAAGAGTTGACGCAATCCTTAATGCCTTTGGTAGCAGAAAACGGGATGGACTGGATGTATGCCAACTGTTCTACCACGGCACAACGTGGCGCGCTAGACTGGTGGAAAAAGTTCCGTGATGCTACAGCTCCGGTATTTAAAGAATTATATGAAAGCGTTGCAACTGGCAAAGAATCACAACGCTCGATCGACAGCAATAGCCAACCAGATTATCGGGTAAAACTAGAAGCTGAATTGAAAGAACTGCGCGACAGCGAAATGTGGCAAGCAGGTAATGCCGTACGTAGCCTACGCCCAGAAAACCAACCAGAAACGGTTTAAACTAAGCTAACAAGCAAGACCGAGCGTTATCCGCCAACTGGTGGATAACGTTTCGGTTCTTTTACAAGAAAGCGGAATCTATAAACCAATTTCCGTATTTTCGCAAACGCTAAACAAACAACGATCCCTCTTAGTGAACTTGGAGGAAACAAAAAATATGGGAAAGACATTATTTGATAAGATTTGGGACGCACATGTCGTCAGCACTAAGGAAGGGTTTCCGGATATCTTGTACATCGATACGCATTTTATCCATGAGGTAACCAGTCCACAGGCTTTTAATGGCCTTCGCCAAAGAGGCATTCCTGTTTTCCGCCCTAAGCAAACCGTGGCAACAGCAGATCATAACGTCCCTACCCTTCATCAAGACCAACCTATAAAAGAGGAGCTATCTCGCCTTCAAGTAGAGATGCTCACCAAAAACTGTGCAGAATTTGGCATTGAGCTATACGGCCTGGGCCATCCTTATCAAGGCATAGTACACGTCATAGGGCCGGAACTCGGTATCACTAGACCTGGTTGTACCTATGTATGCGGCGACAGCCATACTTCTACTCACGGTGCTTTCGGGGCCATCGCCTTTGGCATTGGTACTTCCCAAGTAGAGCAGGTGATGGCTACGCAATGCTTATTGCAGCAACGCCCAAAAAGAATGAAAATTGAGGTCAATGGCCAGCTCCAAAAGGGCGTAGGAGCCAAAGACATTATACTATATATTATATCGCAAATATCTGCTGCCGGAGGCACGGGGTATTTTGTAGAGTACGCTGGCGACACCATCCGCTCGCTAAGCATGGAAGGCCGGATGACCATCTGCAACATGAGCATCGAAATGGGAGCACGGGGAGGATTGATTGCCCCAGACCAAATCACCTTTGATTATGTGGAGGGACGTGAATTTGCCCCTAAAGGTGATGCCTGGGACAAAGCATTAGCCTATTGGAAAACGCTTTTCTCTGATGATGATGCCGTGTTTGACAAGGTCTATAGCTTCCGGGCTGAAGATATAGCCCCTATGATTACCTATGGAACGAATCCCGGTATGGGCATAGGCGTAGACGAAAAAATTCCGGATGCTGGTCAATTTAGCGATCAGGAGCAATTGTCCTATAAAAAGGCACTACAGTACATGGGTCTCCAAGACGATACTCCTATTGAGGGACATCCGATAGATTACGTTTTTATAGGAAGTTGTACCAACTCCCGCATCGAGGACCTAAGGCAAGTTGCCGAGTTTATAAAAGGAAAGAAAAAGGCCGATGATGTGACCGTGTGGGTCGTACCCGGGTCAAAGCAAGTGGAACAACAAGCCATCAAAGAAGGTTTGGATAAGGTATTTGAGGCCGCGGGCTTTGGCC
The DNA here is from genome assembly GCF_000427965.1 of Olivibacter sitiensis DSM 17696. Classification (GTDB taxonomy): domain Bacteria; phylum Bacteroidota; class Bacteroidia; order Sphingobacteriales; family Sphingobacteriaceae; genus Olivibacter; species Olivibacter sitiensis. The sequence goes on along the minus strand of NZ_ATZA01000025.1, from coordinate 57,062 downwards.
TTCGTGAGCCTGGCTGTAGTGCTTGCCTGGGGATGAACGAAGATAAAATTCCGGCAGGGAAATATTGCATCTCTACTTCAAACAGGAATTTTGAAGGAAGGCAAGGGCCAAACTCACGCACGTTTTTGGCCAGCCCGCTCATGGCCGCAGCCGCTGCTGTAACGGGTAAGGTAACGGATATAAGAGAATTAATTTAGTTGCGAGTTGCCCGTTATGAGTTGCGAGTTTCCATTCGTGCTCACAACACACAACACACAACTGACAACAAAAAAAGATGGCAACAAAAACATTTCAATACATACAGTCGGGCGTGGTACCGATCCCTACGGAGAACATTGATACGGATCAAATCATCCCTGCACGCTTTTTAAAGGCAACAACCAGGGAAGGTTTTGGCAATAATCTATTTAGGGATTGGCGTTACGACAGTGACAATAAACCGATAACGGGTTTCGTTTTGAATGACAATACCTTTTCGGGAAAAATATTGGTAGGAGGAAAGAACTTCGGTTGCGGTAGCAGTCGCGAACACGCGGCTTGGGCTATTTCAGACTACGGCTTTGACGTAGTGGTAAGCAGCTTCTTTGCCGATATCTTCAAAGGCAATGCACTGAACAATGGCTTGCTGCCCGTGCAGGTGAGCGAAGCGTTTCTCCAAAAGATTTTTGCTGCGGTCTTTAATGACCCCAGCACAGAACTGGAAGTGAACCTGGAAAAACAGACAATCACGTTGCTGAGCACAGGCGAATCGGAGGAATTTGAAATCAATCCGTACAAGAAGGCTTGCTTAATCAATGGCTACGACGATATCGATTACATCTTGAGTAACATAGATAAAATAGAGGAATACGAAAAAAGATAGAATATGAAGTCTAAGGTATATGGTTGTAAGGTTTGAGGCTGTGTCAAAGCCCTATGCCTTCTACCCGCTTGCCTTATCCCTTCTCGATACCAATAAAAATGAAAAAGAATATTCTAGTAATACCGGGTGATGGCATTGGCCAGGAAGTGACCACATGGGGAAAGGCAGTGCTGGAACAGGTGGCTACGCAATTTGGTCATGACTTTAGTTTTGATGAAGCCATTATGGGCCATACGGCTATAGAAGCCATGGGCAATCCCCTTCCGGATGATACATTGGCAAAAGCAAAGGCTTCGGATGCTATACTTTTCGGTGCCATTGGCCATATCAAGTACGACAATGACCCCACGGCCAAGATACGGCCCGAGCAGGGCTTGTTGAAAATACGGAAAGAACTTGGTCTTTATGCCAATCTACGTCCTATCTTGTTGTTCGATGAATTGCTGGATGCTTCGAGCCTCAAACCTGAGGTACTTCGGGGTACAGATATATTGTTTTTCAGGGAGCTGACCGGCGATGTTTATTTCGGCGAAAAGAAACGTTCAGAAGACAACAATTTTGCTTCCGATCTGATGAACTACCATCGCTACGAAGTAGAGCGTATAGCTATCAAGGCCTTTGAAGCAGCACAGGCCAGGTCAAAAAGACTATGCTCCGTAGACAAGGCCAACGTACTGGAAACTTCCAGGCTGTGGAGGGAGGTGGTACAGGAAGTGGCAAAGCGGTATCCCGAAGTGGAAACCGAGCATATGTTCATTGACAATGCGGCCATGCAATTGGTAAAGAACCCGAAGAAATTCGATGTGGTACTAACCGCCAACCTTTTTGGAGACATCCTTACGGATGAAGCTTCTCAAATAGCAGGCTCCATGGGTATGCTGGCTTCAGCTTCTATCGGCGACAGCACCGGTTTCTTTGAACCGATCCATGGCTCTGCGCACGACATAGCTGGCCAGAACAAGGCCAACCCTTTGGCTTCTATCCTCTCGGCAGCATTGATGCTGGAGATTGCCTTCGGCCTGACCGAAGAAGCCAAAACCGTGACTAAGGCCGTAGCCGACGTGTTGAAAGCGGGCTATCGCACGGCCGACATCGCCGATGCAAAGACTGATAGCAAGCAGGTGCTTGGCACCAAGGAAATGGGCAAGCAGGTGCTGCAAGTAATCGCTCAAAAACAGGAAATAGCAAACTAAAAAACCTAAGATATGTTACACGATCCAAATCACCTGTACATCTTTGACACCACGCTACGCGACGGGGAGCAAGTACCTGGCTGTCAACTGACCACAGTAGAAAAAATTGAAATTGCCAAAGACCTGGAAAAACTCGGCGTCGATATCATCGAAGCTGGCTTTCCGGTGTCTAGCCCTGGCGATTTCCAAAGCGTGGTGGAACTTTCCAAAGCGGTAAACGACGTCATTATTTGCGCCCTTACCAGGGCCAATGAAAACGATATCGATGTGGCGGCAGATGCCTTGAAATATGCTAAACGCCCCCGTATCCACACCGGCATCGGTGCATCGGATATGCACATTCAATACAAATTCAACAGTACGCGCGAGGCCATCTTGGAGCGTGCCGTGGCAGCCGTAAAGCATGCCAAGAAATATGTGGAAGACGTAGAATTCTATGCGGAGGATGCAGGACGTGCAGACCTTGAATTTCTTGCCAAAATGATTGAAGCGGTCATTGCTGCGGGTGCCACTGTAGTGAATATACCCGATACAAATGGCTATTGCTTGCCCGATCAGTACGGTGCGAAGATTAAATTCTTGAAAGAGCACGTAAAAAATATCGATCAGGCTATTATCTCGGCTCACTGCCACAACGACTTGGGGCTTGCTACGGCCAATTCCATAGCCGGCGTACAGAACGGTGCCCGACAAATCGAATGCACCATTAATGGCATAGGCGAGCGTGCGGGAAATACCTCGCTAGAGGAAGTGGCCATGATCATGAAGGTGCATCAGCAAAGTCTAAAGGTGGGAACCAATATCAATAGCAAGCTGTTCACCCATATAAGTCGGAAGGTGAGCGAAATGATGAACATGCCCGTGCAACCAAACAAAGCGATTGTGGGACGAAATGCTTTTGCCCATAGCTCGGGAATCCATCAGGATGGTTTCTTGAAACATCGCGAGAACTACGAGATCATCAAGCCGGAAGATGTAGGTCTGGCCGAGGCCGATATCATCCTTACAGCCCGTAGCGGGAGACACGCCTTAAAGCATCATCTAGAGCGGCTCGGTTTTTCCTTGGACAAGGAGCAACTGGCCGACGCATACAAACGTTTCCTCGACCTTGCCGACCAGAAAAAGCAAATAACGGACGAAGATCTGATAAACTTAGTAAAAGTAGAAGCTTAGCCTAAAGCCAAGCATAACAGCATAAAATGACAACAGAAGATTATGTACTCGATAGTGAAGCGGCACTGACACGTATCAAAGACGTGGTAAACCGCACACCTTTGCAGTACAATGCACGCCTATCCGAGCGATATGGTGCTGATATATATCTAAAAAGGGAAGATTTGCAAGTAGTACGTTCCTACAAATTGCGAGGAGCGTACAATAAGATAAGTAACTTGCCGAAAGAACAGCTCCAAAAAGGAGTAGTCTGCGCCAGTGCGGGCAACCATGCCCAAGGCGTGGCGTTTTCTTGCAAGAGGCTTGATATTCCTGGTGTCATTTTCATGCCCACCCCCACTCCGAGGCAAAAGGTGAGCCAAACGGAGATGTTCGGCAAAGGCAATGTGAAAATTGTCCTCGTTGGTGATACGTTTGACGATTGCCTTGCCGAAGCTTTGCTATATACCGAGGCTCACGGCATGACTTTCATCCCTCCCTTTGATGACCCAGCCATCATAGAAGGCCAAGGTACCGTAGGTGTAGAGATACTGGAAGACTTGCCAGATGTGGAGGCCATCATCATACCAATAGGAGGCGGTGGCCTGGCATCGGGTGTGAGCCATTACCTTCGTAGTAAAAAAAGCGATGTGCAACTATGGGGCGTAGAACCTGAGGGAGCTCCTTCCATGAAAGAGGCGCTTTTACGCCACCATCCAGTGGCCTTGGATAGTATCAACCGATTTGTAGATGGCGCTGCGGTGAAGCGCGTGGGAGACCTCACGTACCACTATTGCCAAGAACTCTTGAACCGCATGGAATTGGTACCCGAGGGAAAGGTCTGTACCACCATCTTGCGTTTGTATAATGAAGACGCCATCGTAGCCGAGCCAGCGGGGGCACTATCTGTGGCGGCTCTCGACCTATTCAAGGGGGAAATAAAGGGCAAAAAGGTAGTTTGCATCGTCAGCGGCGGGAACAATGACATAGACCGAATGGCCGAAATCAAGGAGCGTTCCTTGCTATATGAAGGGCTGAAACATTATTTCATCGTTCGCTTTCCGCAAAGGCCTGGAGCACTCAAGCTATTTGTTACTGAAGTATTGGGTCCCAATGATGATATCACCCGTTTTGAATTTATAAAGAAAACCGAACGCGAACGTGGCCCCGCCCTGGTAGGTATTGAACTGAAAGAGGCTAATGACTATGCTGCGCTGCGCCAGCGTATGGACGATTATAATTTTGACGTGATAGAGATCAATAACGACCAGACCTTGTTTGAGTATTTGATCTAAAAGCTTAAAGACTAGAGAAGTTATACTTTAAACAGTATTTTCAAATGGTAGTTGGATTTACTTCGTCAAATCAACCCCATTCACTTAAACGAGGTTTTTCTTATAAGAAGTACTAACGGGAAGATAATGTCCTCCTTTTACCATGACCTGGTCTCGATCCATTCGTTCTATCTTTTGTCTGTTGACCATGAAGGAGCGGTGAATGCGCACAAAATCCCCCTCTTGCAATAGCAGTTCGCATTCGGCCAGCTTCAATCGGCCCGTCGACTGGCCGTTCTTGTGGAAGAAAGTCACATAATTGCCGTTGGCTTCCAAGAAGATGATGTCATCGAGTACGAGCTTTACCTGCTGGTACCCGCACTTTACCATAATGCTTTTGTTCTCCCGCTCTGCCAGTTCCGTCCTTAGTTTCAATAGTTCGTGGGCTTTATGAACAGCCTTTTCAAACCTCGTGAAAGAAAAGGGCTTCAACAGATAGTCCACCGCATCCAGTTCAAAACCTTGTACGGCATGCTCGGCATAAGCCGTAGTAAAAATAACCAAAGGGGGAACTACCAATTTTTTGAGCACGTCCATCCCTGAAATGTCGGGCATGTTGATGTCTAGGAACAATATATCCATCGAATGGTCTTCCAAGTACGTTATTGCCTTGAAGGCATTGGTAAAGTAGGCCTTCAATCTTAGGAAATCCAACTTTTCGGCATGTGAACGAATCACCTCTAGGGCAATGGGTTCGTCGTCTATGGCTATGGCAGTTATCATTTGTTCAATTGTTCCTCCAATTGTTTATACAAGGCCTCTCCATTACTGGGCCGTAGGGCATTTGCATTTACCAGATTCCCTTTCTTATCAAAGATAGCGTACGTGGGATAAAAACGGGGAACATTTTCTGTCCTCAAGAGATCAACCCAAAAAGGCTCCATTTCTTCGCTGCTTTTGCAAAGATGATAACCTGTCAGTTCGTGAAGGAACACGAACTGCCGCCACTTATCTTCACTACCTTTCTCCTCCATGGCCAGGTATATGAAAACCAAATCGTCCTGATCCTTAAAATGCGTTTTCATTGCCTTTGTATGCTGCACAAGTTCGATTATACAGGGACCGCACCAGGTGCCCCAGAAATCCAGGTATACTACCTTTCCTTTATGTGGTCTTATTAGCTCGGCCAACGATTTTATGTCTGCTGCCTTTTTGACCAATACGATGTTCTTGTTTTGTTCGGTTTGGGCAAGCATTTCTTCCAGCTTCAGCATTTCTCCATCACATAAGGGGAGATAAGTGCTGTTGGGAAAACTACTGACCATTACACCGCGTATGGCGGCAGTCTTCAGTAAATCTTTCTTTTCCACATTATCCAACAATTGGTTTGCCAAATAACGTTCTGCCAAAGCTGCGGGCAAGCATTTTTCAGCATAAGGAATCTTCAAAAATGTCTCTCCATACTGCATAGCTAAATGTTTAAGCGAATCGATAGGCAGTCCGATCTTCTCGGAAAGGATACTCTCTCCATTTTCCCTCGCTTGAAGAAACAACTCTAGCAATTCGTTACCTACATAGGTATCCATATAACGATTGGCCGATATACTATAGATCAAATCTTTTACCAATGGAAGACGTGTGTCCATCGAAATCGTGTCGGCAAGACGCTTCCATGCCTGATCTCGACTCAACTTAACCCGTATTCCGTGGCATAGATCGTTCAAAGCATTGGCATAATAATAGCGAATATCCGTCCTTGCAGCATCTATATGGATAGCCAGCAAGGAGTCTCTCTCCTGCCAAATTTTTGGCAATAGAATCGTCAGTATGGAGTCCCCACTCCATTTGTTATAACCGCCTGTGAACAAGGTATTGACCAAAAGGCTTTCCTGTCTCAAAAACTCTGGCTCCCCTATTTGCTCCAAAAGCAAACTTGGGGAATTATGGTTTGATTGCTGTGCAAAACAACACAGTACATAGGAAAACGTGACGAACATACTGATCACGCAACATCTTACATTTTTCATTTTACAATTTTATAGTTAAGTGTACGAAAAACTCTCGGGTCGTTTCCCTAATCACTAGATCGTATATGCCTGGATACAATAACTCCAGCCTTTGCCGCACATTCTCCAGTCCTATGCCCGAATGGTTTCGCTCTGGGTCGCTAGCTGCCCCCCTATGAATACTGTTGTATGCGTCAAAATGCAATTGTCCTTCTGATTCTTTCAGACTGATCTTTATCCACGACTTCTCCTGCAAGCTAATGCCGTGCTTGAAAGCATTCTCCACAAAAGGAATGAGAAGCATAGGCGCAATATAGACACCTTCCAAGACATCTGTGATATCGCAGTCCACGGTGACTTCTGGCGTAGTGGCCGTGCGGAGCAGCTGCAGGTCAATATAATTACGTAGATACGCTATCTCCCGAGCTAGCAATATACTATCCTGATGGTTCTCGTGCAGCATAAAGCGCATCATATCGCCCAGTTTTTGGATGCTGTCTGCCGTGCGTGAGGCGCCCTCCTGCAAGGCCGTGCCGTAGAGCGTATTGAGGATATTGAATAGGAAATGGGGGTTGATCTGGGATCGCAGGTGCTTTAAGTCGGCCGAGGTCTGCCCAAGTTCCTTTTTCAGGTCTACCAACTGTGCGATGCGCTGCCTTTGTTGCTGGAATACGTACCAAGAAAGCGGCAGGATGATGATGGCGATACACATCCACACCAAAAAGAAAATAACGCCTCTTGACCCCATCATTGACATGAAAAGAACGCCAAAAGGGATAAAAAGGACAAAAGACAAGGGTAAGGTTACCAGGATGAACTTGTCCACTCCGTGCTGGCGCCTTTCCATATGCGGTATGAGCCAATAGGTAATCAGCGCAAAGAGGATATAGGCATAAGGTACGGCCACCATCCACAAAGCCGCAAGCTCTGGCGCTAGAACCATTAGGAGCAAAAACACCAGTGCTCCGATTCCAAAGACTACCAAACTTTCCTGCCCAATACGTCTGGTCAGGTTATTTCGATGTAGTTTCAGGTAGCGTATCCCTCTCTTTATCCCCTCATAGGCAAACAATAGTAAGAAGAAAACGCAAACGATGCCCAAAGCTTCACCAAGAAAATCGCTCTGCGAAAAAGGTACTTCATGACGGGGATATCTATTGGCCCAAACACATGCCGCAAGGGCAAACCAAGTAACGAAGAAAAGTGCTAAAGTAAGCACAATACCCAATTCTATTCTCTTTTTGCGAAAACAAAAGGGGGATATACCCTGCGTAAAAGCGACAAAAGCAAGGTATATAAATGTGGGAATAGCCATTTGTGCAAACAACTGTATGCTGTCTGCGTTGCGCATACTATTTGCCCAAACAACGATAAGGATAAAGACGTAAATGGCCGTAGCCAATATCGCTTCGATTCGCCTATTTTTCATTTTCAATGATTTAATTTACAAAGGCAATGATAGCCAATAGCCATTTACCAACAAAGCAACTGGGGTGAAAGTACCCTTTCTTGGGATGAAAAGGCCACAGGGCATATTATTACACTGGCATGTCAGTTGTTTCGCGAGAATTAAGCATCTTGCGTCTCTATATGAAAGTGACATAGATCATTGTCGTCATTCTATGCCTAGCTTACCGTTAAACCGCGATATATCGTTCTTTATTATTCCGTACACTTAAATTCAATTTAACATGAAAAAATTATTATCACTAACGCTACTCATGGCCTGTGCTATGGGGTTCACCTACGCTCAATCTGTGGATATTGGTGTCAAAGGGGGGCTAAGTATCCCCAATCTTTCGGCATCCGGTTCGGAGACAACTCCTTTGAACGAGGGGTACAGTTCAAGAACAGGTCCCGGCTTTGCCGTATTTGCCGACATCAAGTTCTCGAAATTGTTTTCCATACAGCCTTCTATTGAATTTTCCGCACAGGGGGGTAAAAAAAATGGGCTTCAGGCATTTCCAGCAGAAGATTTCGCCGCAAAAGCAGAAGGATTGATTCCAGCAGAACTTCTTCCAGCTATTACCTCACAGTTACCACAATACCTGTATGCCGACTTCAATAGTACGGCGAAGATGAATTATCTTCTGGTTCCCGTCTTGGCCAAATTTGGGTGGGACTTTTCGCAAGAAAGTCCGTTTAGGTTCTATGCAGGCGCAGGTCCCTTTGTAGGATTTTTGATGAGTGCCAAACAGATAACAAGTGGCAACAGTCAAATCTACTTGGACGAAGGTGGCCAAACTCCATTGACTATTTCCATTCCAAATCCCCAGGATCCAAGCTCGCCTATCACAATCCCGGTACCTGCATCCGATTTCAATGCAGAGACGGATATCAAAGATCAGTTGAACAAAGTGAATTTCGGCTTTCAGGCCAATGTTGGGTTATCTTATAAGATTAACAGAAGTTCTATATTTGTTGAAGGTGGTGGCAATTATGGCCTGATAAACATACAAAAGGGCACGGCCAACGGAAAGAACAATACCGGAGCAGCTACAGTGATGATCGGTTACGCTTATTCTCTGTAAAGATCGATTACCTAAAACTTTACCATGGGCACGCGCCATGGTAAAGTTTTAAAATTTGGTAGAAGGAAGTCGTTGCCAGCATCAACTGTTTAATTCTCTAAAAACCTAATTCTAATTGTCAAATTGTTTTCCGGTACCGGGAGGTGGAAATTTTGCCTCCACATCATCAAGCACCAATACCCAATCGTTGCCGATTCCATTAGTGGGAGGATGAAACCCTTGCGTTCCCGTTTTCGGAAAATCACCTATTTTATATGCTCTCCCTGAACGGACATCATACCACCAGGCCGTAATTGTCTTACCAGAAAGTTTCAATAAATCCACTTCAAATGGCTTTCCACTTTCTGAATAAACCATTGCGTAGGAGCCATCGTTATCACGCGTTGCCGTTATTCTGTTGTGGTTATCATAGGCATCTATTACGATCCCTTGGTCTGGTATCCTGTTAAAAAAGGGGCGACTTTCCATCAACTCCTTGCCATAGCCGACCTGATAAGAACCGATCAGGCCAAGGGATTCCCGCCAACTGCGTATTGGCCCGTTCACCGGTTCTCTGTCGGAGTTCCAAAATTGCCATATCGCATGACAGCCATAGGTATGTCCGAATGCCCCCGAGAACACGGCATGGTAAAATCCACGCCTTACATGCAGGTCATTGGAAGTTCCATTCTTTTCACGATCGAAGTCTATGGGATGTTCGTCATACAATGGTTCGCCGTCAATAATAGGCTTAATGGGAAGCTTGTTGTAATCTCTCGTCACCACTTCCCACACATTGTAATCGTAGGCATGGCCATTTTGCTGCATGTTGAAATGCATCCATACCTCATCTGGAAAAAGCTCAGCAGAACTGCCCTTGCCCCAGGGATGATAGGTCATCAAGAATTTTGTATAATCTTCCTTCCCTGTGATGCCGATGGCGACACCTTTCGCCATTGCCCGCACAATATGTTCCTTGCCTCCAAGCCAACGGTCGCCACCTAGGATCCAAATGATATTTTTCCTGTCTTTGTACCTACTGCCGATATACCTGCCATACGTTTCCGCGCTATATTCATCCGTAAAAATAACGGGACCAACTCCCCATTCCTGAGCGATCTTATCTCCCCAAGTGGGCAGCAATCCAATAACGAGTCCTAGAGAATCCGCCAGATCAATTGCAAAATCCACGTGCTCAAAATATTTTTCGTTCGGCACCGTAAACTTATCGTCTTTAAATGGCAGCTCTCCATATGCGTTCGGTGCCCGCAGCCCGTCCAACTCGGCAAGGCATACGGCCTGGATCACCGTGAATCCCTTCATGGCCCTGTCTTGCATATACATCCGGATTTCGGAACGGTCAAGACGGTGAAACAATTCCCAGGCCGTGTCCCCTAAGTAAAAGAAGGGCGTGCCGTCTGCATACTGGAGAAAGCGCTTATTAGGGTGAACTTCTATTTTTCCATGTTTGGATGTCTGGGCGACTACCATGTTGACTTCTACACACTGAAAAGCTGCTATCAGGGCGATGATGAGGTTTGTTTTAATCATCTCAAGCTAATTTTATAACTGCTGTCAATCTATTATTCTTCTACTTGATGAGTCCATTTCAAAGGTCAATGTTCCACCCTCGACGATCTGTGCAAAGGTGATGATTGGATTTGTGATTTCAACATTATTCAGTTTGACAGATTTTACATATTTGTTCGCTTCCGACAGGTTATTTGCGATTACGGTAAACGTTTTACCTTCCGGAAGTTTTAAGGTTACTTTAGGCAGTTGGGGTGCGCCCAGCACGTATTCGCCGCTTGCAGGGTTTACGGGGTAAAACCCCATTGCGCTGAACAGGTACCAGGCCGACATTTGCCCACAGTCGTCATTGCCGCACAGGCCATCAGGCTTGGGTTTGTAGAAACGGTCAAACACGTCGCGAACCAACTCCGCCGTACGCTCCCTTTTTCCTGCAAGGCTGTACAGGTAGACGACATGGTGGCTCGGCTCGTTGCCCTGCGCGTACTGGCCGATCAGCCCAGTCACATCCCCTGTAAAGCCTTCCTGCTCCACTTGGGCATCTAACACAAACAATGAATCTAGCTTTGTCGTGAATGCTTCATTTCCCCCCATCGCCTCTATCAAGCCATCCACATCCTGCAATACGTGCCAGGTATATTGCCAGGCATTGCCTTCGGTATAGTCTCCTCCCGCTGTTCCCGCATGCGACAAATGGTATTTGTCGAATGGTGTGCGCCATTGCCCTTTTGAGTCTTTTGCCCTTGCCAGTTTTGATTCGGGATCGAACAAATTTTTCCAATAGTTGGATCGTTTCATAAAAAATTCATAGTCCTCTTCTTTACCGAGTTTTTTCGCCAATAAGGCAGCACAATAATCATCGTAGCCGCACTCCAATGTTCGGGAAGCGGATTCTTCCTTTACTAAATCGAAAGGGAAATAACCGTAGTGGTCATACATGTTCCAGTCGTACTTACGGTGCCGTTCCGTCAGGGATTTTTTTACAGCCTGATAGGCGCGTTCCTGGTCTACGCCAGGGAAATCTTTCAAACAGGCTTCTACCACTGGCGGGACACCATGGTTGCCGATCATCACATAGCTTTCCTTGCCCCATAAGGCCCAAATGGGCAAATAACCATAAGTTTCGGCGTGCAGCAACATACTGTTGACCATATCGGGTACTATTTCTGGCGAAAGGATGGTGTATAGCGGATGGGCGGCGCGGAAGGTATCCCAAAGCGAGAATGTAGAATAATACTTGCCTATTGGGGAAAGGGCGACGGAATCATTCGCTCCTCTGTACTGCCCATCTACATCGGCAATATTATTGGGCTGGATAAACAGGTGATACATGGACGTGTAAAAGTTCTTCTTCTGCTCTATGCTTCCTTCCACTATGGCGCGGGACAGCAATTCTTCCCAAGTATCCTCTGCATCTTTTCGCACTTTATCAAAATCCCAGTGGCTCAGTTCCGCTTCCATATTTTTCCTGGCTCCTTCAACACTGACCATCGAAATAGCCACTTTGATGTTCAGCTCTTTTTCGTTATCGAAATGATAGACGATTTTAGGGGCTTTGTTTCTTGGGTCGCCCAGCAACGTATCTGCCGAGACGAAAGGCTTATTGAAGTGGATCACAAAGAACATATCGCGTTCTACCCAATGCCTTACCCGCATTTTTCCGCCGATGGTTTGTCTGTCTTCCACTTTTATATCGGCGTACAATACGCGGGTGTTGTACAAATCCTCCGAACTGGTGTTGCCGCTCTGAAAATCGATATACACCGCAGGATTTTCTTTCTTAAAACGGTAACGATGTATGGCGACATGGGGCGTAGTGGTCAGCTCCACATCCACCGAATTGTCCTCTAGGGCAACGGCATAATAACCTGGTGAGGCTTTTTCGCTTTCCTTTGAAAAGGCACTTCTAAAGTCGCCGCGCGGTGTACCGGAAAACGGCATCATCAGGATGTCACCCATATCTGGGATTCCAGTTCCGTTCAGGCGATTTTGCGTGAAACCCCAAATCAAGGGATCCTCGTATTTATATCCTGCACAGTACTTCCACTCGAAGTTACCTGTTTGTGGTCCAGGCTGCATCATGCCCAGCGGGTAAGCTGCTCCAGGGAATGTATGGCCGGTATAGGTCGTGCCCACAAAAGGATCGACGTATTGTAAGACGCTGGATAGTTCTTTTTTGTCGCTGCATGAAGTTTGCGCAAAAACTAAAACAATTGCAATAATTACATACTTTTTCATTCGAAAATAATTTGTTTTTAAATGGGTTTCATCCGTAAACAATTTCTGAATTGAGGTATAAACATTGAAGATTTCAATAACCATCTTCCTCTACTTGTTGAATAGGCCTTACGTAATCAACATCATATAAGGCATACACACGGACGAAGTCGATATACATATCCGATCCATTTCCATACCGCTCCAGATCAACTGGCCATCCGCTAATCCCTCCTATCGCATAATTGACAAGGAATGTATGCGGATAATCACGAGACATCTTATTGGTTGCGTGACGGAATACTTCAATATTATCAAAATAATAAATAGTTTCTTCCAAACCGATGTATAGTCCGTAGGTATGGAAGGTGGTTGACCAATAGGATTTACCACCCAGTTCCATAATGGGAATAACCTTCCCTGGATGTCCGTCAGGTTGTGTTTGCAACCAGAAATGGCTGGCAACACCATATCCCGTATGGTTAGGATTACCTTTCCCCACGCCGCCGTAAGCTTCGACAATATCGAGTTCGTCACCGGCAAACCCTTCGTCAAGGCCCGTGATTGTCCAGAAAGCAGGCCATGTGCCGGGAGCAGATTGCGCCATGAAGCGACATTCCAAATAGCAGGGAGCTTTTGCCCAGAAGCCTTTTCCATCCATATCCACGGAAGCGATCAACCCCGTGCTTCCTTTTGTACCCGGCTTCCTCCGTGCCTCGATTTTCAAGTAGCTGTCCACCTGCCTGAATGGGGTGTCCAGTCCATCGACATCTGAAAAAGGCCAACCACTGAAATCTCCGAAGCGTGATTTATGGGCATTATACCGGGCATTCCGCCCGTCATTTGAAATGGATAACGGCCCACTAAAATCGTCCGAAAACACCAATTTCAACCCTCTTGCTCCAGGGGGATCGGTCGCGGGAATCCCCATATTCCATCTTACACCGCCCAAATTATACAGCTGTAATTCAAATACGTCCTTTTCCCCGTTCTTATTAGTTGTATATATACGAACATTCATAGGCCCCGCCGGAAAATCATCCGCATTAAACGAAAATGAACCTTCTCCTTTTTTTCCCAGTTTTAATGTTGTTGGTGTTAAATCTGCGTCGTGTCCCCATTCATTCGGATTTTCTCCAGTAGGCTGCCTCCAACAATATGCTTTGGCTTCATCCATACCAGCCGCCGTAAATTTGACGATTATCTTTCCTTTTACTTCCGACCTGCAAGCTGGTTCAATGACTTGAATTGCTTGTGTCCACTCCGTATTTTTGTCTACACTTTGTCCATGGTTGAAGTCTCTGTATATTGATTCAAATCCACTTTGATCTTGAGATACCACCACATTGATCACAAAAACATTTAAAAATATGGTTAAAATTACCTGCCTCATATTCTCACGAGATTAATTACCTATTAGTTATATCCAGAAAAAAGGATACGGTCCTACCGGTTTCCCTGAGATAGGATGAATAATTCCCCTTTCCTATTCTTGTATGTTATTACAGCATAACGGCAAACGTATCCCCTACGTTAGTTTTTACCGTTTTCACCACGTTTCCATTTCTGCTTATTATCGTCCTTATCTTGCCATTTTCCCGCTCTACCCGTATGTCAAAAGGCTCGTTTTTGAAGGCATGAACATTTCTCAACTCCATGAAATCCCATCCGTCCGGAAGTTGGGGAGCCAGGGTGAAACTGTTGAACCCAACCGGACGGATGCCAAAAAGGCCTTCAGTGAAAATTCGGCAATACAGCCCACTTTCTGCCGATAAATGTCGCTGGTTACCCTCGGGCCACGCTTCTATGGCATAGGGAACGTGCCCGCCCAATAGCCGTTCGGCGGAAAAACGCTTCAGGTATTCGGTTGCTTTACCTCTCTCGCCTACGGCATAAACACCCCTTAACGCATACAAAGTGGCGCGATCCCAAAACGTTTCTGATCCAGCCTCGGTCAGCAGGCCGTCTTTCGTCCATAGCCTTGGTGAAAATAACGCGTCAATAGTGCCTACTTTCCTGTCGTAGATCCCCACGGTCAGCGGTAGGCAGATCCATGCGCGGAGTACCTCGTTACCCTCATAATAGCGGTATGTCTCAAACCCTTCGACTGTGGCGCCAAAATAATCCGCGATGGCTTTTCGCATTCGGGCGGCTTCCTTGTTATAGGTTTGGGACACGCGCCCCGGCTTACCGATTTCCTCTGCCAGGTGTCCGGCAGAGATCAACGCATCGTAGTAGAGTATCGATGTGAAAAGATTGGCATTCCCAGAGGGGAACCGATCTTCCAGTTCATCGGAATCGGACATCACAACGCCTTCATCATTCAGATGACGTCTGCAATACTCGAGGCACCATTGGATCAGGGGCCACAATTCCTCTGCTTCCTGCTTGTCACCGAGCGCCAAGGCATAACGCGTGGCACCATAGGCAAGCATGGCATTATCGCCCCTGTCTCCTGCACCGTTCCAGATATCTTTTCCTTCGGCAATAATGGAGCTGGGTATGGACCTATATTCGTCGTTCATAAAGCGGGCAAAGTGCCTGAACGAGTTGATGGCCGATTTGTTGCCAAGATCGTACCCGATAAACGGAAATAGAGGATTCATGTATTCCCCCTGATCGTTTGCCCATATGGCGGCGTAAAAATTATCGCCTCCCGGTCCGTGCATATATCCGCCCGCTGTTTTAAAAATGCTCTCACAAGCCCTTATCTTGGCAAAAGCAAAGGCCGTATTTAGAACCGGGTCAGGGGAGTTAAATACTAATTTTGACCACATCTCGTTCACAAAGCGCTCACGAGCCAGCCTTTCCTCCCGCATAAGGGGATTCAGCTCGGATTGCCCTTTCTTATATGCCTGAACAGAAGCGCTAAACGTCAGCGTTTGCTGCGGCTCCAAAAAGAAAAGTCCCGCATCGCCCTCCTGAATTTTGGCAATCATGGTGTAACTGCCGTCAACGCCTTTTTGCGGGTCGGTTTGATAAACAGTACGCTCGTTGGGAACAAGGACCGTTTGCCTTTCGGAACTGATGTTTTTTACAACGTACGTTTCACCCAAAAGCGGCTTATCGGTTGAGGGGTAAAATATACGCGTGATTTCTACTGCTGGCTTAGTGTCAATGATTTGTTTAGCACCGGTATTGACGGCTAAACCAAGGCCGTACTCACTGATCGCCGTCACTTTGCCATCTAGCTGTATGGATTTTACGCGCTCTTGCTGCAACGAAAATCCGTTGACAATCAGCAAAGAAGGGTAATCAATGGAAAATCGCTGCCGCAAGCTGGCGTGCGTATCATTCGGAATGGTCCGCAACATGGGCCATATCACCATGCGCTCGGCCGCAAAGGCTCCATCCGCATTGACACCATAGCGCAAGATGACCGACATCTGCTCGCCACTCATTTCGACATGGTCGAAATGAGGCAAACGATTATCAATATTCCAGATAATAGAACCATCTGGCTGTATTTCCCAGCGCGTTTGGGCACTTGATAGTATTCCTGAAAAAAGAATTGCGAATAAGACAGAAACCGTACGTAAACTGCCTGAACTTAAAAAATACTTCATAACAAAATTTATACTGTTGAAATCACTTATTTTAAACCTTCGATCCTGAACGAATAGCCAACAGGCGTATTGACCGGAATCATATATTGCTCCAACGGGAGCGGTCCGCATGAGGCATTTCCCAAGCCTTGTTGAATACAGTCAATATTCAGGTAAATTTCAGGTTTACGTATGCTATCCAGGTTGAAATCATGCTTCGCCTCCCAGATATCCTTATCAGGAAAATTCAAAGCACTGAAACTGAATCTATTCCTGGCCGTTATTTTCAATCCCTGCTTATCGCTGTTCGTCAGTGTCACCCAACGGATATCCTCGCGATTCCCCATGGATTGCGGGCGTACGTAACGTTCGGCCTCCATGCCTTTGGGTGTTGTATTATACAATCCTACAAAAGCCGACTGTATGCGGTCAACGGCATTTTCATGCGGGCCATAACCATAATACTGTATGTTTTCGTATTCTTGCGGAATGACCATCTGTAATCCCAAGCGGCGAACCACATCGGCATTATCGGGTTTTGTAAAACTAGCATCCACGTCGATAGCACCATTGGAGTAAATGATATACTTTACAACATGATTGACCGTTACTGGATGCTTCCAACTGATCGTTGCGTCATTCTCCACCAATACGGTCACAAACCTGCCACTTTCATCTGTTTGATATGTAAATATTGGTTTGCGATAAGTGGTTTCGTGATACTCTTGATCCGTATACCTGTCGTTGTCAATGGTGCGGAACCAGTTCAATTGTAGTCCCTTATTATGGTGCAGCATTTCCCTACCGGCATATTCCAGCGAGATCATCCCTCCTGTTTGTTTGTCGAATACCGTCTTGAATCCGTCTCCCGTTATCGACAGCTTATTGGCTTGTTCTTCGATGTTTATTTTACCCAAAGCGGTCCTGTCAACAGCTTGCACAGTGGGGCGCGTGTTCAGGGCAAACTGATCAGCGGCGACAACATGTCCCGCATCAGCCCAGCGTGTGCCGTTCTTCAATGAAAATTCCACATTCAGGAAATACTCTTTATCGGCCGACATCTTTGCATCGAAGGGAATTTTCAGTTGGGTGTGTTGGTCAGGCGCCACATCCAAAGGGGGAATCTCACCTGATTGGACAACCACGCCATCTTCCAATACCTTCCATGCGATATTAAACGCATCCAGGTTGGTAAAATCATAGCGGTTATCGATCTTGATCTTTCCTTCGCGGATAACTAGCGGGGCCATTCGAATATATTGATATACCTTTTTGACTTCTAGCAGTTTTGCCGTCACCTTGCGATCGGGCGTCACCAAACCGTCTGCACAGAAATTTCCGTCATTGGGCTGGTCTCCAAAATCTCCCCCATAATAGTATTGATTTCCAGGTTTTCCGTACCTATTCATGGCATGGTCTACCCATTCCCAAATACAGGCGCCTATCATTCTATTGGAATGATTTTCAATGTAATCCCAATATTCGAAAAGATTGCCGGGTGCATTGCCCATGGCATGGGCATATTCGCACAGGAAATAGGGCTTGTCCGACTCCTGTTGGTCAAAGGCCGTCATTCGTGGAATATCCGGATACATGTGTGAATCCATATCGGGGACACCGTTTTTTCCTTCATAGTGGGTGGGGCGTGAGGGGTCTAGTTCCTTCACCCTTTCCTGCAGGGCTTCAAAGTTGACTCCCCCTCCACTTTCATTGCCAAAGGACCAGAAAATGACCGAAGGGTGGTTTTTGTCGCGCTGTACGGTACGTGTCATCCTGTCGAGAAAGGCAGGCTTCCATGACTCGCGGTCGCTCAAACTGTGGTTTCCATGGCATTCCAGGTCGTTCTCGTCCATGACATACAGCCCATAGTAGTCAAAAAGTGCATACATCTTGGGATCGTTTGGATAATGAGATGTACGCACCGTGTTCACGTTGTGGCGTTTCATCAGCAGAATATCCTCAATCATGGATGCTAGGGGTATTGATTTGCCATATTGAGGATGCGCATCGTGCCGGTTTACGCCCCTGAAAAACACTTGTTGATCGTTGATGTATACCCGCTTATTCTTGATTTCAATGTTCCGGAACCCGAACTTGGAAGACATGGCTTCCGTTACCTTTCCGTTTTCATCTTTCAAGGATACGATCACGCTGTATAAGTTCGGCTTTTCGGCAGACCAGAGCATGGGCTTGGATACGGATGTTTTCAAAACATAGCTTTGTTCCGCATTGCCCATTATCGGTTCAACTGCCTGGGTTAAGGTGTTCACCGTTTTTCCCGAGGGATCAATTAATTGGACTTCGATCGTTGACTTTGCCGATGCATTGCCCTTGTAATTTCGCACATTGGCATCGACCGAGAAAGTTGCGACATTATAATCATCTCCATCAAATGCCGATTTGATGAAATAATCGCGGACGTGCACTTTCGGCACGGCATACAGGTATACGTCCCGATGGATCCCCATGACACGGAACATATCCTGGTCTTCAAGGTAACTGCCGTCCGTCCATTTATAAACCTCAACCGCCACCATGTTTTCGCCCGGCTTCACGTATTTTGTGATGTTAAATGCCGCATCCAAATTTGAAACCTCGCTGTAACCCACTTTCTTGCCGTTCACCCAAATATAAAATCCGCTGTAAACGCCGTTGAAATGAATAAATACTTCCTTTCCGTCCCAATCAGTAGGTATGGTAAAATTTCTCCTGTAGGAACCTACGGGATTCGGTTCTTTCTCGTTTGTATAGCCTTTCTGCGGAAGAATAAGCGAAGGCTGGTTTTTAAAAGGGTAATTTACATTGGTATAAATGGGAGTGCCGTACCCCAGCATTTCCAACGTGGAAGGAACCTGTATTTCTTTCCAAGCTGTAACATCGTAATTTGTTTTGTAAAAGTCCACAGGACGTTCAGCAGGCTGTTTTGCCCAATTGAACTTCCACATCCCGTTCAAAGACTGAAAATAAGAAGATGAAGGCTGTAACCAGGGTTTGTCAAAATACGCGTCAGACTTTAAACTTTCTATGGAGGGGAACGGGATATATGTGCTACGTCCGTCTTCTTTATTGACGGCAAATAGGGTTTCATTTTCCCATTCCGTTTTCCCATGAATGTTTTCAGGTGGTATTTTTTCCGATGTTGCCCTCAATTGAAATGTGGTACCTTCTGGCGAAAGTAAAAGCGTATTACCCGCTTTATCACCCAGATTGGCAAAAACATGGTGGCCGTGCTTTTTTGATACCAATTCGAAACCATCGTCTTTGCTGACAAGATACCATTGCTGGTTTTCATTTGACTTACTGAAATCCCAAACTGACAACACATTACTGACTTCATAGGATGCTCCGATATCAAAACTCTTGGATGAAAATGGGTTGTAGATCACATAAGCATCTTCGTTACGAACAATGCGCCAATATTGCCCCTTGCTGGTCTTAGATTCTTTTTCAAGATAAAGGTGGGACAAATTGGTAGGGCTAAGCTTGTTGTCCACTGCCAAACCAGAGGGGGTGATTATTTTATACAAGATATCTTCCCTTATCTCCTGCGCTTGCGCTATAAAAGCTAATGACATCAATAGTAAAACGAAACCGGATATCAGTTTTTTCATATACTCTAATAAATTACAAGTTTTTAGGCCACTATTTTTTTGGAGCCGTTATCATTTTTGTTAATTTCTCTTGGGTCGAGACAAATGTAGTCTCTGGAGTATGGCTTTTTGCTGTTTACCACACTGTAGATCGTTCTTAATAGTTTATTCATAACGTTATTCATTATTAGATAATGAGGCTTGCCCTCCTGTTGCTTTTTCTGATAATACAATCTGTACTCCTTGTTGTGCTTTACTGCGGATTTTGCTCCCATGTACAGCAGAGACTTGAGTTCTTTGTCGGCAAACGGGCTTGTCCTGGATTTACCGACCATGTTGCCCGATGCGTTGGGAAAGGGGCATACACCGGCATATGAAGCTGCTTTCCTTGCCGTGCCGATCGTGCTGAAGTTTCCTGTTTTGATGATGAGGTCGGTGGCTATTACCGGCCCCACCCCCAGCACCGATACAGCCAGCTCATAGTTCTCTACAAGTCCCGCATCACTCTTGATGATCAGTTCCATTTCTTTCTCTACAGCTCCGACCTGCTCATCAAGGGCTGCTAATGAAGCCTGTAGAATTACGTTTGCACGGATGCTCTGCATCGGCATCTGTTCCCGGGCATGCTCACCTGTCCTTAATTTTTTACGAGACTTAACCAACTGTGAACGAAGTGAATAAAGCTGGCGTAATTCGGAACCGCTTTCGCTCTGATATGTTTTGAAAGATAGCTTGTCAAAGAACCTCTCCCCGTATTCCCGCAACCGAGCGGCATCTATTGGGTCTGACTTGCCTTTAAGGATACCTAGGCTATGTTTTACCGTATAGCCCGGAACAAGTGCTATCGATACTCCGCACTGGTTACACAGAAAGACTAACAGATCTCCATAGCTACCTGTATTCTCCGCACATAGCACAGAACCTCCGGGTACTTTCGATAGAAATTTCGATATCGAGTCCAATCCGTTTTTTACCATCCTGCTTTTTTCTTTACCATCTGTATCAAAGAAGTTTACGTCAAACTTTTCTTTTGATAAATCTATTCCATATACTTGCATAAATAGTTTATTTATGCTCCGCATTGAGTGGCTAACATCGTGATAATGGGTTCTGCCCTAAATACTCTCTGGCTTTGACTCAATAGATCTGCTGTCCTTAATATGAAACTTAGGTTCTGCCTATTGTTATTTTAAAGTTAGGGCAGCAGATGGAGCTTTTCAACCAAAGATATATCTCTCGATGTATTCTCATTGCTTGTCTTTATTCTTTAGAGTTCAAACTAACGATATCAGTTTTTTCATACTTTATTTAATTTAACGACTGTTCAAAACTCCAACTATCTGTCACTGTCCTAGCCTGAAGGCTGTTAAAGAAGCAATCAACGACGGGTCGTATTTTAACCTGATTATGTTCCTACATACTCCATCAGGATAAGAAAAACATCATTTTCCCTCATATCGGTTTTGAATTCAAATGGTTTATCAGACTGTTTTATAATTATCTCTTCACTCCTTAAAGGTTTATCATTACTTTGTTCTTGTAACCAAGCAACCTGTTCACGACTAATGCTTCCATCGTAGTTCAATCCTAGATATGCAGTAAAGGCGTCATTTTGACGATAACCGACACTATGAACGTTTACTCGATATTTCCCTGGCTTTAATCCCGAGACAAAAACAGCTACTTTCCCTGCTGAAAGTGGAGGTATGTCCTTAGCATAGTATATTTTATCCACATCATCTTGACGATGGGCATCATTCCAAAACAATATTTGTACGGCGTCTCCTGTCTTACATGCAATTGCCTTTGGGTCAGCGCAAATCAATTCCGTATCGCCCAACCTATTCAGGTATTTGTAAGCGAAATAAGCCGGCTTAGGTATGCCTTGCAGATTAATCAGTCCGAAACCTCCATGAAAATCTCCGGTAGGAGGGCCATCTTCTTCAAACACATCCGAAACTTCACAATAGGACAAAGATTTAACCTGTCCGTCCACTTCTTTTATTTTTGTCAAAAGATAGGATGCCGCCTGGTAAGCATCACGCAAAGGATCCCAATAATCCCAGGTCAACCCCCACTCCGTAAAATAGACTTCCAAATACGGCATAGGTGATGTTGACACTTTTTCCAGAGATGATTTCACCCCATCCATCACCCCGTCCGGATTATAGGCTACGTTGCCCATCGCCCATGGTGTGCCGGGAGACCAAACGGGAACCCGCTTCATATAATCAGCATCAGGCAGTTTGTTATAAACGGAATCGGGATAAAACTCACGCGTTGAATAGGCGTGGGACGAAATATAATCCAAGGGGACATTTTTCTGATGACAATGGTCTACCAAAGCCGTTATCCAATCGGTATCCCCTGCAATAGCAGGTCCTCCTACTCGATAATCAGCACTCACACTTTTGACGGCACGAGCGGTATAATCATATAGTTTCAGGTATTCGTTCAAATCGCCTGTAAAAAAATAACCATCTGGCTCGTTCCAGACTTCAAACAGCCATTGTCTCACCTCTTCAAGGCCATATCGTTGTGTAAAATGTTCGACAGTTGCTTTTACCAGGCCGTACCAACGGCCGTAATCTTTGGGTGGTGTAATATTCGCTTTTTCCCAATAAATCGTTTTCGTACCGCTTGCCAACGCTTCGGGCATAAAATCAAACACCAATATGGGGCGCATGCCAATGCCGAGAATAAAGTCATAAACAGCATCCACATATTGCCAGCTATAGAATGGCTCTCCATACTTGTTCAACCTGTATACGCCCATATCGTCCTGATATAACCCATGAAAACGCAGGTACTTAAACCCGCATTCTTTGGCGGCCATGGCTATGTGCTGCTGATGATCGGCACGCATCAGCGAATAGGCACGACCAGCACCAACACTTTCATTGTAAAATTTATCAAAATCGCCTCTGACATGAGACAAATCAATATTGATTTGACGACCTTCGGATGAAAGGTGTTGCTCCGTTTTTTGAGCAGACACCAAACAGATACCCAGAAGAAAAGTACAGGAAAAAGCAAATATTTTTTCGACTGTATAACGAATAGATGCCTTTTTCGGAATGTAAACAATCATGCTAGAATTACTACTTAAACGAGCACCAATTCGTGGATTGGCGCTCGTTTAAAATTTATTGAATTGCTCCTTGATTTGCCTCGGTTGGCCAATTCGGATTTTGATAAATTGGTGAAGAGCTAATGACGTTATTTTCCGCTGTTATCAAAAAATGCTGTATGGCAATAGGACTAAGATAATGAGCCATTGCCCATTTCAGCCCATTGTAATAGATGAAATTGCTTGTTTTCTGATAAGGACGGAAATAATCACTTAATGCAGGGTCAGAAACCGTGCTCGAGGCGCCTACATTATAGGTTAACGTTGAGGGATTATACCAATCCCGCATAGGGCCCCAAAGTTTGAATCCTTCTAAGTGATAAGGCGTAACGATCAATTGATCCATAGCGCGCCATCTACGCAGGTCCATACGACGAAATCCTTCACTGATAAGCTCACAGCGCCTTTCCCTCCTGATATTGTAAAGCGTTTTATCAATGAGATTGCCTCCTGAATAGGCTCCCCAATCGTTTTTTGCCTCAGCACTCATATCTGTAGCGGCAATAGTTTTATCCAAATCATTGTCTACATGTGCCCTGTCCCTTATTTTTTTCCAATAATTTGTCGCATCGGCATTGAGCGATCCATTCCGCTCATAACAGGCCTCAATATAATTCAGATAAGCTTCTGTTGCCCTGAAAATCAGTTCTCCAGCTGTATTGGCATTTGTCGCGGCTACAGCGGCATCAAAATTCAAACCTTTTCGGGGGGCATATCCCGTTTGGTACCTATGGTCTCCACCTCCAATAATATCTGGAATAGGTTCCACCGGATAAGAGTCGGTACTGCCTCCGTCATATGGGTAGAGGATATTGAGTTGCCCAGGCTCCTTCAAAAACAAGTAAAGCCTTGAATCGCGGTCTTTGCGAACATCAGCAATGTAATCATCACCATGGTACCCTGAGCCGGTAGCATAGATGGGAAGTCCATTTGACATCAGATAGGTATCGATGAAGCCCCTTGTCAATCCGATTTGTCCTCCCCTCAGTTCTCCGACGTAGCCATTAACAACATTTTGGCCCCTATCGAATCTCCGCCATAACAAAACCTCGCTATATTCGGCCATATTAACATCTGCAAACAATTCATAATAGGGGTTTTTCGCCTGAGATGCAGATTGTTGCAATACTCCGGTATTTGTCACTAGCGCAAAGGCATCTGCAACCTGCTTTGCATTTTCCATTGAAATGGTCAAAAAGTATTCTATTTCGGCGTCTATACTTCCAGACGGAAAATTATAATTGGCATTATAATTTTTGTCGCTACCGGGCCAACCTGGTCCGTTGGGAACATAGGCTGTTCCTTTGAAATACTTTAACCAGCTGGCTTCATACAAAGCTACTCTTGAAGCGAACAATTGGGCACAAGGTGCAGAAAGCCTGTTCTTTGCTCCGTCAATTGAAGTTGGTTTCATATATTGCTTTGCCAGCTCCAGATCCGACAGAATAAATCGCGCTACTTCATTACGTGGCATTCGTTTACTAGCCTCTATCAGAATTTCCTTATCATCGGTCAATGAAGTTTCTACTATAGGAAAATCACCCAATAGTTGCAACTTCTTAAAATAGGCATAAGCCCTCATAAAATAGACTTCACCGATATAATGCCTGATGTTATCGCTATTTCCCGAAACGTTTCCCGCCTCATATTTAGGCAAAGCATAATCAAAAAAATAGTTGCAACTACGTATTTCCGTAAAATCCCAATCGCCGCCTGTTTGCGGAACCCGGTATTGGCCTGGTGCAAAAAAACTTTCGCTGGCAAAACGGGTGATTTGATTGTCGGTATTGACATCATACATTGCCTTGGATGGGATTTGGTTATTCTCCGAAGCATTGGTAAAGGTGCTATATAAGTTTATTGAATAAGCTGAGAAGTGAGATTCTTCCGTAAAATACATTTCAGGTGTAATGGTCGAAATTGGCTCTTCATCCAGGAATTTATTGCAAGATCCAGACAAAATTAGAATCAAAACCGAAAAATATATTTTTGTGCGTTTCATAGCCATAAAAATTAAAAGGTTAAATTTAAACCCATAGACCATACTCTAGACAATGGGTATTGCGATCCCCCTGAACCTGGGTTATCGATCAATTCAGGATCAAAAATTCCAGTAAGTTTTGTCCCCGTCCAGATATTTTCACCGGACACATAGACTCTCAATCGTTGCAGTTTAGTTCGAGCCAGGGTAGATGCTGGTAAAGAATAACCCAATTGAAGGTTTTTTAACCTGATATAAGCAGCGTTTTGTAAATATTTCGTCTGTACTTCGTGATTTCTACCCATGCCGCTCCAGTCGCCATCAAGCGGTCGGGGGTAATAGGCATCTAAGTTGGCGCCAAGGGGGTGCGACGGATCATCCCTGAAATAATCCAAGTGTTGCACAAAGGCTGTGGACTCCCACATGGACTTGCCATTGCCCCAAAATAAGTAGCTGCCCTGAAAATAATCGCGTTTCATGATACCCTGAAAAAAGACGGATATGTCAAATGCCTTGTAGTTTGCACCCAGATTAAAGCCAAACAAAAACCGCGGCGTAATATTTCCTATCACCGTTAAATCGCCATGGTCTCCAATGGTATTAGATCCATTATCAACTTTTCCATCGCCATTTATATCGGCATACATGATATCTCCAGGACCCCAATTGGTGCCGATTGCATCCTGAGCTCCATTTGGCAAACTAGCCAAATGGGCATCCATTTCCGCTTGCGTTTGGGCTATTCCAATGGTGGTATAGCCCCAGATTTCACCATAAGTTTCCCCATTTCTAAATGTCGAATATTGTACTTCTCCTGTTCCGCCGTTATTAAAGCCCAGTACGCCGGTGTCATTCGGATACCTGATGATTTTTGTTCTCGAATCAGATACGTTAAACCGGATATCGTACCCGAATCCACTCGCTAAATTATCCTTCCAAGCAAGCTCCAATTCAAATCCAGAAGTCCTCAAATCGGTATTGTTTGTCCGTGGAACACTTGTGCCCAAGATAACGGGAAGTTCGATAGCAGGGCCAATCATATCATTTGTATATCGAGTATAAACATCGATAGACGAGGTCAATCGATTGTTGAACGCGGAGATATCCAGACCTACGTTGTATGTCGATATTTTTTCCCAGGTCAAGGACGGACTTACTAAAGCGGGAGCATAAGCGGTATTGGGTCTAACACCATTCACCAGCCAGTTTCCCGATGCGGCGCCTAATCCCATAGCGGAATAAGTAGGATAATAGCTGTTCGCATTTTGATTGCCCAGTTTACCCCATGATGCGCGAAGTTTCAATACATTGACGGGGGTACTGAGATTTTCCCAAAAAGATTCTTGGGCAATATTCCAACCCAACGAGAATGAAGGAAACAAACTCCACCTGTTGTCGGATCTGAAACGAGAGAATCCGTCGTATCTGAGATTTGCCTCCAACAAATATTTACCCATATAGTCATAATTAAATCTTCCGAAAAAACCGGCTGTTGACCAATTATAATATTGGCCCGATACCTCAGGAGCAACAATACTTCCATTATCCGAAACGCCTGTACTGGTATTAATTGTCGGTGAACCGGCGAAAATACCTACGCGATTGGCACTTAGGTCCCTGTATCTGGTTTGTTCTGCCTGAAAACCTCCCATCAACATAAAGTTATGCTGGTTTAGGGATTTTTGATATTCTGCCCGAACATTCGAGTTAAGGTAATTTGTTTTATAGGCATACTCAGTAATTGAATTATAGTCATTGTACAGAATCGGCTCTCCGGCAACATTATGGTTATACAACTTTTGTTGCACAACCGTTCTGAAGTCATCCGTTATAGCATAGTTTATATCACCGATTACCCGAAGACCTTTTACGGGTTCCGTTGTTATGTTCAATTGGTGGTAGGTTTTATCTGATGTAAAATCATTCGTACCACCCTCAGCCAAAAATAATGCTGCCGATGGGGCCGAAAAATAATATCCGTTGGGATCATAAAGGGGCAAAATAGGCCATGCCTGTTCGGCAAACCAAAAGTCATGCTGTCCTCTATATGTTTGCGGCCTGGTTGTTTCATACCTTACAAATCGGCCACTATATCCTATATGAGCCCAAGGGGCAATTTGCGACGCCAATTTAGCAACACCTGTATAGCGTTTCGCACCGTCTTTGCCAATTTGAAGCAAGCCATTTTGATCCAGGTAGTTGCCGGAAATATAATAAGAGCTGTTGTTGGTGCCACCGGAAACACTTAATGAATGCTCCTGCGAAAACCCACTATCCTTATAAATCGCATCATACCAATCCACATTATCGTTTCCGACATCAAACCCACTCCATTCATTGGGATTGTTTGGACTGGGTATCGTGGTTTGATTCCCTAGCCTGCCGGCCTGAAAATCTAAAATCCGCTGCAAATGTTCTGCCGTAAACCATGCCTCTCTACCCGCATTTGTCAACAAGTCGTTCATATAAAGGGCAAATGAATAAGAATCGGCCATTTTGGGTATAAGCAAGGGACTATTCCATCTAAAATTGTTAATATAATTTACTTGCGCTTTTCCAGATTTACCGCTTTTTGTGGTGATTAAGATAACGCCGAAAGGCGCACGCGAACCATAAATCGATGATGCTGCTGCATCTTTCAACACCGAAATGTTTTCAATATCCTGCGGGTTCAGCGTAGTAATATCGGCTTCCATCCCGTCAATTAGAATCAAAGGACCACCATTTGACCCCTGACCTATAGTTGTTATACCACGGATATTTATGGTCGATGATGTCCCGATTTCACCCCCGTTATTTTGGTAAATATTTAATCCCGGCACGGCACCCTGCAGTGCCTGCACAACATTGGCTACTGGTCTGGCTTCGAGTAATTTCGTGTCTACTGTCGACACAGATCCAGTCAGATTGACCTTCTTTTGGGTACCAAATCCCACTACCACGACTTCATCCAAATCCCCGATGGCTTCGGTCAGCACCATATTAATGGTGGTAGATGTCCCTATAGAGACCTCCTGCACTTCGTAGCCAATGCTACTGAATACCAGAGTCGTTGCATTTTGCGGGATCGTAATTCGATAATTTCCTTCGTTATTGGTGGTGGCAGACATGTTCGTACCTTTCACCTTCACAGTTATTCCTTCCAATGGCTCGCCTTGACCATTGGTTACCCTGCCGCTTACTTCACGTTGTTGCCTGTCAGTCTCCTTTGGATCTGATCCTTTATCAATCTTCGTCCTTTTACGTTCTACCAGCACCCTATTTTTACGGATTTCATAGGTGAGCGGCTGCCCTTCGAAACAGCGATCAAGTATAGTCTCCAAGGGAGTATTGATCAAGTGAAGGTTGACGGGCTTAGCGTTTTTCAAATCATCGGACAGGTAGAGAAAATGATACCCAGTCTGTTTTCTCAGTTCGCGGAATACATCGGTGAGGGACATATTCTTGGCCTCAATGCTCGCATTTTGAGCATAGACGGTTGCTCCAGCTTGAGAAACGGAAAGCATCAAGATCAATAACGTAAACTTTAGCATAATGAAAAGCTTAATCAGGACGTTATAATTGGCTATGCATATAGATGCAGTCGATTTTTTGTACATTTGTAATTCAGGTTAGTAATTAATGTGGTTAGCACTCCATTAAATGATGGCCTGGCTTGGCTCATGGGCCAATAGACCAGAAGTGTTCGCTGCACTTCTGGCTTTTTAGACCATTTGGTGTTTATAATCATATCACCGTATAATCCGTACCTCCTTTCCATTTTGTTGAAACTGGATATCTGCCAATACAGACAGGTCTTTTAACAGTTCTCCGAGATCCTCTGTTATGGGAAATGTGCCCCCAAATTTCTTATTGGGCAGGTTGCCCTCTACAACGACGGTGATATCATACCAACGGGCCACACTACGCATGACGGAGACAATATCCATGTCGTCGAACACAAAATATCCGTTTTTCCAAGCCATGGCTTGCTCCTGATTTGCCTTTTGCCTACTGATGGCCGAACCGTCCATGTAGGCAATAGCCTCGTAACCTGGCGTCAGCGACACCTTACGGTTATGCTGCCTGATCTCCACCCCACCCTCTAGTAAAGTGGTGCGTACGCTGTTGTCTGATGGATAGGCAGAGACATTGAAATGGGTTCCAGTGACCAGTATCTCCGTTCCATTTGCCATTACGACGAAAGGTTTTGAGCTATCGTGAGCTACTTCAAAATACGCTTCTCCCACTAGCGAAATTCTTCGCTCATTTCCATTGAAATACACAGGATAGGTAAGGGTACTGGCGGTGTTCATCCAGACTTGCGTACCGTCGGGAAGTGTCAGTTGAAACTGCTTTCCGTTTGGTGTATGGATGGTATTCTTTGCCGTCGCATTCCCACTGTTACCTGCATTCGTTGATTCGTACACCATTCGCCCGTCTCCCAACTTTCTGATCAATACTGCTCCCATATCACGTACCAGACTGTCATCCATATCATCCAGATCGACCATTGTGCCGTCAGCCAGTACCAGCATGGTGCCATTAGGGGCCTGAGCGGCGGTTTCTGAAATTACCAGCGACGTATTTGACACCTTTTCTTCTCCGCCGAACTTATGCCAGAAAACACCTAATGCCAAAAACAGGGAAGCGGCAATACCGGCATACCAAAGTCTCTTGGTACGCCCAGTCTTTACGTCTTGTATCTGCCGGTCTACACTTTGCTTTATCCGTATGCCCATGAGCATCTTCTCTTCCTCGCTGCTCCAGTCCCAATTGCTCAATATCGGGTTTCGAATGACCATTTCCTCCAACAGTTTCGCTTCCTGCGATGTACATTTTCCATTGGCATAACGGCGCAATAATTCCCTTAATTCCTGATGGTTTATCGACATGGCCTATAAATTGGTCTACTTTTATTTATTAAGAGTATAATGGCGGCGCAAAGTGGTATGCGTATATTAAAAAAAATGAACACACCCTACAAAACATTGATAATCAATAATAAAAATATCATTTCAATGGAATGCACGTCCCAGAATACAGACAGCCTGTTAGTGGATCGAGGCAGAAAATAGTGTGGAGTGGGTACTAAAGAAATATATTTGCTAGCAGTAACAAAGATAGGTATGGGATATATTCGTCATCTATCTTCAAACGAAGGTACTTAAGTGAATGATATATCTGCTTTTTTACCGTTTGATCTGAAATATTGAGTCGCTCTGCGATTTCCTTATAAGAGAGGTGTTCCTTCCTGCTCAATACAAAAATCTCGCGCATCCGTTTCGGAAGTTTATCAATTTCGGTATCTAGTAAGTCGGACAATTCTTTCGTGGACACCAGTCGTTCCACACTTTCGATATGTTGCCCGTAGTATTCCACTAACTTGTCTTCTATTTCTACCTTTTTCAATTGTTCGCGCAAACGCTTAAAGGCAAGGTTTCTAGCCATAACGAAAAGATAAGCCTTGATGGATTTTATTTCTTTCAGTTTTCGGCCGACTCCCCAAAATGTCACGAAAGTTTCTTGAACAATGTCTGCTGCATCCTCCTCACTGGAAACAATACGAATGATGTATTTAAATAATGACGCCCAATATTGATTGTATATATCCGTGAAAGCATGCTTGTCGCCCACGCTAAGACGTTGTAAAAGATTACCGTCTCCATCTCTGTTCATGGCTATACTGAGGTTAATTGGTTATTCTTAAATATCCTCCAAAAAGGCACTAAGCAATACTAATAATTTATGGTCATTATCATAAAAGGTTGCATGGATAGTGAGTCCACAATTGGATATTGCAAGTATAGAAATTAATAGATACAAAAACAAGCGAGACTAAACGCAAAACGAATCTCGCAAGAAATAGGCGCCCCTAATTGGACCGAGCCAATCATTTACGAACAAAGGGGGAAAGGAGCTATCGGTATATTACGCCAACAAACTGTTATAAAAATCCAAACTGTCTTTGATAGTTTCCTCATCCACAAAGAAATCGTATCCGCAGACACCTATTTGCTGCAAGAGCGAAAATCCAATCTGCCCGCCCAGGTTTTTCTTATCATTTCTCATATATCCTATTACCTCATCATAGATAGCTTGTTGAAAACGATAATCTGGAAAAATGCCCTTGATGGTGGTAATCACTTCACGTAAATCCTCAGCCGGCAGTTTATTGAGTTGATGAGAAAGATAAGCTTCACAGATCATCCCTACGGCTATGGCTTCGCCGTGCAAAAGAGGTTTTTTATCGTTGGCCAGCGAATGGGTTTCTATGGCATGCCCAATGGTATGGCCAAAGTTGAGTATCTTCCGCAATCCTTTTTCTTTCGGATCAATCAATACCACCTCATTCTTGATCTCTACCGAACGGAAGAGCAGGTCTTCCGTAAATTGTTCAACAGACGTATCCTTCAACTTATTGAAATAACTTCTGTCAAAAATCAGCCCATGCTTCAATACTTCTGCATAGCCCGACACCAGTTGCCTATGCCCCAAAGTATCCAAGAAATCGCGATTGATAAATACGGCTTCTGGCTGTGTGAAGGTACCGATAATGTTTTTAACGCTATCTAGGTCAACGCCTGTCTTCCCCCCCACGGAAGCATCTACCTGAGAAAGCAAGGTGGTAGGTATTTGGATAAACGGGATTCCCCTTTTGAAAGTTGAGGCTGCAAAACCACCCATATCCGTAATAACTCCCCCACCCAAATTAATCATTAAGCTATTACGATCTGCTCCAAAATCCAATAACATTTTCCAGATTCCGATACAAAAATCAATGTTCTTATTTTCTTCCCCAGAATCTACTTCTATCAAATCGTAGTTTTCCAAAAGGGGCAAGGAGTCTTTCAATTTTGGCAAACAATGTTCACCCGTATTTTCATCGGTGAGGATGAATATTTTGGAATAAGCACCTTCGTTTAGGAAGGAGGCTAACTGAGTAAGCCCTTGATCAAAATAGACGGTATATGTATTACTTTTTAGTGTTCTCATTTTATTTAACTATCGGCCATCGGAAGTTAGCTATTGGCCATTCGTTTTTTATCCAATAAAGGGGTATTCACGCAAAGGGCCGCTCACGACACCTCTATAGCCTGTCCATCAAAGTTAATCTTATCGCCGACCCGCACTTTGTAACGTTTACGGTATTCCACCTCCCCGTTCACTTTCACCAAACCTTCCATTACCACGGCCTGCGCTTCGCCGCCAGTTTGTACCAAGTTTACGGCTTTCAACAACTGTATTAGGTGAATAAATTCCTTGTCCAACTTAAATTTAATCATTTGCCAAAAATACATTTATAAAAAGCTCCAAGCAACACTCTTTTTTGTAGTTTCCGCTAGGAAATAATATCTATTTATCACTAAATTTCATCTATAAACCTTGTTTTTCAATGGCTGATAAAAGAACGATAAAATTGCGTTTATCTGCCGCTTTGCAAACTTGCAGATAAACGCAATTTTATCTAAGTTTGACCCATGCAACCCAGTACAGAACGTCCTAATGCGACCCAAAGCGGCACCATTAGCTTTGACAATACAGAAATAGCGTTTAGGAGCAAGAGCGACTCCGAACTTAACAGGGCTTATTGGCTCTTTAAAATGATAGCGAGTAATACATTGGTCAAAGTAGGTACGCCCATTACCAACTTTGCGCTTAACATTGGGCTGCCCATTACTGGAATTATCAAGAAGACCATTTTCGAACATTTCTGTGGTGGAGAGACCATTGAGGGTTGCGACCATACTATAGCACAATTGGCCGCTCAGCATGTCGGCACCATATTGGATTACTCCGTAGAAGGGGAAGAAACCGAATCTGCTTTTGATCATGTTTGCGAAGAAACTATAGAGACTATACAGAAGGCGGCAACAAATCCACATATTCCTTTCTCGGTATTCAAGGTAACGGGCTTAGGCCGATTCGAGCTGCTTGAAAAGGTGAATGCCAAGCAACAATTGTCCCCCTCTGAAGTAGAAGAATTTGAACGGGTGAAGGCTCGTGTAGATAAAATCTGCCATTTTGCGCATCAGCATCATGTTGCCGTTTTGGTAGATGGCGAACACTCCTGGATTCAGGATGTAATTGATGATATGGCCCGCGATATGATGATGAAATACAACCGCGAGAAGCCACTGATTTACAATACCTATCAATTGTATAGGCACGATATTTTGGCCGCTCTAAAAACCGACCTATACTTGGCCAAGGAGAGTGGCTTTTTTCTAGGAGCCAAGCTCGTAAGAGGAGCATATATGGAAATTGAGAGAGAACGTGCTGCGGAGTACGGTTACCCCTCTCCCATCCAGCCCAACAAGTCATCTTCCGATAGAGATTATAACGAGGGCATACGTTTTTGCTTAGACAACCTAGATCGCATCGGCTTTATGGCCGGCACCCATAATGAAGACAGTTGCCGACTTCTCGCAATGGAAATAGACCAAAGGGGTATAGCAAGAAACGACAGTCGGGTTTACTTTGCGCAATTGTTGGGCATGAGCGATAATTTGAGCTTCAATCTTTCCGAATCTGGTTATAACGTGGCAAAGTACATGCCCTATGGACCTGTGAAGGCCGTAATGCCTTACCTATTTCGTAGAGCTCAGGAGAACACTTCTGTTGCCGGACAAACTAGCAGGGAACTGGCATTGATTACAAGGGAGAAGAAGAGAAGAAAGACCAAAGCAGGAAGGTAAAAGGCTTTAAGGTATAAGACGCAGTAGTGGTGATAAGGTGGCTTTCAATAATGATACCTACACTGCAGGATAACCACGGCATCTTTTTCTATCAGATACACTAGACGGTGTTCTAAATTGATGCGCCTTGACCACCAACCTGAAAGCTGATGTTTCAGGGACTCGGGTTTTCCTATACCTGTATATAGAGTTCGTTCAATTTCTTTTATTAGGGAATTTATTTTTCGAAGCATTGCCTTGTCTTTAGCCTGTCAATAAAGATAATTACTTTATCAATGGTATAGCTGGTCTATAAACAATAGCTTTATCTTTGAATATCCTAAATACATTCCACCCAATCGTAGCCAAATTGAACACATAGTAAAACAAGAACAAAAATAATAGCATAAACTCCGCATTACCTATGATGCCTTTATTAAAAGGAAGTAGCCTTAAGATTGGATATGGCCACCCCGTCGCCAAATTTAGAAGTATGATAAGCGCCACTATATTTAACGTCAATTGAAAGTTGAGGATAGATTTGCCCTGTTCATCTACACCATTTATCTTATGCCTATATAGTGTCCAAAAAACAAAAGGCGCTAAAATACCTAGCAGAGGGAATATCAAAAATGCCATGGGAGAAAGGTTCAGTATCACCAGCATTCCTCTGTCCTCATGAAGCACAGTTGCCATTAACCTATCCATCGGTATCTCCAATACTTCTGATAGTCTCTTTAAGGTAAATCCTCTAGGCTCTGTTTTTCCATTTTCTACACGCTGAATAGTACGCAAGCTAAGTTTAGACATATTTGCCAGTTCTTCTTGCGATAAGCCCTTTTTTATCCTCATTGCCTTAATCCGTTGTCCGATGCTTGTATCCATATCGATTTTCTTATGTGTTTCGAGCAAAACTAACTAATTATTCAGGCATTCAGTTTATTTATGGTACGTCATTTATACGACATTTCATATAAGATCCCACTAAAGCAAAACGTATTCCGGTAAGTCAAAGCAACAAGCACAAAAAAACCCGAAAATCATTTCGACTTCCGGGCGTTTGTATTTATTTGTGGATGGATTTTTCTTAATATTTGGCCGGCGTATCTTTTGATACCGTGGTTGTTTTGATAAATGCTCTCAAATCATCGTTCGCCGCTTTCAGATCTTCCTGTCTCATATAGATCATGTGTCCTGAGCGATACCCTTTGAAGTGCATCCTGTCTTGAAACTTACCTCCTGGATCCATTTGCCACATGTTGAACTTGGCATTGAAATAATCGCAAGCCCCGTCGTAATAACCAGATTGCGTCAGTACATGCAGGTAAGGATTTTGCGCCATGGCACGTTGCAGGTTTTGCCCTGTATTGTCATTGGAACGATCCCATGGGTAAACCGAGCCAAAAACGTTGTACTTAACATCCGTCTTGAAATTCAACTCATTGCGCATATAGTTATTGATGGCAGGAGTAAAGGAGTGTTCCCATGACATCAGTTCGGCGTTATAATCAGGTCGCTCACCGCCATCCTTTTTATCAATGCCCAAATACCTCGAATCCAAGCGACCAATTGTGAAACCACGATCTCTCAAAAGCTCTTTCCAAAAGAGATTCGTACTTACATCGAGATTATTCTGTAACACCACCTTCTCATTCAATCCAGAATACTTAGCAAATTGCTTGGCGATATCCAGTCGCTCATTGGCAGGTAAAGAACCTCCTTTGGCTATGGCAGGCAACAGCTTGTCGAGAGTAAATTTTTCAATTTCGGGTAGTAGCTCTTCCAAATCGCGTTGCTGCAAGTCTGGCGATAGTGCCTTATGAAACCAAGCGGTAGCCGCATAATAGGGCAACCTAAGCGCCTGTTCGGCAGGCCCCTCCCGTTTCAAGCCCAACTCTGTGGGAGATACAAGGATGACACCGTTTACATACATCCATTGCGCATTTTGAAGTTCCAAAGCCAAGCCCGAAGCCCGTGTTGTACCATAGCTTTCGCCAATGATGTATTTGGGAGATGGCCACCTGTTGTGCCTAGTGACAAAGGTGTTGATCCATGCCGCCAAATACTTGATATCGGCGTTTACCCCGAAAAACTGTTTCTTATCCGCATCTTTCTCCACGATGCGCGAATATCCTGTATTTACGGGGTCGATATACACGATGTCTGCTACGTCCAAGATCGAATAGGGATTGTCCCGCATCTGCCCATATGGCTGAACGGGGTACCCCTCGTCGTCTACCGTTAGGATTCGTGGCCCTGTATAGCCTATTTCCATCCATAGCGCTCCTGTGCCCGGACCACCATTGAACGAAATAAACAGTGGCCTACTGGCTTTGTCCTGTATATCATTACGCTCGTAATAGGTATAATGTACAGTTGCCGTGGCTTTTCCCTGTTCGTCCCACACAGGCTGCATACCCGTTTTGGCATCATAGCTCACGCGCTGTCCGTTAATGGTCGTCGTATGCTTGGTCACTACCGCAGAATCAATGGGCGGCAATTTTTGTGCAAAGGCCGCTATGCCCTGCACCAAGAATAAAGTAATTGCAATAAATAATTTGTGATACATAAAAACTGTCTTATTAGATTGACACCTCTAAAGTAGGCTTTATAGGCCAAATCGTCAATTTGTGTCAATAATATTACAGTTTTTTAGGCTCTATTGTGCAGGACGGTGTCTATCGGTGCCACCTTCTGCCATTTGTCGACAAAAATCCTTTCCAACTGATCGATTTCCTTTTGGTAAATGGTCTTCTTCCTTGTACCTATATAGAGTGTATTTTCCAATGGTGTATGTCCCTCCCACACGACCATGATATCGCCCGACTCTATGGCCTCTCTGCACAAGAAATCGGGCACGATGGAAAACCCTGTACCCCCGCTCAAACACCGGATAATGGAACAGATATTTGGGACGATGAAATTGGGTTTAAAATCGGGATGTTCTCCAAAATTCTTCAGCCAAAAATTCTTTAGGTGCTCCATATCTGCGGCCGTACTGTACCAAATCTGTTGTTTCAGCCACGCTTTTGCACTGACGGTATCGCTACCATCCAAAAATCCCTGCAGCAATCCCAAATCCGTATCGCTTCCGGCTATCAGTATGAGTTTTTCCTTGGAAAAGGGTTTATAGATCAAGTTCTTCTGTTGGCCCTTATTGGGAGAGACAATCAAATCCAACAGCCCATTGTCCAGATCTTGTTGCATCTGTGGATATTCACCAAATTTAATAATCAGGTTAAAGGGCAACTGTGCTATATGTTCTTCCAAAGTATATTGAAAAGTTTCAAAACACATCCCCAAGCTAATGGTTGGCCTATCCGTTTTTGAACTCTTGTGAAAATGCTGTTCTGCATCTTCCAGTTTTTTGATGGGATCCAATATCACATTGTACAGTACTTTTCCCTTTTCCGTAGGCACCATTCGTCTACTCGAACGGTCAAACAGTTTGTAGCCCGTATAAGCTTCCAAAGAATTCAAATGTAAGCTTACGCCGGGCTGGGAGATGAAAAGCTCCTGAGCGGCAGCAGACAATGTTCCGGTCTCATATATCGCCTTGAAAGTACGAAACCACTCGAGATTGAGTTGCATATCTAAATATTATTTTAATGATACAAACATATAACTTAAGTTATTTTAATAATACAAAAGTATAATGGAAATTTGTGCTATCAAAATAACAGAACTTAAAATGAAAAAAATATTTGTAATCAACGGTGGTCAACATTTCGCCCATTCGGGCGGCAAGTTTAACAAAACGCTTACCGAACTGGATATTTCATTCTACACCAAAGAAAATGGTTTTGAACTAGAGGTGACTGACATTAACGAACCTTATGACCTGGATCAGGAGGTACAAAAATTTGTATGGGCAGACGTAGTCGCCTATCATACACCGGTTTGGTGGTTTGGGCTACCGTACAAACTGAAAGAATACATCGATTTGGTATTTACTGCCGGACACCGTAAGGGAATCTACAGAAGTGACGGACGCAAAACCGATAACCCAGCCATCAATTACGGCACCGGGGGCATGCTACATGGCAGAAAGTACATGCTATCGACTACCTGGAATGCACCGGAAACAGCTTTCACGCTTCCTGGCGAGTTCTTTCATCAGACATCCGTAGACGACGGACCCCTATTTGGCTTTCACCGTATGAATGCCTTTACAGGTATGGAGCCTTTGCCCAGTATCCACTTTCACGATTTGGAAAAAAACGTGACGGAAGAACAAATAACGGATTATAAAAACAGGTACCTGGAACACTTAAAGCACATATTTCAGGAAAAGGAAATCACCGAATAAATTTATCACGTATGCCTATTTATCTAATTGCCACGCTGAAAAGCAAATCCGAATATCGGCAAGATATAAAAGCCATGCTGGAAAACATGGTCGTTCAAACACGAAAAGAAGAGGCAAATCTCCGCTATGACCTTCATCAGGGAATTGAGGATGAAAACCTTTTCGTATTTTACGAGATCTGGGCCGATGATACAGGCCTCTCCACCCACAATGCACGGGATTATATTCAAGATTTTGTTGCTTCTGAGGGTAAACTGCAAGAGCCTGTCCAAATTTATAAAACCAGGTTGCTACCTGCGACCGATTAAAGCCAAAAAAACAATGGAAAAATACACGGCCCTGGTAGTCGGTGCAAAGGGAGTCATTGGCAGCAATCTAATTCGCTACCTGCAAACGCTCGACTGTTGGAACATCATTGGATTATCTAGAAAAAAATCCGATGAAATGGAAGGTGTCTTGTCTCTATCCGTAGATCTACTGGATAAAGGCGATACCTTGAACAAACTTGCTGGTCTAAACACCGTGACCCACGTGTTTTACACGGCCTATCAGGATAGGCCCACTTGGGCGGAACTGGTGGCACCCAATATGACTATGTTGCAAAATGTGGTCGAAACGATAGAAAAGGCATCACCTATGTTACAGCATATCAGCTTTATGCAGGGCTACAAAGTATACGGTGCCCATTTGGGGCCCTTCAAAACTCCTGCAAGGGAAGACGACCCGCCCATTATGCCTCCGGAATTCATGACAGAGCAGCAAATGTACATGAGTCAAAAGCAGCAGGGAAAAAACTGGACCTGGTCTGCCATACGGCCATCGGTCGTCAGCGGTTATGCCTTAGGTAATCCAATGAACCTGGCCATGGTCATTGCCGTATATGCCTCCATCTGCCGAGAGCTGAACCTTCCCTTCCGATTTCCTGGCAAATCAGGGCGTGCGTATCATCACCTAATGGAGATGACAGATGCCGCGCTGTTGGCAAAAGCTACGGTATGGGCAGCAACGGAGACGCGATGTGCCAATCAGGTTTTCAACATCAACAATGGCGACCTGTTTCGCTGGAGCGAACTATGGCCCAAAATCGGGAAGTACTTTCATCTGGAAAATGCAGATCCCCTACCGCTGCCCCTTGCGGAGGTAATGAGCAGCAAAGAAACACTTTGGGAATCTATGATGGCAAAATACGGACTACAATATAGCTATCGAGAGGTCTCTTCCTGGTTATTCGGCGATTTCGTATTTTCTTGGGATTATGATTTTTTGGCAGATGGTTCCAAAGCAAGGCGACTGGGCTTCCATGAATTCGTGGACACGGAACAAATGTTCTATGCTATTTTTGATGAGTTTAAAAAAAACAAGGTGATACCTATGATTGACTAGCATATAACTCTTCTACACGCTGACTTTGCCATATCTGCTTTGAGTCTACGTCCATGGCCGATAATTTTCCACCCTTGGAAACACCGGTATCCATATCCCATAAATTGGCTTTATGTAAAGGTTCAGTAATGCCATAGCGCAAGGTAGGCGTATGACCGATATATATTTCACGAAACAGTTTCAAGCGTTTTGGATAAAAGGGGTGTTCGGAAGATAAGTCCTCATTCATGCACACCACAAGTTCTATCAATGTTCGGTCATTAAAACAGGTATCGTGGCTCGCTTCATGTTCGGGTCCATCCATGGATGTAAATCCAGCATGGATATACAAACGATTGCTGCCATCCACATAATAGTCTTTCAACTGATTAAAGAAATGTACATGCCTGTCTAGTGTTTCCTGATTGTATTGGCCATAACTAGCTATAGTCGTATCACCTTTGTTCTGCAGCCAGGCTGGCGAGGCCTGTTTGCTGTTCAACCAATCTCGACACCATAAATCGTGATTACCCATTAGAAATACACATTCAAACTGCTGGGAGAGTTGCAACAACAGCTCTATCACCTGTGCGCTCTGTGGCCAGCCATCTACATAATCACCCAAGAATACTAGTTTATCCCCTGCAGTTGGTTTCACCTCTTCCAACAACTGCTCCAGTGCCCGATAAGCACCGTGTATATCTCCAAAGACCATTGTTCTCATACGGAAAGAGTATGAGCAGAAAACATGCCGAATCTTTTTCATTCGATATTCAAGGCCTTAAAGAAGGTTATTCGCCCATAAATAACCAGAGAAGGAATAAGGTGTCCCAAAGGAAACAAGGCCGACATAATTAAAAAAACTTTGAAAACAAAGCCAAACAGGCGCCCTTATTTAATAATTTTGGCACGGCAATTGCTATAAGAAGGTAGGTTTAGGTTGATTATAAGAAACGAGGTTCAGTATCCCCAAAAGCTGAACCTCTTTCGCTTTTTAGCCTCCTGTAATGGGGTTGAAAAAGGGTGATTCACGCATACGCCTGCTCTAAAGCAAACCCCATTCCCATACCATTAAAGTGATCAACGATCTGAAAGATTAAAAAACGAAACCACTTCATTATAATTATTCAGGTCAACACCTTGATTTTTAGCGCTCGTCACAGCATTACCTTTAATTACGACAACTTTAAACTGAATGCCGGGAGCGGTCGGGGCTGCATTACTGGAATAGTGCATCCTCAAGGTAACGGAGCCTTGTTTCACCCCAAAGGCAAAATGGACAGTTCTGCTGTTCTCAAAATATGAAATGGGCAATGCCGACCATGGATCGCCCCAAAAAAAACCTCCATATACCATCACCGCACCATTATTTACAATATCGGATGTTATTTCCGACATATTCAGTGAAGCCGTCACGTAGTTGGTGCCAAATAGCGTGGTTTGTCGCCATGTAATATTTGCCGGCAGGAATATCTTTGTACTCACATTTGCATTACCATCATCGCCCTTTTGTCCTTTTAAGGATATCGGGGTACCCCAACCTGAACTGGTTTTAGGCCCATATAGCGAGCTATTGCTCAAATTTATATAAAAATCCCCATTCCTACCCAAAGTACTGGCGGGAGCGGTAGTACCACTCAAAATGGTATTGCCGGCTGCCCCTGGTGCCCCATTTGTCCCAGGAGATCCAGTAGCCCCTGTGGTTCCTTTCAAGTTGAGAGGTTCTCCCCATCCAGCTTCGGTCTTGGGTCCGTAGAGATTACTATTTGACGTAAGCAAGTAATAATCGCCGATATTCCCCGTACTGGCTGTAGGCTCCACCGTACCGCTCAATATCTTGCTACCTGGGGGGCCAGGTTCTCCTTGCTCGCCTTTCTTACAACTGGCGACGAAAGAAAACACCAGCGCCAGCATTAAAATTTCAATTAGCTTTTTCATAATTTATTTTTTATAGGTTTTAAATGAACTATAATAGGCTATATACCAATTTATAGTGCTCAAATTACTTGTCTCAAATCTATCGAGGCTCCTAAGCATTAACAATACGCGAAAAGGTGTATTTTATACCTAGCAGTCTTAGCAGCACGACCTTTAATTATCCGAGATAATTGAGTTTCGCATGACCAATTATTTCATCGACAACAGGGAAGATAAGAAATGGAATACAACATATTGAGATCAGCACAAAAAGCGTCTTTGTTTAATGAATCGAAAATTAGGCAAACGATTGCGTTGTGACAGCGCTTGGCTATCTGGTGCTCGATGTGTAATATTGCCTAGACTAATTATATCCACATGAAAAATCCTATTGCGATTACTTTTCTGATCATTGGACTTGCGACTTATACATATGCCCAGAAGGTTATCCCCCAACCTTACGACATAAGCATCCAAAATCAAAATTACAACCTGCCAAAGGTTATAAACGTGGCTGCCTCCACAAGTCTCAATGATGAAGTTACCGACTTAAGCAATTATCTGGCATCTATCTTCCAGATAAAGACGAAGCCGTCTGATCAAAAGAAAGCAAACATTAAACTACTCATACAAGAATCCTTAAACGATCGCTTGGGCAAAGAAGGTTATGAACTAACGATAAATGCGCAAGGAGTGCAAATTGATGCGGCAAGTGCTACCGGGATCTTTTACGGTATCCAGTCGATAAAACAGCTTATCAATAAAAGAGGCGACCAATTGCAGCTCCCCTATTCGCG
Source organism: Olivibacter sitiensis DSM 17696 (assembly GCF_000427965.1). Lineage (GTDB taxonomy): Bacteria > Bacteroidota > Bacteroidia > Sphingobacteriales > Sphingobacteriaceae > Olivibacter > Olivibacter sitiensis. The sequence goes on along the minus strand of NZ_ATZA01000025.1, from coordinate 15,030 downwards.
GATCATGGACAAGCCTAAGTTTGCTTGGCGGAGTTTCATGCTGGATGAAGGACGGTATTTCAAGGGGAAAGAGGTGGTTAAGAAAATGCTGGACGAGATGGCTTTGTTAAAAATGAATATCTTTCACTGGCATCTGACAGAAGATCAAGGATGGCGCATAGCCATAGATGAATATCCAGAACTTACCCGTATAGGCGGCAAACGCGACTCCACGGAAATAGGTGGATGGAAAAGCGACAAGTATGATGGTAAAGAGCATCAGGGCTATTACAGCAAGGCCGATATCAAGGAAATAATTGCCTATGCCACAGCACGACACATCCAGATCGTACCCGAAATAGAAATGCCCGGTCACTCTAGCGCAGCCATAGCAGCTTATCCCTGGCTGGGGGTGACCAAGGAAGCCATAACCGTACCGACAAGCTTTGGCGTAAAGTACGACGTATACGACGTAACCGATCCAAAGGTAATCCAGTTTTTACATCAGGTGTTAAAGGAAGTGATAGCCCTTTTCCCTAGCAACGTAATACACATCGGCGGAGATGAAGTAAAATTTAAACAATGGGAAGAGTCACAAAAAGTGCAGCAGTACATGAAAGAACGCCAGCTAAACTCTTCTGCCGATCTGCAGATTTATTTTACGAACGGTATTTCTACATTTCTTGCAGAACAGGGAAAACGCATGATGGGATGGAACGATATTACGGGGGCAAAATTGCACGATTATAGCGATCAGAAACTGGCGACCGGTCAATTGGCTTCAGAAACCATCATACAGTTCTGGAAGGGAGACTTGGATATGGTAAAAGATGCGGTCAGCAAGGGATACGATGTGGTCAACTCATATCATGAATATACCTATCTGGACTATGACTACAAGCACATTCCTTTGAGGAAGGCTTACGAGTTCAATCCTATTCCTGATGGATTGGAAGATGAATATCACGCCAAGATACTCGGGTTGGGCTGCCAGATGTGGGGCGAATGGATCCCTACGTCCCAATCTATGTACAAACAGGTTTTTCCACGGATTGCAGCCTATGCCGAAGTGGGCTGGAGCAGTCCGGAAAACAAGAATTTTGATCGGTTCATGCGACAATTAAATTTTTTCCTGAAAAGATGGGAGCGAGAGGGATATGAAATAGGCAATTTAGACTAAATAGTTAGTCTTCTAAATTAAAAGTCGCCTACGACTTCAATCTCGGCATATAATCTAGTTATTAAAACTACAGATATTAAATCCCATATACCAAGAGCTATGAAAGCTAGTTGGTATTGTGGGATGTAGGGGATGAGTTGTATGGCAAAGGCAACTATTGTATAAACCATGTCTAAGCACACGATTAGTAGACATTAACAAAGGTAGAGGTATGACGTAGGGCTAGCAATACCCAAATTTGGGTAATCTTACGCCAACTTAGACAACAAACAGCACTTCTCACTCCTTAAAGTATAGGGCAAAGGAGACGATGGCCGCTATGGCAAAGAGAACACCCACACAGATGAGCCATACGCTGACATTGTTGTAAACCGTGGCAAAGGCCATGCGCAACAGCATGGATGCTGCCACGAAACAGGCAAATACGATCCACATTTTCTTTCTGTTCCTTTTCATAGCTCCCTAATTTATCGGTAACACGGTATAAAGCTCAATTACCTTGCCGTTTATCTATATTTCCTCTATAAAAAAGTTCTCAATGGCAGAGGAGAGACCGATAAATTGCTTTTATATGCAATGCAATTAAATAGGATATAAAAGCAATTTATCTAAGTTTGCAGCTTCCTTGCGAGAACAACATGATGGAAAAACAAAAAGATGCGATATATAATATTCCCTTTGCCCTGCTCTGCCTTAGCTCCTTTCTGTTCTCTGCCAGTTTCAATATGCTCATTCCCGACCTACCGGCCTACCTGACCAGTATAGGCGGTGCGGAATATAAGGGGCTTATCATCGCGCTCTTCACGCTCACCGCAGGCATATCCAGGCCTTTCAGCGGCAAGCTGACGGATACCATTGGCCGTGTGCCCGTGATGGCCATTGGTTCGCTGGTATGTTTTGTGTGCGGCTTTCTATATCCCATACTCAGTAGCGTGGCCGGCTTTCTGTTGCTGCGCTTGCTGCATGGCTTTTCCACTGGTTTCAAACCCACGGCCACGGCGGCTTACGTAGCCGATCTGGTACCTAGCGATAGATGGGGGGAAGCGCTGGGCATTCACGGACTTTTCTTCAGCATCGGCATGGCTGCAGGCCCAGCGGTAGGAAGCTTCATCAGCGACCGGTATTCCATTGACGTGCTTTTCTATTGCTCTTCTGCATTTGCCCTGCTATCTATCATGATATTGCTTAACATGAAGGAGACTTTGGTAAACAAGCAAGCATTCAGACCATCTCTGCTAAAAATATCAAGACATGACGTGATAGATGTACTGGTACTTCCGGCAGCTATCGTCACCTTACTATCCTACATGGCTTATGGAGCGATCCTTACCTTGATCCCCGATTGGTCGCAGCATCTTGGTGTGGTCAACAAGGGGATGTTCTTCATGGTCTTTACGCTTTCTTCTCTACTTGTCCGTTTCGTGGCTGGCAAGGTTTCGGATCGCTATGGCCGCATCTACGTCATCTTGGCGGGCTTGGTCATACTATGCTTGTCACTGCTCATCATTGCCTTGCAAAGCAACCTCACGGGCCTGTTTACCGGTGCTGTGCTATATGGTATTGGCACGGGCATTTTATCCCCGGCACTCAATGCCTGGACCATCGAGCTGGGATCGTCGGCCCATAGGGGAAAGGCCATGGCCACCATGTATATCTGCATGGAAGCCGGCATAGGCCTGGGTGCCTTGCTATCCGGCTGGTGGTACATGGACAAGTTAGCATTAATCCCATCTATCTTCGTGGCCTGCGCCGCCATTGCCTTTATGGCTATAGCGTATCTATTGTTTTGGAAGCAAAGGAAAGGCGATGGTGTTAGTCTTTAAGAAACTCCCGCAAGTTGGCAAAATAAAACGCTGGCTGCTCGCGATAGGTAGAGTGTGACGCATCGGAAACGATAACTAATTTGCTCCGTGGTGTTTTTTCATGAAAAATGCGCATCGATCCGGGGGCAGCTTCGTCATGCTCGCCACAAATATATAGCGTAGGCACCTTGATCTCTTCCAATCTATCCAAACAGCTGTAGTCCTTAAGCGTTCCGGAAGGAGAAAACTCGTTGGTCCCCCACATATAGGTATAAATGTCGCTATTGGAATAGGCTTGTGAACGTGCATTATTCCCTTTGTTACCCGCATCTATAGTGGGATTTCTATTCACATGTAACACATAATATGCCGCTACCGCATCCTTATATGCCTTTTTCCTCATTTCCAACGTATCGTGCTCCCATTGCAAGGCCTCCTGCTGTTCTAAAGGCATTGCCGCTATGTAACGCTGGGCATCTTGCTCCCAAAGGCGCGTATCTATCAAAGGACTGGAAAGCACGAGCTTGACCACGGCAGAGGAAGGCTTGTCGATCATATATTGTGCTGCTAGCGTACCACCCCAAGAATGCCCCAAAAGATGTATCTTAGGGTATCCCAAAGCCGCAATCACCAAATCCAGCTCTTCCACAAAGCGATCCACTGTCCACAAGGCCGTATCTTGCGGTCTATCTGACAGGCCACAACCCAACTGGTCGTAGACGATGATGGGCCTATCGACCAAGTGTTGGGAAAATGCCTCTTCCAGTCGCCGACTACCGCTTCCTGGGCCTCCGTGTAGCAACAGCAGTGGTATACCCGAGCGTTCGAGGCCGATAATCTTGCAATAGACCTTGCCTCCCGGCACGGCAACGTACAGTTCCTTTGTCTCTTGGGAAAACCCCGTGAACACCGCTAAGGACAAACAGCAATACCAGCAAAACATCAAGATCCTCTCTGCTCCCATATCATTTTTTCTAGTTGGCCAATACCTTTATTTCCAGACAAGAAGGATGCGCTGCATCGTGGTAGATGCGTTGTGTAGCTTTCTTGAAATCGCCCTCATCGGCTTGAAAAATATCCATGAATTGCTGCGGATTGCGATCCACCAGCGGGAACCAGGAATTCTGAACCTGGATCATGATCTTATGTCCCTTCTTAAAGGTATGTGCTACATCGGGCAAGGCATAATTCACCTCCGTGAGCTGTCCCGGCACAAAAGGCTCGGGTTTCTCGAAGCTATTTCTGTATTTGCCTCTCATCACCTCGCCACGTAGCAGCATCTGATAGCCCGACATCACGATGTTCTGGGGGTTTGGGTCGGGATCGGGGCTATCTGCCGGATACACATCAATCAACTTTACCACATAGTCTGCGTCCGTACCGGTGGTAGACACCTTCAGATGGGCCAATAGCGGACCCGCCAAAGTGATATCTTCCTGTAGCACGTCGGTGGTATAGACCATCACATCCGGCCGGCGTGAGGCAAAGCGCTGATCGTCTATCATATACTCGCGGCTGCGTCGGGAATTGGTACCTCGCTGGTAAGGTACAGGGTTATTGGGATCGCTTATGTACTCGTCGTAACTTTCGGCAGCTGTGGGTGCATTAAAACTCAGTTTACCGCCTTCCTGTAAATACAACCTGCTACTCGTGGCTTCTTTGGGCGGCCAGGTATCCAAATGCTGCCATTTGTTGGATCCCGTGACGAATATACTCACTTTTGCCGCATCGAAACTCCCCTTGCCTTTGAGGTAATGATTGAAGAAAGGCAGCTCCAGATTGCGCTGGTAGTAGTCACTAGTGGGTTCGTTAAAGACAATATCGCCAAAAGAGCTGCCATCGCTACGCACCCATCCGCCATGAAACCACGGCCCCACAACAAAATAGTTGTCCGCCTTGGGGCTCAGGCTATCGAGCACCTTAAAGGTATGGTAGGTACCAAACTGGTCTTCGGCATCGAAATTGCCGCCCACAACCATCACGGCAGGTTTCACGCCTTTAAGATGGTGAACGATTTCCCTAGCGCGCCAAAAGGTATCCAGGTCGGGATGGCTGGTCACCTGATTCCAGAAACGGATACTATCGCCAAAGTAGTTTTTCTTGACATTTTTGAGCGGTCCCAGATCGAGGAAGAACTGATAATTGTCCCTGATATCGGTCTGTACCCGAGTAGCCTTGTCGGGCGTAATCGGCTTGGGACGTGGCACACCAAAGCTACTATAGAAACTGAAGGCATCTACAAGCATGAAGGCGCCATTATGATGAAAATCATCACCACGGAACCAATCGGTCACGGGTGCCTGTGGTGATACGGCTTGCAGCGCCGGATGTGCTCCTGGCAGGGATGCCGTGGAGTAAAAACCCGGATAGGATATCCCGTATATACCGGCCTTGCCATTGTTGTTGGGAATATTTTTCAGAAGCCAATCAATGGTATCGTAAGTGTCCGAGCTTTCGTCAATAGCAGTTTTTGATTTCTTATTGGCAATATGCGGCCTGATATCCTCAAAGCTGCCCTCGCTCATCCACCTGCCCCGTACGTCTTGGTAAACGAAAATGTATCCTTCCTTGGCAAATAGACTATCTGGGCCCAAACTCGTCTTAAATTCCTCGCCATAGGGTGCAACGGTGTAAGGTGTGCGATTGATGAGAAAAGGATACTTTTTGCTCTCATCCTTGGGAATGTATATGGATGTAAACAACTTGACCCCATCGCGCATGGGAATCTGGCGTTCTATCTTGGTATAGTGCTGCTTGATATAGGAAGCCAACTCTTCCTGTGCATAGACACTATGGAAGGAAAAGCAAGCCACTATCAAAAAGAAAAGGACGTAGGTGAGTTTGTGTCGCATACCGGAAAAAATGAAGTTTAGAGCGACTAATTTACCAATATAATAACAAAAAAAGAACGTTGTTTGAAGCATTGTTTGTTTTGGTGATTATAACAATTATCACAAGTAGCATGTCCATTTCCCTGCCGTAACAAATGACAGGCTACCGGGTCTAAGGTGATATGCTTAGTTTCAAAGGATTTGAAAAGGGTTATAAAGGCCATATTATCCTTTCATTGGACGACCTCACCTTTAGTAAAGGTGTTTCATGGCTGATGGGAACCAATGGTGCCGGCAAAACGACACTATTGCGCTGCGTGGCCGGCATAATAGACTATAAAGGGCAAATCGCATGGAACGGTATCGACATGGAAAAAAAACCGATTGCCTATCGCCTTTTGGTCAATTTTGGTGAGGCAGAGCCCCTGTTCCCCGCTTTTCTGAAAGGTATGGAACTCATCCGCTTTTTTGCTGAAGCCAAAAAAGCACCGAATGGACAGGCAGAAACGCTTATCGAACAATTTGGTGCACAGCATTACCTTCAGGAGCCCGTAGGCACCTATTCCTCCGGCATGGCCAAGAAACTGTCGTTGATATTGGCTTTTTTAGGTCATCCGCAACTCGTATTGCTAGATGAGCCGCTCGTCACACTGGATGTGGAAGCACAGGAAACCTTGAAAATGCTCATCCAAGCAAACGCAGCCATGGGAGTGGACTTTATCATTTCCTCCCACCAAGTGCTCGATCTGGTACTGAACAATCCTATGCACAAATGGGAGATACGGCAAGGGGAACTCCATCAAATAGCCTAACTATGTGCAGCAAAACGGTCTTCAAAAAGATTTTTGTGCTTCCTTTCTATCAGGCCCATGTTGGCATGTTTCTGTTTGCTGCGTTACTATTGTTCGGATTGGTAGATCCAAGCCAATTGCTTCCACTGCACATCTCCCTATCTGTAATGCTATGCAGCAATTGGTGGGCGGCCATAGGCCTACTGGTATTTTGGGGACTGTACCTGCTCAAAGCGGTGACCTTTATCAAGAAAAAGATGCGAGAAAAGAATTCCGCTTTCCTGTACTACAGTGCCTATTGCCTGTCTAGCAGAACACGAATAGCCCTTTGGTCGTACGTGCTGCTTTACATCTCCCTTCCCTTGGGAGGATATATCCTGCTCTGTATGATTACGGCCGTGGCATATGGCTATATAGCCCAGCCCTTGTGCATAGTATTCGCATCTACCTTGGCTTTTTTCTCTACGGTAAAATATGTGGACAGGTCATTTACCAACCAACGAAATAGCGGCAATAGGCATTTTGAGATCATTTTGCTGCAAAAGATGGATAACAGTCATCTTTTTCTTGGCATCAGGCATCTCGTAGATCAACAAAAAATAGCTTTTCTTACCAGCAAGGTACTCTCCTATTTCTTGGTTGTGGGCATGTTCCATGCATTCAGCGATGTGCAGGACAATATCCGCATGGCTACATTGGTGATGGTTTTGCTGGCATTAGCCAATAGCATGGTTCTATTTGGTCAATACCGATTTGAGCAATACGAACTAGCCTTTATGCGCAATTTACCGTTTGGATCTGTCAAACGTTGGCTCCTTATCCCAGGCAGGATAACCATCATCCTATTGCCCGAGATCACTTGGCTATATATACGATACGATGTGGTGCAGGCAAGCCTGCTCGTCATCTTCCTCCTGTGTGCCTCCCTTTTGGTATATCACTTTGCCATACTCAGTGACAATGAAACAGACGCTTATATCAAGTTATTGGCCTACTTTTTCCTTTCCATGATATTTGTGGTGCCTTTTGGCTATATCACGGTGGTTTCCCTGATTTTTCTGGTCACCTCTTTGGTCATATATAGCTTTAAGCGCAGATTTGGCTGACCATCTACTATGATCATTTTGTATACGTAGGAGATAAATAGATAAGACACCCTATAATCCTCCGACAGTTCGCTATTGGCTTTCTCCGGCACGGTTTTCCCCCAGTACAAACCTTACAGTCAATTTCTACCGTCGGTCTTTTGCAGTTTACTGATCATATACTTTATCGTCCAGCACCAAAGGAAAACGAAAAAGATAGCTAGGACAATTTGACCACCCTCTCGATCTGCCATCCTGTTTCATTGTCCTGACGGAGATCTACCTGGTACCTGATGCCAGATTCTATGTCGAAATAGGGCATGGAAGTCTCTGTCATGCTATTATCCAGTTGGGGCACCAACTGGCGCATGATCTTAAATTTTAGTTCATCAACGGGATTATCAAAAAACATGTGCACTCGCTCTTTTCATAGATAAGCACAAATTTATTAAAATGTTTAAAATTATGGCTTCTAACCACCCTTATTTCATTCTTTCAACATCAATAATGCCGCGGCAACTCAGAAACCCATCAATTTACATTAATTAACATTATTTAATAATAATTTACAATAATTAATTTTAACCAAAATTAACACAAGCACCATTTCATAATATTTCTATTCCCTATACCTTAGCTTCATTAAATGACAAGTTAAAAGAAGAGTAAAAATGAAAAGTCGATTATTGAAAGGCATCATAGCGATAGCTTTAATATGGAGCGCGGGGAATGCCCTGGCACAGGAGAAAGTAAAGACAACATCTCAAACACCTACAAAAACCCAAATGACTGATTTGGCCACTAAATTGGATCTAAGCGCAAAACAAAGCACGTCATACCAAAAAATATTGACGGAGCACGATAGTCAAGTGAATGCCGCCAAACAAAAGTACGGTGAATCCAGCACCAAAGGCAAACAGAAAATTGCCGAATTAGAAGCTAAGAAAGAGACCAAGATCAAAAAATTGCTGGGCAACGAAAAATACGTCACCTACCTCAAGGAAAGTGAACGCACAAATACGCCAAGCGGTAGTAAAAAATAAAAAAAGTAAATCATTAATAAGCTAAGACATGAAAACGAGCTATAGAAACGTCCTTATCCTCTCCTTTTTGCTGTTGGCTCTCTTGGGCCATCTACAGGCACAACAAAGAGGAAGCAGTCAGCCAGCTGGCAAACAGCAAACTAACAACACAGGAGGAAATCAAAAAAGTCCCAACACGCCGGGAAAAGTGTCCCGCGAACAGGTAACTTATAAGAAAAGTACTTCCAAAGTGACGGCCGTACGCAATTTGCCCACGCAGAGCAATCAAGTGTCCTATAAAAACACGACTTACCGTGTCTATAACGGCCGCTACTATACCAACTCCGGCGGCAAATATATACCGGTAGCACCTGCAGTAGGATTACAGATCAATGCCTTGCCACTGGGCTACATCAATATCCTTTTCGGGAACCGCAACTATTATTACTACGATGGGATTTTCTATGGCAGCTACAACAACGGCTACCAGGTTATATCACCCGAAGTAGGCATGATCGTGGAGGCACTGCCTGCCGACTACGAAAAAGTGGAAATTAATGGTATTGTCTACTATGAATACAATAACGTATTGTACCAAAAAGTCAATACGCCAAATGGAAAAGGATATGAAGTGGTAGGCACGATAGAATAAGCTTTGAGCTTATTCTATCGTGCCTGGTTGGCATCAAGTACCATAATCGCTTATTACAATAAGCAAAAAATAACTATATTTGCTTATTACAATAAGCAAATGGAAAAAATAACGGAAAAATACCTCCAAAAGGTCCAGCATACAGATGTTTCCTTTGTGCGCAACTTACTTGATCGCATCAATTGGAAAGCCAGATTGATCGGGATAAAAGGACCAAGAGGGGTGGGAAAAACCACTTTGATGCTTCAATACATCAAGTTAAAGCTAGCGCATGAAATTGAAAACACACTATACGTCAGCTTGGACAACATATGGTTCAGCCAGAACAAACTAGTAGACCTCGCCGATATGTTTGTGAAACGCGGCGGTAAACACCTATTCCTAGACGAGGTACACAAATACCCCAACTGGTCGCAGGAGCTGAAAAACATCTATGACGACCACCCCAAACTGCAGGTGGTATTTACGGGCTCTTCCTTGCTGGAAATATTGAATGCGCGAGCAGACCTTAGCAGACGTGCAGTTGTATACCATATGCAGGGCCTCTCTTTCAGGGAGTTTTTGGCCATAGACCAACGTATTCAACTGAGTGTCTTCCCGTTGGAGGAAATACTAAAAAATCACCTAGCCATCAGTCAAGAGGTGCTGAAAAGCGTGAAGCCATTACAATATTTTCCGCAATACCTAAGGCACGGCTATTATCCTTTTTACCAAGAAGAGCTAGATCTTTACGAAAGCAGATTGGAGGAAATCATCAACATGATGCTGGAAATAGAATTGCCCTTGCTGCGACAGGTAGACATAGCCTATGTGCCTAAAATAAAATTACTGCTACTCACCATTGCAGAGTCTGCACCTTTCGTTGCCAATGTGAGCAAACTAAGCGAACGGATCGGCATCAATCGCAACACCCTGTTGCAATACCTGCATTTCCTGGAAGAAATAGGGCTTACACAGAATCTCTTCAAGGAGGCCAAGGGTATCAGCCGCTTGCAAAAACCCAATAAGATCTACGTAGACAACACCAATCTAGCCTATGTCCTGAACGCTCCGGACATGGGCAACCTACGGGAAACATTTTTTGCCAATCAGCTTAGCTATCAGCACCTTTTGACCTATCCGGAAAAAGGGGATTTCCTGATAGACGAAAAATACACCTTTGAAATAGGCGGGAAAGGCAAAGATACCCGGCAAATCCAGAAAATCCCCCAAAGTTACGTTGCGGCAGACGACATAGAATACGGTTTTCAACACAGGATCCCGCTATGGCTGTTTGGCTTCTTGTACTAATCTTTGCCTGATCGCCAACGCATCCCACAGTATCTCTACCGGATGTAAGGCCTTTCGATGCGCACCATCCTTTATCTGGTGCCGGCAACTGGTGCCAGGTGCCGCAATAAGTGTATCATCTGAAGTAGCCCTCACAGCGGGTAGTAGCACCAGTTCGGCCACTTTCATGGATATCTCATAATGCTCTTCCTCATAACCAAAGGAACCGGCCATACCACAACAGCCCGATGGGATAGTCTCTACTTTATAATTTTTGGGGAAACTCAATATTTTTTCCGTAGCACCTACCGTATGAAATGCTTTCTGATAGCAATGCCCGTGCAGCTTGATGTGCTTTTCATCCTGGCTGAACATGGATTGGTCTATATGGTCCAACTCCATTTCACGCCATAGAAACTCCTCTATCAAAAGACTGTTTTTTGCCAGTTGGCGCGCCTTATCCACCAGTTCCGGCCTCGCCAGCTCCACATATTCATCCCGAAAGGTAAGTATGGCAGAAGGCTCAATACCTATCAAGGGCACATCTGCCGAGACAAGTTGGGCAAATGTCTCGATATTTTTGTTGACAATAACCTTGGCTTCCCTTACCAGGCCTTTGGACAGGTAGGTACGCCCACTTTCGGCAAAGGGTGCCAAAAGCACCTCATAACCCAAGGCGTTAAGCAGCCGAACGGCAGTCTGCCCAATGCCCACATCATTGTAATTGGTAAACTCATCGCAGAAAAGGCACACCTGCCCCTTGCTGGTATCGCCCGAGGGCTTTTGCCGGGCAAGCCATTTGTGCAGGGTAGTCTTCCCCACTTCGGGCAATGAGCGATCTACTGCAAAGCCCACCGTTTTTTTGATGAGCGTGGACAGCACCTTGTTATTGACGGTGAAATTGTAAAGCGAGGGAACCCAGCTGGCCAACTGCTGCATCTTGGTGAAATTGGCTATCAGCTTAGCCCTAAATGGCGTGCCATTGGCATCGTAGTAATGCTGCAGAAACTCCGCTTTCATTTTGGCTATGTCCACTCCGGATGGGCATTCCGTCTTGCAGCCCTTACAGCTGAGGCAAAGATCCATCACATCCTTGATTTCCTCATGGTCAAAGCGATTGACCTTGGTAGAGTTGGTCAGGAAATTGCGTAGCATATTGGCACGGGCCCTCGTAGTATCTTTTTCCTCACGCGTGGCCATGTAGGAAGGGCACATGGTACCTCCCGAGATATGCGAACGCCTGCAATCGCCCGAACCCGAACATTTCTCGGCCAGGCGGAGGATGCTCTCCTGACCTTTAAAATCAAACACTGTATCTATCCTGATGCTACTTGTTTCCTTTTCGTAGCGCAAGGACTGATCCATCGGCGGCGTGTCCACAATCTTGTTTGCATTAAACACGCCTATGGGGTCAAATATGTTTTTCGTTTTCTTCAATAGCTCGTATACCCCTTCTCCCAAGACAGCCGGAATAAACTCGCCACGCAGTCGACCATCGCCATGCTCACCACTGAGCGAACCATTGTATTTCTTCACCAGCACGGACGTTTCCGCCAGTACGGATCGAAATGCCTTGCGGCCTTCGGCAGACTTGAGGTTGATGAGCGGTTCCACGTGCAATTCGCCCGCAGCGGCATGGGCATAATAGGAAGCATTGAGGCCATGTCTGTCCAGCAGCTGCCGAAGCTCCTCAATATACGCCGGCAAGTCTTCGGGCGATACGGCACAATCCTCTATCAGGTTGACAGGTTGCGTATCGCCTGGCAGATTGCGAATGAGCCCCAAGCCAGCCTTGCGCACGTCCCATACCAAATTCGTCTTTGGCCCCCCGGTAATCAAGGGATAGGCATAGCCCAGCCGTCTTGTTTGGAGATCCAATTTCAGCGCTTCGGCTTTCTTTTCCATCTCTTCCAAGCTTTCGCCACGAAACTCCACCATCAACAAGGCCGCTGGATCGCCCTCGATGAAAAAACGGTTGTATTGATAGGTAGGGTGCCCTTTGGTAAAGTCGAGGATATATTTATCCACTAATTCGGAAGCCTCCGGCCGGTGGCTCAAAGCCACCACGTTTGCATGCAAGGATTCAATGAGGTCGTGGCAATGGACGCACAAAAGTCCTATTTCTTTTGGGGGGAGCGGCAACAGGTTCAGCTTGGCCTCGGTGACCATACACAGCGTACCCTCAGAACCGGCCAGCAGTTTGCAAAAATTGAAAGCTTGTGCCTGGTCTCCCAGTATATCCAGCGCATAGCCCGTATTGCGACGGGTGATGGAACGTTTGGGATACCCATTGGCAATGGTCTGCTTATTCCCTTCATCATGGAGCAGTTCCAATACCTGCCTGTAGATATCGCCTTCCCTCCCCTCCTGTTTCAATTTATCAAAAAGCGCTGATCCGTCCAGTTTTCGAAATTCGGTCGCAGTACCATCATTGAGAAGCACCTTGGCCGAAAGAAGGTGGCTTCGCGTATCGCCCCAGACAATGGAATGCAGGCCACTGGAGTTGTTTCCTATCATCCCTCCTATCATGGCCCTACTAGCCGTGGAGGTCTCGGGGCCGAACATGAGGCCATATGGTTTTAAGAATGCGTTGAGGTCATCGCGGATGACCCCGGGCTGCACCCGCACCCAACGTTCTTCAACATTCAGCTCGATGATGTCCCTGAAATGGAGCGACAGGTCCACCACGATGCCCTTTCCCACCACTTGACCAGCCAGCGAAGTGCCCGCCGTACGCGGGATCAGGGTGTGCCCATACGTGGCGGAATATGCGATCAGCTTTTGCAGGTCTTCCACATCGGCCGGGGTAGCTACCGCCAAGGGCATTTCCTGATAAACCGAGGCATCTGTAGAATAGGCCAGTTTAATGGTTTTATGTTCAGATGAGTTGTCGTAATATAGTTCGCCCTTTAGCTGTTCGCTGAGCCTTGCAAAATGCGTCATTGTTTAGTTTATGTATACAGATCGACTAAATTAATCATAAATCTCGTTTATGTAAATTTATTCTTGTGTCTCTTATTCTACGCTTGCAAAAGCAAAGTGATATCACCATCAAACAGCCATAATAAACCCAGATTTATGGAGCCTTTTGACAAAGTATTTGATTCTTCCACACTTAATTGTAAATTTACAATTACTTTAAGAGGCAATGTGTTTTATAACGGTGCAGCAGATAAATATCAAAGCCATTTAGCCAACAAAAAAAGAATACCAAAATAGTAGACATTGCTTTTTCTTATATATCTTTGTCCGCGATCTACCTTTAAAGACACTATATTGATATGCAAGTGGCATTTGGAGAACAAGAAGAAAACATAACGTTAAAAGCGCTTCAAGGTGGAGATGAAAAAGCTTTGGAGCGCTTATATTTGCGTTATTACGACCTTCTTTTCCGTCAGGCTTACGGCATCTTAAAAGACAGGGTTTTGGCGGAAGACATTATCCAGGACACCTTTATGCATATATGGCAACGTAGAGAAACCCTGTCCATCCGGGGATCCATAAAAGCCTACCTACAGGCCATGGTCCGCTATCAGGTTTTCCATAGCATAAAAAACGGACAAGCTAGGCCACAGGTTTATGAAAACCTTTCGGAAAGGATGGCCATGGACATGGGCCTCTCTCCTCAAGATATCTTGGAAGAAAAGGAACTCATCAAATCCATAGCCGCCACGGTAGATACTTTGCCGGAACGCTGCAAAGAGGTTTATATTATGAGCCGTGAGCAACAGCTTACGCATAAAGAAATAGCAGAACAACTCAATATTTCCACAAAAACGGTAGAAAACCAGATCACAAAAGCGCTACACACCATCAAAAATTCGTTAAAAAACTTCCTTTTCCTACTATTAAGCGGCATCATAGCGATATTTTATATTTTTTGTAAAAAAATATTAGAAGAACGTAAAAATAAGCAAAATGGTTAAGACCATTCATATACAGTAGTTTAGAAAACGTGAGGAAAAATTTGGAAGTAGGTGTCCGACAGGTTTTGAGCTTAAAATGGCAAGGTTAGGTTACTAAATCGTTACTGACTATCATCTAATTGATAACGATATAAAACCCTATATTTCAGTCATTTGCACTTATTTTCATATCCCCTTGTAACTCAATAAAATTTAATTTTAAACGTGTAAATCGTCAGCAAAAAGTGGACACGATATTTTAAAAACTTAAGGAGTGTTTTCATCAAAAACGTTAGATTTAATTATGGGAACACCAAAGAAGAAGAGCACGGAATCATTTGTAAAAGACATTCGTAAGAATACGCGCAGGATCTTTACCGCCGAACAGAAGATTTTGATCGTTATGGAGGGTCTTAGAGCCGAGACCTCTGTGGCAGAATTGTGCAGAAAGCACAGCATCGCCCAGTCCCAGTTCTACGCCTGGAACAAAGAGTTTATGGAAGCTGGCAAGAAG
>NZ_ATZA01000024.1 GCF_000427965.1 Olivibacter sitiensis DSM 17696 | reverse complement strand
CGCAGATCTCGCCCATAGAATCACATCGGCTGAATATTCCGAACAGCATCGTCATGAGTTGTGTCCATGAATCAAAGGTCTTGTAATAGCGGTCAGACCGGTGCTTGCTCACAAGCATCTCAAATTTGTTCCTTGGAATAAAACCTAATAATTGTTTGAAGATTGGCTGACCGACTAATTTCTTTTCTGTATTTTTATCACTCATATTTTTAGTTTGTCGTAAAACCAAAATATGAAAAAAGGAGCTTGCCAGATATGGCAGCTCCTTAAATTATTTTTTGTCGGTCAGTAGTGAAAAAAAATGAGCTTACATATAGGATGTCCGCTCCCAATTGGATAACCAATTAAGATGAGTCTGGTTTGTATCTTGAAGGAATTGCATTCCGTTTTTTTGCTTTCTACGAAAAGTTCGTATATTTGAATATGAATTTTTGGACCGCAGTGTTAATGAACTTGTTTCTAATGGGTTCCCTGCTAGCTCAAGAGCGAAATACCCTCTCGGGCAAAGTGGTCGACGCCGAGACAGAAGAGCCATTGGTAGGGGCGAGTATATTTGTCAACAATACAACCTATGGTGCTAGTTCGAATGGTGAAGGAAGTTTTTCCTTGCGAAATTTGCCAAAGGGACGGCATGAAATAGTGGTGTCTTTGCTGGGATATCAAACACTGGCATTTGTGGTGGATATAGGAGATGCCCCGGTAGCGCCTCGACGAATAAAAATGAGCGTAAGGAGTCTGCAATTGAAGGAAGTGGATATCTCTGGATACAGCAAGTCTATGTGGGAGCGTTGGGGAAAGACCTTTTTGGATGTTTTTATTGGTACTTCTTCCTTTTCGAAGCAATGCAAGCTTATCAATTATAAATCCCTGAGATTCTCGTATGATAGCGATAAAAGGCGATTGACTGTCACATCTACTGAGCCACTAGTTGTAGAAAATAAAGCTTTAGGTTATAAGGTTACTTATTTGCTGGAAGAGTTTTATATCGATTATAGGTCAGGGGTCCAATTTTATATGGGATATCCCAAGTTTGAGGAGCTCGGTGGTAGTGAGCGGATATTGAAACGGTACCATCGTAATAGAGAGTTTGCTTATCGCGGATCTATGATGCATTTCTTTAGATCCCTATACCAAGGCGTCTTAGACGGAGATTTTGAAATCTATAGGATGTATCGTATCGCAAATGATGAAAAAAAGCGTGTCAAAGCCATGCGGATACCTCCAAGCCTGTTAGCGGGTGGAGGCGTGAATTTAAGGATAGTTACTAAAGGGGAGAGGGACACAGTACCGGTGAAGACAGATGACACAGCAAAAGATATAGCCCATGACTCACTAGATTACTATAGAACTGTTCTTCGGCAGCCCGATACAATGGATTATGTGAACTTTCAAAAGCCACTGACGGTAGATAGCATCGTGTCATCGGTAGTTGATGGGGTCAAAAGTCTATCATTTGACGATTACCTGTATATAATTGCTCGAAGTGGTACTGAAGACCCTATATACTATCAACAGATTGTAAGACCGAGACGTGAACCCGCGCCCCCAACTTCTACCCTAAAAATACACGCAAAAGACAGTCCTATCTACATAGACCAGTCAGGCAATTATTATGAACCTCATAACCTATTTTCGGGCATATACTGGGCCTGGTATTCCACGATGGCTACGCTACTTCCTTTGGATTACAAGCCCTAGAGTTCCTTACGCAACCTCGCAACGGGAATATTCATGGCTTCCCGATATTTCGCTACCGTTCGTCGGGCAATGGAATAGCCTTTGTCCTTCAATATTTCGGTCAGTTTCTCATCTGCCAAGGGTTTTCTCTTATCTTCGTTGGCTATGCACTCTTCCAGTATTTTCTTCACTTCTTTGTTAGAAACTTCCTCTCCGCTGTCGGTTTGTATGGCTTCGGAAAAGAATGATTTAAGCAGAAAAGTGCCAAACTCCGTTTGAACGTATTTGGAATTGGCAACCCGCGACACCGTAGAGATGTCCATGTCGATCTTGTCGGCAATGTCTTTTAAGATCATCGGTCTCAGATTTCTTTCATCTCCAGTGAGAAAATAATCGTACTGATAGTTCATGATGGCATTCATGGTCTTTAGGAGCGTCTGCTGCCTTTGCTTGATGGCATCAATAAACCATTTAGCTGAATCCAGCTTTTGCTTTACGAATTGCACAGCCTCTTTCATCTTTTTGTCCTTTTGGGAAGATTTGTCGTAATGGTCAAACATTTCCTGATAGGACCTACTGACCTTTAGTTCCGGTGCATTTCGGGCATTGAGCGTCAATATCAATATGCCATCGTTATTGGTAATATGGAAGTCGGGAATGATTTGCAATTGCTTTCCGGCCACAGCCCCAGAATCTCCCGGCTTGGGGTTGAGTTTCAGTATCTCATCTACAATTAGCTTCAGTTGATCTGAATTGATATTGAGCGAGCGCTCTAGCTTGTCGTAGTGTTTTTTTGTGAATTCATCCAAATAATTCTCTACGACCATAATAGCATCTTTGATGATGGGGTTTTCGGGATCCTTTCGCCTCAATTGGATGAGCAGGCACTCCTGTAGGTCTCTGGCCCCAATACCGGCAGGGTCGAAGCCCTGGATAATCTTAAGCATTTCCTCAAACTCTCCTTCAGAGGCCATCACGTTTTGGGAGAATGCCAAGTCATCTATCAATGACACAAGCTGTCTGCGTAGATAGCCATCGTCGTCCAAGCTTCCTATGATCTGCTGTCCAATAAGGTAATCTCGATCGTCTAAAGCCAATAGGTCGAGTTGCTGTTGCAAGTTTTCGAAAAAAGAATTCTGAATGGCAACGGGCATCTCTTTGCGATCGTCTTCGTCTTCATTATTGTTGAATTGATTGCCATAATCGTTAATATCGTCATCTTGGATATAGTCGTCCACGTTGAATTCATCGGCCTCCATGGATTCCTCGAACTGTTCGTCAGGGTCTTTGTCTGGATATTCTTCTTGACTGTCGTTCATGTTTGCGAGGCTAGCATCTTCCAGAGCTGGGTTTTCCTCTAGCTCTTCCTTGATGCGGGCATCTAATGAAACAGTAGGAACCTGCAGCAGTTTTATAAATTGAATCTGCTGAGGTGAGAGTTTCTGAAGTAATTTTTGCTGTAAGCTTTGTTTTAGCATAAATTGTGATATTGGCGCAAATTTACATGAAAACAAGCATAAATTTTCCTCAAAAAACATTTAGCCTGAGTAAAAGTTCTAAGGATAGGTATATGCGCTGTTTCACGTCTTAGCATTGCTACCTTGTAATCTATTACACATGAAACGTATAGATACTTAGAATAGTTTAAGGTAATTATTTTTTTGTTTCTTTTGGTTTTTTCTCCATTTGGGTTAAGCGGTCTTGGTGAAAGATGGAAAAGAGGAGCCATTTCAGTTGCTTTTTAACTTGCATATAAAAAGTAACTTGTCTAAGTTTGCTTAAATTATTTTTTGGGGAATAAAATTAAACATTGTTGATTTATGGGATTTGTTAAGGAATTTAAAGAGTTTGCCATGCGTGGCAACGTTATTGATCTTGCGGTAGGTGTTATCATCGGCGGTGCTTTTGGTAAGATAGTCTCTTCTTTGGTGGACGACATCATAACTCCTGCTATACTCACGCCGGCACTTACAGCTGCAAATTTAGACAATTTGGCCGATTTGAAGATTCCTGGGACGGCCATTGCATATGGCAACTTTTTGTCTCAGGTAATTTCATTCCTGATTGTGGCAATAGCGTTGTTCTTGATTATCAAGGGAGTAAATAGTTTGAAGAAGAAAGAGGAGGCAGCTCCCACAGCCCCTCCTGCACCAAGTAAAGAAGAGGTATTACTTGCTGAGATCAGAGATTTGCTGAAGGCAAAACCTTAATCGACCGTGGCATTCGACTAATCTCATTTTACTCCTCCTATTGGTTTTTCGGTAAGTATGATGTAATCCCCAAGATGTTCAAAATCCTGCCATCTTGGGGATTTGATATCTTCGTGTTTGAAGGCGGAGATGTTGATCGATTTCAATTTTGGGCGATACTTCTTCAACTGCGCCATTACGCCCAGTTTTTCGTCGCTATGGAATCTACCGTTCAAATGTAGGATGATATTGGACTTATGCTTTTTTGACCATTGGGCAATGCGGTAGGCCATGGTAGCATCCCAGAGATTTTGGCTTTGATAAATTTTCATGGATCCCATGTTTTCATGGCCTCCCAGTAATAGAGCGAAATTATCATAATAGGCCCCTGTTAAGGTGTCGATTGGAATGGGGGCCAAGTAATTTTTTGCTGTTTTGCTTAGTTTTTCTAGAGCGGTTAATCCTTCGCGAGACACCAAGTTGGTGTAGCGCGACGGTGCATTTGCGGCAATGACGGGAATACCCAGCTCTTTGGCGTATTCTATCAAAGGTCTATAATCCGAATAGTTGGCCCAGAGTCGTCCGTCTTTTGACAGGTTGGTTTCCTTAATAATCCCCGCTAGGTATTCATCCAATATGAGCTGTATGTCGCTTTGGAACATTTCGAGCGATAGTGTTATATTGTTGTTGTTTTCGTGTAGATTCTTGAAGAGTGCGTACTGCAAAGTATGCGTGATGGAGTCATCGTGTTCTTCGCCGAAAAACACAACGTCGCTCTCATTGAGGCGGGAAGCAAGTTCACTGAGTGTTATTTCCTCTTGTTGTCTGGTATCGTAAATTTTGTAATGTTTGTTTTTGTTTTGAGCAACGATAAGCGTTGTGTATAAAAGTGAGATTGCGGCCAGGCATATGACCTTTCTGATGTTTTTTGCGCGGTATATAGTTCCCATAGTGTACAATTATAATGAATAAGTGGGGGTGAAAGAAGTTTTGTGTAAAATTATTTGAACTTTACTTGTTAAAGCCTTACCTTTGCGTTCCTGTTTTTATATTTTAGTGAAGATAGGAATAAAGGCTTGGAAATTAATAAAAAGATATACAGATGAAAAGAACATTTCAACCCTCGCAACGCAAGAGAAAAAACAAGCATGGTTTTAGAGAGCGTATGGCTACTGCCAACGGCAGAAGGGTCTTGGCTTCTAGAAGAGCAAAAGGCAGAAGGAAATTGACCGTTTCAGACGAGCGCCGCCACAAATTCTAGTCTAGGTCGTCGTCTGACTAATCTAGGGCGCAACATGCTTCCTTATCAAGAAGCATGATACTAGAAAGAATAGCGCTAATGGGTGAGTATACATTTAAGAAAGAGGAACGCCTGTGTAACAAGCGCTTGATACGAGCGCTATTTAGCAGGGGATCCTCTTTCGTTTTGTATCCTTTTCGAATTTCTTTTCTTAACCTTAGGGAAGAATCGCCTAGTGGAGCCTTGGCACAAGTCATCATCTCTGTGCCAAAGAAAAAGTTCAAGAAGGCAGTTCACCGTAATTTGCTCAAGCGGAGAATGCGGGAAGCGTATAGGATGAACAAAGCGGCTGCTGTTTACGGATTTTTGCCTTCGGGCAAAGGAGTCTTGCTGCTGTCGATCCATTATATCGGAAAAGAATTATTGGATTCTAATACGATAAGCCGCAAGATGAAACTGGCATTGGAAAGAATGAAAGATGAGTATATGCGCATTTATATGGCAGAGAATCATTAAGGCTCCATTGAGCTTTCTTTTAGTTGTGCTTATCAAGCTTTATAAGTTGCTGATCTCCCCGCTATTTCCAGGCTCCTGTCGTTATACTCCTACTTGTTCACAGTATGCATTAGAAGCCATAAGTAAATATGGCCCTTTTAAAGGTGGATGGTTGACCCTTAAGCGCATAGGAAGATGTCATCCATGGGGCGGACATGGCCACGATCCTTTACCTTAATGCCTGTTAGGTTTTACGCAATGAAGATTCTCCATATAGAAACGGCTACTCAAGTTTGTTCGGTTGCATTAAGTGATCACGGACAGCTTGTATCTGTAAAAGAAATAAATGAGGTAAATGCACATGCTTCGCACCTCACCTTGCTTATACAGGATTTGCTCAAGGATGCCAATATCTCTTTGCGGCATTTGGCTGCTATAGCTGTGAGTAAAGGACCAGGTTCGTATACAGGGTTGCGTATCGGTGTAGCGACGGCTAAAGGGCTTTGTTACGGAGCGGATATTCCACTTTTGTCGGTAGATTCATTGAGCTTGCTGGCTTGCGGGTTTGTAGAGTATGCGAACAAAACGGGCTTAAAATTGTCCAATGCATGGTTGTTGCCTATGATCGATGCCAGAAGGATGGAGGTGTATTCCGCTAGCTACGATAGCCAACTGAATCAAATGGAGCCAATATCTGCTCGTATTATTGACAGAAATAGTTTTGAGGGGCTATTGTATAAGGGAAAGAAGCTTATATTGTTTGGCGACGGTGCCGACAAATTTGCTCCCCTGTTTGAGAACGATGCTCTTGTAGAGGTGTTTGAGCACTTTAGGTGCTCTGCACAATATGGTGTCCATCTGGCTTATCAAAAACTTTTGAAAGGGGAGACGGAAGACACTGCATATTTCGATCCTTTTTATCTTAAGGACTTTGTGCCCACAAGTCCCAAGAAGGGAACTGCCATAAACGCAGGCTAACACTGTCCATGTTTCCTAATGCCAATTGATATCTTTCCCCATTTCCAGTTTCCCCTTGTAGTTGATGGCACGAAGAAACGTAGAGCTATGCCTTTCTCTTTCGATAGCGAACCTTCCTTTGATTTTGGGATAATATAAGGTTATGACCTGCTCACTGTCAGTGCTGAATTGATGTGTTTTCTCCAGCTATTCTTTGGTCGCTAATTCTACCTCGATAGAGATTATACGAAAAACAATATTTTATTTGGACTGATTATAGATAATTGCTAACTTCGCCAAACGAAATGAGATAGTATCTTTATGATCTGCGAATTAGTTAAATTAGAAGAGGTTTATAGAACGAAGGACGGTGCTGTACTCCAGTGTAATAACAAAAACTGTTTTTGGCTGGAGTTTGCAGGTAACCATACCGCCTTTCGGGTACAGGATTTTCTTCAATTTAAGAAAACTGTCGATCAAATCGATTTGGAAGATATGCTCATTGATTCTTCTCGCGCATCGGATTATACGCTATTGATGCCCTTTCGTACTCAACGTTGTTTCCTTTTAGATGTTACGCAATTACTGGCATTGAAGGAGATTTTGCAAGGAGCTATGTTTATGCTCGAGTTAAATAGTCTATTGAAAGCTTGTTTGACAGATAAGCCAATGGTTAGTCACAATTAACATATCCAGTCCCTTATTTATAATTGATCTTAAGATACTGTATTTCAGTATAATTTAGATTGAATTTGTATTGCTTTTTCCGCTTTTTCTTGATTGACATAGTAGTTATCTTTGTACTATGAGATTTGAGGCAAGGAATTTGCCGAGATAAATTTTTTTGAAACGATACGAAATAGCAATATGAAAGATTTGATAGGATTAAAAACCTCTATAGGAGAGAAAATAGAAAGCGCCTTAAACGCGCAGATAAAAGTAGAAGCACACTCGTCCTCTATTTATTTGGCTATGGCATCTTGGTGCGATTATCAGGGTTATGATTTCAGTTCGGATTTTTTTCTGGAACAAGCTGATGAAGAGCGTGCCCACATGATGAAGATTTTTCATTATGTAAAAAACAGGGGGGGGAAAGCTGTTTCTCCAGAAGTAGTAAATGTACCTCAGGACTTTGAATCGTTCAGGTCGGTGTTTGAACAGGCCTTGGAGCAGGAGATGCACGTGACTAAGCAGTTTAACAATCTGGCCGACCTTTGCTTCAAGGAAAAGGATTTTGTGACCTTTCAATTCTTACAATGGTTCTTGGAAGAGCAAGTGGAGGAAGAATATACCATGCGTCGCGCCATAGAGCTGTTCGATGTGATTGGAGAGGAAGGGACTGGAGCATGGGATATCGATAAACATATACCGAAAATCACTTTTGATAGAGGGTAGTTTACTGTTTTGTTGGGCTGACGATCTGATTCTTCAGCCTATTAAGTTCTATAGAAGGCACACTCTGTGAAGAGGGGTGCCTTTTTTAATAAAAAAATACGTACCTTAGCCACCCCAAAATTGCTTTATGGAGACGACTTTTGATTTTGAAAAACCTATTGCCGATTTGCAATTACAGATAGAAAAAGTAAATCAAGTGGCTGAAAAAACCAAAGTGGATATGTCTGCTACTTTGACCGAGTTGGAGGCGAAGTTGGAAGAGGCCAAGAAAGAAGTGTACAGCAATATGTCAGGCTGGCAAAAAGTACAAATGTCTCGTCATCCAGAGAGACCGCAAACACTTGACTACATTTCCCTTATGTTTGAGGATTTCGTGGAGCTGCATGGAGATAGGACCGTACGTGATGATAAGGCAATCATTGGAGGTTTTGCCTCTATCAATGGAGAGTCGGTCATGGTCATCGGGCACCAGAAAGGGAAAAACACCAAGGAAAGGCAGTTTCGGAATTTTGGCATGGCCAATCCAGAAGGTTATAGGAAGGCCTTGCGTTTGATGCGTTTGGCAGAGAAATTCAATAAACCCGTAATTACGTTAATCGACACCATGGGAGCATATCCGGGTATAGAGGCGGAGGAGCGTGGACAGGGGGAGGCAATAGCACGCAATCTGTTGGAGATGTCCGTACTGAAGGTGCCCGTCATTTGCGTCATCATAGGTGAGGGAGCATCTGGCGGTGCATTAGGAATAGGAGTGGGTGATAAGGTGTATATGCTGGAGCATACCTGGTATTCGGTCATTTCTCCCGAATCTTGCAGCTCTATCCTATGGCGTAGTTGGGATTATAAAGAGCGCGCAGCCGAATGTCTGAAGCTCACAGCCGAGGATATGTATGGCAATGGTTTGATAGATGGCATCATCCCAGAACCTTTGGGTGGAGCTCATCAAAACCCTCAACAAATGGCCGATACGCTCAAAGGCGTGTTGGTTAAAGATTTAAAATCGCTAGGCAAAAAGAAGGTGGACAAACTTGTAAGCGAGCGTATTGATAAGTTCTGTGCCATGGGAGTTGTAGTGGAGTAAATTTCCAAAAAATTCCTACCTTTGGCCCATGCAAGAAAAGATCATTATTCTTGACTTTGGGTCGCAGTATACACAATTAATCGCGCGACGAGTCAGGGAGTTAAATGTGTATTGTGAAATACACCCGTTCAATCACCTTCC
Organism: Olivibacter sitiensis DSM 17696; assembly: GCF_000427965.1. Classification (GTDB taxonomy): domain Bacteria; phylum Bacteroidota; class Bacteroidia; order Sphingobacteriales; family Sphingobacteriaceae; genus Olivibacter; species Olivibacter sitiensis. The sequence continues at coordinate 60,531 of NZ_ATZA01000024.1, read as the reverse complement.
CGCATTTGACGAATACATAAAAGGAGTTATTTTGTCCGGAAGCCCTGCTTCGGTACGGCAAGCGGATGCTCCCCAAATAGATTTTCAACAATTTCATGGGAAATACCCTTTACTAGGAGTGTGCTATGGAGCGCAATACATAGCGCAGCATTCTGGTGGAGAAGTGGCTCCCTCGGAGATAAGGGAATATGGACGTGCCAACCTTCTCTTCGTGAACGAAACAAGCCCACTGCTGAAGCATATTCCCGTTAATTCACAAGTATGGATGTCGCATGGCGACACCATAAAACACGTGCCGGAAACTTTTGAGATCATTGCCAGCACCGATAAGGTGCGCGTGGCAGCGTACCATGTCAAGAATACCGATACGTATGGGATACAGTTTCATCCAGAGGTGACCCATAGTGAGGATGGTAAGACTTTGATTGCCAATTTTGTTGTAAATATCTGCGGTTGCTCTCAGGATTGGACCGCCGATACATTTATAGAGACCACCATAGCCGATCTGAAAAGCAAGATTGGAAACGACCATGTAATTATGGCTCTTTCTGGGGGTGTTGATTCGTCGGTCGCGGCCATGCTCTTGCATCAAGCCATAGGAAAAAACCTACATTGTATATTTGTAGATAATGGCCTGCTGCGCAAAGACGAATTTGAGCAGGTACTCGAATCCTATAAGGATATGGGGCTTAATATCAAGGGTGTGGATGCCAAGGAGCGCTTTTACGGTCTATTGGCGGGAGTGAAAGATCCGGAAAGAAAACGCAAGATTATAGGTGGTGCATTTATCGATGTGTTTGACGATGCTGCCCACGAGGTACAACTCGAGTTGCCGAATGGGGTAGAAGTGAAATGGCTGGGGCAGGGAACCATTTATCCTGATGTCATCGAATCCGTATCGGTCAAGGGGCCTTCGGCGACAATCAAATCGCATCACAATGTAGGTGGACTGCCCGACTTTATGAAGATGAAAGTGGTGGAGCCTTTAAATACACTTTTCAAAGATGAAGTAAGAAAAGTTGGGGCTGCCTTAGGTTTAGATCCTTTGATTTTGGGTAGACATCCTTTTCCTGGTCCTGGTCTTGCCATACGGATATTGGGAGATATCACGGCAGAAAAGGTACGGATTTTGCAGGATGCTGATGCCATATATATACGCAATCTGCGTGAATCCGGCTGGTACAACAAGGTGTGGCAGGCGGGAGCAATTTTTTTGCCAGTACAATCTGTAGGTGTGATGGGAGACGAGCGAACATATGAGCATGTTATTTGTTTAAGGGCCGTAGGCTCCCTGGACGGTATGACGGCCGACTGGATTCACCTACCATATGAGTTGTTGGCGAAAATATCCAATGAAATCATTAATCATGTTAAAGGAATAAACCGTGTTGTTTACGATATCAGTTCAAAGCCACCGGCTACCATTGAATGGGAATAGTTTTTTTGTTTTCGTATTTGTATTGCTCACGCTTGGTGCTTGTTCCAGCCGTAGGGTATTGCAACGGGATGAACCCAAAAAGCAGCCTGTAGAGAAACCAAAGGAGCCAACAGAAGAAGAGGTCGAGAAAGAGGAGCCAGCGGTAAGAGCTCCGGAGACGATAGCCTTATTGATGCCCTTTCAACTTGATAAGGTGAGGGGAGGCGCACCTTCCATGCAGGATGCAGATCGGGCCGCACTGGCATTAGATTTCTATCAAGGCTTTAGGCTGGCGCTGGATGATCTGTCAGATAAGGGCGCTTATTTTAGGCTGAATGTATTGGACAGTAGAGACAATGCTCAACAAGTGAGCAGGTTGGCACAAAGTGGAGAAGTTAGGGACGCCAAGCTGATCGTTGGTCCGGTTTTTCCATCGGAATTAAAGAGTTTCAATAGTGCGATCAGCCCAAGCTCCAATATTTTGCAGGTTTCTCCTTTGGCTGCAAGCGTGCCAGATTTGGCACATGTGGAAAGAGTGGTCACTGTCACACCAACATTGGAAATGCATGCCGAATGGATTAGCCAGCAATTGGCCGCAAGCTTGAAGCCTGGCGATCAGGTGTTCTGCTACGATTTGGGAGACGCCGACAGCGAGAAATTTCTTTACCCCATAAAATATGCCTTGCAAGCCAAAGGAATCGCTACAGACAACATATCGGATTTAGATGGTCTGGAATTGAATATGCGCGTGTCTGGTAAGAGTTTCGTTCTGTGTGGCTCGACCAATCCTTTTGCGATAAGTCCTTTGCTTGCAAAGCTTGCTGAGTTGAAGGTTGAAAGGTCTTACGATATTGTTTTGATAGGCCATCCCAATTGGGCGAAATTATCAGATTTGGATCATACGTATCTATCGCAGTTACAAACAACCATCAGCACTTCCTTTTACGTTGATGAAAGAGCTAGTAACGCCAGAAAGTTTTCCGCTATTTACGAGAAACAGTTTGGCATAAGAGCATCAGAGTATGCTTATAAAGGGTATGATACTGGACGGTACTTCGGAGAACTATTGAATCGTCATTCTCAAGATGATTTAACCACTCATATCCTAGATGAGGAGTCGCAAGGGATTTCTACAGGTTTTAGGTTTAGGTTTCTGGAAGGACAAGGCTATGTTAATACTTCTATACAGCTTTTACGGTTTGTTGGGAGCGAATTCAAGCTACTTAAGGGGAAGATGTAAGTCATGTCTTCCCAAAACAAAAGAATAATGTCCCAGCTCCACCGTTTTAAGCAAATGGTGGATGGCTATAGCCAAGCACAGCCTCTATCTGTTTACTTATCCGCTTATTTCAGGGAAAACAAACAAATGGGGTCCAAGGATAGACGTCAGGCTTCTCGGTGGATTTATCACCTATTTCGGATAGGTGGGGCTTTGGGCGAGGATTCTTCCATGGAAGATAGGTTGTGCTGTGCAGAGTTCCTATGTGCCGAAGAGAGTGACCTATTGTCGGTTCTGTACCCAGAACTAATGCCTTATCTTGCCTTAACAAAGCAAGAGAAACTCGAAATGGCATGTTCGCGTTTTGGCTTTCAAGCCGATCGGATTTTTCCGTTTAGGGAACGTCTATCTGCGTCCATTGATAGCACTGCTTTTGTGGAAAATCACTTAGGGCAGCCTTATTTGTTCATTAGGGTTCTGCCTGATGACAAAGCATATGTCGTGTCCATACTTCGAGAAAAGGGAATTGCTTTTGATGAATGGGCCCTCGAAACCTTGGTCTTGGCCAACGGTGCACCTCTCGATCAAATAAGAGAAATACAGGGGAAGTTTCAGGTTCAGGATTATTCCAGCCAGCAAACCCACCGTTTCTTTGGTGCCAAAGCCGGTGAACGGTGGTGGGATGCCTGCGCTGCTTCTGGTGGCAAATCTCTGCTTCTCAAACAGAAAGTGCCTACTGTTAACTTGTTGGTGTCAGATGTACGAGCAAGTATACTGCGTAATTTGGACGAACGCTTTGAAAAGGTAGGCATCAGTGATTACCGAAAAAAACTGCTTGATCTCACAAAAGATATCTCACACATACTGGGTAATGAACGATTTGACGGGATCATCGTGGATGCTCCTTGTTCGGGTTCGGGAACTTGGGCACGTACACCGGAGATGATGAGTAGTTTTTCTATACAACAGTTGAAGCATTTTGTGCAGTTGCAACGTCAAATTGTGGCTCATGCCGTACCCTATCTGAAAAAGGGATGTCCTCTCATTTATATCACTTGTTCTGCCTATGCCGATGAGAATGAGCTGCAGGTTGCCCATTTTGAAGAGCACTTAGGACTTCATGTAGACCATATGGAGGTATTAAAGGGCTATCAACACCATGCAGACACCATGTTTGTGGCTAGAATGGTAAATAAGGTGTAGGGTTTAAGGAATGAAGGAGAAACCTGCCTTATACCCTACACCTTAGCTCCTCAAGCCTCGTCCTGTTGTGCTATTTTCTTGGCGTAATTGGTCAACTTGCCTATAGTTAGTCCCTGTACCAGTATAGAGAACAGCACCACATAGTAGGTAATGGACAGTAGAAGCTCTTTGTTGAGGTAATTGTCTATGGATAGCGCCAGGGCTACCGAAACCCCTCCGCGCAACCCTCCCCAAACCAATATAGTGATGGTGGCCTTATTGAATTTGGTTTTCATAGGGATAATCTTTACGGGTAGCAAGATAGATACTAGGCGGGCCAACAAGACCATGGCGATCGATATGATGCCGATGAGCCAATAATCGCCTATATTGGTGATAACGATGAGTTCGAAACCGATGATGAGAAATAGAATCGCATTCATGATTTCGTCAACAAGCTCCCAGAATTTATCTAGGTATTCCCTTGAAACTTCCGACATGGACACCTTTCTGCCATAATTGCCTACAACCAGTCCTGCGGTTACCATAGCAAGTGGGCCAGACATGTGCATGGCTTTGGCCACTAGATGTCCTCCCATCACCACAGCTAGCGTAATCAATACTTCTACCTTATAGTTGTTTATCTTACCAATAGCCGTTGACGCGACAAAACCCAAAAGTAATCCCAATCCGACACCGCCTAGGGCTTCTTTCACTAGAAGCCATGTGACGCTGCCTACGGAAAGGTCCACATCTTGCCCCTGGGCAATGGATAGCATGATGATAAAGACCACTACGGCCACGCCATCGTTGAAAAGGGACTCTCCAGCTACTTTGGTCTCCAAGGACTTGGGGACACCTGCTTGTTTTAGAATTCCTAGCACGGCAATGGGGTCAGTAGGCGATATTAGGGCACCGAAAACCAAGCATTGAATGAGGGGAATGCCCATATTCAACCATTGTAATACGTAGAACAGTAGAAAACCCACCACAAAAGTGCTTATGATGACACTGACAGTTGAGAAGACAATGACGGGAGCCTTTTGTTCCTTAAGGTCGCTCAGGTGGATATGTATGGCTCCCGCAAATAACAGAAAGTTCAGCATGGCGCCCATGAGTACTTCTGTGAAGTCGATGTTTGATATGAAACCCGAAAATTCTTCAAAGATGTGGGGGATCATCTTATCTGTAAGGATTAGGCCTAGAGATATTAGAAGCGCGATTACCATGACGCCAATAGTGGCAGGCAGCCGTAGAAAGCGCTCGTTGACATAAGAAAAGATAGCCGATAGGACTATAAGTACGGAAAAGGTATAGTATAATTCCATAGAAGTAGTTTAGCTGACTTTGTAATTAACAAACAGGGAAAAATACAATTTTTTTTACAAAAAGCTCCAATAAGAGGGCAATTCACCCTACAAAAAGGTTTTTTGACCCGAATTAGACTTGTGTTAGAGTCCAGTATTCGTCCTGAACAATTTGATGGCTATGGCAAGCAAGATGATTCCAAAAGCTTTGCGGAGTACTGCAAGCCCTGTCTTTCCCAAGATTTTTTCGAGGCGATAAGTGTTTTTCAGTACCAGGTAGATGATGCCTATATTGATCAATATCCCAATGATAATATTGGGTGTGGAGTATTCCGATTTCAGAGATAAGATCGTGGTCATGGTGCCTGCACCTGCTATCAACGGAAATGCGAGAGGCACAATGGAAGCTGTCTCGAACGAATCGCCTTTGAAGAAATCCACTCCCAATACCATTTCCATGGCAATGATAAAAATCACCAACGAACCCGCTATTGCAAAGGATGCGACATCTATTCCTATAAGATGTAATAGACTCTCCCCTACAAACAGAAAAGCGACCATCAACACCAAAGCAACGATACTTGCTTTCTCCGATTCTATTTTTCCAGCCTTTTGCCTCAAGTCTATAATGACGGGGATACTGCCCAAGATATCTATCATGGCAAACAAAATCATGGTGACAGAAAGGATTTCCTTGAAATCAAAATATAACGGCTTCATCGCTATTAATTATTTAAAGTGCTTGAAAACAAGGTAAATATATGATATATACTTGTTTTTATGGCCGGCAAAGGTAGTATATTTTTTTGAATGTCAATGAATGAAAAAACGATAGTATTTCGGAATGGGTTAAGCGAAAAGAAATTGTAGAAAATAACTGATTGGCAGCGTTAGAGGCTTCAGGAAATATAAAGAGCTATAACCGGAAAGGCTATAGCTCTTAGAATATTTTTTTTGTACTACAAAAGGAGCTTATTTGGCTTCATGTGCCAAACGAGCCTTGCTGTGTTTCTTTCCATAAAGGAAGTAGATGATAATGCCCAGAGCCATCCATATAGCCAATCGCTCCCAACTCTCTATGGGAAGCGACGCCATCATAGTGACGCAAACGACGATGCCCAATATAGGTACCAAAGGAACAAGCGGTGTTTTGAAAGGCCTAGCCAAATGGGGATCTGTTTTCCGAAGTATAATCACCCCTATGCAGACCAATGAAAAAGCAAACAATGTACCGATGCTCACCATATGACCCAGATCCGATACAGGAACGAAGCCAGCAAAAACACTCACGAAAATCATGAATATAAGATTCGTTTTCCAGGGAGTTTGTTTTTTGCTCAGGTCTGAAAAGAATGCTGGTAGCAGGCCGTCCTTGCTCATCGTATAGAATACACGACTCTGTCCTAACAACATGACCAATATCACGGACGTGTAGCCAGCCAATATGGCGATGATAAGGAACATATTCAAGAAGGTGTAGCCTGTAGTAGCAAAAGCCGAAGCAACGGGGCTAGCATCTCCATCAAATAAGGTATAGTTTCTCAATCCTGTCATTACATAAGAGAAGAGCACGTAAAGCAAAGTACATACAATTAGGGATCCTATGATGCCTATTGGCATTCCCTTCTGAGGGTTTTTTGCTTCTTGAGCGGCCGTGCTGACAGCGTCAAAACCAATAAAGGCAAAAAACACTACGCCTGCGCCTCTTAGTATGCCACTAATACCGAAATGCCCGAAATCTGGGCTGCCAAAAAATTGGAAGAAACCCAGTTCGCCAGCTTTTACAGCGTCTTCACCCGGATTGGCAGGGATGAAGGGGGTGTGATTGGCGGGATCTATAAACTTCCAGCCCAGAGCAATGAAAACCAGTACTACGATGATTTTTACTACGACCAAGATATTGTTTACCAAAGAGCTCTCTTCCGTCCCCCTCATCAGTAAAAGAGACAAAAGACAAACAATGACGATAGCTGGGAGATTGATGATTCCACCTTCCCAAGGACCATGTAGGAAACTGCTAGAAATCTCCATGCCCAGATGGGCCATGAAATCCGAAAAATACTGTGACCAGCTTGAAGCAACCGTGGCGGCACCTAACGCATATTCGAGTACCAAATCCCATCCTATAATCCAAGCCACAAATTCGCCCATAGTGGCATATGAATACGTGTAGGCACTTCCCGCTACTGGTATCATAGAGGCAAATTCTGCATAGCAAAGTCCGGCAAAACCACAGCCAACAGCAGCAACAATAAACGAAAGAATAACGGCAGGGCCGGCATTGTCTGCGGCGGCTATGCCCGTTAACGAAAACAAACCAGCTCCTATGATAGCCCCAACGCCGAGGGCTACTAAATTATAGCTCGAGAGTGTTCTTTTTAGTGTTCCTTCTCCACTGGCCTTAGCCTCTTCAATTAATGCTGGAATAGATTTTTTGTATAACATATAGTGATTTGAATTTAGCTTTTGCTAACTTTTTCAGTTGTGATTTTTTTGTTATGTGTTGTTTGTTTCTGTTGAAAATCAATATGAGAGCCAAACCTACAATTTTTATTTCAAAATACATGTTTTTTTGTTTACTAATTTCTTTTTTAAGGGAGGTGGAAAGTGTTTTGGATACACTATGCTTGGTTTGCTTCTTGTTTTTTGGGATGAAAAGGCTTTTGTTGCTAATAGTTTTATGTTTTAGCTAGTTTAAATGGAACTGTTATTGAGTTTTGTACACTTTTCTATTTTAATTTATATATTCGTCGCTCAATGGGTAATCAAACTAAATATTAATCAAATCTATATGAGTGAAATAAGCGAAAATGAAGGAATGAAACGGGAACTTGGCTTGTTGGACGCTACCATGCTGGTAGTGGGATCCATGATAGGTTCCGGGATTTTTATAGTAAGTGCCGATATCGTGAGGTATGTGGGTAGTGCGGGATGGCTTATTTTAATTTGGTTGATTACTGGCCTCATTACATTAACGGCCGCGTTAAGCTATGGCGAGCTTTCGGCCATGTTTCCAAAAGCTGGAGGCCAGTATGTTTACTTGCGCGAAGCCTATAACAAAATTGTTGCGTTTTTGTACGGTTGGGCCTTGTTTACCGTTGTTCAGACCGGTACGATAGCGGCAGTGGGGGTAGCATTTGCCAAGTTTACGGCTTATCTGTTTCCGGTGGTGAGTGATGAACATATCCTTTTGGATTTGGGCTTTTTCAAGCTTAATGCGGCCCAAGTGCTCTCCATATTCACTATATTATTGCTTACTTGGTTCAACACGCGGGGTGTAAAGAATGGGAAAGTTTTGCAGACGATTTTTACCGTGGTGAAAATTCTTTCCTTGCTGGGATTGACGGTGCTCGGGCTTGTGGCAGCTTTTAACGCCAGGATTTGGGAACAGAACTGGAGTATGGGGTGGCAGGCCATGACTTGGGATTTTGCGTCTGCCGAATGGGTTCCAGTCGCTGGTGCTGCCTTGTTCGCAGGAATAGTCTCCTCTATGGTCGGTTCCTTGTTTTCCAGCGATGCCTGGAACAATGTGACTTTTATAGCCGGTGAGATCAAAAACCCACAGCGAAATATTGGGTTGAGCTTATTCCTTGGAACGTTGATCGTGACCATTATCTATGTGTCTACCAATCTGATGTACCTGGCCACCCTTAGCCTAAATGATATCGCCTTTGCTCCTGCCGATAGGGTTGCTGTATCTGCCGCGAACGCCATTTTTGGAAATGCAGGTACTTATATCATTGCGATCATGATCATGGTATCTACTTTCGGATGCAACAATGGGCTTATTTTATCCGGTGCTAGGGTTTATTATACCATGGCGCAAGATGGTGTCTTTCTAAAACAAGCTGGAAGGCTCAATCGTTTTGAAGTGCCAGCTTGGGGGCTTTGGGCACAAGGGCTATGGGCATCCATTTTATGTCTTACCGGCAAGTACGGCGATTTGCTCAACTACGTTATCTTTGTGGTGCTTATTTTTTATGCGCTCACCATTTTGGGGATTTTTGTTCTCAGGGTCAAAAAGCCAGATCTAGCGCGGCCATATAAAGCATTTTTATATCCAGTACTACCCGCCGTATACATTGTAGCTGCCTTGACCATTTGCGTAGGTTTGTTGATTTATCAACCCACCTTTACTTGGCCAGGGCTTATCATTATCATATTGGGCATCCCAATTTATTATATGATGGGCAGGAGGAAGCTGAAAGTATAACAAATGGACGCTTGGTTTTTGTTGACTTTTGATTTTTACTATGCACTGGTTGCAAAAATATTTTGGCTTTAATAAGCGGGAACGGAACGGCATTGTCATTTTACTTTGCATAATTGCCGCCATTCTTTTTATACCATTTTTGCATGGACTTTATGTTGGCAATAATCAAATTGTTCCATTTAATGTCGAAATTGTTCCTTTACCACAGCAATATGACGCGGTATCGGGCACTGATCAAGGCAAGGGAGAAAAGGTACAGCAAACGGAGGTGGTCTATTTTCCTTTTAACCCGAACAAGTTGAGCTTGGAACAAGGTAAACGACTGGGGCTTCATGAAGGGCAGATTCGCAATATACAGAATTACGTTGCTAAAGGTGGTAAGTTTCGAAAAGCAATCGATTTGAAGCGTATTTATACGATCAGCGATCAAGATTATGCCAGGCTTGAGCCCTATGTTCGTATTCAGGAAGATGTGGATAAACATAAAGAGTCGCGTAAACAGGCTACTTTTGAACAACGGAAGGTAACCGATGATACAGGAAATAGTGCGTATAACAAACCTGCCGACGCTATCAAAAGTATAGATATCAATAAGGCTGATTCCGTACAGTGGACCGGACTAAAAGGAATAGGTCCTGTGTTTGCCTCGCGTATAGTGCGGTATAGGGAACTGCTGGGTGGTTACCATTCCGTCGAACAGTTGCTGGAAGTTTATGGGATGGACTCACTGCGATTGATGCCCCTCTTGCCTTCATTGCATGTCGATAAAGCGGTGATTTCAAAAATTGAAATCAACAAGGCCGATTATGCTATATTGCGTGCCCATCCATATATATCCAATAAACAGGCCCAGTTGATCGTTCAATATAGAAAGCAGCATGGCAGTTATAAATCTATAGCCGATTTATTGAAGATTGCGGTTTTTGATGAGGATTTTTTACGTAAAATTGCACCTTATATCCATATAAATGAAGATTGAAGATAAACTAAAGGCGGTAATCCGTGATGTGTTGGATTTTCCCAAGCCGGGTATTGTTTTCAAGGACATTACGCCCATATTGAAAGATTCCGTATTGTGCAGGGAGGTGGTCGAGACTTTTGTGGAGCGTTTAAGTCCTTTCGAAATAGAGGCAGTTGCAGGAATAGAGAGCAGGGGCTTTTTGTTTGGGATGATGCTTGCCAATAAGCTCGACATTCCTTTTATACCAATCCGAAAACAAGGTAAATTACCTTATAAAACCGTTAGTCATTCTTACGACTTGGAATATGGGTCGGCAACTATAGAAGTGCACGAAGATGCCTTGGCTCCCGGTACGAAAGTGCTAGTGCACGATGATTTGCTGGCTACGGGAGGGACAGTAGTTGCCACCAGCAACCTCATCAAGTCGCTTGGGGGTGAGGTTGTGGGCTATTCCTTCTTGATCAGCCTGGACTTCCTTAATGGTAGGTCGCGTCTCAAATCCTTTTCTGAGGAAGTGGTGTCATTGGTTTCCTATTGAGGAGCCACGCCGAAGCGGGGCCCTTTTCTGCCCATGGCATAGTTGATGCCTCCCAAGAGCAGTTGCTGGAATGCGTTTTCATCATAACTTTCATCTGTATGCCCTAGGCCTGTATAGAATGAGCGGCCTCCATCAAAGTCGTGATACCAGGTGATGGGATGCTCCTTGCCGTTGTTGCCGCCTGAATAGCTGGTTTCGTCCAGTAGAAGTAAAGGGTGAATTTCGGGGTAGATGGATTTAAAGTTGTACCACTCGTCTGTGTGCATCCACACCTGATGGAGGTGCTCAGTAGCGGGATGAGCAGCATCCGTCTTTATGAGCTTTGCCTCTTGAACCTCGGGATGGTTCACAAAATAGGCTCCCACCAATTGATTGTACCACGGCCAGTTGAACTCCGTATCCGTAGCGGCGTGGATGCCCATAAAGCCACCTCCTTGCCTGATATAGGACTGAAATGCCGATTTCTGTTGCTCATTGAATAGATCGCCCGTGGTGTTAAGAAACAATATGGCCTTGAATTTCTTCAGCTTGTCGTCTGTGAACAATTTTGCATCTTCCGAGGCAATGACCTCAAAGTCATTCTTTTGCCCAAGCTCTCGAATGGTCTGTATTCCTTTTTCAATGGACTGATGCCGAAATCCGGCAGTCTTGCTGAATACCAATATTTGGTCCCTTTTCTGCGCGCAAGTTGTATAGGTAATGGCAGTCATGACAAGACTCAATAACAGTTGTTTTGTTCTTTTCATTGATAGTATGGCTAAGTTCATAATGGCAATCGTGTCGTAAAGGTATTGATTTCATGATCGGTTTTCGTAAGGTGGGGGAAATAAAATGACTAAATTGCCAATTGATTATGAAATTAAGTGCAGGTATATTGCTTTATAGACACTCACCTAATGATGGCGTGTTGGAGTTTTTTCTGGTACACCCCGGTGGGCCCTATTTTGCCAGAAAGGATGCGGGCTGGTGGACCATCCCCAAAGGAGAGCCCAACGAGGAGGAAGAACTTTTGGCAACAGCCATTAGGGAGTTTGAGGAAGAAACAGGTTATAAGCCCAAAAAACCATTTTACTCCTTGCTGCCTGTCAAGCAGAAAGGCGGTAAAACGGTGCATTGCTGGGCCGTTGAAGGAGATTTGGATGCTGAGAAGATAATCTGCAATACCTTCACGTTGGAATGGCCTCCAAGATCGGGTTTGCAAAAAAGTTTTCCCGAGATTGATAGGGCAGAGTGGTTTAGCTTGGACGATGCCTTGAAGATGATCAATGAACAGCAAAGAGAGTTTTTGCTGGAATTGTGGAAAAGGACAGGTGTTGAGTGATTTAACAGGATTTAACTTCTGTTGAATATATTTGACACTTCCGTTAATTTACTTTGTATGGACTAAACTGAACTATTACAAAAAGATGAATTATGGAACGGAAGAGGTTTTTAAAATCGCTATCGATGTTTGCCTTGGCAGCGCCCTTGACAACCCAGTCTTGTGCTAAGGAAGAATCGACCGATGCTGTTGATGGCGGCAAAGAAGTCGTAGCCGATGGTAGCTGTGTGGTGAGCCCCAGTGAGACAGAAGGACCGTTTCCTACGAAAAACCCAGCATCCTATGTGCGCAGCGATATTCGAAAAGGAGATGGCGTAGGGGCGAATATGAACGCAAAAATCACCGTCGTAAATGCAAACAATAATTGCGCAGCATTGGAGGGCGCCGTTGTTGATGTATGGCATTGTGACGTAAATGGCGATTATTCCGAATACGGAGGAACTCAGATGCAGTCTACCAATTACCAGAGCGTCCATTGGTTTCGTGGTAGACAGGTAACGGACAGCAACGGTCTGGTGACGTTTCAAACCATATTTCCGGGATGGTATCAGGGTAGGGCCACGCATATCCATGTACATATTTACAATTCTGCTGGCCGGTCCCTATTGGTAACCCAAATCGCTTTTCAGGATAGCCTGTCTACGACGGTAAATACTACTGGTTCTGCCTATGGCTACACCAAGGGGATGTCGAGATATACCTACAACGCATATGATAGCGTATTCAGTGATTCGGTAGCCAAGGAAATGTCTACGGTAACAGGAAGTTTGGCGGCGGGTTTTGAGATGTCGATAACTATCAGGGTAAGCGTTTAAGTAATGGCTAGGGAATTGGTCTTATGCTACCGCAAGCTCATAGACAACTCTTCGAAAGGTAGATGGGAACGACTGCTGTACGATGCGGCATATGAGGAATATCACATGCAAGTACAGTATTTTGATACGGAAGGGAAATGGGATCGGTATTCAGATCTGTTGTTGGCCGTAAATGGAGCAGAGAAATTGCCTTTTTTGGTAAGCGGGGCGATCAATGGCTATTTGCAACAACTGAACGGGAGAGTGCCCGATGTAGTCAATAACGTAGGCAAATATTTTCTTCGCTTCAGTCAGTATCAATTTGAGATCATTGATGCCCATAGGAGCAAGCAAAGCACTTTTCGCATAGCGGTGTCTTTTTTTACGGATCCCTTGCTTTGGCTGGATACCATAAGCAACTATTTGCTGCTACAACCGCTAGGAGACGAAAATTGCTTGACGCACCTTTTTGAGTTAAGACCTTATGTAAATATTCATTCAGTGAAAGAATGTTAAAAACACAGGAGATGAAAACCGTAAATATGCTGCAAGGAAATATCTATTTGGCGGAAAGAAGAATGCGTTACAAGAGTGATTCAAGTGAGATGTACAGTACGTTTTACGATAGCCTTGCAGCTGAACAGGGAAGATTGCTGCAGGCCAATGCCGTGATATTGGAAGCTGGGAGGGATATTTTATTGGACATCCCCGAGTGGGCACAAACCTATCTACTGCCTATAGGTGGGGAAATACTTTTGGCCGATAACGGAGCCAAAATGATAGATGTAGGTGAAATACTTATTTATGACCACGGCGCGGATAAGGCAGATCTGCTGATCAGGAATCCATATCAGGAACATCCGACTTCCTTCGTTCAGTTTTCGTGCAGGATAGATAAGGGTTTGTCTTCCGGAATCCGCATTGCTAGATTGGGTATAAATGAGGAGAAAGATCGTTTGGTGGCCTTGGACGGAAGTAGTCCGCTTGTTTCATTGTACATCGGCATATTGGAGGGGCGAAAGGAAGACACATTGTATATGGCGCAGGGAAAATCGTCTTTTTTTGCATATATACTACAAGGAAGTTTTGAAATAGAAGGACGCTTGCTGCGTAGCGGCGACAGTTTGTTGCTATGGGATTTAGATCAGGCTGAGTTGGAATCCCTGCAAGATGGTTCCATATTGTTTGGTATCAATTTTTGACCGTATCAGGTCCTGAAAACTAGGCTGTTTTCTGCACTTCGTCCTATTGGATACATACATACGTGAAGCCATCCGCTCCGTTTTTCAAAACCCGCAATTTAGCCTAAGGAGAGGCATGCTTTGTTTCGATTTGCGAAAATGGAAATATTTCTCATTCAGGGATTTGTTTTTTTTAAAACAAGTTTTAGTGCTTGAAAAAAATTGCTTCATTTCTTCAATAAAAACCATTAAGGAATTAAGATAAATTAAGAAAAAGGATTTAATCTTCTTAATGTTTCAACGGGTACGACGGAACTGTTCTTCATTTTTTGCCATGTACTCTAAAAAATCTATTTAACAGGTGGATTAAATATTGTATTTTTGTGCGTTCAAAGGCAAAAAGATTTTAATAGCCCAAAGTGAACAACGTAGCAAATAGGACATTATGAAAAGAAAATTCAATCTATTGGCATTTATATGGCTATCGAGCATAGTTGCGGTAAATGCCCAGCAAGCGAATCTACAACTTTCCGGAACCGTCAAAGATGTGAAAGACGGCAAGATCTATCTACAGGAGTTTAGGAACAAGATGTTCTTTACGATAGATTCAGTGACGATCGTTAACGGTAATTTTAGCTTTTCCACTCCGGTGAAGCTCCCCGAACTATATGGACTGACCTTGGAAGAACAGAAAAGTCCCTACTTTCTCTTTCTGGAAGACAGTCCAGTGAACGTGCAATTGGACACGTCCGCCCGTTATCGGAATACCTTGGCAGAAGGATCGTTCTCGCAGGATGTCTTTGCTGAGTACAGCAAGCAAAGGGAAGTAGATATTGCCAGCTTTGTGGATAAATATCCTTCATCCATCGCTACCGCCTACATTCTTTATCGCAACTATTCCTACCGCCTTTCTCCGGAAGAAATAGAAAGCTATGTGACCAAACTATCGCCTTCCCTGCAGGGAACGGAGTACGTGAAGGTATTAAAGGATTTGGTAGGCGTGCTGCAGTCAGTAGCGATAGGCAAGAAAGCACCGGATTTTCAGTCGCGCAATCAGTATGGCGAAACGGTGTCTTTCAGTGAGCAATTGGGTAAGGGCTATGTGTTATTGGATTTTTGGGCCGCTTGGTGTCCGCCGTGCCGCAAGGAAAATCCCAATGTGGTATCCGCATTCCAAAAATATAAGGACAAAGGTTTTAGTGTGGTAGGCTTTAGCTTAGACAAAAAGAAGGATGCTTGGGAAAAAGCCATTGCAGACGACCACCTGGATTGGGTACAGCTGACAGATTTGACTTTCTGGGATAGCGCACCGGCCAAGCTGTATGGCGTACGTGCTATCCCTGCCAACTTGCTGATAGCACCCGATGGCACTATCGTAGCCAAAAATTTGCGTGGCGAGGAACTGCACGATAAGTTGGGTGAATTGTTGGATAAAAAAGATAACTTAGTGGTTAAGAAATAACCAGATGGTAAATATGAAACATCGTATAGGTGCCGGGGCAATGGGGTTGTTTTTTTCCTTACAGAGCCTAGGCCATGTGATTTATGCCCAGGAAAAGCCTAGTGCTGATCAGCAAGCGCTGGAGCAGCAGTTCGATGCCCTATTATCTTCCGAGAGTATTCGGGAGCAGGTGAAGCTGCTTGCCGATAGGCCGCACCATTTGGGCTCTGCACGAGGGAAAGAGGTGGCGGAACTCATCTTGGCTTGGTTCAAGCAATATGGTTGGCAGGCCAAGCTGGAAACATATCACGTACTTTTTCCCACGCCGGTGGAACGCGAGCTGCAGCTGCTATCACCCACTCCTTTCACGGCCTTGCTCAAGGAGCAGGTGGTGGAGGGAGACAGCTATTCTACTCAAGAGGGACAATTGCCCACTTATAATGCATGGGGAGCCGATGGTGATGTGACGGCTCCGTTGGTGTTTGTCAATTATGGACTTCCTGCAGATTATGAGGAGCTGGACCGTCAGGGCATCAGCGTCAAAGGAAAGATCGTCATTGCCAAGTACGGCAATAGCTGGCGAGGAATAAAACCCAAGGTAGCCTATGAGCATGGGGCAGTTGGTTGTCTTATCTATTCTGACCCCAAAGAAGATGGCTATTTTCAGGGCGAAGGATATCCGCAAGGTCCCTATAAGAATGAGCATACCGTGCAGCGCGGGTCGGTCATGGACATGGTTATCTATCCGGGAGATCCCCTGACTCCTAATCGCGGTGCCACCGAGAAAGCAGAAAGACTGGAAAGGGAAGAGGCGCCTACGATTTTGAAAATCCCCGTACTGCCTATTAGCTACCACGATGCTTTGCCATTACTTACGGCACTCAAGGGGCCTGTAGCTCCTCCTGCATGGCGTGGTGCATTGCCCATTACCTATCATGTGGGAGGGAATGGGGATGTCAAAGTGCACTTGAAGGTAAAGCATAGCTGGGATATTGTGCCTGCGTACAATGTGATTGCTACGCTGAAAGGAAGCGACTATCCAGATGAATGGGTAGTGCGGGGCAATCACCACGATGCTTGGGTAAACGGAGCCGATGACCCTGTAAGTGGTTTGGCGGCCATGTTGGAAGAAGCAAAAGCCATTGGTGAACTGGCGCGAAAGGGTTTTAAGCCACGCCGTACGCTCGTGTATTGCGCTTGGGATGGGGAAGAGCAATCGTTGCTGGGATCTACCGAGTGGGTAGAAGATCATGCAAAGGAGCTCTCGGAAAAAGTAGTGGCCTATATCAATACCGACGGCAACAGCAGGGGCTTTTTCCGTGCAGGGGGATCGCACGCATTAACCGGCTTGGTGACAGAAATAGCAAGGGACGTACGGGATCCCTTAAAGGAAGTCAGCTTGTTCGACAGGAAAAGAGCGCAGGAAATCACTTCGACCAATTCCGTTGCCCCCCAGAAGAAACTATTGGACAAAAAGGATTACGCTTTGCAAGCGCTGGGTACCGGTTCGGATTATTCGGCATTTCTTCAGCATCTTGGTATCCCTAGCCTCAATTTTTCCTTCGGGGGAGAAGGTCCAGGAGGCGATTATCACAGTATTTATGATAATTATAATCATTATGTACGTTTCAAGGATCCTGATTTCGTTTATGGCAAAGCCTTGGCTCAGACAGCCGGCAGAGCGGTTTTGAGGCTTTCGCAGGCCGAAGTGCTGCCCTTTGACTTTGAAGGCTTACATAAAGCCGTATTGGAATATGCCGTTGAGGTACAATCACTAGCGAAAGAACTGAAACAGCAGCAGGAACTCAATCAACAATTATTGGACAAAAGCATATTTGAAGTAGCGGCAGATCCAAAAAAGACGTACACAACACCCAAACTAAAGGCGCCAGTGCCTCAGATAGCCCTTGATACACTATTTTCGGCATTGGACAGCTTATCCGTCGCGGCAGATAAGTTAAACGCCAGAATTGCTGCTTTTCAGGGTAGTAAGAAAGAGCTGACAGCACAAAACGGAAGGTTGTATCAAGCCGAAAAGTCGCTGTTGTTGGAGCAGGGTTTGCCACGGAGACCTTGGTACAAGCACAGCATCTATGCGCCCGGATTTTATACCGGCTATGGTGTGAAAACACTGCCGGGAATAAGGGAGGCTTTGGAAGAAGGACATTACGATGAGTTTCAGCATCAGCTCCGGTTGTTGGAGCAGCAATTGCTCATACTAACCGAGTTTCTAAACGCGACTTTTTGAGTTAAGGAGTTCATGTTTTATTAAAATCGAATATACATCCTTAATATAGTTATATGAACCTGATGATATGCCATGGTGGCAAGAAAAGACTGTTCCTATTCGCGGCGTTTATTGGCCTGTTTTTGCTCCATGCTTGCGGTGGACGATCCAAGAACGACAATCCAAAATACCTGAAAGTAGGCATTACCTCTGGTCCGGAAAGAGAAATTGCAGAGGCTGCCCAAAAAGAGGCCAAAGCGAAATATGATCTCGACGTGGAGCTGGTTACCTTCAACGATTACGTTGTGCCAAATGAAGCACTCAACCAAGGCGACATTGATATAAATGCCTTTCAGCACGTGCCTTATTTGGAGGAGCAGGCCAAGCAGCGAGGCTATAAATTGGCCGTTGTGGGCAATACGTTCGTTTACCCGATAGTTGCCTATTCCAAAAAGATTGGGAATATATCGGAACTGAAGAACGGGAGCACCATCGTTATTCCCAATGATCCGACCAACGGTGGGCGATCATTACTGCTCCTGCAGAAACATGGACTGCTGCAATTGAGGGATGGCGTGGGCTTGCTGCCCAAGGTCACCGACATCGCGCAAAATCCCAAGCAATTGAAAATCCTCGAAATTGAAGCACCACAGTTGCCACGGGTATTGGACGACAAGGAAGTAACCATTGCTGTTATCAACAACAACTTTGCCGCGCAGGCCGGGATAGACCCCGAGCAATATGGTATCCTAAAGGAAGATAAGGAATCTCCCTACGTGAATGTTATAGTGGCTAGAGAGGATAACAAAGACGCCGAAAAAGTGCGGAACTTCGTTAAGGCATACCAGTCTGAAGCGGTTGAGAAAGCAGCGGAAAAGGTATTCAAGGGGGGAGCGGTTAAAGGTTGGTAAAACCGAAAAATCCTACTTACCTATGATCGAATTTTCTCGACAAGCGATCTCCTATGAACTGAATGGCAAAAACCAGCCCAACCAAGAGGATGAGTACCATATTCATGATAAGGGCGTCATAGCCGATGTATCCATACTGATAGCCAATTTGCCCGAGGCCTCCAGCGCCTACGGCGCCTCCCATGGCCGAATAGCCCACCAGCGTAATCAGGGTAATCGTCGCATTGTTTATGAGGGAAGGCAAGGCTTCTGGCAGCAGTACTTTGGTGATTACTTGAAACGGCCGGGCTCCCATGGAGCGAGCTGTTTCGATCAATCCGCTTGGTACTTCAAGTAGGCTGTTTTCCACCAGCCTTGCTATAAACGGGGCGGCACCGATACTAAGGGGCACCAAAGCTGCGCTGATGCCTATGGAAGTCCCCACCAATGCCCTCGTGAAAGGGATCATCCATACGATCAAGATGATGAAAGGAATGGAGCGAAAAGCGTTGACCAGTATAGATAGTGTGCGGTGGTATAGCGGTCTCTCCAGCAACTGCCCCTTTCGGGTCAAGAATAGTGCAATACCCGTAGGGAGTCCCAAAGCAAAGCCAAAAATGCCAGAAACAAAAGTCATAAAAATGGTTTCCCAGAGTCCTTTTAAAATCAGCAGTGTGGTGTTGTCAAGCATATCCTTTTATAGTGTTTTTTAGCTGATGTTGATTAAAATAATAAATAGCTCTTGCATTTTCCTCAGTGCTGCCCATTAGGTGTAGCAATAGTTTGCCGAAGTTTGTGTCGCCCAAGTATTCAATATCTGCCCTTAGCACCTTAAACGGTACTTGGTATTCGCCCGATATTTTGGCTATCAGGACATCAAACCTCATATTTCCATTGAGTTGGATTTCGATTATCGGGCATAGGCCTTCCTGATAATCTTTCTGCAGGTTCTCGCTCAGCTCTTTTGGTAGGGTCATGGCGTCCGATTGAATAAATTGGTGAATGATATGTTTGTCGTCTTTGGCGAGCAATTGGCGAATGGTACCTTTTGCCACTAGCTTGCCCCTATCTATCACCGCTACATGGTTGCAGATAGATTTTACTACTTCCATTTCATGGGTGATGAGTAGGATGGTGAGGTGCAATCTTTTGTTGATGTCTTTCAATAATTGCAGGATGGACTGCGTGGTGGCGGGATCCAGGGCACTTGTTGCCTCATCGCAAAGTAGTACATAAGGATCGTTCGCCAAGGCCCGGGCAATGGCGACGCGTTGCTTTTGTCCTCCAGATAGGTTTTTGGGATAATCATTTGCTTTCTCGCGAAGTCCCACTACCTCCAATAGCTCGGTCACTTTTCGGCGAATTTCGGCTTTCGGTACACCATCTAGTTCCAAGGGCAATGCCACATTGTTGAATACTGCCCTTGAAGAAAGCAGGTTAAAATGCTGAAAGATCATCCCGATTTTTTTGCGTTCCTGCGCCAGCTGTTTCTCGGTCAGCCTGGTCAGCTCTGTCCCGTTGACAATGATTTGTCCTTCCTCGGGCTTTTCCAATAGGTTAACACAACGTATCAAAGTACTTTTTCCCGCTCCTGAACTTCCAATGACACCGACAATATCTGCTTCTGCTACCGTTAGATTTATATTGTCAAGCGCCTTGAATGCCTTGTCTTTTTGATAGAAAGTTTTGGAAACGTTTTTTATCGTTATCATGTTGTTGTGTTGCTTAGTGATCCGAATAGGTGTTAGGGCTACTTTTATACTTTTTTGTGATTACCCCTAGTCTATTCATTTTCTTTTTGCAGGCAGGTGAGGTGCTACGAGTAGAAGTCGCGGGCAGATTCGAACTACCGTAAAAGGGTATGCCTCCCTCCACCTAGCCACTCGGTCACGCGACTGCAGCCAAAACCAATCTTGTTTCGACAAAAATAAATAAATTATACATAAAGTCTACTTTTTTTATAGACTTTATGTATGTTTGCTCTGAACGCCGTTGGGTAATTTTTTGTTTTGATCGAAAAGCTGCAAACCGGATACCATTACGGAAAACTATTTTTATGGCAAACAGAACGAGTATAGGAAGACCAAATAATTCATTTGATATAAAACAAGCGTTCTTTACAAAGACACTTTAATTAAATAATGTAGGAGTCATCACCAAATAAATCATAGCTAATGGCACGGGTAAAACAACAAATTACATCTTTCGATGGGCTGAATTGCCCTACCGATTTTATATTGATCAATGACTTTCAGGCTAGGGTAACAGCTGGCCTTGTTTTTATTAGCGCCTCGCTCTACCTGTTGACGGGCTTTTGGGGAATCCCTGTGCTATTGGTAGTCGATTTTGCCCTGCGTGTTGCGAACAAGGGTAGTTACAGTCCTTTTTGGCGTATTGCGGGACTGATCGTAAGTGGTTTTAAGATTGGATTTAGAGGGACCGACCGAGCCCCGAAGCGGTTTGCAGCTACCATTGGGCTTCTTTTTTCAATAGCTATATTGAGCTTGGCGGGATACAGCACCGTAAGTGCCGTCGTATTGGCATCCATATTGGCTTTATTCGCATTACTGGAATCTGTGTTTGGCTTCTGTGCCGGATGCCATGTTTTCAGTCTGTTGGTAAAGTTTGGCCTGATTCGTAAGCCCATATGACCTAAACGGATAAAGTCAATTTTTTATAACAATCACTATTAAATCTAAAACCAAAAACACATTTTTTATGGCAGGACAAGTAAAGAATCAACAACAGACCGCACTGAGTGATATTGCGGCAAGACCGCTGGCCATAGCCACGCGTACCGTACCTCAAACCTCCTTTATCACGCCGCGCTGGTTGCCACATCTATTGAGCTGGGTACCGGTAGAGGCTGGTATATATCGGGTCAACAGAGTGAAGGAAGGCAACACGGTAGAAGTAGATTGCTCCAACCGTGATGAGCGTGCACTGCCGAATACCTTTGTAGACTATGTGGAGCAACCTAGGGAATATTTGTTGAGTGCAGTGAATACGGTATTGGACGTACATACCCGTGTGTCCGACCTATATAGCAAACCCTATAACCAGATCAGTGAGCAATTGCGGCTGACCATCGAAGCGATTAAGGAGCGTCAGGAGAGTGAGTTGATAAATAATAGGGAATACGGATTGCTTCATAGTGTTGTAAAATCCCAACGGATAAAGACACGGACAGGTGCGCCCACGCCAGATGATTTGGATGAATTGATTACCAAGGTGTGGAAGGAACCGGGATTTTTTCTTTTGCATCCTTTGGCCATAGCCGCCTTTGGAAGAGAATGTACCAGACGCGGAGTGCCGCCACCCACGGTATCCTTGTTTGGCTCGCAGTTTATCACCTGGCGTGGCATACCGTTGATTCCTTCGGACAAGGTGCCCATTGAGAACAACAAAACCAAGATCATCTTGATACGTACCGGAGAAAGCAGGCAGGGAGTTGTAGGGCTTTACCAGCCCAACTTGCAGGGCGAGCAATCGCCAGGGCTTTCGGTTCGCTTTATGGGGATTAACGAAAAGGCCATTGCTTCCTATTTGGTTTCCCTGTACTGTTCTCTTGCCGTTTTGGTAGAAGATGCCATTGCGGTACTGGACGATGTAGAAATAAACAAGTATCACGAGTACAAGTACTAACATGAGCGACAACAATTTCAATAAACACAACTATGAACTGCCCGAAGAGAGCGAATTGGAGAGATTGGCCAATAGTCTCTTCCAGACATCTCCAGGTGGTATAGATCCAGCGAGTCCGCCTGGTACTTCTGATCGTGTCCATCCTTACATAGGAGGGTATCATGCCCCCGTATCGCTTCATGATAATGGTGGTATCTCTCCATCGGCCATACATCAGGGCAATGCCATCGATTTGTACGATCCGCAGACCAGTCTGCCCGATCCCAATGCCAAGGGCTATGGCGAGGTACCTCACTCTACGGCAGGCAGCGGTGGGGCGTCTGCTGGCGATGCGGTATCGGGCTCGCGTGTTGAAGATCACGATCTAGGCATAAATGCCCTGCCCTTTGAAGGGGGGAAATCGTCGTTCGAGCAGCAATTGCTCGATGCATTGCGCCATATACAGCTTAGCGGTCCGTCAGCGCAGTTTTCCAATCCTCCCTCTAGTGTATTGGACGAAAGTGCCTATTATTTCACCCCGATTTCGCCTTTTGCTTCGGGAAGCGAAACACAGTGGTCCAGTTATGGTGCAAGCCCAACTTTCAATGTCAACTTGGTAAGGAACGATTTTCCCATTCTGAACGAACGGGTAAATGGTCGGCCGCTCATCTGGTTTGATAACGCGGCTACCACGCAAAAGCCTCAATCGGTATTGGACAGGTTGGCTTATTTCTATCAGCACGAGAACTCCAATATCCATCGAGCTGCCCATACCTTGGCAGCGAGAGCAACGGATGCTTACGAAGAGGCGCGCATCAAAGTGCAGCATTTCCTAAATGCACGCTCAATCAACGAGGTCGTCTTTGTTAGAGGAACGACGGAGGCCATCAACCTGGTGGCGAGTAGTTGGGGCGAGCAATACCTCCATGAAGGGGATGAGATTATCCTTAGTCATTTGGAGCATCATGCCAATATTGTTCCATGGCAATTGTTGGCCAAGAAAAAGAACTTGAACATTAAGGTAATACCCGTGGATGATGATGGGCAAGTATTGATAGATGAATATGCCAAGCTAATAAGCCCTAGGACCAAGTTAGTGTCCTTTACGTTGGTTTCCAATGCCTTGGGTACCATCACTCCAGCCAAGCAAATTGTAGATATCGCCCATGCGGCAGGAGCAAAGGTACTGGCCGATGGGGCGCAGTCCGTATCGCATATCCGTACGGATGTGCAACAGTTGGGCGCAGATTGGTTTGTTTTTTCGGGACATAAGATATTTGGTCCCACGGGAATAGGTGTACTATATGGTAAGGAGGGTCTGCTCAATGCAACGCAGCCTTACCAAGGCGGAGGAAACATGATCAAGGATGTCACCTTTGAACATACTGAATTCCACGAGGCACCTAGCCGCTTTGAGGCAGGTACCGGAAATATCGCTGATGCGGTAGCCTTGGGGGCGGCCATTGATTACGTGAACAAATTGGGGATAGACAATATTTACCAATATGAGCATTTTCTGTTGCACTATGCCACCAGCAAGTTGAAGGCTATACCCGGTATACGATTGATAGGCACTGCCAAGGAGAAAACCAGCGTCCTATCTTTCGTACTAAATGGATATACAACGACACAGGTGGGTGAAGCGCTCAGCAAGGAGGGCATCGCAGTACGTGCCGGACATCACTGTGCACAACCCATACTGCGACGCTATGGGCTCGAGTCGACGGTGCGGCCTTCTTTCGCGTTTTACAACACTTGCGCTGAAATAGACCAATTTATCGACGTAATAAAAAGCTTGAAGCATTAATCAATAGGGGTGGACTTGAAGCCTGTTTTGGCAATCAATTCCATCACCTTCTCCTTGTCTACTGTTTTTCCGGATACGGTAAGTATTTTGTCCTTATTGTCCGTATCCACGTGCCATTCTGTTATCTTCTCATCGCTGTTCAACGCTGGGGTCACTTTGGCCACACAGCCTCCACAATTGATATTGGTCTTGAATTTTAAGGTTTCCATTTTTTTAGATTTTTATCTTTTCACCATGCCTACGGCAGGCAAGTTTTTTAATTTTTTTACTTTTTATTTCATGCTATATTTTCTTCCATTTCAGCCTTAAGCTATTGGCTACCACACTCACCGAACTGAACGCCATTGCGGCACCCGCCCACATGGGATCCAGCAAGAAGCCATTGATGGGATACAATATTCCGGCAGCAAGTGGAATGCCAATCATATTGTAAATGAATGCCCAAAAGAGGTTTTGCTTTATGGCTTTCACCGTTTGGTCTGAAAGATGGATGGCTTCCGGGATTTTGGACAAATCGGATGAGATAATGGTCATCTTGGCCACGTCCATCGCAATGTCGCTTCCTTTACCCATGGCGATACTTACATCGGCCTGTGCCAGTGCATTGCTGTCGTTGATGCCGTCGCCCACCATGGCTACGACATTTCCCTGTTGTTGCAGTGTTTTGGCAAAAGCAGCTTTTTCGGCAGGCAGCACGTTGGCCTTGTAGTCGTCTATATGCAATTGCTCCGCTACGGCCCTTGCAGTATGTTCGTTGTCGCCAGTGAGCATATACACTTTGATGCCCTCTTTGTGCAGTTGGTGGATGGCACTGGCAGAGCTAGGCTTTATCTTATCGGCTATAGCCAACATAGCCAATAAAGTTTGTCCCTTGCCATAGAAAATAACGGTTTGCGCTTCTGTGTATTTTTGATTCATCCATGCGCTTGCATCTTCGCCAATGGCTATGCCTTTCTCACGCATCAATTGTTGATTGCCGATGGTGTAGGTTTCGCCTTCGTATGTGCCCTGGATGCCTTGGCCGCTTATGTTTTCTATCGTTACGTTGCTTAGATACTCGGCTTTTCCCTTAAAATAGTCGGCCACGGCATCAGCTAGGGGATGTTCTGACGACTTTTCAATGCTGTAGAGGATATTTTGCAGCAATTGATCCGTTTGGGCAAGCCATCGCACGTCGGTTACCGAAGGCTTGCCTTCCGTGATGGTTCCTGTTTTGTCGAGTATGATGGCCGTGATACGCTTTGCAAGTTCCAGGCTTTCGGCATCCTTGATAAGGATTCCCTTCTCTGCGCCTTTGCCTACCCCTACCATGACAGCCGTGGGCGTTGCAAGCCCCAGGGCGCAGGGACAGGCAATGATCAGCACTGTGACAAAGGCAATGAGTCCTTGGCTGAAACCATTGCTTCCACCCGCCAATAGCCAGATAAAGAAACTAAGGATAGCAATCAGCATCACCACGGGTACAAAAATGGCAGCGATCTTATCCACCAATTTCTGTACGGGCGCTTTGCTTCCCTGTGCATCTTGCACCATCTTGATGATCTGGGCCAGCACGGTGTCGCCACCTACCTTATTGGCCGTAAACTGAAAGCCACCTTTTTGGTTGATGGTACCCGCAAATACCGGATCACCTTTTTGCTTAGCTACGGGTACTGGTTCTCCGCTGATCATGCTCTCGTCTACATAGCTGCTGCCTTCGGCAACTGTTCCGTCTACTGCAATCCGTTCCCCAGGCTTCACCAGTAGTGTATCTCCCACCTGTACCTTAGTAATGGGCATTTCCATTTGATGCCCCCCGTGGTGGATGACGGTGACCGTCTTGGGTTGTAGTCCCATCAGTTTTTTGATGGCACTGGAGGTGTTGCCTTTTGCTTTTTCTTCCAACAGTTTGCCCAATAGCAAGAAAGCGATGACCACCCCTGCCGCTTCAAAATAGACATGGGGATGGACACCACGGCTATGCCAAAAACCGGGCAATAAGGTGTTGAACACGCTGAACACATAGGCCGTACCCGTGCTGATGGCTACCAAGGTGTCCATGTTGGCAGAGCGGTGCTTGGCCTGTTTCCAGGCGCCTACAAAAAACTGCTGTCCAAAGTAAAACAGCATAGGCGTGGAAAGAGCCCACATGATGTAATTGGCATAGGGCATGTCCATGAAAAACATACCGATGATGACCAGAGGTACCGAAAGGAGTAGCGCTCCATAAACTTTTCTAGCCAGTGTTTTCTGTTTGTTTGCCTTGGCGGTTTCAAGGGATTCATGTGCGTCTTCATGCTCATCGATCATCAGGTCATAGCCCGCTTGCTGTACCGCCTTTTTGAGCTCGCCTGGATCGGTAATCGTAGGTATGTATTCCACCTGTGCACTGTTGTTGGCAAAATTGACCGCTACATGGATCACGCCGTCATGGTGTTGGAGGACAGACTCCACACTGCTGGCACAGGACGCGCACGACATATCCATTACGGGAAATGTTTTTTTTACGGTAGTGACGCCATAACCCAAGTCGCGAATGGCATTTACGGCGTTTGCGACAGTGGCTTGTGTATTCTGGTCCACTTGGATGAGCGCCCTGTTATTGTTGAGCTCCACCTTATGCGAGCTAATGCCCTGCACCTGTGCCAATCCCTTGTCCACTATCATGGCACAATGCTCGCTATCCACATTTTCCAATGGAAGGTCGAATGTTCTTTTATTTACGGTTTCCATCATTGTCCTTCGTTTAATACTACAAATATCGGGACCGATTGGCTAAAGTATGTTATATAATTCGGGCGAATAGTTACATATTATTTGGCTGTTTTTCCGTCAGATATTTCCATGCTTGTGCATGAACGCGCTATGTAGCTAGGTACAAATGACCTCGATGATTAGATATAAGGCATGTTGCGGTATTTTTACGCTCAAATAATGAAGTAGTTATAGCCTTTACAGTTCTTTTTCTAATAATAAATATAAAGCCTATTGATTTAATAGATTTTATACGTATGTTTGCAATCGTTTTAGAGACCAGACTTATATTAATTTACTTAAACAATTTTTATGAATGCACCCATACCGTCTTGCGCAGTAATAACCACACTTGGTCTTGCAAGGCCTTTTGCCATGACCTTATTCACAACCTGCCTTTTCGGCTTTTATATAAGCTGCCTCCGAATGCGAATGTGTCGCTAAGCGACTTCCAATTCCATGCACGATCCCCTTTCATTTTGGATCTTGATGCACTTAATTTTTATTTCTGGATATCACCATGCAGGCCTGCGACGATAGGCTTGTAGGACATTTACGCAAATTTTTTCACATACTGATGCAATGAATAGATTCTTGAAGTTGATGATCATCTTCTTGTTGTGGCTGCCCGCCAGTGCCGGAGCACAACAGATAGCCGTTAACTGCGAAGTCATAGATAGCGAAACAAATGCACCCGTCCCCGGAGTCAATGTGACGTGGAAGGAAAGGGGTTCCCTTTTGGCAACGACCGACGCAAATGGCCGGTTCTCGGTGAGCATAGCCCCAGGCACCGAGCTTACTTTCTCCTCGCTGGGCTATGTCACCACCAACTTGCCCGCAAAGGAAGGCCTGCGCGTCATCTTGGTGCCGGACAATACCACCCTCGATGAGGTGGTGGTGACGGGTGTGGCACAGGGCACGGATCGCAAGCAGCTGGCATTTGCGCTGACAAAAGTGAACACCGAACAGCTGGCAACTGTGCCCGGTGTAGATGCCTCGCAAAGCTTGAGGGGAAAGGTAGCCGGTATCCGCATCGTGCAAAGCACGGGCAATGGAAGTGCCACTGTCACCTTGCGCGGTGCAAAATCCGTATCGGGCAACGTGGCTCCCCTCATCGTGGTGGACGGATTTGTAACCAACCTTTCCCTTTCCGACCTCAATCCGCAGGACATTGAGTCCATAGAGGTGGTAAAGGGTGCGGCCGCTTCCGCGCTGTACGGAACCCGTGGGGAAGGAGGCACCATACAGGTTATCACCAAAACCGGAAAGGGCAGCTCGGGGTTGCGTTTGACGCTGGATAACGAGGTGGGTATATCCAACGTGCAGCGAACGCCACCCGTATCGGAATACCACCATTTTCAGGTAAATGCCGATGGCTCTTTTGTGCTGAACGGTACCAACCGCCTCTTGGATTACCAGGACAACGGCTTCTCGCTCAACCTGCACCCCTATACCCATTACTATGACAATGTGGGCAACATGTTGAACAACAACGCTTTCTTTAGCAATACCTTCTCTGCCACGGCAGCGGGCGACAAGTACAACCTGTATGCCTCTTTCCAAAACCAGCACAAGGGAGGCGTAGCTTCCGTAGTAGATGCCGATACGAGAAAGACGGCTATGTTTAACTTTGGCTACAGGCCCAATCAGAAGTTGAGCGTAGACCTCACCCTGCAATACTTCAATACGGTAACGCCTTCGTCGGCAACGACCAATAGCGGTGCGGGTTCGCTGCTCTATGCCACCACGCTCTATGAGCCATTCATATACCTGCGCCAGCGCGATGAAAATGGCAAGTACGCCTTTAGCCCAGATGGCTTTGAGATACAGAAATTCAACGTAGATAATCCCTTCTACCAGTTGAGCTACCGCGAGTATGCCAACAATAATGACAATGTGCTGGGTGGTGCTAAATTGCGCTATGCCTTCAGCCAGTACCTGAATGCCGAGGTATATGGCTCCATACAGAACGAGTATTTTAACAGTGAGGACTATTATCCGATTGGCTTCCAGACCTTGACGGCCAACATTAGCCGTAACAACGGCTACTATGGATTGCTGTCCTCCAAGGTGGCCACCAAGAACGCGCAGGCACAGATCAACTATCAGCGCCGTTTCAACGTGTTGGATCTGGGTGTCTCGCTCAAATCCGTTTACGAAGATTATCGCTATACGGAACTGAGGGCCTCTGGCTATAACCTGAGTGCACCGGTAAAAAACCTCTCCGCTGCTGCTGCAGATACGCGAAGCATTGGTTCGGACTGGAGCCGGACGGTCAACTATGGCTATTTCCTGAACGTGAAGGCCGGTTGGAAAGAAAAGGTCTTCCTAGACGTGCTTGGCCGGTTGGATCAGAGTTCGCGCTTTGGGCAGGATGTGGCCACGGCCTTTTTTCCCAGGGCATCCCTTGCCTATAGGCTCACGCAGGATGTGGACCTCGGCTTTGTCAATGAGCTTAAGCTGCGTGCAGCCTATGGACAGGCGGGCAGCTTGCCTCCTTTCAATGCCAAGGAAAGCCGTGTGGAGCTGAACAGTACCGGTGGCGTAAGCTACACACAGCGGGCCAATACCGATCTAAAGCGGGCCGTGACCTCCGAAATAGAACTGGGTATAGACGCCGTGGTGTTCAATCGCATCAACGTACAGGCCAACTACGCCGCTTCCGATAGCAAGAACGACTTCATACTGGTGCCCGCTTTTTCGCCCACCACCGGATCGGCACAGATATACGACAACCTAGGTGCGGTGAAATCCCATGCGTGGGAACTCGAGGCCAATGGGGCCGCCATCCAGCGTACGGCCTTCTCATGGAACGTGGGCATCACCTTTAGCCGTGTGCGCAGTGAGATCACTTCACTGGGCAATGTGCCCGAGTTTACCAGCAGCAATTTCCGAAAGGCCATGGGGCTAAGCCCATTTGCCTATTACGGCTACAGCGTGCTCACCAGCTTGGATCAATTGGAAGTGAATGCCGATGGGCTGGTGACCAATGCAGCAGGAGGAGATCTCCGTCCCGATGATTTTACCATGAACTCGGTGGGTTTCGTCGTGCTTAAAAGTCAACTGGGAACGGCCGCAGAGGTGCCACTGCTATACCAAAATGCCGCCACGGGCAATTCCAAGGTCATAGGCGATGCGCAACCAGACTTTATTTTAGGCCTCTCCAATACCTTCCGCTGGAAATCCTTTAGCATATATGGTCTGTTGGATTGGCAGCAGGGGGGGCTGAAGTACAACATGACCCAGCAGTATCTTACCTATCAGTACCGCTCGCCTTTCTCCGATGAAACGGCCCAGTTGGGTTTACCCTTGGCCTTTACCACCGGTGTTTTCAATGCCCAACAGGTAACCGATTATTGGCTGCACAAGAGCAGCTACCTTTCACTGCGAGAGCTTTCGGTGGCCTACAACCTGCCCCGGATAGGCTTGTTCAAGAATGCCGTAAAGAGTGGCAGAATAGCCTTTGTAGCACGCAACCTATATACCTGGACAGACTTTACGGGCGTTACGCCCGAAGGCAATATGGATTTCTTTGAATATCCCACTTATCGGATCTTCAGCGGCAAATTGACACTTAACTTTTGATCTCATGAACAAGAAAAAATATAATAGATTCGCTTTGATAGCGGCCCTAGCAACCCAAACCTTCTTAGGTGCGTGCTCTGGTATCGGGTTTGACAATCCGGCCATACTCACCAATGAGCAAGCCATCGATAAAATCGAGGACTTGGGTTATAAGCTCAGTACCAGCAGTGTACAAACTACGTTTAGTACAACTACCAGCAGTGCAGGTGTGCATTTCAGCCTTTTGGCAGACCAAACCACCAATACCAACGGTAACTCGTCATGGTGGGAGTTTGCGCTGGAACCCCGGTTGCGGCTCAACAACAATACCTCCTATAGAGGAGCAGTAACTTGGAATACTTTTTACAACAATTTCTATCAGGCCAATTTGGACGCAACCTTGGCCCTGAATATCATCGAAAACGAAGGAAAGCCTATCATAGACGGCCAAGGAGAGGACAGGACGGCAGATTGCCGCATTGCCGCTTATTTTGCTAAGGGCGTATCACAGGGATACTTGGGGGTCATTTTCGATCGAGGTATCATCGTAGACGATGTGGACGTGTCCGAAAGAGCTTTTCCAAATAGCTACAAGGAGTTGATAGAGAATGGTATAAAGCATATTGAAAAGGCCGTTGAACTGGCAGAGGCCAGCGCCAACTTCCGCTTTGATTTCCTTTCCGGAATCATCCTTTCCAAGGCCGAATTCATTGCCCTCTCCAACAGCCTTGCCGCCAGGATACTTTCTTCCCAAGCGCGCGACGAAGAAGAGGCTAGGGCGTTGGGAGCGGCCCACTGGAACAAGGTCATCGCTTTTGCCCAGAAAGGAGTAAGCGGCGACTATATATTGCCTACTACCACGGGGGGCTATTATAACCAGTTGGTATCGCTCTTGGTACAGCGAAATGCCGATGGTTCTGGATGGCTGCCACCTGATATCAAGATCCCCTACTTGGCAGACGAAAGCGGCCAAACGCCCAATTACTACCCACAAACCGGTATATTGCCTCCCATATCGTCGCTCGATGAGCGATTTGACGATTATTTTGGCTACACCACCAGCTTCGGTATTCTGATGGAGTCGCGCGGACGAGGATTGTTTACCAACTACTACCGTAAGCGTTGGTATAATGCCAGTAATACCCTCAACGTGCCCGGTGCACAAAATCCCTTCTTCCTGGCAGAGGAGTTGCGTCTCATAGAGGCAGAGGCCCTTTACTGGTT
Organism: Olivibacter sitiensis DSM 17696; assembly: GCF_000427965.1. GTDB lineage: Bacteria > Bacteroidota > Bacteroidia > Sphingobacteriales > Sphingobacteriaceae > Olivibacter > Olivibacter sitiensis. The sequence goes on along the minus strand of NZ_ATZA01000024.1, from coordinate 28,888 downwards.
GGATGATTATGCCGGTGCCGCCGCTTTGCTCAACGCGCCTTTCGCTGCCCGTAAAAGCAAAGGCCTCCTAGCCGATGTGGGCGCCGAAAGGGAGGCTCTTAGGCGGGCTTTGCACTATGAATACGCTATTGAAATAGACGCCGCAGGTGGGGCATTCGTACCCTTTACCTTCATGAGGAGAAATGATCTGCTCATTGGCGGTACGCCCACGCAATATCCTGTGCCGCAGTTGCAGGCCGAATTGGCAAATATAGACGTATATACTTTTGGAGGTAAGGACTACTTTGGCGAAAAGGGAAACTTTGGCGAAACAGTCACCGCCGCAAACAAGGGTTGGAAACCTTCGGAATAACTTATAATAAACGATAGGCTGCGTTTAAGGACGTATCAAACGAAACAGCAATAGTGGCCAGACAGCATTCGCTAGTTCGGCCACTATTGCTGTTTATCGTGAAACAAATTGACTATATATACTATCTTGGATATGGGAACGCGCGTACGAACAAATGCCGTGTGTCCGCCATGCAATAACCCATTGGGTACGCCGATTTACTTGAATAATGCTGTCGTTGTCAGTTAATCTATAGATATAATAAATATTTTGTCTATAGATTTTGTAGATTAAATATTTTGACTTATGTTTGTCCTTGTAAAACAAACAAATAACCAAGTAATGCGATGAAAACAAATCTACAACCGAGTTTGAGTACTTGTCTAAATGTAAATATTCACTACCTACACGTTACCTGGCGCCGAATGCCTAGCGGCTGCTGTTGTTAATTGCCCTCAATATTTTTTCATGTTGACTGTTTGCTCATGAATTGAGCATCGTCTTATTGACTTAATCGAAACCAAATTCTTTTTGGTCAGTACCCCGTATTGCCTTTTGTGAATGGGTACTGGCTTCATGTGTAAAATAAATCCTATATGTATAATCAGTATAATCGTAAAGCCTTATTTATGGAGCATAATCCGCATCTCCGGGATGCTGTGAGGTGGTTGGTGTCCGTTTGCTTTCTTTTTTTTCTACTATTTTCTGAAAAGTCGAGCGCACAGAACAAGCCCTTGATCAATTCTACCCTATCTGGATTGGTGGTAGACGCTAGTAGTAAAGAACCTTTGCCAGGGGCATTGGTGAAGATAGAGGGGGTGACAAATCAAACGCAGACAGATAAAGATGGAAAGTTTCAACTTATTACAGGGCAGCCTTTCCCCTACAATATTGTGATTTCTTATCTGGGTTATGACAGTAAGACAGTTAGAGCGGAGGGATCGCCGATAAGCATTGAGCTGGCGCCCAATCTTAATCAACTGGAAGACGTGGTGGTGGTAGGCTATGGCACACAAAAAAAGAAGGATCTCATAGGCTCTGTTTCCAAAGTTGACCCTGCTGCCACGGTGAATATTCCTACGGGTAGTTTTGATGCACAGCTACAGGGCAAGGTGCCGGGCGTACAGATTACTAGTAATACTGGCGTACCAGGAGAGGCCTTGAACGTCCGCTTGCGTGGCGCCACTTCCATCAATGCGGGCAATGATCCTTTGTACGTGGTAGATGGTGTGTTCCTCAACTCAAACAGCCTGCAAACCATTAACACGGGCGGAAAGGCGACATCGCCCATAGCCGATATAAATCCTGCCGATATAGAAAGCGTGGAAGTATTGAAAGATGCAGAAGCTACTGCCCTATATGGTTCTAGAGGAGCCAACGGCGTCATCATTGTGACTACCAAGAGAGGAAATTACAATGAAAAAGCAAGGGTAAATCTCAATCTTTCACAGGGTTTTTCGAAGGCTGCCAAATTGTGGGAATTGACTACGGGACCAGAGCATGCACAATTGGTCAATGAATATTTCCAAAATATCGGTCAACCGGCACCCTTTCGTCCCGTAGGCGAGGTGATTAACGGGGTTGCTGGTAGAGGCTTACCTGAAGAGCAACAGACCTATGACCGCTTGGGCGAGCTGTTTAGATCTGCCGCGCTTACCAATGCGGATCTATCGGTGTCTGGCGGTACAAGCCAGACCAAATACTATTTTGGGGCAGGTTTTAATAGACAGGAAGCGATCATAAAGCCTGTCAGTTTTGATAGGACGAGTTTTAAGGCCAATATAGATCAAAAGCTGAGTGAACGCGTGCAAATAGGTGTCAGCAATAGTTTTGCAAGGACCGGAAGAAATCAAGCCCGTGCTGGTGATGGACCACGGGGTGGACTGCTGCAGTCGGCCTTGCACACCCCTACCTATCTGTCTCCCTATAATGACGCTGGAGAATTGGTGGGACGTGCCGGTTTTGATAATCTCACGCTTTTGCTTGAAAATTACGACGTGGGTTCGCGCAGCTTAAGGTATATTGGCAATGTTTACTTGGAAGCGGACTTGTTGAAAAATCTCAAATTCAGATCGACCTTTAGCTTGGATTACAACAACTACGATGAATCTGAATATTGGAATAATCTCTTGATTGAAGGAAGTCCAGATGGTTTGGCCACGTCTACCATCACGCAATCTTCTACATGGATAAACGAACAGACTCTGACTTACCGCAAAAATTGGGACGATCAACACAATTTGGGGATTGTGGTAGGTAATACCTTGCAGGGAAGTACACTTGAACTTACCGGTGCGGAAGGAAGAGGCTTTGCCAATAATTCCTTTAAATTAATTTCTTCTGCAGCCACGACTACATCCACCCAAGATTGGTGGGAATACCGATTGGCCTCATTCTTTGGGCGTGTGGATTATGCCTTTAGGGACACTTACCTATTGGATTTTTCACTTAGGGCCGATGGGTCTTCGCGTTTTGGAACAGCTAACCAATGGGGCTATTTTCCAGCGGTAGGTGCTGCATGGCGTATCAAAAAGGCAGCTTTCTTAGCTGACGCAAAGGCTTTAGACGATTTGAAATTAAGGGCTAGTTATGGCTCTACTGGCAATCAAAACGGAATAGGCCCATTTGCCGCCAGAGGTTTGTGGTCTGGCGGTGAATCTTATCAGGGAGTGGCCGGTATAGCTCCGGAACAATTGGCAAATAGCGAACTGAAATGGGAGCGTACTAGGCAGCTGAATATCGGGCTCGACGCCATCTTTTTCAATGAACGATTGGATTTCACTTTTAACGTGTACGACAAGTACACCAAGGATGGCCTGCTTCCCCTTAGCCTAGCGGCCACTACTGGATTTGATTCGTACACCAGCAATTCGGCCGAAATCAGTAATAAAGGTTTCGAATTGGCCATCACCAGTACCAATGTCAGGAAGAAGGACTTCTCTTGGCAGACCAGCTTTAACGTTTCGAGAAACATCAATAAAATAGAAAAGCTTGCTTACACCATCTACGCTGGCAGTAGGGATTTGGTCATCTTCCAAGAAGGTAGCCCGATGTATTCTTTCTGGGTGTACAATCAATTATACGTGGATCCACAAACGGGAGATGCCGTGTATGAGGACGTCAATCAAGATGGGCAGATTACCGTGGCCGACCGACAAATAAAGGGTGATATCTGGCCCGACTTCTTTGGCGGGTTGACCAACAATTTTTCCTATAAGGGCTTTGATGCCTCCCTGTTTTTCGTTTTTTCTTACGGCAACAAAATATACAATCACAACCGCTTTTTTGGTGAAGCAGGTGGGGCAAGGGATGCAGCTCGCGTGATTCTAGCATCCAATCTGGCGAGGTGGCAACAGCCGGGAGATATTACGGACGTGCCTCGTGCAGATGGAGTGAACGTCAATAACTACCGCGACGGGGGAGGAAGATGGCTCGAGGATGGGTCCTACCTGCGCTTACGCTCCTTAAATATTGGATACACGCTGCCCAAAGGATTGACCAATCGCCTTCATTTAAATCGCTTGAGGCTGTTCGTAGAAGGCAACAATCTTTTTACATGGACAAATTATACCGGATTGGATCCAGAGTCTGCTGCCAACAGCAGCCCCAATCAGCAAGGAATAGATTTGGGTACTCCCCCTCAGCCGCGTAGTTTTCAATTTGGTCTTAATGTTTCCCTATAACCTATACAACATGAAGAAATTATTTTTTATATTATCCATACCACTTATCCTGTTTTCGGGATGCAGCAGTTTCTTGGAAGTGGATCCCAGGGCTTCCATCTCTGACGACAATACGATAATAGATGCACAATCGGCAAATACGGCACTGAACGGCGTGTATAGTGCACTTCGCTCTTACTACAGCATCAACTTTCAGTCTATAGCATACCTATCGGGCGACAATATACAATGGACGGGTTCGCAATCGCAAATCCAAGAATTTATCAATCACAATGTGCGTGCCGAAAATGCAACCATAAGCAGTACTTGGGTGGGCATATATGAAACGATAAACCGGGCAAACAACGTCATCGCCAAAGTGGCCGATTTGGACGCTGGAGCCATTGGCGATAGCGAACGTTCCCGCATATTGGGTGAGGCCTATTTTATACGGGGGCTTACCTATTTTGACTTGGCAAGGGTATGGGGCGGAGTGCCCTTGATTACGTCGCCTACGCTCAATGTGGATGACAATCGTGGAATCCCTCGCAGCACGCAGGAGCAAACTTATCAACAGGCGATCTCGGATTGGGATATAGCGGAAGGCCTGCTGTCGGAGACCACCAATCGCTATCAGGCGACCCGCAAGACCGTTTGGGCTTTGAAGGCACGCTATTTCCTCTATAGGCAAGATTGGCAGCAGGCCCTCGATTATGCTTCTAGGTTAATTGCCGATGTTCAGAACTATGAACTATTGGCTCCATATACCGCTTTCTTTGTCAATAATGTGGTAGGAACACGCGAATCGGTGTTCGAAATCTACTACAATGCCAATGAGCTCAACCCCCATCGCAATCAATGGCAGCCGCAAGAACGGGGTGGCACACGTCAGTGGGCACCCAATGATACTTTCGTGGCGCTCGTCAACAACCCCGAGGTAGGAGGTAGTAGGAGTGCCTTGGTGGCTCTGGACAATCAAGGCCGGTGGTATGGAAATCTGTACTATCGCAGTCCGGCTACAGATCCGACCTATGTGATCCGAATAGCTGAGCTTTACCTGATACGTGCCGAGGCTAAGGCAAATCTAGGCGATAGTAATGGTGCCTTGACCGACCTAAATGAGGTAAGAAATAGAGCTGGCTTGGCAGATAGCCAAGCGGAAGGGCAGGACGCCATTTTGCTTGCCATTGAAAACGAGAGACGGCTGGAGTTTGGACTGGAAGCCCATCGTTGGTTTGATTTGGTAAGAACTGGCCGAGCCAAAGCGGTATTGGGTATTACAGATGACAACCGTCTGCTATTGCCTTTGCCTGCCGAACAGCTGCTTTTGGACGATGCACTTGAACAAAATCCAGGTTATTAAAACTTTATCACTTATGTCCTCAGAAACAACAAAAACAACAACACCATTCCACCATTGGACGGCGTTCCAAGTTGGATTGCTTCGCTTTGCATGGATTTATTTTGCATTGCAGCTTATTCCTTTTCAGCCAGATTTCTATCGACAGCTCTTTAACGTGAACTGGAATACATTTGTTATTGACGTATTCCAGTTGGCCACGTACACGCCACATTTCTTCGGCACTGAAAGTACGCTTCTGGATTGGTTGCTTATTGCCTCCATTGCTCTTTTGGGCACTTTTGTATGGCCTTTGCTGGCAAAGGGTAGGCAAAGCAAGCTAGACGACGATACGCGCTACTATTATTTGAGGGTATTGGTTAGGTTTCGGTTGGCCGCAGCCTTGTTTGCTCTAGGTTTCATCAAGTTGTTTCCACTTTTTGCACCGGAGCCCTCACTGAGCCATCTCAATACGGCCTACGGTTATTTTGCAGATTTGAAGCAGCTTTATTTGAGCCTTGGTGTAGCTCCTGCCTATCTTTCCTTTTTGGGCGTCATCGAGGTAACGACGGCAATACTTCTTCTTTTTCGGCGAACGTCGTTTTTGGCCGTGATTTTCATTATCCCATTTTATGGAAATGTCTTCCTTGCCAATCTGGCTTATGAAGGCAAAGGGTATGTTTTTTCGTTGTTTTTGCTCACTTTGGCCTTTGTACCTTTCCTGTACGATTTTCGCAGGTTCGTCCGTCTGGTCATAGGCCATGCGCACACCGAACCTGCCTTTCTTGGACAGAAATTGGATGAAGCAATAAGTGCGCGGGTTAAAGTGCCCTTGAAATTAATTTTTGTTTTTGTGCTCGTTGCACTTTATGGCAGCAAAAGCTATTCGGTATACACCAACCATAGCTCCTTATATTACCCTCAAACCGCAGGACTGGTAGACGCCGAAGGGATTTATAATGCGAGCCTTTTTGTGCAGAACAGGGATACGGTGGCCTATGCGCCCAATCACCCCTTCAGATGGAAGGATGTGGTATTTGAAAAATGGAATACCCTGAGCATACGATCGAATAGGCCAGTAGACTTGAATGAACTCAATGGCATCAGCCTGCAGCGTGAAGACAGTCTCCGCAATTACGAGTATGCGCTCGTGGGCGACCGTCATTACTACAGCTACCAGGTCAGCGAGGATGGTAAAAAACTTCACCTGCAAAACAGAAATCCCCACTATGCCGATGAGCATCTGGAATTGGATATTGCTCGTCCAGACAATAATACCATTTTCTTGAGCGGAAGGGACAATAAAGGAGACTCGCTGTTGGTAAAGCTGGATAAACTGGACAAAAAATACCTCATAGAGGAAGTGAAGAAGGTGGGCAGATCTACATTGGGATTTAGGTTGTAGAAAAGCAAATTATTTAAAATTAGACTTATGGCATCAATAAGCAAACATGCCTTTACATCCGCGGACGTTCATGTAAAGGCCGAAGAAAAGGACAAGACCGCATCGGATGATCATTCATTCTCAGCGACCGAAGGTAAAAATTGGAGGGAATATCAGCGAATCCTTTTCAGGATAAGTTTCATTTTCTTTATTGCGCTCTCCATTCCCAACAACCCGCTTTGGTATGAACATGTGCTGAAGATCGATTGGTTCAACCTGGATTACCGCGATCTCTACGATATATGTAGGTTCGGATCAGGGATCAACCTGTTTGGCAACAGTTTTTTTGGATATAGGTTGTTGGGCTATGCCAATTGGATCACTACTTTGCTCATAGCTGTTGGCGGTGGACTGTTGTGGACATTGATTGCCAAGATCCAGAAAAGAGAAAGAAAGGAATACAATCTTCTTTATTATTGGTTGAACGTTATTGTGCGTTATCGCGCTGGACTGGGAATCATCGGCTTTGGCTTTACCAAATTGCTACCGGTACAAATGCCCTATCCGTCTTTGGGCATATTGGACACCGATTATGGGGAGCTGACGTCTCAAAAGATCTTTTGGTTGTCTTTTGGCATTGTACCTTGGTACCAGGTTTTTGCGGGGGTTCTCGAGGTCACTGCTGGCGCACTGCTCCTGTTCAGGAAAACGGTAGGTATCGGGGCGGCTCTGTTGGTAGGGGCATTGGGTGTTATTGTGGTCGTCAATTTGGTATATGATGGGGGGGTACATGTTTATAGCTCCTATTTTACCTTGTTGGGACTGTTTTTATTGGTTCCCTATTACAAGCCGTTTGGCGATGTTTTCATCCATGAACGGGCGGCAAAGGTGGCACTTTTCTTTCCTACCTTTAACGGGGCTTGGCCGTATGTACGCTTTGGGCTCAAGGCCTTGACCTTGTTTGTCTTTTTGGGCGTATTCTTCTATTTGCAACTGGTCGATTTTCTGTACGACCCCTACAAGCAGCCGTCTACTGCCGGCATTAAGGAACTGCGGGGAAATTACGACGTCACCGAGTTCAGGTTGAACAATCGGGTGTTGCCATACGATCCACTAGATACGGTAAGGTGGCAATCTGCCACCTTTGAAAGATGGACCACGCTGACGTTTAGGGTCAATAGGTCTCTTCCTTTGGATTTGTCCAATGGTGGTGGCGACCCCAAGCGCGATGTCAACCGCACCTTCGAGATTGCAGGGGTCGCTGGCGGGCAGCGAGCATTTCACTACTACGCAGATACATTGGAGCGGCGCCTATACCTCGAAGATAAATATAAGCCCATACCCGATAGAAGAAATGTTACTTCCGGTTCTGGGGGAGATGGCGGCGTGAGGAATTACGGCATATTGCCGGAAGCTTTGTCTGCCGCAGGCTCTGGATTGAGCTTGGACGAGTGGATTCCGGAGGAGGCGAGGCTGCGTATTGGTGAAGAAGTCAATTTTGTCCATCCCCGTGCACGCACGACAAGGCGTATTCGGGAATTTGCAAAGGCCGACGAATTGGCCAAAAAAGAAATAAGGAAACGCTTTGTGATAGACTATGAGGTGATCGACGGCGGCAACAGGATCGTATTGAATGGCATAGATGAAAACAAGGATTCGATATACGTGGTGCTCGATAGAGTGAAAAAGGACTACAAGTTATCCCCTGGCAAATTGGATGCCGGGCAGTACGATTAAAGGGAGAGCATATGCAACTGATAGATTCCCATGGCAGGATACATGATTATCTGAGATTGTCACTTACTAGCCATTGTGACCTGCGCTGTCTTTATTGCATACCAGAAGACGGGGAACATCCTTTTTTGGACAATCGATGGATGACCGCAGAGGAGATATATGGCATTGCGGGCATATTCAAACAAGCGGGTATAAATAAAATCAGGCTCACGGGAGGTGAGCCTTTAGTACGTAAGGACATCCAAAAGATCATGGACTATCTGGCGCGTTTGCGGGTGCCATTGAGCATGACCACCAATGGGGTTCGGCTTGCTGAAATCATCGATCTAGTGGAAGCCGGATTTTTGGAGTCGATCAATATTAGTCTGGATACCTTGCGCAGAGATAGGTTTTTTGCCATCACCAAACGAGATAAGTTTGATACTGTATTTGGAAATATCAGCTCGTTGATAGGGATGAAGGTGAAGCTGAAATTGAATGTGGTAGTGATGAGGGATATCAATGATGATGAGGTCAACGACTTTGTGGAGCTGACAAGGTTTTGGCCCATAGAGGTTCGCTTTATTGAGTTTATGCCGTTCAGTGGGAATGGCTGGGGGCAGAAAAAGATAGTGGGCGCCGGAGAATTAATGCGGCTGATAGGCCAAAAATATAGCTGTCATAAGGTGCCGGATCATAAGCACGATACGGCAAGGAAATATCAGGTTGAGGGCCATAGAGGCAAAATAGCTGTAATCAGCACCATCACCCAACCTTTTTGCTCCGGATGCAATAGGATAAGGCTGACGGCGGATGGCAAGATGAAAAATTGTCTTTTTTCTCAAACGGAAGAAGACCTATTGATGCCCTATCGGGCAGGGAGAGATATCCTTCCACTTATCCGTCGTTCATTGAGAGCGAAGGCTGCACAAACTGGTGGTCAATTGCCTTTTGGATCCGAGGAGTGGGAGGCAGAGTCACTGATCAATAGAAGTATGATTACGATAGGAGGTTAATATTAATATTTAGATAAATGAAATCAATTTATTCTCGGGGAATGAGCCGTTTTTTTATTGCTAAACTGATATTGGTTGCCATGATGTTTGCGATGGGCGGGATGACAAGTGCCCAGTCACGAATGGAGACATTGCGAGTGGAAGGTCTGGTGAAAAAGAACTTAGTGCTTTCATTTGACAATTTGGATAAGATGGAAGTGGTAAGCATCCGAATACCGGCCGATTCGGGACAACACGATACCTATTCAGGCGTGTCGCTAACGCAGATCTTGGCTTTGGCCGGAGTGCCTTCCGGTGAAGAACTACGCGGAGCGAACTTGACAAAATACCTTTTGATAGAAGCTAGTGATGGCTATAAGGTAATGTTTTCATTGGCAGAAATTGACAGTTTGTTTAAAGACGAACAGGTGATCCTTGCCAACAGGAAAAATGGAAGCTTTCTGCCCGAAAGAGAAGGACCCTTTAGGGTTATTGTGGGCGGAGAGAAAAGAAAGGCACGCTATATAAGAAATGTAACCAGTCTAAGAATAGGCGACGTAGAATCGAGGTAAACAACACGATGAGAAGAATATGCTGGGTATTTTTTTGGGTTTTTGCCTGCTGTTTTTTTCAGTGGAAGCTATTGGCGCAACCCTTGCGCTTGGCTGTCTCGGCCAATGCGCAGTTCGTTATTGGTCAATTGCAGTCGGATTTTCAAGAGCGGACGGGTATAGCCACGGAGGCCATCATTTCTTCTTCCGGCAAGCTGGCCGCGCAGATACTGAATGGCGCACCTTACGATCTTTTCCTGTCTGCCGACATGTATTTTCCAGAAAAGGTCGCGCAGGCGGGATTTGGCCTTACAGCGGTTAAGGTATATGCCTACGGCCGCCTGATTGTTGCAAGCCAAACAATACAGCCAATAGCAAAGTGGGAAGAACTATTGAAAAGTGGTCGAATTAACAAATTGGCCATAGCCGATCCGAAGCTTGCGCCCTATGGTAAAGCCGCAGAAGAGGTGTTGAAGCATTATGGGCTTTTGGAAAAAGTGACCCCCAAACTGGTATATGGCGAAAGTATCTCCCAGGTAAATATATACCTCACAAATGGCGCGGTGGATTTGGCATTTACGACGGAAGCATTGGTACATGAGGGTGGCAATAAACATCGCTTATATTGGGCGAGGGTAGACGAAAGTTTATATAGTAAGATCGAGCAAGGGGTATTGATATGTCAATATGCAAAAGGGAATCGATTGGAGCAGGCCAAGGCTTTCTTGGATTACCTGTCTTCGGCATCGGCAAAAAGAATATTTCAGGATTATGGATATCAAGTGCCAATAGTACGGTAATATATGGATTGGACACCTATTATATTGAGCGTTAAGCTTTCCGTTGTCACTACCGTGATATTGGGATTCATCGGCTTGCCATTGGCTTATTGGTTGGCGCAAGGCAATTCGATATGGAAGATCGTTATCGAGGCACTTTTGACTATGCCGCTGGTTCTTCCACCATCGGTTTTAGGTTTTTATTTGCTGCTGGCCTTCAGCCCTCAGGGTTGGTTGGGGAAAAATCTGAATGAAGTATTCGATATACAATTGGTGTTTTCCTTTAAAGGATTGGTGCTGGCATCCGTTATTTACAGCCTACCTTTTATGGTAGGTCCCATAAAGTCTGCTTTTGTACGCATGCCTCGCTCAATTATAGAAGCTTCGTACACGATGGGCAAATCCGAATTGGCTACTTTCATCCACATCTCCGTACCGGTAGTGAAGCCCGCTATCGTTACGGCATCCGTTCTCTCCTTTGCACATACAATGGGCGAATTCGGCATCGTGTTGATGATTGGGGGCAATATCCCAGGAGTTACCCAAGTGGGTTCTGTTGCGGTGTACAATGCAGTGGAGCAGATGGACTATATCACTGCCGGTAGCCATGCTTCGGTTCTATTTGCTATTTCTTTTGCAATAGTCCTGTTGGTGTTTGTCATTAATCGTCATATAGCTAAAAGCCCTTTGGAATGATAGGTTTAAATATCGAGAAAAATATAAACAGGCATAAGAACATTGCTTTGCTTAAGGTGAAAGCGACATTCAGTTTGGGCAGTAATATAGCCGTGTTAGGACCTTCGGGTATCGGAAAGACGACATTCCTGAAAATATTGGGGGGATTGGTGACGCCAGACCGGGGAACCATCTTTGTCGGGGGGCAAAAATGGAACGATGCAAGCATTGGATTCACGTTGCCTGCCAAAGAACGTAAGGTGGGTTTTGTATTTCAGGATTACGCTTTGTTTCCTCACCTCACTGTAGAGCGGCATCTGAGATATGGTACCAAAGATGAAGCATATTTAAAGAAATTGCTGACAATCATGAAACTCGAAGGCCTGGAAAAGCATTTGCCACACCAACTTTCCGGTGGGCAGCAACAACGGCTGGCAATAGCCAGGGCACTAAGTACCAGGCCCAGTGTATTGCTAATGGATGAACCTTTCTCTGCGCAGGATAAAGCGATGAAAAAGGAAATCATTGGAGAATTATGTCAACTGCAACAAGAATTGTCCATTTCTTCTTTCATTGCGACACACTATGTGGAAGAAGTGACGGGAATAATTGATCAAGTATTGGAAATCGTTTAGATATGGTTACGGTAACAGAAGCAAAACGGATTTTGTCGCATGTTGAGCGATTGCCGGTACAGAGAGAACTTTCGCTATTGTCGGCATTGGAGCATGTACTGGCAGAGGATGTGCATGCACCATTGGACTTGCCCCAGTTTCCACAGTCGGGGGTAGATGGCTATGCTTTTCTGTACAGCGATTTGCTGAAAGGGAAGGGATTGAAGATAGGGATAGAGGTAGAAGCAGGAAGCCACGGCCATCAGACACTGTCGCCAAATCAGGCTGCCCGTGTATTTACGGGGGCGCCAGTGCCTCTCCCCGCAGATACAGTGGTGATGCAGGAAAAGGTGGAGAAGGAAAACGGCTTCATATATGTACGGGACAAAGAGCTTTCCAAGGGCAACGCCCTGCGGCTGGTGGGTTCGGAGATTAAAAAGGGAGAATTGGCCTTGCCAAAAGGAAGCGTTCTGCATGCACCGGCTATCGGGTTCTTGGCTAGTTTAGGTCTTCTTTCGGTCAAGGTTTACGGATCGCCCAAAGTGACAATTATCGTTACTGGTAATGAACTGGTCCAGCCGGGCGAGGCATTGAGAAATGGGCAAGTTTATGAGTCCAATTCGTTTTCACTTAGGGCCGCCTTGTCCACTTTGAACGTGTCAGACATACGTGTACAGCATGTTTTGGATAGTAGAGAGCAACTCATCTTCGTATTGGGCGAGGCCTTGCAAACTTCCGATCTCGTATTGCTGACCGGTGGGGTCAGCGTAGGCGATTATGATTTTGTGGTAGAAGCCTGTCGGCATTGCAGCGTAAGAACACTTTTCCATCGCATAAGGCAAAAACCAGGAAAGCCGCTGTTTTATGGGAAAAAAGGACACGTGGAAATATTTGGGCTACCGGGCAATCCCGCTTCCGTATTGACTTGCTTCTATGAATACGTATTGCCCATAGTGTTACAGCTTTCTGGTAAAGAAGGTGCTTTGAGGCGCGTGTTCCTGCCTTTAAGGCAATCCTTTGTAAAGGGGGGCGACTTAGCATTTTTTTTGAAAGGGAAGATCCACAGCGGTAGCGTAGAACTTCTGCCGGCACAGGAATCGTATCGCCTTTCTTCATTTGCTGGGGCGGATTGTTTGGTCTTCTTGCCCGAAGGAAAATCGGAATTTAAGGATGGGGAGTTGGTAGAGGTTCATTTATTGCCTTATTACTCTATTCCTAATGATCAATCAGAGGAAATATGACAGATTTGGCAAGACTTGAAAAATTCCATACCGAACAGCGCATGCCGTTGTTCGTAGAGGAAGGGCTTCCTGCAGACTTGATTTTGAAGGCCGTCTCTCCCCCGTCGGGCAACGAGAGGCAAACGGGTGCGTCAAGTAGTTTTTTGGGATGGGTGAGGGCAGACTATCGAGGAAATAGCAAGGTGATATCCATCATATTTACCGCTTATGAAGATATGGCCAAGGATCGTATTCAGCGACTGAGGAATGAATTGATCGGTAAATATAAGGTTTCCGACATTCAGGTAGTACATAGCTTGGGTGAAGTAGCGGTAGGCGAATGCTGTTTCTTGGTAGCCGTCACCGCTGCTCATAGGACGGAGGCTATGCAGGCCTGCCAGGAAATGGTCAATAAAGTAAAGGCGGAGGTGCCTATATGGGGGCTGGAACGCTTTGATGACGAACAAACTCAATGGAAAAGAAATCATGAATGACATTACCTCAAAACGGTATAGCTACAGGCAGGCCATTGCCCAAGCCGTTGTTCTGGCCTCTGAAGACGAGACCATCCAATCGGTCTTGGAAAAGCGGGTGCCTAAAGGGGATGTATTCGAGTTTGCCAGGGCATCTGGTTTGTTGGCCATCAAAAAAACGAGCGATCTGATTCCCGACTGTCATCCCTTGCCTATTGAACAGGCGACTATCGATTATACTGTCGACGGTAGGCAAATTATTGTAAAGGTACAGGTCAGTACCATCTATAAGACGGGGGTAGAGGTGGAGGCTATGCATGGGGCATCGGTTGTGGCACTTACCCTTTATGATATGTTGAAACCTATAGATAAGGAGTTGGAGATCAGTCATATCAAATTGCTCTCCAAAAGTGGGGGTAAGTCTGATTTTGATAGTGGCTTTTATGGACATTTGCGTGTAGCGGTAGTGGTTTGTTCCGATCGGGTGACGGCAGGCGTCTATGAGGACACCGCTGGAAAGGTCATTATCGAGAAATTAGCCGTACATGGGATTGAAGTTGGGGAATATATTGTTACGCCAGATGATCTTGACGGGATCCGAAGAATAGCCGAGCGATTTAGTTCAGCCGGTGTTGACCTGCTCCTTTTTACGGGGGGAACAGGCTTGTCGGCCAGGGATGTGACACCCGACGCCATAAAACCTTTGCTCGATCGGGAAATACCTGGAATTATGGAGGCGGCAAGGGCCTATGGACAACAGCGCACGCCCTTTTCCATGCTGTCTAGAGGTGTGGCCGGATTTATTGGAAAAATGTTCGTAATGACCTTGCCTGGATCCAAAAAAGGTGTTTCCGAAACAATGGATGCACTTTTTCCACAGGTATTGCATGTGTTTGACTTGTAAAACAGGATACTCAAATGAAAATTAAATTATTTGGTCGACTAGTGGAGATTACCGGTCAAAGAGAGATCGAGATAGACCAAGTTTACGATAGAGCGCAATTGATTTTGGTATTGCAAGAAAATTATCCAGCGCTTGTGGGAATTTCCTACGCCGTGGCCATCGATAGGCAGATAGTCTCCGAAAATGTCGCATTAGATCAGGATATGGAGATTGCCTTGCTGCCGCCTTTTTCAGGAGGATAGGACAAAAGAAAGTAGTATGGATATAAAAAGATATATGCGCCATATCACCTTGGGTGAGATAGGTATATTGGGACAGCAAAGAATATGCGAGGGTAGCGTATTGGTCATCGGCGCAGGCGGTTTGGGCTGTTCCGTATTGCAAGCCCTAGCGGCTTCGGGCGTAGGTACATTGGGTATAGTGGACGGCGATCGGGTTTCGATTTCCAATCTGCATAGGCAGATACTCTATACGGACAATGACATAGGAACACCGAAGGTAGAAGCAGCGAAGCGTGCAATTCGAAAGATCAACGGTGAAACGGAAGTATGTATACATTCAACCTATCTCAATGAACAGAATGCCCATGAACTGATTGGACAATACGATGTAGTAGTGGACGGTACGGATGATACAAAGGCCAAATATCTCATCAGTAAGGCATGTGCAGAGGTGGGAAGAAGTCTTGTTTATGCTGCCATTCATAAATTTCAGGGACAGGTGGCCGTCTTCAATTTTCCGACAGGCGATGCCAAAGCTATCGGCTATGAAGATTTATTTCCGCAAGGAAGGTCCGAAGAACAAGCTCCCAATTGTACAGATAATGGTGTATTGGGCGTCTTTCCCATGATATTGGGCAATATCCAGGCAGGAGAAGTGCTGAAGCTGCTTACGGGTTCTGGTGATGTGCTAGGAAATAGCGTGCTGGTATATGATTTTTTGCGCAACGAGATATTCAAGTATGCGATAAAGAAACAATTTCTTTCGAAAGCTGATAAAGGAGTGTTGCATGAGCCATAGGACATTTTCGTTAATGATTGCCGCTTGCCTCTTTCTCTATAATGCTTGTGGGGAACGAGACAGAAAAGGAGATTTAAGGTTCAGCGCGCCTACGATGAAAGAAATCTCGGAAGATGCTACATATAGCAAAGAAGATAGCTCAAGAGCCAATTGGCCCGAACGTTTTGGCTTTGGTAAAAAGGCTTCGACTGCAGATATTATTGCCCTTGATATAGACATTGGTCCAGATGGAAAAGGACTGCCAGAAGGCACCGGTCGCGTGAAGAACGGAATGTTGATCTATCGACAAAAATGCATTGCTTGTCATGGGGCGACGGGTAAGGAAGGACCTTATGATGTACTGGTCAGCAAAGGAGAAAGCGATAAAAAGGCTATCGGAAATTATTGGCCTTATGCAACGACGTTGTTCGACTATATCCGGAGAGCGATGCCATTTGATGCGCCGGGCTCTTTGAATGATCAAGAGGTCTATCATCTTACGGCCTACCTGTTGTATGAAAATGGGATTATCGATTCCATGTCCGTGATAAACGCCAGAAATCTATCCAAAGTGGAAATGCCCGCTAGGTCGAGGTTTGTGCTTGACGACCGAAAGGGCGGTCCAGAAGTGCGTTGATAATGTAATATGAACTAGAAATTAATGAAACGAAAAATGAAAAAGTATTTGTTTGGAATCTTGCTTTTAGTGCTTTCGCTAGGCAATTTGTTTGCGCAGGAACCGATTGCAGACAACAGAGGTTATTTGGTACAGGTAGGCGATCGTGCTCCCGATGATTTTGAACTGATCTTACACGATGGTACTAAAACCTCATTGAAGGATCTTCGCGGTAAAATTGTGGTGTTGCAGTTTACCGCTTCGTGGTGCAAGGTATGTAGGGAAGAAATGCCGCATTTGGAAAAGGAGCTTTGGCAAGCTTATCGGGATAAGGACGTTGTCTTGATTGGGGTAGATCGTGATGAGCCGCTGGAAACAGTAAGGAAATTCCATGCGGACATGAAGATCAGTTACCCTTTGGCGCTCGATCCCGGGGCAGATGTATTTGCCAGATATGCAGATAGGAAGGCTGGCGTAACGAGAAATGTGTTGATCGACAAGGATGGGGTGATTCGTTATTTGACCCGTCTGTATGATGAAGACGAATTCAAGGGCATGGTCGCTGCCGTTGATAAACTGAGCAGGGAATGAAACAAAAAAAAATAAGCAGGCGGCAACTACTGGGGAAAATGGCGGCTTTGGGGCTGGTATTGAGTCAGGATCCTCTAGGTAAGGTAATTCAGCAAGGTGTGCCACTGCCTCAAAATACCGATGACCCTACCAAAAAATTGGGTGTTTTTCCGGGTAAGCTTGGAACAAGGTCGTCGGCAGAGCAACTGGAAAAATTGCCTACATTTACTTCTTCCAGAAGCCCGCTACAGAATTTTTATGGCACCATTACGCCATCCGATCTGCATTTCGAGCGCCACCACGGAGGAGTTCCCGTTATACTGCCAGAGAAATATGAGCTTTTGATCCACGGTATGGTGGAGCGACCCATGAAATTTACTCTGACGGATCTGAAACGATTCCCATCAGTGACCAGAATATGTTTTTTGGAATGCTCCGGCAATTTCCGTTCTGGCAAGGAGGAGATGACGCCACAGGAAATCTGTGGCTTGACGAGTCAAAGTGAGTGGACAGGTGTGATGTTGTCCACCTTGTTCAGGGAGGTGGGAGTCAAGCCGAAGGCGAGCTGGTTTTTGGCCGAAGGATCAGACGCCGCCGTAATGACTAGAAGCATTCCTTTGGAGAAGGGTTTGGATGATGCAATGATCGTATATGCACAAAATGGAGAGGCTGTCAGACCTGAACAGGGCTATCCCGCTAGGTTGCTTTTGCCTGGCTGGGAAGGTAATACTTCGGTGAAATGGCTGAGGCGCATAGAAGTGGCAGATGCACCATTTATGACAAGGGAGGAGACATCCAAATATACGGAAACGGTGAAGGATGGGAAGGTCAGGCAATTCAGCGTGGTTATGGATGCCCGTTCCATTATCACTTTTCCAACATATCCCGTAACGGTAGAGAAAGGCTGGATAGAGATTCGTGGGATAGCTTGGTCTGGCAGGGGTAAAATTACCAAGGTAGAGGTGAGTGTTGATGCTGGGCGCAGTTGGTATCCTGCAAGGCTTCAGGAGCCCGTGCTTGACAAGGCGCATACGGCATTTCGCTTTCTGTGGGAATGGAACGGAAAGGAAACGGTTATTATGAGTAGGGCATTTGACGAAACGGGATATCGCCAGCCTTTTTATGAGGAACTAGTGGCGGCTAGAGAAAGTAAAGGGGGCTATCACTTCAATCCTGTTACGGCATGGGCCTTAAAAGGCGATGGGCGTGTGTTTTTGGATAATAATGATTTTTCGGGAATTTCTTGGGAAAAGTAACTTTATAAAACTAATTTAATAATAACCACATTTGTGATGCGAATGCGTCAACTTTGAACTTTATCGTATACTATGACATCAATTAATAAAAAAACGCTGCTCACCGAAGACTGGGCCGTTGTGGCTTTAGGTTTTATCATCATCGTCTTGATTTTACTTGGGCTTCATATCCCCAGCCCCAAGTTTACTTGGCATTCCGCGTCAGATATCGGCGCGTTGTTTCATTCGGATAACGCTGTACACCTGCTTATTCAGTTTCTCTTTGCCTATGCCGTGTTTGTCTTGGGGGCGATACTTACCGGGAAATCCGTCAAGGCACATCTACGGGTTTTTCCCATTGTGTATGCACTCACCATCGTGGCCTTGTTCCTTGCGGGCAACGCTACCGTAAAAGATTTGGGACTGGAAGCCGTCATATTCAGCCTGCTCATCGGTTTACTGGTGGGCAATACCGTTAAACTGCCCGTGTGGTTCAAGGAAGCCTTATCGGCGGAATTGTTGGTAAAGATTGGGTTGGTGCTGCTCGGTACCAGTGTCATCTTTTCAGATATATTGAAAGCGGGCGGCAAAGGGATTGTACAAGCGCTTGTGGTGGTACTGTCCGTATGGTATTTCGCTTTTTGGTTGTGCAAGAAGTTCAAGGTAGATGAAGAACTCAGGCTCATGATTTCCAGCGCCGTCTCTATCTGTGGCGTATCGGCGGCCATTGCTACTTCGGGGGCCATCCAGGGCGATCCCAAAAAGCTGTCGTACGTGGTCTCCATGGTGCTTATCACCGCTATCCCCATGATGATAGGCATGCCCTATTTGGCGCATTATCTTGGGCTATCACAAGAAGTTACGGGTGCCTGGCTCGGCGGAAGTATAGATACCACGGGAGCCGTAGTGGCATCGGGTAGCTTGGTGGGAGAGGAGGCCTTGAAAATCAGCACCATTGTGAAATTTTCGCAAAACGTACTATTGGGGATTGCGGCATTGGCCATATCTATCTACTGGAGCTATACGAATCATCCAGCAGGAGCAGAACCGGGCAGCAAGCCCAGTTTGGGAATCATATGGGAACGCTTCCCTAAATTTGTTCTGGGCTTCATTGCCGCATCGCTTTTGTTTTCGTTTGTGGTGAGTCCAGAGACAACGGCCGCTGTCAAAGGCACGATAAAGGATATACAAGGACTTTGGTTTGCCCTGGCCTTTACGAGTATAGGATTGGAAACGAATTTCAAGGACTTGATCAAGGACAATAGTCCAAAACCGTTCTATGCTTTTCTGATTGCGCAGGTTTTTAATATATTGGTGACCTTATTGTTGGCATACCTGTTGTTTGACTAGACAGTGCGTGTTGTTGTTTAGTTATTTGACGGCAAGGTATTTGGGAGAGAAAAATTAAAAAGGAAAGAAGCAAGATGTTTAGAAAAATTGCAGGTTTGGTAGTATTGTGCTTATACGCAGGTAGCTTGGTTGCTACACCTACCAAGCTGATCGTTCGGGTAAAAGCAAAGGATGCCAAGTTCATGGGAACGGGTATCGGAGGGGCTTCGGTAGTCATAAAAGATAATCTGACAGGGGAACTGTTGGCAAAAGGGGTAACAACGGGGAGTTCTGGCGATACCAAATTGCTCTTGCAAACGCTCTTGGCACGGGGGCACGCGCTTACAGACGAGAAAACGGCGAAATTTGAAGCCACGCTGGATATCAAAGAGCCTACCTTATTGGACGTGGAAGTGCTAGCTCCCTTGAGCAGAAAGGGGGCGGCTATCAAAGGGACTACGCAGTTTTGGCTCATTCCTGGTAAAGACATTGTCGGCGATGGGCTCATTATTGAATTGTCGGGCTTGATACTTGATATTCTAAGTCCTACTACTCATCAGTTCATCCCGCTGAGCTCTTTGGAGGGCAAGGCACTTAATTTTAAGGTAAGCCTGACCATGCTTTGCGGTTGCGTAATCAGTAAAGGCGGGATATGGGATTCCGATGATATAGAGATCAAGGCTGTCCTGAAAAAAGAGGGTGTTGAGATAGGGCAATACGATTTGCGTAAGTTGAGCGAGGATAATTTGTACGATGGCGATATAGATATCTCGGAAAAGGGAAATTATGAATTGCTGGTGTATGCCTTTTATGCCAAAGGAAACAATACGGGGGTAGACAAGATTAATTTTGTCATACAGTAGGCTGTCTGCATTTCGGTTCTATCATCTTTTATTTGAAATTTTATGTCCAAAAGATACGATGCGGTGGTAGTGGGGGCTGGGCCCAATGGTTTGGCTGCAGCCATTACTTTGCAGCGTGAGGGGCTTTCGGTGCTTTTGCTCGAAGCGAAAGCCACCGTTGGTGGTGGTATGCGTACCCAAGAGCTGACGCTCCCGGGTTTCCGCCACGATGTATGTTCCGCTATCCACCCCATGGGGGCAGCATCACCCTTTTTGCGATCGCTTCCGCTGGAACAACATGGGCTAAAGTACGTGCAGCCAACTGTACTGGCGGCGCACCCTTTTGATTCGGGAGATGATGCGGCGGCACTTTTACGGTCGCTAGATGAAACTGCTAAAGGATTTGGCGCGGACGAAGGTGCTTATAAAAAGCTTTTTGCCCCACTTGTACGCCATTGGCCGCAAATAGAGAGGGACGTATTGGGGCCTTTGGTTTCCCTGCCACGTCATCCTTTTGCCATGGCCGGTTTTGGATGGAAGGCCTTGCAATCGGGCAAGCAGATCGCCGCCCGTTTCAAGACCAAGGAGGCCCGTGGGCTCTGGGCGGGTATCGTAGCCCATAGTATGATTCCTTTGTCTGCCCAGACATCGGCGGCCATTGCACTGGTACTTTCCACAGCCGGGCATATCGGTGGCTGGCCTATACCCATTGGTGGTTCGCAAAGTATCGCCAATGCTTTGGCTTTTTACTTCGAATCGTTGGGAGGGGAGATACAACTCAATAGTCCCGTAAGCTCTTTGAGCGACCTACCCGATGCGCGCACGGTGTTGCTGGACGTAACGCCCAGGCAGTTACTGGCCATTTGTGGCGACGAACTTTCTAGCTTCTATCGTTGGCAATTGAAGGACTATAAATACGGTATGGGCGTTTTCAAGATCGACTGGGCATTGGATAGCCCCATTCCTTTCCGCTCGGAAGCATGCCGCAAGGCAGGGACGGTACACTTGGGCAATACCTTTGAAGAGGTGGCTCATTCAGAGTCTCAGGTATGGAAAGGCCAACATCCCGACAAGCCCTTTGTGCTCGTGGCTCAGCAGAGCCTGTTTGACGAAAGCAGGGCACCCGCAGGGAAGCATACGGGCTGGGCCTATTGCCATGTGCCCAATGGTTCTACCAGAGATATGACCGAAGCTATAGAAGCGCAGGTCGAGCGGTTTGCCCCGGGTTTTAGGGATACCATTTTGGCCAAGCATACCTTCAATACGGAAGAAATGCAGCATTACAATCCCAATTATATAGGTGGCGATATTAATGGTGGTGTGGTCAATCTCGCACAATTGTTCAATAGACCCGTATTGCGCTTTTCTCCCTACCGTACATCGGCAAAAGGAGTCTATCTCTGCTCGGCCTCCACGCCGCCAGGGGGTGGTGTGCACGGCATGAGCGGCTTTTATGCGGCTAGAACGGCATTGAAAGATGTGTTTGGTATAGAAGTACACCTATAACGGGATGAATGCAATGTTTTTCATAACCCGCTAAAAACCCGATAGCCGAAGCAGTTTGCTCCGGCTACCGGGGGAAATAGTTGTTCTGCTGCACTTCACAAATAGACTAGTATTTGTTTGCGGTGCTTTTCTCGTACTTTCTAAGAGTTGTTTATGATTATTTTCAATGCTTTCTCTTTTGCCCCATTGAGGAAGACTTGGTATGCCTCTTCAATCTCAGAAAGATCAAAATGGTGGGTAATGAGTCTTTTCAAGTCAAAACGGTTGGCAGAAACAGCTTTGATGAGCATAGGCGTCGTATTGGTATTTACCAAACCTGTCGTAATCGTCAGGTTTTTAATCCATAATTTCTGGATTTCAAAGTCTACCTTCACACCATGTACCCCAACGTTTGCGATGTGGCCGCCAGGTTTGACAATTTGCTGGCAAATATTCCATGTCGGTGGAATTCCGACTGCTTCGATAGCCGTATCAACCCCTTCCTCACCAGCAATTTTCTTTACCGCTTCTAAGGCATTTTCATTGGCAGAATTGATGGTATGAGTGGCACCCAGTTCTTTTGCCAAGGCCAACCTGTTTTCATCCATGTCGATAACAATAATAATGGAAGGGGAATAGAATTGCGAAGTCAAAAGCACCGACATGCCTACAGGCCCAGCACCTACAATAGCGATGGTATCACCTGGCTTCACGTTGCCATATTGCACACCTATCTCATGCCCAGTGGGCAATATATCGCTCAACAATACCGCTACTTCATCGTCTATGGTGTTGGGAATCTTGAAAAGGCTGTTATCTGCATGGGGTATGCGAACGTATTCGGCCTGTACGCCGTCTATCATATATCCCAAAATCCAGCCCCCGTCCTTGCAATGTGCATATAGCTGTTTTTTGCAATACTCGCACGAGCCACAAGAGGTGACACATGAAATCAATACTTTATCGCCTTTTTTGTACTGTGTCACACTTTCACCCACTTCCTCGATGATTCCTATTCCTTCGTGTCCCAAGATACGGCCCTTGGCTACCTCGGGGTTCTTGCCCTTGTAAATTCCTAAATCTGTTCCGCAAATGGTTGTTTTCAAGACCTTAACGATGGCATCTGTTGGTTTTAGAAGTTTTGGTATTGGTCTCTCTTCCAAGGCAATGTCGTGATCGCCATTAAATACTAGTGATTTCATTTTTTTATATTGTTCTTATGTTGCAAAGAGCAATCCCATTAGTCAAGGGAATGCCCTATTTTTCATTCCCATGCCATATTTGTGCCTGTTTTATTAATGTGTTGAATAGCAGGTTTTTGTTGTTTTTATGTTGATCACGCCTTGAAACATGTTTATAGTATATGCGTAACATGTTTCAGTGTTTCGTTACAGTCACTTGCCTTATATGGACAATAAGTAACCGGGGAGGAGGATTGCTATTTCAAAGTAATTATGATTATTTTTGCTTGGGATTAATTTGGGCCAATCATAAACTAGGAGGTAGCTATTATGTATCCATTATTGCAAATTGACCGATATAACGAGATCGATCAATCTATACAACAGGCATGGCATTCTTATGCCTTAAAGGGCGAAACATTTATGTCGTTACGTGATGTAGTATCGAGTTCATGGGAGCGTTGTAAAAAGAACAATGTGGCGATGAACCTGAATCAGGCTCCTCAGCAGTTGTCAGATCATGCCCTAAAAATCAGTCGTGAAAAAAACGGGCACTTTCTGTCCATTGCTCAGCCCATCATCAAAATGTTGTCCAATCAGTTTGATATGCACGGTCTTATTATGGTATTGGCTGATAGTGAAGGCACCATTTTGAAAACGGAAGCGGACGGTGGCACGATAAAGGAATTCGATAAATTGAATTTCACTAACGGAGCCATTTGGGATGAATCCAATTGTGGTACCAATGCCATTGGTACGGCTTTGCAGAGTTTATCTGCCGTTACGATTTTTAGCGCCGAACATTATTGCGAAGGCTGGCATCATTTGGTTTGTACTGCAATTCCAATTGTCGACCCATTTACCGGTAATCCCTTAGGTATATTGGATTTTACCGGGAGAAAGGATTTGCTGGGTGCTCATAATTTTGGCGTTGTATATACGGCAAAAGCTTTGATAGAAAATGCCATCGAACAGGAGTATATGAAGAAAGCGATGTACACGCCCTACCACCATTTATTGGAGAATACACGGCCTGTGCTTGTTTTCGATATAAATGGTAAAGTCACGAGATGCAATAGGTTGGCGCAGGTACTATTGGGAGCGCGTGAAGGGATGAATTTCAGAAGTCATTTTAGATTGCCGGAAACGAGCCAAATGTATCTCAATTTCAAAGTAACCATGCACTATAAAGAAGAGGAGGGAAAGGAGTGGGAGATTGTGATTTCTCCTCATGCAATGGATACCCAATTATTAGGAGGCATAGCGGTTTTCAAACCAGTACAAGGTGGTTTATCTTCTATCGATAATGAAAATGTGTATGCCAATCGAATTATAGGAGAGTCTGCCAGTTTTATAAATTGCCTGAAAAAAGCCGAACAGGCAGCCATGTATGACTTTCCGGTTCTTATTCATGGCAGTACTGGCACGGGAAAGGAAAAGTTGGCACTCTTTATTCATCAGCAATCTCAGAGGCGTGGAGGGCCATTTGTCGCCATGAACTGTGGGGCGGTTTCTAGGGAATTGATTGCGAGCGAGCTGTTTGGTTATGTTGCCGGAGCATTTACTGGGGCGGATGGCAAAGGCAAAAAGGGAAAATTCGTACAGGCTCATAAAGGCGTTTTGTTTTTGGATGAGATTGCAGAGCTACCTTTGGACGTACAGCCCTATCTGTTACGAATACTGGAAGATAACATGGTATATGCTTTGGGGGCAGAGAAAGGCGTGCCTGTAGATGTGCGCATTATTGCCGCTACGCATAAAAATCTGGAAGAGGAAGTGGCGCAGGGGCGATTTCGGGAAGATCTATACTTTAGGTTGCATGTGATTGACCTTGCCATAGCAGATCTTAAGAATCGACGGGAGGATATTTTACCCCTTTTCAAGCATTTTTTGGAAGAGCATGTTTCGTCTCATGTATATATACATCCAAGTGCTCAACGAAGTTTGCTTCGTTATCCGTGGCCGGGAAACGTACGTGAGCTTAGAAATGCAGCACAGTATGCAGTCTTTGCGCTGAAAGGTGAACTGGAACTAACCGCCGAGCATTTGCAGGAAAGGATCATCCGGTTTGAGCAGGAACAAAATGATACCAAAAAGTCTTATTCTAAAGATCTTGACGCCCAGGAACAACTCCTATTGATACGATCCGTACTGGAACAAACCGGTGGCAATATGAGTAGGGCGGCAGAAATACTTCAGATTTCCAGAATGACCATTTATCGCAAATTGCGAACATTGGCATCTGAATAATCTTTTTTTATGACATAGGGGTACTATCCATGTTGAACGTCTTGCTTAAAATAAATGGCAGATATGAAGTTAACTTGGTTATTGATCCCTATTTTTTTTATTTCTATTCATTCGTATGCGCAGAACAAGGTCACGCTAAGCGGCACGGTCAGGTCAAAAAGCAAAGGCGAGACTATTATCGGCGCCACGGTGAGCGTTGATGGCAAATTCAGTACGAAAACCAATGAGTACGGTTTCTTTTCCCTACAAATACCCGCTGGTACATACCAGCTCGTGGTGAGCTACGTATCGTTTACCACTTACAGTGATACCATCAGGGCATCTGGAGATGTCGTGTTGCATGTCCGCCTGGACGATGCTGCCCAGGCACTGGACGAGGTGGTCATTTCGTCATCCCAAGAGCGGAGTTTGGGAACCCCCCAGATGGGCGTGGAGCAGGTAGATTTACAGGAAGTGAAACATGTGCCGGTGCTGATGGGCGAGCGGGACGTGCTGAAAGTCATACAGTTGCTGCCTGGTATAAAGCCCGCCGGGGATGGCAATAGTGGTATGTTCGTACGGGGCGGTGGTGCCGATCAGAATTTGATATTGCTGGATGAGGCAACCGTCTATAATGCATCGCACCTATTGGGTTTTTTCTCCACCTTCAATTCGGATGCCATCAAGGATATGACCGTATACAAAGGTGGGATGCCGGCACAGTACGGCGGTCGACTCTCTTCGGTACTAGATGTCAAGATGAACGATGGCAACAACCAAGACTTCAATGTAAGCGGTGGCCTGGGGCTCATCTCGGCAAAGCTCAATGTGGAAGGCCCCATACAGAAAGACAAATCGTCGTTCCTGGTATCGGGCAGGAGAACCTATTTCGATATGTTCTTGAAGCTGTCCAGCGATTCGTCCATCAACAACAATCAGCTGTATTTCTATGATTTAAACGCCAAGCTGAATTTTCATCTCGGCGACAAAGATCATTTGTACTTTTCCGGTTATCTGGGCAAGGATCGCTTGGGGGTAGGAGACGTATTCGGCCTGGACTGGGGCAATACGACGGGCACCTTGCGGTGGAACCATATTTTCAACAGCAGGTTGTTTTCCAATACGTCAATGATTTATAGCAATTACGATTACAATATCGGTATCAACAGCGGTACGAATAAGTTCAATATCTATTCCAGTATAGAAGATTACCAGCTCAAGCAGGAATTTCAATGGAATGCCGGCAATAGGAACAACGTCAGGTTTGGGCTCAACTCCACATACCATACCATCCGTCCCGGGGAAGTGGTTGCGAACGAAGAATCGAGTGTCAATGATATATTCATGCAAAAGCGTTATTCCTGGGAAAATGCCCTGTTTGCCACGGACACGTGGAAAGCCTCGGATAAGCTACAGCTCACCTATGGCCTGCGCCTTAGCGCATTCAGCATTCTGGGAGAGGGCGATTTCTATGATGTGGATGGTGAGGGTCGGGTGATCGATACCATGCGCTACGATCGGGGCGAATTTGTGAAAACCTACCTTAATCTGGAACCGCGCCTGGCGGCCAGTTATCAGATGAACGACTATTCGTCCGTCAAAGGATCCTATGTGCGGAATACGCAAAACCTGCACCTCATTGCCAATAGTACTGCGGCGAGCCCTACGGATAAGTGGATAGCCAGTACCAATGTTGTCAAGCCAGAGGTATCCGATCAGTTCGCCTTGGGGTACTATCGCAACTTGGCGGGCAACCGCTATGAACTGAACGTGGAAACCTATTACAAGACCATGCAGAACCAGATCGATTATCGCGATGGCGCCGATGTGTACAATGGCAATAACGCCATAGAAACCGAGCTGCTTTATGGAAAGGGTAGAGCCTATGGCATAGAGTGGCTACTTAGGAAAAAGTCGGGCAGGTTGAGCGGGTGGATCAGTTACACCCTTTCCAAGACCGAAAGGCAGATAGATGGCATCAATAATGGCGAATGGTACAATGCCAGGCAGGATAGGACGCACGATATAGCCATCGTGGCCATGTACCAGCTGAACAAGAAATGGACCTTATCTGCCAATTGGGTATATTACACGGGAGACGCCATAACCTTTCCCGCGGGGAAGTACATTATCGATGACCAAACCACCTATTATTACACGCAACGCAATGGATACCGAATGCCCGACTACCATCGGCTCGATCTGGGAGCCACTTGGCAGCTTAAGCAGAAAAAGCGATGGAGCTCGGAGTTGAGTTTCAGCCTGTACAACGCCTATGGTCGGGAGAATGCCTATGTAATCGAGTTTCAGGATAGCAAGGACGATCCCAATAGGACCGTAGCCAATCAGATTTCCCTTTTCCGGTTTATCCCTTCTGTTTCCTACAATTTCAAGTTCAAGTAATCAAAAATATGATGGATCTATTGAATCGATATAGCAACAAGCAAAACATAAATATGAAACGGATTGACAATTATATATGGATGTCGGTATTAATCATACTCTCGGGTATCTTGTTTTCCTGCGAAAAGGAGATAGACATCCGGCTGGATGGCGTGGAGAAAAGGTATGTCGTCGAAGCGGTAGTGACCGATGAGGAAGGCGGGTCTAAGGTACTGATCAGCCAAACCAAGGACTTTGATGAAGATAATACCCGAGCTACCGTGAGCGGTGCTATCGTCAGCATGAGCGATGGGACAAACTCAATTGATCTGGAAGAAACGGCTCCTGGTGAATATACTTCACCTACATGGCTAGGCACGCCTGGGACGACCTATCACCTCCGTGTACAAATAGGCGATGAGCAGATCACCGCTAGCTCTACCATGCCCGATCTGATTAGGATGGATAGCCTTTATATCAGGGAAGAACTTATCTTTGGCGAGATCCAAAAACTGGCCACCATTGATTTTATGGACCCTTTCGGAGTGCCCAATTACTATCGATTTGTGCTGTACGTGAACGATCGGAAGATCAAACAGATTTTTGCCTTCAATGACGAACTTACGGATGGCAATGCCAATTCGCTCAGTCTATATGTCCTTACGGAGGCTGAAGATGATGAGGATAAAATAAAAAGTGGCGACGTGGTGAGGGTAGAGATGTTGACCACAGATGCCGCGGTTTACAAATATTTTTTCAGCTTGGCCAATAGCGCCACGGGCGATAGCAACTCCGCCACACCCGCCAATCCCGTGAGCAATTTGAGAGGGAATGCCTTGGGCTACTTCAGTGCGCATACGATACAACGCAAAGAGGTGGTGGCGCCATAGGTGCTATTTAAGTGAAGTCTGATGCTTTTTTCGCTTGATGTGTTTTTTACATGGTCTTTTGCCAGAATGGCCATAACGATCTATATAAGCCAAACCTAAGGATAAGCTTTGGGTTGGCAATATAGCTTATTGGAGTAAAATAACTATAACAATTGCTTGTAGCCTACCTATATCTTAGATAAGTATATCGAATGGCGTTTTATATCCAATTGAATCGCTTCTTTTTATTTTTTTTCTATAGATTTTTATTTTTTTTACTGATTCTCCGTTTACGCACCTGTTATATTTGCAATGACCATTCTGTCAAACAGTTTGTCTCCGAAATACCGTCTATTGAGCTTATAAATGAACTCGTTGAGGTAGAGCTGGAGGTACTTCCTTTTGATTTTATGGTAGTTGCCCAGCAATGTCCGTTTTGCATTGCTGATAGCGATATGTACCCATTTGAGCGTTTCCTTGGTGGTTTTGGCGTCCGATTTCTCGGTGA
>NZ_ATZA01000023.1 GCF_000427965.1 Olivibacter sitiensis DSM 17696 | reverse complement strand
GGTAAAATCCCAGAGCAAAAAGGCGTTTTCCACCATTGCTGCACTGATAAGAATCCATTTAATCAGTAATCTTGAGATATATTGGATGGTGCAGAACAGCAGGAGAACTTACAGCAAACAGAAAAAACGAAATAAACCACCTTGTATACAGGTAGAACTGTTCTAAAAAACAGGGGGGGNGGCTTTTTTATCTAATGAAAATATTTACTGATAATCAGTAAGTTAAGTGAGTTTATTGCCTGTTTTTAAGTTTATCCGTTTGGTAGTGAAAGAAAACTAAATCAGTCACCAAAAATGTCCGCTAATCTTGCGCATACTTTCTTTCAAACTCGCTGCCGGCCTTATTCACACTCCCAGCCGCTTTTTCAAAGGCATCGTTAATATTGTTTAACGCTTCGGTCTCCGCCGTAGGATCTTTCGTGCCACTGCTACGTATATCAATCAGCTTTACATAATCCTCTTTCACAATCTTTTCATAGGCCTTCAATCCCGACAATATGCCTCGTTGAAGGATATCATCGCCGTTGAAATCCCCTATCTTCTCCACTTGTTCTATCTGCTTTTTCAAGTCAGCTTCCCAGACCTCACGCACCTCCGACGCCTTTTCATAGTCGGCGGCAATCATGGCTTTATTCATCTCGCTGATATATTTGTCATTATCGTTGATGATCACCATCAGTTCATTGTTGTACGCCTCTGGTTTTTTTGATCCCCCACAAGCCGCCACAAGTAAAAGTAACAATAATTCTGCTGTTCTTTTTAAACTCTTTTCCATAATCTCCTCCTTAAATTCAATAAATTAATAACTCTATGCAAAAATAATATGCTTCACACAACCATAACATCGCTGTTTTCAGTGATTTTCAACAACTTTCATATGCCCAAACTACGATACACACAGGAAATACAATAAATTGCCATTTGAGGATCGAGAGGCAAAATGACCATTCTTGGTACGGCTTTTGCACTCATTGTTACTGATAATCAAATTAAAAAGAGAGGTGAAAAATGGATAAGTTAGCGAAATTTGAGTTAATGGAAAAAATTGTCAGACAGCTGGAAGACCTAGGTCGTAGCCAGCAGGCAGTATTGGAAAAGGTGGGTAAAATCGAGGTCGACAACATAGAATTGGGCGATAAAAACCTGGAAAAGATCTTACCGGACATTTATCAAAGAACGGCTGATAACCATACCGCCATAACAGAGCTAATCGATTCTTTCGCGGATAAAACAACCAATTTTGGCGAAAAGAACAACGTAGACAGATTGCGCGAACAGAAGGAAATACAAAACGTACAATAATAAGAGTGAGTGCTACTTGCACTTTCAAACGTTATTGCAGGGATACTAAATCAGTATCCCTTTCTTTTTTACAAAAAATTGCACGATAGCAAAAAACTCGCTATCTTCATAACCTAAACTCCCTCAAGCCTATGCACAGGATAAAACCGCTCATACCACTGGTTATCTGTATGGCCTTGGTATATGTATTGAACAAAAAATGGGGTGACGTCCCCCCTATCGGTCCTTTTACTAACCCTTTTATGGGCTTTTGGCAAAATGCCGACCAGAAGGAAGGAGAAAAAAGCAGGGAATTACTACTAGAAGGCTTGCAGGGAATAGTAGTAATAAACTTTGATGAACGACATATTCCCCACATTACGGCCGAAAACGACAATGATCTTTATTTCGCACAGGGCTACATAACGGCCAAAGACAGGCTCTGGCAAATGGATTTCCAAACGCGCTTTGCCGCCGGTAGGCTATCGGAAGTGGTGGGGGAAAAAGCCATCGAGCTGGATAAATATCAGCGGCGAATGGGCATGGCCTACGGAGCCGAAAAAATGGTAGAAGAAGTAAAGAAAGATACCGAGATGACCACCGTGATGCAGGCATATGCCGATGGCGTAAATGCCTACATCCAGTCACTGAAGCCTAAGGACTACCCCCTTGAATTCAAATTATTGAACTATAAGCCCGAAAAATGGGAAATGATCAATTCTGCCCTGTTGCTCAAAATGATGTCGGCCACCTTGGCCAGCTCATCCGATGAGCTCTATCTCGAAAACATCCGAGCGCAGTACGGCGACAGCCTCATTACGGAACTATTCGATGGCTATCCCAAATGGGAGGATCCTATTATCCCCATCGATACAAAATGGAACTTCACCCCGCTAGCTATTGACTCGGACAGACAATCTGGGCCGAACCGTCAAAGCAAGGCTTACCAAGATCTAAACGAAGATTTTTCTTCGATCAGCAACCTGCTATTGACCGCAAAAAAAGAGGAACACTTGGGCAGCAACAATTGGGCAGTATCTGGCAGTAAGAGTAAAACAGGAGCCCCCCTACTGGCGAATGACCCACACCTCAACATGACCTTGCCCAGCATCTGGTATCAAATACAGCTGAGCACACCGGACATAGACGCCGCGGGTGTCTCCATCCCAGGAGCTCCCTGTATCATTGTCGGCATGAACCGCGACGTAGCATGGGGCGTCACCAATGTGGGATCGGATGTACTGGACTGGTACGAAATCACATTTGGCGATGCGGAAAAAAACACCTATCTCTCCTCCGAGGGTAAGATGTCAATCGAAAAAAGAATAGAAGAAATCAAGATAAGGGGTAAAGGAACCATACAAGACACGGTTTACTACACCCATTTGGGGCCTATACCATATTTGTCAGGACAAAAGCCCAAAAAGCTCGGTGCTGCCGCCAATGTGCCCGAGGGCTATGCCTTGAAATGGGTAGCACACCAGCCTAGCAACGATGTCCGTACCTTCTACCTCCTCAACCGGGCAAAAGACCATAGCGACTACCGCAATGCCTTAAGTCATTTCACCGCGCCGGCACAAAATTTCGTATTTGCCGATAAACATGGCGATATTGCCATGACTTCAAACGGCTACTTGCCTTTGAAGCAAAAGAACCAAGGTAAGTTCTTTCTCTCTGCCGAAAAGGAAGCCGACGATTGGCACGGAAGAATCCCCTTTGAACACAACCCTACGGTAAAGAACCCACCGCGCGGCTTCGTAAGCTCGGCCAATCAGTTTCCCGTGGGGCCATCCTACCCTTACTATCTGGATTGGCAATTTGCTGCCTATGACAGAGGGCACCGCATCAATCAGGTTCTTGCGGGCAAGGATGTTGTGGACGCAGATGACATGCGCCTATTGCAATTGGATACGAGAAGTGTGCTGGCGGACAATATCCTAGACACCCTGATAAGCAACGTGGAAGAAATGGATCTGGACAAAAATCAATCGGAGGCTTTTGCGCATCTGATAAAATGGGACAAATCCTATCGGGCCAACTCCATAGCGGCAACTATATTCGACACCTGGTACAACCAAGTGGAAAAAGCCTTATGGAATCCATGGTTCAAGCAGGATAGCATCGCCATGCGCAGGCCAGGGAGGGACAAAACCCTGCAACTGCTCTTGGGCCAACAGGCATCCAAATGGTTTGTGCAAGGAAATGAGAGAAAAACGATTTCAAAGCAGAAACTCATAAAAGAAGCCTTTCAAAGCGCTGTGGATGAGCTCGTAGAAACCCACGGCCCAATGAGCAAAAAATGGGAATGGGCATCTGTAAGAAACACCAAGATAGAACATTTGGCTGGCATTCCAGCTTTCAGTTCGCCGCTAATCTATACAGATGGCAGCCAAAAAACTGTTAATGCCATTGGCAAAAGTGCGGGTCCCTCTTGGCGTATGGTCGTTGAACTGGGCGAAACACCAAGGTTATTCTGCATCATTCCCGGAGGTAGCTCGGGCAATCCCGGTAGCCCTCACTATGACGATCAACTCGAAAGCTGGAGTCACGGCCACCTAGAAGAGTTTAATTTATCCTCAAAAGACGAAACCATCACCTATACGCTCACTTTACATTCCAAATAATATGTTGATCCGAATGATACTCATCGCCGTTTCGGCCGTCCTTTTTCAATTATTCCTACCTTGGTGGACAATCGTTCCCGTCGCGTTCCTAGTATTGTACCTGCTTCCTATGCAAAAGGCTATCCCAGCATTTATATGCGCTTTTTTGTCTATTTTTCTGCTATATATCTTTGTGAGCGCCCTATTGAGCATCCCCAACGAGCACCTATTGGCCAATCGCATTGCCACACTTTTCCAATTGCCCAAGACTTCTTATAGTTGGGTCATGCTCATGCTGATAGCTGCCCTTCCGCACGCCATACTGGCGGGTTTTGCTGGATTGGCGGCATATTACGTTCGCAAGCTAAAAAGTAAAGACAAACCATTTACGGAATAAAGGCGTACTTTTGTTGCCACAATGAACAAGGGCGTATTAAAAGAGGATATATTTGGACTGGAGGGCAGGGACGATTTTGAAGAATTGGCCTTATCCATATTCAGAATGCAGGCCAGGGAAAACGTCGTCTATAAAAAGTACATCAGCTATTTGAACATTTCGCCGGACAGCATCGAGGAAATGCAGCAGATCCCTTTCCTACCCATCGAATTTTTCAAGACACAGGACGTCATTTTGCAAAATCGCCATCCCGAAATTGTTTTTACCAGCTCAGGCACTACCGGAATGCAACAAAGTCGCCACTTAGTGGCCGATGTTTCATACTATGAAGCCAGCTTTGTAAAGGCATTTGAGCTATTCTATGGCCCTGTGAGCGACATCACCATCCTCGCGCTACTGCCCTCCTACCAGGAGCGGGACGGCTCCTCACTCATCTACATGGTAGATGACCTCATAAAACAGAGCAAACAGCCACTAAGCGGTTATTTCTTATACAATCACAGCGACCTTTTTGCCTGTTTAAACAAATTAAAAGAAGCCAATAAGAAAACGCTCCTCATAGGAGTGACCTATGCCTTGCTAGACTTCATTGAACATTATTCCCTCCAGTTTCCTACACTACAGGTGATGGAAACGGGTGGCATGAAAGGTCGCCGCAAGGAAATGATTCGCGAGGAGCTTCATACGCAATTGTGTAGGGGCTTTGGGGTACAGCGTATCCATTCGGAATATGGCATGACCGAGCTTCTCTCGCAAGCATATAGTCTAGGCGACGGTATATTCCGTTGTCCGCCATGGATGGACATTGTGATCCGGGATACCAATGATCCACTAAGCCTGCAAATGGGTGAACAAACTGGTGGCATCAACGTCATCGATCTGGCGAACGTCTACTCTTGCTCCTTCATTGCCACACAAGACCTGGGGCGACGCCACCCGGACGACAGTTTTGAAGTGTTGGGCCGTTTTGATCAAAGTGACATCAGGGGATGTAACCTCCTAGTCAGCTAAACTTTTGCCCTATCAACTTCCTTTCGTACCGCGAATATGTCTTTCCAACTCGTCCCACATATCGTTTGACACCGCTTCCAGTGCACTAAATTGCCCCGCTCCCTGCAACCATTCCCCTCCATCTATGGTAACAATTTCACCATTGATGAAGCCGGCATAATCCGACAATAAAAATGCCGCCAGATTGGCCAGCTCTTGATGTTGCCCTACTCGCTTTAAGGGCACTCTATTCTTAAAGTCAAACTGCTGCGCCAGATCGCCAGGCAGCAGGCGGTCCCAGGCTCCTTTTGTAGGAAAGGGCCCAGGAGCAATGGCATTATTGCGGATACCGTAATGCCCCCACTCTACGGCCAATGAACGGGTAAGAGCCAATACCCCTCCTTTTGCGGCAGCTGATGGCACCACATAGGCAGAGCCCGTGAAGGCATAGGTGGTAACAATATTGAGTATGCTGGCAGCCTGTTGCTCGGCTATCCAATACTTGCCAAATGTCAGGCTGCAATTTACCGTACCTTTCAACACGATATCTATCACGGCAGAAAAGGCATTGGCAGAAAGCCTTTCTGTAGGAGAAATAAAATTGCCTGCGGCATTGTTGAGCAAGCCGTCCACATTTCCGAATGTTTCAAGGGTCTTGGCCAGCATGTTTTCTACCTGACCTACATCCCTGATATCGCATTTGACGGGCAAGACAGTGCCCCCTTTTTCGCCCATTAGCTCTGCTGCTGCCTTATCCAGCACCTCTTGCTTTCTACTGGCAATAACAATATTGGCTCCCAATTCCAGTAGGTAGGAAGCCATTGCCCGCCCCAAGCCGGTGCCGCCACCTGTGACAACAATCGTTTTCCCATCAAATGCATGATCGCGGAGTGCTCCTCCCACTACTTGCCCTTGTTTCATGATGCTTTGCTTTTCAATTTTTCCAATATGGTCTTTATCGTTTCCCGCGTAGAGGGCGCCCACCACTGACGCAACATTCGTTCAATACCTTCCGACGGATCTTTTTCGAAATGTTCTATGAGGTCTTTCCTAAGATTGAGTTTGGTCTGCTGCCATGTTTCGGCATTCAGCTGCGTATATTTGGTCAGCTGGCTCAATGCCGCCTCATGCGCTGCCTCCGGTCTCACCATTTCATCTACCAATCCCATTTTCAAGGCGCGCTGTGGCGATAGCAATGCCCCTTCCAGTAGCAGGCGATAGGCCCTTGCCCTACCGATCCAGAAGCTATAAAGATCGAATATGCTGTCCGGCACAATAATTCCAACAGGTACTTCGTTAAGCCCAATGCCATATTCGCCCTCGGTCATGACCCTGTAGTCGCAACAGATAGCTAGCACACATCCTCCCGCTGGGCTATGCCCTTCAATGACCGCCACGGCAGGCTTGCGAAAACGGACGAAACGCTGTACCAAGTGAATGAACTTATACCAGAAATCGCGCATTTGTTCTTCATCAAAATCGTACAGTTCAAACAAATCCAAACCCGAGCTAAATATTCCGGGCTTGCCGTACAGAAGCATTCCTTTCACCTGATCGTCTAGCTCTAGCTTATCCAGTAGATCTGCAAGCTCCGTCAACAAAACGCCATTGAGGGCGTTGGAACGTCCACGGTCTAGGAACACATGAGCTACACCATCCTTGATTTCCTCTTTCAAAAAATTCATACTCTTCTTAAGTTTATCACAATTGGTTCAACAACACAAAGACAATAAGGTTCTAGCACCTGTCCCTACGAGAGGCGCAATATAGCTATTTTGTTCGTTATGCTTGCTTAATCGACCTCTATAAATAGTACCTCATGACCGATACGTCCATTCAGATCTATCCCTTCCACTATAATTTGGTATTGTCCTGCTTCATCCGCCGTATAGAAAGCAGCGGTAGCTTTTCCATGCTCGTCGGTTATCAAATTAGGCTCCCAGTAGATGGTAGTACGAAGGTCGGCCATGTCGGGATTTTTCTGCGCAACGCTATAATCGGGCGAGTAAAATTCGCGTACTACCGTATAACCCTGCGGACTCAGGGTGACAATTCCCGGTGTATAAAGATTAGGAGCGTATTTTCTAGGTTCATCACCACGTCTGGTAGTAATGACAATCAATCCGCCCCCACCCATGGTGCCATAAATGGCCGTGTTACCTATGGAACGAAGCACTTCTATGGAGGCCACGTCAAAGGCATTGATGGAAGACAGCATCTCTGCCTCTACGTACATACCGTCCAATACGATCTGCATGGGTGTTCCTTGCGAGCGCGTAGAATACGGAATGCCATTGTTAAATATCACTCCCGTCAGCCTTCCCTGCAAGCACATAGCCAGATTGGGACAGCTCTGCATAAAGAGTTCATCCCCGCTGATCACTTGATCGGCATTGCCGGGACCGTTGAGGTTGGCCGAATTCTTTGCTGGATTGGGTTTCTCTGCCTTAATCTCCACCTCGTCCAATAGGATACTTCTTTCCATCAGTCCAAATTTGAGCATTTCCGAAAATCGCTTGTTTTCCTGTGCCAGGTATTCGCCCAGATAGTCGTTTACGTCTAAGACCCTGTCGGCAGCATTTTTGTTTGCACCTATCAGTATTGGAGGAATCGTATCCAAAACGATATCCACATTCCTCTTGCCTTTCGCGTCTCTCGCCTGTATGACAAATTTGGTACTGTCCGGAAAGTACAGGTTATCAAACCTAAACCTGCCCGTACTATCTGCAATGGTGTCTATCATAGACATAATGTTTACAGGTGTCAGCATGGTTACCGAAGCGTCGGGTACCGGCGTCTTCTTCGATTTGAGTATCTGTCCGCTTACCTCTAGTCCTTGCTCTGGCAGGAACGGCAAGGGTGGAATATCAGTAGTCGTCATTGCTTGCCAAAGTATCTTGCTCCATCCTTGCGTAAGCATCAGATTGTCCAAATCCCGCTTGCGTTGAAGTAAGTCGGACGTGCAAAAATAATAAGCTGGATTTTCGATATACCCCTTTATTGCGGAGCTTAAAAGCAATGAAGTAAGTATATTGTAATGTTTCTTCACACTATCGGACAACTTAGATAAGTTGACCACGGATATGGATAAACTGGCATTACGAATGCTGTCCAAAGCGGTGCCAGATTCCAATTGCAAATCAACTTTTTCGCGCTTGTCATAGCTCTTTTTCGCGGGAATCGCCTTCAAAGGCATCAACGCCTCATGGGGATAGTTGAACACGGTCCTTTCTGCCAACGGCTGGGCATGCTCGTCCAACAGGGCGATAGTCATAACTCCAGGCGTCAACTTTTCCCGAGGAACATTCACCAAGAGTTCACTTTTGTTGAGCGTGCCTTTTACGCCATATAATATCGCACCGTTTTGCTGTACGACCACATATATAGGTTTTTCCGAGATAAGATCATCTGTAATAGACACTTGCGCGACAAGCTGCCGTTCCAGCTCGTTGTTGATAGTAAGCACATAGCCACTGGATTGCGCCTTCGGCAAGGGAACTTGTACCGTATCGCCATGACCGTAGTCTACAAGGGCAAAATAACTTTTGCCGTCTTCCGGAAGAAACATGAAATTCCCCATACCGGCATAGCTTGATTGAAATATAGACACTTCTTCTTTTTTGTTATTTATGATAATACCAGAAACAGGTATTCCCAAACCATCTGGTCGCAAAGCTTTGAAACCAACTTTATTGATTATTCCATTTAACAAAACACCGCTCTCCGGGAAAAAACGGATGCTGTTTTTCCCTTGCGCAAAAACAATGGGAATAGTCTTATTGACAACCCGCTTACCTTTTTCGGGAACAAATGAAACCTGAAGAGCGGCATCTTTCAACGAATCCAATTTATCTAGTTGCAACTTTGCATGAACATTCCCTTCTCCATCTAGGTCAATCCTTCCCTTTTGCAAAAGTTTTCCTCGCTCGTATAGCTCATAAGTCATCTTCTGGTTGGGGATTGCTGCGGTTTTTCCACTGGCGGTAAGTTGAATTTGTACAGTCAACTCCGCTTGTTGTTTCTCGTTTTTCCCAAAAATGAAATCGCTTTTTGTACTATAGTTGTCCCTAAGCGTATTGCCTATCTGCAAAGTTTGATCGAAGAAAAAATCGGTGTCAAAATTGCGCATCCAATTCGTATAGGCACGAATGCGATAATTGCCTTCCGCCAAGGTATCTGCCAACTTGAAATCGCCAAGAGAAAGTCCATTGACCAAAGGCAGTCTAAGCGACTGCACCAATTGTTCTCTGCCGTCTATCAATTCGACATATATCACTTTACTGAGATTGGAAAGAAAATTGAACTGTCCAGCCGTCACATAGGCCTTGAACCAAAGATCGTCTCCCGCCAGATAATAAGGCTTATCCAAATGCAAATGGATTTTTTCTTGAGGTCGTTCACTGCTGTACTCCCCCATTTTGTCCATAAAATGCGTAAAGGAGTCTTGGGCAAACAATGGCTTGGCAAATAATAGGATACCAAGAACGATAGCTTTTGGTACAAAAGGGATACGAAGTTTCGATGTGGCCATTTTAAAGACAAATTTGCAGTAGATATACAGCCAAAAATAACATCTTTCGCTACTAATTCTACAATAAATATTTCGTATTTTTACCTTCGGTCAATTATTTTTTCGGCTCTGGCCGAAAAGGAACGATGCTTTGCTTTTTTGCGACGTTTGATGAAAAAAAACTTAACCCATAGGCATCTGCCAAATCAATTTACGTTGTTTAGTCTCATCGGACTATTGATATTGTTATTTACACTACCAATAAGCGCGCAAATAGCCGTACAGGATTCCTTGCTGCAACTGATCAAAGAACATCCCCAAAATGATGACCGCAAAGCTGAATTGCTCAATGCACTAAGTTTCAACATACACAACACAGATCCCAAACAAGGGCTGGCCTACGCACAGGAAGTGATCGATTTTGGAAGCTCCTTAAAAGAGAAACGAAACCTTTATGGCGCCTACATGACAAAAGGAATAAACTTGATGCAGCTTGCAGCGTATGAGGAAGCGCTATCCTACTACAACCAAGCTCTGAAAGGCTTTCAGGCTTTGGGCGACAGAGAGAATGAAGCATCAGCCTTCAGCAATATAGGTGTTATCTACAAGCACCTGAACGTCTATCCCAAGGCATTGAGCAATATGCAAGAAGCAGCGCATATATTCAACGAGATTGGACATCCAAATGGTTTGTACATCTATGTGAATATGGCCGTCATCTATAGTGAACTCAAGAATTTTAACAAGGCCTTGGAATATTACACGGCTGCCAGACAGCTATCTCAAAAGAGGAATGACAGGAAAATCGAGGCCTATAGTGTCTTCAACACCGCCACCTTACTTATTGACCAAAACAAATTGGAAGAGGGCTTAGCCTATATGGATACTGCCCTAGTGGCAAGCAATGAGATTAACGACAAACTGATGGTAGCGCGTATTTACGGCAATATGGGGGAAGCTCATGGCAAACTGGGGAACAATGCCAAGTCCATCTCGCTGTTGACTACCGCGCTAAGCCTCAACGATAGTATAGGCAACAGAAAAAGCAGAACATTGAATTTGCTCAATCTCGGCGATATCTATTTCAAAACGGGCAAGCTGCCTTTGGCGTACAAGTATGGTCTAATGGCTTATCAGGAAGGCAAGCTGCTCGACATCATAGATGCGCAACGGGATGCCGCCCATAACCTGAGTGCTTATTTTGAGAGGACGGGAAATGCCGATAGCGCGCTGTTTTACTACAAACAGTATATACTGTTCCGAGACAGTATAGACAACGAGCAAAACCGGCAGCAAATCACCCGACTGGAGATGCAGTACGACTTTGACCTAAAAGAGCAGGATTACCTCAAAGAGCAAGAACTGAGCAAACTGCAATTGAAACAAATATGGCTATATGGACTCATTTTGGTAGCCTTTATCATACTCCTTGCCATCTATTTCATCCAACGGGCACGCATACGTTCTATACGGCTGAAGAACGAGCTGAAGGAAAAAGAGCTACTTCAACGGGCCGAATCCCTGTTGATGGAACAGCGCATTTCGGAAAGTGAGCTAAAGGCCATACGCTCGCAGATGAACCCCCACTTTATCTTCAATGTGCTCAATTCCATCGAATCTTATATACTGGACAATGACCCGAAGACGGCCAGCATATTGGTCCAAAAATTCGCTACATTAAGTCGACTGATATTGGAAAATTCTACCCAAAGCATGGTGACACTGGACAGGGAATGGAGTGCCTTGCAGCGTTACGTTGAACTGGAGGCCATTCGTTTCAATCACCGGTTTTCGTATAGCTTCACATATCGAGCAGAACAGGCGGCCCGTACCCTGCTTGTACCGCCCATGCTCATCCAGCCATTGCTGGAGAATGCCATCCACCATGGCATCCGCCATCTCACGGACTATGATGGCGAGCTACAAATTACTGTTGATAACAACCAAGAAAAACTCATTATCACCATAACGGACAATGGAATAGGCCTGAGCAGGGCTTCCCTCTTTGCCAAGCCTTCTTTGCTCAAGCAGCAGTCCATCGGCATCGCCGGTATCAAAGAGCGCATTGCCATTATAAATGCTCGGCAAAAAGACAACAGAGCCTCCTTTGAGCTGTTTGATCTCTATGAATATGGAGAGAATGGTACAAAAGCTGTAATTACCCTTCCCTTGGTACTTGTTGGTCAAGAAGATGGTATCCAAGACGTGAACCTCATATCCTAAAGATCAGGCCCCAATTGATATAATCGGCGTACACCATATGTAGGTTGTGAGTAGTTTGTAGACCAAAATGGGGCGTCAGGTAATAGCGTAAGCCGTAGGTCCAATACCATTTTATATTATGGTAGCTATTGTAATGCAAGTACTTACCATACATCCCTGTCACCACCAGCCTACCCATCGTAAAATCCGCACCCACTGCTACGCCAAGCCGTACCCTGTCATAAGAAGAACCATAATTTTGGAACGTTTTGTCAAAATCAGTTGGGTCAAATACAGAGTGGTAATAAACCATATGCATCCCAGATTTGAGGCTAAGCGCGCGATTGACAAAAAAATTATACCCCGCATAGGCCCCGCTACGCCAAAACTTCGCGGTTTTCTCCCGATATTGTCCCCTTACTCCCGTACCTAGCCAAAACTCTATACTGTTTCTTTCCAAATGGTGGTAGTTTTCTGGCTCGGACTTTATGTTTTGAGGCTTGTCCAACTTTGTTTTTATCCCAAGGGAACCTACCAAGCCATTAAAACCCTCATTGGGTACGACGATTGCCCCATTGGAATAGTGCGCTATATTCACTCCCGCGGCCAAACTTGTTTTAGAGCTCAGTGGCATTTCCGCAGATAACTCGCCGGTAATCGAGAAATTGAAGTGACTGCCTATGGTAGAGGTTTGAGGCTGTGTGAATATGTTCTCGGTAATAAAGGTACCTCCTAAGCCAGGCGTAATATATATGCGAGATTTACCTATCCTTATCAGCTGAATATCCAATTCTGCCAGCACACCGATCGCTTGGCCAGCAGGATAGGTCTTCCCGTCAATGATCTCGAACACATGGTTCATATTGTGCCATAGCAAACCAAAAGACACATTCTTCACATTAAAATAGTTGATCCATCTATGCGTACTGTATTCCACGTTCTTGTCATAGCTCACATGTAAACCGTATATGTAGTTCTTAAACCTATTGGTACTACCGTTGCCTACGTCGATGCCGTAGTTGGCTTTTATGGAGAGACTATTTAAATGATCCGTTTCCTGAGCTGGCAATTGCCG
The DNA here is from genome assembly GCF_000427965.1 of Olivibacter sitiensis DSM 17696. Classification (GTDB taxonomy): domain Bacteria; phylum Bacteroidota; class Bacteroidia; order Sphingobacteriales; family Sphingobacteriaceae; genus Olivibacter; species Olivibacter sitiensis. Next base: position 60,086 of record NZ_ATZA01000023.1, on the reverse strand, counting down.
GGATAGTAACAGAAAACATCCAAAAAAACAGGAAAAGACAGGTTTCGAAACATGCATATATTTTTCGATCCGTATAAAATAATCGGTTTTTGAGAACGGCTAAAATAACTAATATTAATTTTTTTACGTCCTAATAATGCATTAATTTTCCATTAAAAAGCAGTTCCAATCGAACATAAATTCACCAAGCTTCGACTCCTCTCAATCTGAGACGACGGTGGATGTACCGTTTTTAATTTCTATTGACGCAAACAGTAACGTAATTGCCGAATGCACCATTGTCCTGATCCTCATCCACATTGTCTTTCTTGCAGGCCGGTGCGCTCACCGTCATCCAAAAACAGCGCGATGACGGCAGCCAAGCCACCCGTGTTTAAAAGACTAATATTTCCGATTCGCTGCCGTCTACATACACTATCTTCAATCCATAGTTGCCATTTGCCGGACGGGGGGAAGAATCGCTGAAAGCGAATTGCGTGGCAGCCACCGAGTCGTACATCACCAGTCCGCTCCCCTTGTTCTTATACAGGACAAAAAAACGGACCTCCCTATCCGGTTTTTCCCAGGCGAGATGTACCTGCTTCTGTTCGGCATCGTACTTTGCGCTTACCGAAATCTTTCCGTCGATGGCATAATTGCCCGTCCTTACGTGCAGGGGAAAAGAATAATCCGAATGCAGCCCCACGGAATCAACCGCTCTAAGGGCATACTCGTAGGCCCTCCGAGACCGCACGGTACTATCCGTATGGCTTGTATCCCTTGTTTCCAGCAGCATTTGCCAGCTATTTTCACTGGCCTCCCGGCGAAAGAGCTGATAATGCGAGAGATCCTCGCTCATTACCTGCGACCAGGTGATACGGACGCCTTCCTTTCCGGTGCGGTAATCCAGAATGACGGGGTGCGGCGGCGCAATGGTATCTGGCCTGGTAATGATGATGGGTTCGCTCAGCACTGAATGGTTAAAACTGGCGTCAATGGCGGCAATCGTGATATACAGATGCTTGCTCAGCGTTTTTAGCCCCGCATCAAACGTGTAGGTCGTATCGGGTACGATATCCGTTATCGGGATAAACGGATGGTCCGCTTGGTTGGCGGTATATACCTTGTATCCCCTCAGCGCCTTGTTCGAGCTGTTGAGCGGCCAATGCAGCGTGACGATACCCATTGTGTCAATGCCACCGGCAAGCCCCACGGGAGCCGACGGTGGCACCGTGTCCGGCACGAATACGTAAACCGCATTGCTATAATTGACATTGCCCGCGCTGTCGGTCACCATCAGGCGGTAGTAGGAGGAATTGAAATCATCCGGCAAGGTAAACCTGTATTCCGTACTGCTGGGCGGTAGCATCTCATCGGCCAGCAGGCTGTCAGATGCGGATACGGTTTTTCCTTTCAGCACGTAGTATCCAGCCAGGTCACTTTCTGCCCCTTTGTTCCAGGAGAGGGTCACTTCCCGTTCCTCCTTCACCATTTGCAGGTGGGGCGCAGCCGGGGCCGTATAGTCCACGGCCATACCCGATACGGTATCTGCAAAGGCGATGTGCTCGCCGAACACATTGACGCCTACCAACCGGTAGTAGTAGGTGGTATAGTTGGCCACGCTATCGTAGTAGTGATAATATTTGCTCGCCCTGGTAGTGTCCGGATCACTGTCCGGCAGGTAGATATTTTCGTTTACACGGTTGAAGTTCTCTTTGTCCAATGAACGTTCGATGTAGTACCCCGTAAAAGGGCTGTCCTCCTTGGGCCATTGCAACACGATATTTCCCTCGCCTGCCTCTGTACGCAAGCCCCGGTATTTCTCTGTTGCCAGCAGGTCATGGCCTACCACATATATAAAGCCGGTGTCTATCCGGCCGGATTCCCCGATGGGACGGACGGGACAGATGCGGTACACGTACTTTTTGGCCGTATCTGGAGCAATGTCATCCTCAAACGCCAGACCGGCAGACAGTGCCGCACCGGGACTGATAGCTGCGTACAGCGACACCATCAGGTGCCTGTTTTGCCTGTCTTCATCCTGCATCTTTATCTGTTCCAAAAACGGGATATCGGTCGGAAATTCACTTTTGCCGTACAGCCCCTGGGCCACTACCATCTTGGCGGTATCCGTTCCGAAGTCCGGGGTATCGAACTGCTCCAGGGGAATGGCCCTTATCGTGTCGGGGCTGACCCGTACCCAATCCTTGCTTTCCGCATTATTGTCCTTTTCCAGGACGATCCTGTCGATGAGCACGCCGTCGGCAGTGAGCTGCTTGAACACCTGGTAATTGCTGATATTCCAGCGCAGGGAAATCCTGTCCCTGTAAGGTTTTCCCTTTCCCACTATGGTTCCCCTGATGCCCAGGGATTCTTCCTGAGCATAAGCGAATACCGTACATAGGCACAGCAAAGCCGTGACTATCCCGGCACGACGCATGGCCCTGTGCATGGCAAGCATTCTCCTTATTTTATCCTTTTCCATGTTGTTGCATTTTTTAAAACCTCAAGGCGCTTCCTACCTGGCTCTGAATCTGCTGCTTGTTTACGTTGTTTGCCCCAATGGCGGCATCCGTAATGCCTCCTACCGCTTGCCAGGCGGACACGCTGTTAAACCTCGGAATCCCGCCACCGGGAACGACGGGAGCCCCTCCGCCAATACCCGGACCACCTGCATCGCCCCAGTTGACCGCCCATTGCGTCAGCCGGTCTATACCAGCTTGGATGGGGTTCGTGAAACTTGGCGTGGCCGGGTACTCACAATCCAGTATCTCCCCATGGTGAGATACGAACATCACCGGCTGGTCTACCGTGAAAGTAACCGTGATCATGATCATCCCGCTTTCGGTGACGGTAGCCTGGTTTGCCTGGGGCAATTCCGTCGGTATCTGGGCTCCTATTGCCGTGATCTTATTGGTAAACGAACCCTCGGAGCCTCCTTGCACATGACATCGCATGCCTCCGCGACTACCCGGTTGACCAGGGCTTACGTACTCAACTTTGATCTGCTGCAGGGGTATACTCGTCTGCTCGGCAATATACTCCTTGAGGTTGTCACCATAGCCTGTAGGTCTATCTACATTATATAAGCGCGGTGTCCGGATATTTCGCTGTAACTGCCCCTCTTCATAGACGGGCTGGAAGATTTCATCCGACGTAAAGGACGCTCTATCAGCCTTGCTAAACAATTCCCCCGAAAGGGTCTCGTCTACGGGAAAATTGGAGAGCATGCCGAAGCGGATGTTGTAACTGCCGTCGGAAGCCTGGGGTATCCACCCCCGGAAAGCCTGCAGGTTCTGTCCCTTCATCCGCGAGGGACTGACGATATTATTGGCCTCCCGGTGATACAGATTGGTCGTCTTTAAGTTATTGAGCTTTTCCTGATAAGTGGCATACCTGCTGGTTCTGAAAGCATAGCCACCGGCAATCTTCTCCCGTGGGGATAGTTCATTGATATCGCCCTCAAACCTTGCGGAGCGTAGCAGGAACGTGTTGGACATCTGAATATTGCCTACATTGGTGGCAGATACGGTCGCCTCGCGTTTGCTAAGCGTAGTCTCTGCGTCACTTCCCGAGCTTTCTCCCGGTGTCTTGGCGATCAACAGAACGGTATAGCTGGCACTTTTGACAAGTTCCTGCCTGTCCCAGGCAATGAGCGTATGTGCATCCGCATCGCTGTGAATGACATTGCCCAGCGAGTTGTACACCGTGTTGGTGCCATCGTCCAGTCGATTGCGTGCCCGCTCAAAACGCACGGCGATATCCTGCCCCTGCCGTTGTCCATCCTTGAAAAGACGTGCGTGGTATGTCGTTCCTGCTGGATATTCAAAGAAAGTCGACGGATCCGAATTCCTGATCTGGCGCTTCATCTCGATAAACATGATGTCGCCATATTCCTGCACAGGCACGGCGTTGTGGCTATGCAGTGGCCCGGTGAGGGCATATTCCGAGCTCGGGATTTCCGTGAAGCCCATATTGGTCTTGAACGTGGTGACCATATCCTGCATGGCATCCTGCCCGTTGCTTTGCTTGACGATCTCATAGGTATAAGAAGTGGGCGACAAATAACGGCGTTCTTTCATCTTAGCTTCTATCTTGAACGTGTACTCGGTATCTTTCTCCAGATAATCGGATCCGCCAAAGGAGAAAGTAAATCCTTGGTTGTCCACAGGTCTCAATTGTTGCGTGACGTCCTGTCCATCTAGTGTAGCCATGATACAGGATCTGTCGAACAGGAAAAAGCGCTTGCGCGGATTTCCGTGGTCATCCACGTTTTCATAGTCGTCAAATTCCAATTCGCCGCTCCGGCGTCTTCCGTTGCCAAAATCACCGCCCATCTGGAGGTTGAAAGTGGCGATAGGCGATACGGTCAGCGGTACAGGCGTGCTGGTCTGGTTGGCCGGCCGCAGCTCCGATATGATCTCCAGGCCGCCCAGGGCGTCCGCATTGGCATTTTCACATTTATCGCCCAGCGCCACCCTGAAATTGAAATTGCTGGAAATAGCGCCATCGAACAGCTTAAAGTAAGCGCCTATGGCACCCTCTATCCACACCGGGTTGGGAAGACCCGCGCGTATCACCGCTCCCGCCCCTGCATCAAATATGGTGAACTTGCCTTTGATGAGAAAGAGATTGATCTGGATGCCTATCTTGGCCTGGGCCCCGAGGTAAGCTTGGCCCTGCGCATACCAACCGCCCGGACCGCCCGCGCCAATCACATTGTCACAAGTGATGCCCTGCTTGATGGAAAGGTCGAAACCGGTATATGCTTTCAGTGTACCAAAAAACATCAGGAAAGAACCATCAAAGCCGAATTCGGTATGTGACCCGAAGATGAGCCCCCTGCCACTTCCCGGCTTGTAATCACCCCTGTTGGCCACTTCGGGCGGTTTTTTCAATTTGCCTGTCTGCGCATTGCCATATCCCACGATGTCTTTGACCTTCTGTGGAATGTCCGGCATGGGATCTACCATACTGCCCACCTCAAAATAGGAAGTGCCTTTGAATATACTTTTGAATAGCTCTACTCGATTAGGTTCGCCATATTCTTCCGGCCTGCCGGCGTAGATGTACCAGCCCCCGGGTTCGGAGTGAAAGACGAGCCCGCCCGTAGCATAGATAAGCTCATGGTTTTCCACGTTAGGGAGACCTAAGGCAGCACCGATTTCGGCATGAAAGGTTTTTTCCGGAAAATTGTAATCGATGGATAGCCATCCCGCACCGGTGGATACGCCGTTCCGCTCGGGCAAGGGCTTGCTGACGTCCGTCAGGATACGGGCATTGCCGTTGATGCGCACAAAATCAACACCTCCTCCGGATTTGAAGCCCATGGAGAACGTGGCATCCGCATCCAGGGTATTCCTACTGGTCAACCCGAAAAGGATGGTGGCCTGTAAGCCAAATTCACCTCGTTTGGGAGTCAGCCGGAGCCCCGCGGGATTCTCCAACAGTTGTTCGATATTGTCGTCTTCTTTGGGATCCAGCTCACTGGCATAGGTCTCCGGAACGACATCCATATCGGCCGTTTTCGTGACGGTAGGAACATTGGCCGCAGCGGGAACGGACTTATCGTCCAGCCCCATATTGTAATAGATACCGCCGCCAAATCCGTACAGCGCCAAAGGTACGGGGGGCGCAAAGGTGATGCCCGTCTGGCCGAAATCCACCATGGCGTTGAAATCGAAATAGTTGAAATTGCCCTGTGCATCGCTCCTGGTGCCAAAGCGGGCGCGCATATTCACCGTGAGCAGGGACGCAATATTGGTCTGCAACGCACCTACAAAGCCCTCGTCCACGTTATTGCCACTGCTCTTGTTAAAATATTTTACTATTCCCTTGATCTTAAAAGCCCCCAGGTCGGCTCCCCCGGCAAAGGACAGATCCCGGAGCCTGCCCCCGACACCGCTCCAGCTGATACGGCCGTTTTCCTTTTTGATTCCGGAAGATAGCATGAAGCTAGCGTCAGCCTTACACGATATGGGTCCTCCCGCCAGATCGATATTGCCCGAAAAGATCATCCCCACTTCCGCACTATTCCCGGCAGAAACCAGCTCGATCATCTTAGACTTACCGTCTCCCACGGCAAGGTTAAAATCAAACCCCGCCACTTTCTTGGCATCGGAACTGAGCTTGACCACAAACTGTTCCTTATTGATGAAAGGTGCGTAGGTCATGAATTCGAGATGCTCAAACGTGACACCGGGCAGCTCGACCCGACCTATGCCCGGCACTTTCATGTCCGATGTATTTGAAATACTCAACTTGCCGAACAAGGTCGCTTTTGCGGTCAACGATTCGCTCGAGGATCCGCTCGCCACTATTTCGGAATTGCTATTGAGATTGACTTTCATGAACAGGGCATTAAATGCCAGGTTGTCCTTGGGGGTTATCGTAAAATTATAGCTCAACCCCTCGCCATTCTGCGGGGTGGTCAACGTGGCGGTATAGTCGAGCTGGTTGCTTGTGTTGCTATAGTCGGTAGATGCCGGTAGCACCATCTTGCCCGTCATCTTGCTCGTTTTGAAAGCCGATTTGAAAAACTCCAGGTTTATGTTGTCGATGGAGGCATACCATCCATCCATGGAACCGTCACCAATGTCCAGTATCGTACCACTGTTTTTGATGGTGCCCGTGACGCCATTGTTATCTATGATGATGGATGAGCCGAGAATGGAAATACCCGCCCCACTTCCCGTGTTTTTTATGATCTCCGGCAGATAAACCGTGATTTGCGGGATATACAAGCCCTGCCAGGTTTTTGCCTCGGTGTTGATAGGTACTTCATTCGGGTCCGAAGAAGCAAACTGCGGGGGGATGCCATCGGGATTTTTCAGATCGGAATGGTCATAGGATATCCCACGGTCTCCCTGTGAAAACCTGATGCTTTGCATACCCGCCACATAAAAGTCCGGAAAGGTCACTTTGGCTATCCAGTCGTGCCAGCCCTCTTCGGTCGTTGCCGACAGGCTGATTACTGCCTCTTCGTGGGTAGCGGCATTCATGATGGTTCCTTCCGGAAAGCGGTACTCGGCCACGACGCCCAGTTGCTTGAAGCCGCCGTTATTGAATACGATGTGCGTACCGTCCGCCCCACCCTTGAGCGAAAGCCCCGTACTGCCTACGACATAATCCTCACTGAGCGACAAGGTGGCGTCTCCACAAAGGTCGCTTGCCTTGATACAAATACCACTGCCAGAAAATGCCACTTTGGAACCGGCCCCGCCATCGGGCGTGCGCATCACCGCAACGGCTTCCATCCAGCTTTGGCTGGCATTGAAGAATACCTTGGTGATACCGATGGTCAGTGGCCCCTTGTCTATACCCAGTGGCAGTTCAAAGCCCGCGGACGATACCGAGTTGCCCATTGCCGAGAGCAAATGGTTTGCGTTATTGTTGAAATATTGGTCTATCTGATTTATTTGATCGGAGTTGAGCGGCATAGCACCTATCTCGGGGTTGTCCGCGATGGGTATCAGGCCCATTGCGTCCCCGGCTATCACCCCACTGATTTCCCCCGACATCATCTGCATATCAGCATTGACTACCAAGTCCCTGAACACCACCCTCAGCTTGAGCTGGGAGACAGCTGCTCCTATGATAGGCAAGGGAATGGTGCCCGTGCCGCTGAGTCCCTCCCCGGACGAGTTGACGCTTAGCACTTTCATACTAAAATAGTTCACACCAATATCGCTGCCCACTATGACATTGCCATTAGCGGCCTGTCCTTGTGGGACGTCGGTCTTACACCCGCAATCAGGCATCTGGCCTATATGGCTTATGGGTTGCGACAGGGCTGTCATAGGGCCAAAAATAGGCAATGGCGGGCCATCGCCAGTACCCGTGCGCAAGACCACGCGCTGCTCCAGGCCATCGCTGCCAAAGAATACCTGCGAGCCATTGGCCCCACCCAGGAGGGTCTGCCCGCTATTGGTCAATGGGATGTCCTTGGCCAAGTGCAGCTCAGCTTCCCCGCATATATCCTGTGGTTCCATACAAATACCGCCGCCCGTGAAAGCGACACGCAATGTGGTATTGCTGTCCGGTACCGATACGATCGCCACGGCATCAAACCAGCTCTGCGTGGGACTGAAATAGGCTGCCGTCATGGCAATGGGATTGTCGCCCAAATCCATGTTAATGGGCAGGTCTAGCCCACTACTGGAAGCGCTGTTTTCCAAGCTAGAAAGCTTCTTGCGCTTATTGGCAGAAAAATAGCGTTCCAGTGTATCGATCTGCCCCTGGCTCATGGCCAGCACCTTGAGTCCGGCACTGTCTGCAACCAAATCCATTGGGGGTGCATCGCCCGCGATTGCTCCGGTCACCTCGCCACCTATCATCTGCAGCTGCATGGCGCGGTTCAGCGTCACCAACAGGTCGTCGAAAGCCACCTTTAGGCGCACGAAAGGAACGTCCCGTCCGTTGATGGGCAGCAATATAGTACCTGTGCCGCTCAGTCCTGCTCTTCCTTTCTTGGAAGTCAGGCTGGTCACTTTCATCTTGAAATGGTTCACCTGAATCTCGCTGTTCACGCGCACGCGCCGGTTCTCGTTGTTGCCCATGGGCAGCTCGGTAATGGCACAGTTGCAACTAGGTACCAATGCCACTTCCGGTACGGCCAGCGAATCGGTCATAACGATTTGTGGCATTTCTCCATAGGTAAAAGTAATCACCTCGCTCATGCCCTGATTGCGAAAGCTGATGGTATTATACGGATCGATGGCCTGCACCATGAGGGCATATTGCCTACCAGGTGTAAGCTGCGGATGTGCTGGGCCATACAACAGCGTATTGAAAGGTACCGTCTCCTCAAAGAAAGGCGGCGTGGTAGCCGACTGCATGGCATCATTGGGATTTCGGGGGGCGATCATTTCCACCATTTTCACCTTGTATTGGGTCAACGGCGAAGCGCCGGGGGGTGTGCTCCAGGTGATGGGAAAGGCCTGTATGCCCCTGTTCCTCACTTCCTGCTCGTTGAAGGGCATGATGATAGTGGGCGGCTCCACATTGCTGATGATGAGCTGCGTACAGCCAATAGGCTCTTCTGGACTGAGGGGGGCATGCGTATTATAGTCGAGCGCCCTAATACATAGTTGATAGGTTCCTTCCACAAGGCCTACACCCCGGGTGAAGTCTATGCGGCTCACACCGGTATATTCCAGCTGGTTGTGGTCAAACAGGAAGGCAATATCATTACCATTCAGGTTTATCGCCTGACCTGGGGCCAACTCAATGGGTTGCGGACTGCGGTAGCCGGGCTTCACCCATGCCGCCATCCCATTGTCGCCCGTGATAGAGCCCGTAAGCTGCACTTGCCTCGTCACCGTCCCCGTATTGGTCAGTGTCAACAACATTAAATCTGGTCTTGAGGCATATTCGCTGATGCGGCTCTGATAGGGAGGCAATACGCGTATATTGACGTTAATCTGTGCGGAGACAATTTCCTGTATGAGGAATAATATCAGGAATGGTAAAAAGCGAAATAGTCTTTTCATAACCCAAAGTTGAATTGATAAGCCAGCTCACCCCTCGACTCCGTAAAGGCGGGACTAAGGCCCGTCACCACGCTGCCGGGATTGTTCCTGGTCAAGAAAAATGAAAACCTGATGGACTGTAGTTTATTGATCACATAGCTCATATTGGCCGACCCGTTGATGATTAAACTCTTGTTTCCATTGGCATCGCCCTGCATCAAGCTGCTGTTTAGCCCCATCTTCATTTTCTGGCTTTCCAGGCTGTAATTGCCTCCCAGGGAGACGCCATTATAACTCGTCTTGTTATCAGCACTATTCAATGCGGTATGGCTGAGGCTGGAGAAGAGGGAAATTCTTTTCTGGGGCAGGGAAATAGAATAATTGACTAGGTACTGCCCCGTGCTGATATCCCTGCTGGGAGCCGTATCGCCAAAATAACCGTTATAATCATTCATACTACTGATGTTTACCGATAGCATGACCATATGCATCGCGCGTTCGCCCACAATCGTATACCGGGGCATCACGCTGAGCGTCTGGGTGGTCTGGACTATCTTGAGCGAATCGGCAAAGCGCAGCGTATTGGGGCGTTGGTTGTTGGAAAAATTGCTGTACATCAGATCTACTCCTAGCCGCTCCGTAAATTCGGCACCTACGGTACCCGAGGCAATGATGCGCCTGTTGGTGGCTTCCTTTTGCAGGTTCACGTTATCTTTTTGAATCCCCACACTGGCATTGACGCGGACCTTGCCATTGGGCAGGGCAAATTGCGGACTAAGCGTGACGTTTTCCACGTCATTGGCAAAAAAATAGGCCCCCATGCTTTTAAAATCAGGCTGAACGCGCCTATAGTTGGCTTTCAGTCCATAATATTTGGCCTTGTAACCCACACCCGCACTGAACGCATAGAACCATTCCGTGGTGCCATTGACGTCCATCAAGCCTCCCAATCGCCTCAATGTCCCATCGGCAATCGAGTCGAAGGTGATGGGTGAGTTGATATCGTTGGTATAGACGCTCAAGGCGCCATCGCTCTCTAGAAAAATCTTGGAAAATAGAGATACTTTAGCACCATAGCCCACCACCGAGTTGGCCGCAGGCAAAACATTGACCTCATCTGCCAACGGAAAATCGGGCTGCGAATCGCTATTGTCTTTGGCATGCAACAGATGCAAGTCGAGGTAGGTGCTGGCCGTGCCATACCCCACCTTGGCGGCAAGGCCTTTTCTGCTAAAGGAAAAAGGTGCGAGCGATTGCGTGGTGGTATCGATGACGGTAGCCCTATTGAGCCGCCCGTACATAAAGCCTAGACGGAACTTACCTGGGTTGAGCTCAAAGCCGCCGCCCAGCATCGTGTGTCCGGCCAGGGTGTAAGGCGAAAAAGTCACGTTGCGGTAACCAGCGTGTATGGTGAGCCACTTATAGGTGGGACTCAAGCCGAACTGGTTGAAGGGTTGCCGGAACGAGCGGTCGTCCCGGCTCAGGGTAAAGCTGAACGGGATGCTCCAGCTGTAAATACTGGCCGTGGGACTACCACTGAACAGGTAGGTAAAGGGCTCTCGCCTATTGGCGATGCCGCTGGCGTTGTAGAAGATACCGCGCATTTCCAGACCACCATTAAAACCGAATGGCTTTTGGTTGCCTATATTACTGAAATCTTGGGCATTGGCCATCCCAGCCCATAGACAGAGGAAAGCTGCCGCGCACCTTATGACCATTTTTCTACCATTGCTTTTCATGACACCGCTTTACATATTTCGCCGTTTTTCGCTAGTCGCGTAGTTTCAACTGTACCTTCAGCGTTTCGTAATCGTCCAGTTTTAGATTGGCTGATGCATCCCCCCCTCCGGGGATCCCCCCAGGGATAAGGACATAGCGGTATTGGTAATCATTCAATCTTACACCGCCAGATGTGGTTAATGCAATTGCTGCAACCCGTGCTCTATAACCTATCCCATATTCACTTGTAGAAAACCATCCCTCACGCAATTGGAACACCTCCCAAGTACCATGATTATCTGCACGCATGTAAACCGATATTTGTCCTCTGTCCAATATTTCTTGAGTCAATGCCGGAGCAGAGATCGTATGATTATAAACAGGAGTATCTCCAGAAGCTCCTACCGTAATCCAATCGCTATAAATCACATTGGCCGTGCCGGGAGGACCTTGCGGGCCTCTCAGGTTGACGGGCGTACCCCAGCCAGAGGATGTCTTGGGTCCATAGAAATCGGCATTGCTCCTATCGAAATAGAAATCGCCCACGCGGCCCAATGCGGTGGCAGGAGCCGAGGTACCACTTAAGATCTGCGAGCCAGCGGCGCCAGTTGCACCGGTAGCGCCCGTTGCACCTCGCAAGCTTGTTGGCGTACCCCATCCGGATGCCGTTTTGGGACCATAAAAATCGCCCGTGAGCGACCTGAAGTAATAATCACCAATATTGCCTATGGCTGCCGTAGGTACAGCAGCACCACTGATGATGGTCGATCCATCCGCCCCAGCAGGGCCCGTAGAACCCTTCAGGCTAGTTGGTGTCCCCCATCCAGAGGCAGTTTTAGGGCCATAGAAATCGGCATTGCTCCTATCGAAATAGAAGTCGCCCACACGGCCCAACGCTGCGGCAGGGGCCGAGGTACCACTTAAGATCTGCGAACCAGCGGCACCTGTGGCCCCAGTAGCCCCTGTTTCGCCAGTGGCTCCTTTCAGGCTGGTCGGTGCACCCCATCCAGATGCAGTTTTGGGGCCGTAGAAATCTCCAGTAAGCGACCTAAAGTAGTAATCGCCAATTTTGCCTATGGCTGCCGTTGGCTCCCCTGCCCCACTGATGATCGTCGATCCGTCGGCACCGGCAGGCCCCGTTGCTCCTCTCAAACTTACGGCCGTTCCCCAACCGGCATCGGTCTTTGGACCGTAAAAATCACCGTTGTTGCGGTTGAAATAGAAATCGCCCACACGACCAAGCGCCGTTCCTGGCGCCGTTGTTCCGCTATAGATTTGTGAGCCCGCGGCTCCGGTCGCACCCGTTGGTCCTGCTACACCGGTGGCTCCGGTAGCTCCTTTCAGACTGGTAGGCGTACCCCAACCGGTTTCTGCCTTTGGGCCATAGAAATCGCTGGTAGTTGTTCGGTAATAATAATCCCCAATGCTACCTAAACTATTTTCGGGTACGTCCGTGCCACTGTAGATAATGGAACCATCTGCCCCTGCCTCTCCCGCTTCCCCGCGGGGACCTACTGCACCTTCCTTGGTACAGTGCGTTAAAGAAGCTACAATGAAAAGAGCGAATAAACAACTTTTGAAAGTATTGAAAGCTTTCATAAACAGTAAGATTTTAAGTACACAATTGTTATATTATTCCAATCAGTCTCTCTCGATTAGAATATGTAAGTATCACATAAGGTCAATAATATCGTCATCTGTAAATTTTGCACCTTAAGCCGTACTCTTAACAGCCTAAACTATGATATATTCGGCTTTCAAATCATGAAATTGATTCGGCTAGGCCTTTCGGCTATTGAACAACCTCTTTTAATGAGTGAACTGGATCGGGATATAAGTGCTATTCCTACAAATTGGATATTTAACGGTTATCATCATCTTCCAAAAATAAAATCGAAGGAAAGAGCGTGCAATACACCAAAAGGCGTAATTTTATGGACTTGGTGCTAGCTTAAAAATACGCTTTTTAGGGTATGTGTAAATAATTAATACTGAATATTTTTGTATTTGATAAACAAACAGCTTAAGTATAATGGACAATTGGCAGACCATATTCCGGTTTTCAGCGATAATATATGTCGTCCATTTCATGACATGCGCTGTCTACGCCCAGTCGCTCCCCAATTTATATTTCAAGCACCTAAATCAAAGCAATGGATTATCGGACCCCAATGTCCGCTCGCTGCACGAAGATAAATACGGTTTTCTTTGGATAGGGACCTTCAATGGTTTGAACAGGTTTGACGGCGCAAACTGTGTCAACTTTCACAGTAGCCCTATAGATAGCCTCAATCTTCAGGGCAACAACATCATCCATATTATCGAAGACAGAAACTCCGATCTTTGGATAGGTACACAAAAAGGTTTGTCTAAATATAATTATAGGTACAACTCCTTCAAATATTTTCAATTCTTCGGAACGGACCAGCAAAAAACATATTACTATGCTTTCCCTTTTTACATTGATCATCTTGAAAAACTCTGGGTTCACCTAGCGGGAAACAATTATGTTTTTGACGAGCGAAACAACCACCTGCAGTTCATCACCGCCTTTTCCAATGGAAATACGTTTGTCAACCAACGTTTTTATAAAACGCTCAAATGGTACGTTACAAAGGCACCTAAAGGCATATTCGTCAACTACATGAACGGCTATCAGGAAAGAAAGGTAATGCCGTTTTTTATGAATGCAGAAAAAGCCGTAGGTCCGCCCGCCACCATAAACCATGTATATATCGAATCCGACAGCCTTGTATGGCTTGCTGGAGAGCTGGGACTCATTGCCCTCAACCCGATATCCAGAGAATACAGCACCTATTCAGCCCATGCTAAGGCAGATAATTTAGTGGCCACGTGTGTATATCCGTACCCGGATAGTGATTGGCTACTTGTTGGAACAGATGGAGAAGGACTTCTCCTTTTCGACAAAAAAAAACAAGCTTACATTGCGCAATATAAACACCTTTATAACAACCCCAATAGCTTAGCAGGAAATCATATAAAACAGATCTATATAGATAGCAAGCAAAATCTTTTCGTTGCCTTACAGAATAACGGACTGGATTACACGAACCTCAATCAAATCATTTTTCCGCATCTACTCTCCAAGGAAGATGCCCTCAAATTAAATACGGAAAATGATGTCACTGCCATATACCAAGCAAAAAACGGCGATATTTGGTGTGGGACTAACAACTCAGGTATCCTTATTTATGATGAAGACATGAAAACTGTACTGCATCATGTATTGGCCAAGGAAGGCGTAAAAAGCATTGTACCATTTGGCGATCAGAAATTGATTATTGAACTAAAGGGAAATTCGTTCCTCATTTATTCCCTTCTGTCTAAAAGCTTCACCCCGGTTGCCATAAGCAGCTCTATTAGCAGCATGGGAAGCCTGTCGATCAATCAGTTCTTAAAAGACAAAAGCAGCAACAAGCTCTTTGCGTGTACGGAAAGTGGCATTGCCGAAGTTCTAAACAAAAATGACACTACCCTACATTTGCTATTATATGACCATATCAATGACAAGATGGAATGGCCCAACGTGAGCCAGCTCATCCAACTTCCCAGCAAAGACATCTTAGTTCAAGCGTATTACACCAATTTATATCTTTTCAGACAACAAGGTGCGCAATACAAGCTGATCAAAGAGATTGCCCGTACGCCCTATAACATCAATGGTTCGGTACTAATGGACAACATGCTTTATTTGTCCACAACCTCCGGCCTCCTAACTTATGATATCAAATTACAGCAACTAGCCGAAACGCCTTTACTATCATCTTACTGTACAGGTATAGCAAAAGACAATGACGGTCAACTATGGATAAGCAGCAACAATGGCATCTATTGTTACAAACCGAAGGAAAACACCTTCCGCAACTATGGCGAAGCCGAAGGGCTACAAGGACCTACCGCAAATGTTGGCACGATGCAGTGCCTATCGGATGGAAAGATCATCATAGCTGGCAACAACGGCATTAATCTCTTCAATCCCAAAGACATAAACCCTCTGGACCTGCCGTTTCGTACATTAATAACGCGAATAAGCATTAACGACAAGTTTTTTTCACACGGCATCAATCCCATTCTCAATCCCAGGCTAAACCTGGAGCATAATGAAAACACCATTACTTTCCAAATTGTGCCCGTGGAGTTCCAAAATGCAACTCATAGAAAGCTAAGCTATCAAATGCTTGGCTATGACGAGTTCCCTGTGGAAATCACCGGCGCTTCCGAAGTGCGATACGCCCAAATGCCTTATGGAGAATACGTTTTCAGCGTGAAAAGTGCAGAAAATACCGAAGCAACTCTAATGCATATCAGTATTGCGCCCCCCTATTGGAAAACAACTTGGTTTATAGCTATTTGCGTGATTATCCTTTCGACATTGGCTGTCTTGGCAATCTATTGCTACGGAAAATGGATCAAAAACCAGCAGTTGCAGCAGCTACGGATCATGATAAACTCCCAGGAAGAAGAGCGAAAACGGATAGCAAGCGATCTGCATGATGATTTCGGTGCACGCCTATCTTCACTAAAGCTCTATATCCAGGCTGCAGCTAAGGCCGTTCCGGAAGCGCACCGAGAGACACACAAGCAAACCACTCAATTACTTGATCAGGCAATAGCAGAGCTACGCAATATCCTCTTCAACCTTAGCCCAAAAACCCTGGAAGAAAATGGACTGGCGGCAGCTATCAAGGACTTGGCCTCCAACATAGAAAGACTTACGGGTATAGAAATGGAAGTAAATACCGATACGCATTCTGCGCAGCTGAAGAAAACGGTACAATATGCACTTTACAGAATATGTCAGGAATTGATCAACAATACCATTAAGCATGCTTCTGCTACGCACATTTACATTTCATTGGTATATAGAAATGATAGCCTAATATTTCTATACGAGGACAATGGCGTCGGCTTTCAGATCGATAATGTTAAAAAAGGATATGGTCTTACGAATATACAAACCCATGCGCAGGCTATTTACAGTGAACTGAGCATCGATAGTAGCTTGGGAAAGGGACTCGCTGCTACATTAACGATCCCGTTAACTGCCATTGACAAAACTAATTCTAAAACCTAAACGAGTGATTTATGAAAAGTATACTCATTGCAGATGATCATACCATGTTCATTAATGGATTAAAACTTCTGCTTTCTACAGCTAGCAACTACCGCGTAGTGGCTACCGCCCACAATGGCCAAGAGGTACTTGATCTGCTCGAACACGAGTCTGTAGATATACTGCTATTGGATGTAAATATGCCCATTTTGAATGGGTACCAGACTACACTGCAAGTGAGCAAACGGCATCCCGATGTCAAAATCATTATCCTTTCCATGCTGGCAGATGAGCTTAGCGTAAACAAATTGATTGATGCAGGAGCCAAAGGTTATCTTTTTAAAAATGCTGACGAGGAAGAGCTCTACGAAGCCCTCGACACCGTATTGGAAGACCGCTTTTACATCACCAAGGAAATAAGGGAAAAAATACACATTTCGGCTGGAAGCAATCGCGCAGACAAAAACAAGTTGCCCAACCTCTCTAGCCGAGAGGTAGATATCGTAAAGCTCGTGGTGGAAGGTTATACAAATACCGAAATAGCCGACAAACTCTTCCTCAGCGTACGAACGGTAGATACTCACCGTAAGAATATCTTAGCTAAGTTGAGGTTAAACAATACCGCTTCATTGGTAAGGTATGTAATTGAAAACAAAGTTTTTTTTGGACTTTAGGCAAAGTGACAAACACCATGATAAAGGCAGTCATATTGGACGATGAAGAAAGGGGGGCGAAGCTACTGCTCCATAAGCTTAATTTGGTTGAATCACAACTGGAAGTGATGGCAATATATACAAGCTCAATAGAAGCCCTCAACCCGCTACGCGAATTAAGCATAGACGTCCTCTTTTTGGATGTGGAAATGCCCGTCCTCAACGGCTTTCAATTTCTTCAGGCATTGGGAACATTTCAATTTGAAGTGATATTCGTAACTGCCTATGACGCCTATACGTTACATGCCCTGCGCATAAACGCGCTCGATTACCTGCTCAAACCCGTAGATATAGAAGAATTGCGTGGTTCCATAGAACGCCTAAAACAACGTCTTCAAAGTAAAACCAAAGTAGGAAATACTCCCCACCTTCCAGAACGCCAGCGCATAGCCCTTCCTACCATGGAGGGTATACATCTAATCAAAAAAGACGATATTATACGCGTGGAGGCTATGAGTAACTATAGCGTGTTCTACCTTTCCGACGACCGAAAAATCGTCGTATCGAAGACCCTAAAGGACTATGAACAACTACTGGGCAACGATGTGCTGATACGGGTAAATAGATCAGTCATTGTAAACCTGGACCATGTAGTCAAGTACCGAAAGGGTGATGGTGGAACTTTAGTGCTTACCGACAGTATGGAAGTGGAGGTATCTACCGCAAAAAAGAGCCTGTTGCTGGAAAGGCTTTTCGGTTAACTCGGTTTCATGCGACCACCTTAATAGCAAAAAAGGACAGCCTTGAAAAGACTGCCCTTTTGTTTATTAGGTCTTTGTTGTCTATCAACTAACCTTTGTCAATGGATCCAAGTACGCGCTTCATAAAGGTATTCAGTGCATCCTTCTGGCTAGCACCTTCACGAATAAGTTTATTCACCTCTACTGCGCCATACATGTTAGATATCAACTCGCCAATGACATCGAGTTCCTCGTCCTTAAGGGATGACAATTCAGTAAGATTTTCTAAGGTCTCTATTGTTTCCAAGACATAATCTTCGTCGTTGTCCTCTATGAATTGAACGAGGTGCTTAATTACTGGTAACTTCATTTACTAATGATGCTAGGGCCTCCAATTTATTTGTTTGTATTTGATTGACCAATTTACCGTTTTTGAAAGCAGCAAAGGTGGGCAGATTGCTCACATCCGCCAGCTTCCTCGATTCGGGGAAATTTTCGGCATCAGCTATTACAAATGGAACACTTTCGTTCTCGGAAGCCAATTTTTTAAATTTTGGTTTCATAATCCTACAGTTTCCGCACCAAGACGCGGCATATTGTACCAATACCACATCGTTGCTGTCAACGATCTCTGCCAGATTATCTTTTTCTAATTCTTTCAACATAATTTTAAATCTCCTCTTTTAGTGCGAAGCCAAATAACTAGCAACTCCAGTACGGTCGGCATTCATGGCATCCTTGCCTTCTTCCCAGTTTGCTGGACATACTTCGCCAAATTTTTGTACGTGTGCGTAAGCGTCAATCAGCCTCAAATATTCCTTTACGTTTCTACCCAAGGGCATATCGTTCACGCTTTCATGGAAAATCTTACCATCTTCGTCTACCAAGTAGGTAGCACGATAAGCCACGTTGGAACCTTCCAAGATCACTGAATCGAACTCTTCGCTGTACTCTGCCTTTTGAACATCCAAAATACCCAATACGTTAGACAGGTTGCGCGTAGTATCTGCCAATATAGGATAGGTAACACCTTCGATACCGCCATTGTCCTTAGCCGTATTCAACCAAGCGAAATGTACTTCATTGGTATCGCAAGAAGCGCCGATGACAATTGTATTGCGTTTTTCAAATTCTGGCAAAGCTTCTTGAAAAGCATGCAATTCGGTTGGACATACAAACGTGAAATCTTTTGGATACCAAAACAACAATACTTTTTTGCCTTTATTGGTTGCCTCTTCAAAGATATTGATCTTCAAATCGTCACCCATATGATCCATCGCATCTACCGTAATATTTGGGAATTTTTTTCCTACTAAACTCATAACTGTATTATTTAATTTGATAAATGAATATTTCTTTTGTTTTTTACTGCCACAAATATACGACTAGTGTATCAAAAACACTATCATTAATCACTATAGACATATAGATAAAAATTATAATAACAAACAAACAAAATAAACTCTCTTGATAGAAAGCTTAAATCTCTAAGTTTTTTCATTCTGTGCGTTATCTACTGTTATAATAATGCTTATATTTGTGCCACTTTTTGACGGCCCTGTAGTTCAACGGATAGAATACCTGCCGGCAGGCAGGGAAGTTTCCTAAACTTTAGATATGGGAATATATTATGTATATGCCTTGAGGAGTAAAAGAGACGGAAGAATATATGTTGGGTTTTCTAGTGATGTCGAAAGGCGCTTGGTGCAACACAATACTGGAAAAACAAAATCTACCAAGGGACATATTCCTTGGCAATTGGTTCATATAGAAGAGATTGCAGATAGAAGTGCAGCAAGAGAAAAAGAAAAACACTATAAATCTGGTATAGGTAAAGAATTTTTAAAATCTTTGCAGACAGAAAATGGCCCTGTAGTTCAACGGATAGAATAGAAGTTTCCTAAACTTTAGATATGGGTTCGATTCCCGTCGGGGCTACTAAACAGGATAAATGAAATAAATTTTCGTTTGTCCTGTTCTTTTTTTGGAGTAATCCATTGTTTATCTAAAAGATTTGGTTTGATAAAATATAGGCTATGAAAGATAACGAGCCATTTGCTTGTTGATGGATAAAATGGTGGCCGAAGCTACATCAATAACACTTTCCAGGCATCCATTACGCGGCCGTTATCTAACAAATGTTTGGCTTTTAAATGCAGGCGTAGGGTGCGGGTGTGGCTGTCAATGGCACCATCAAGCAGTTCTTTCATTTCATCGGTTTTGCCAAAGGCTTCTACCTCCTCAACAGATGGTAGCGTTTTAACAAGCCCCAATAACCCCAGGTTATTCCCGGTTAATACGTTGGAGTTTTTAACCTCTTTAGGAAAAGCATCTACGCCGATACCTATTCCGGCATAATCTATTGGTTTGGAAATTTTAAATAAATTATCGCTGCTTACCCTACAATACCAATCACCGCCTAAACGAGCCACCAGATCTATTTTATGAGGGTCTATTCTGCCATTAGCATCCAAAATATCTTCATTGATATGAATCCGTTTCACCTCTGCAATAACCAAATTACCTGCTCCTCCGTTTTTCCCTAACGATATCACATCATTCACTACACATTCCAATTGAACGGTCGATTCCGCTACCCTGGGTGGCTTTACCGTCTCCGAAGCCAATTCAGTAAACCCCGCTTTCGAAAACTCATTTACTTCTCTTGGATAATCTTTACTAGTTAAATAGGCCTGTTGAACCATATCATAGTTCACAATATTAATCACACATTCAGGTATTTCCAAAACGTTTTCAAGCGTATGCTTAGCGGTGTTGTCCCGCGCCCTGCTTGTCGGCGAAAAAACGCATATCGGTGGATTGATACTAAACACATTAAAAAAACTAAACGGACTTAAATTAACCTCGCCGTTTTTATCAATAGTGGATGCAAAACATATCGGCCGGGGTGCAATGGCATAGTGCAAATAACCTTGCATTTCGGCTGGTGTTAATGATGACGCATCAATAGTTTTTAACCTCATTCAAATTTTTATTAATGTGAGTTTGGCATAAGAAAAGTATACAAAAGAACGGAAAGGGCATATCCCCTACCGTTTGGCCTTTGCGATCTTCCTACGCATCATCTGGTTGTACAAGTCGTGTTTCAGGCCTTTAGCTCATTGTCGTCCGCTCCCCTACGCTTCAATGCCAGCAGGGCCATGAGCACGCAAACGGCAAAAGGATTGGGGTTGGCCCGTAACGCTTCCTCGTCCTACACGATGATCTTATAAAGATGAAAATTCAAAAAACAATAAATTGTTTTATTTCTTCGTGGATCATACTAAACGCATATTTCTATCTCTTACCCAGCTGGCACTGATATTAACGGCATTGGGATTTTCAGAGCGATCAAAAGGCGTTCAGTAGATTATTCAAAAGCAGAACCGAAATGTCGCCTTTGGAGTTCAGACTGTCGTTTAACTGACGGACGAACAAATAAAAGCCTGTGTTGCCAATAAGGGTTTGGTGTAATGGCAGGGTGACGTGCTTCGTATGAAAATTATTGCTAAATTTGAACAGCGTGCTTCGTATAAAGTGTAGTGCTGAAAAGCCCCCACTACGCCAAGTAGCCGACCGTTATAGGCAATCCCAAAAGAGCGACCATAAAAATCATAATCCAACAAAATGAAAGAAGAAACACCTAAACAACTTCTCAGAAATCCGGAACATAAACCTGATGATATTTTATTTAAGCGTGTTCTTGATAAAAACATTTTTGGGGTTATGAAAAAAATCAACCAAACTTTTTCTATGGCAGATATCGCCTTTGAATGGAAATACTATAAAGACGGAAAAGCGTGGTTAGGAAAAGCTACTTACAAAAAAAAGACCTTGGTCTGGATTTCGGCTTGGGAAAATTTCATTAAAGCAAGTTTTTACTTTACAGAAAAAAACCGACCGACTGTACTAAATTTAAACTTTGACGAAGCAATTAAAACTTCATTCGCTAATAGAGAACCTGTTGGAAAACTCATTCCGTTAACCGTAGATATAAAAGATGAAAAAACGCTGCAAGACTTTATTATTCTGCTCAATCATAAAAAGAACCTTTGATAAAAATAAGCGGGATGAAAGAGAAATTTATAAAAGAGCTTAGAACAGCTTTGCTAAATAATGCAGACCTTGCAACACGGAAGTCTTCAAGCCGTTTTTTCAAAAAGGGAGACGAAGCGTTAGTATATGGCGTAAAAACTGCAGAAGCAAATAAAATTGCAAAAGAATTTTGGAAACAGGCAAAATCATTTTCAAAAGAAGATGTTTTCGCAATTTGTGAAAAATTATGGAAATCCAGATATCTTGAAGAAGCAATTATAGCTTGTCAATTCACAGAATCATTAGAGAAACAATATGAGCCAACGGACTTCGGGGTTTTTGAGCATTGGGTGAATAATTATGTCAACAATTGGGTTGACTGTGACACGCTGTGCAACCATACTATCGGAACATTTATAATGATGTATCCCGAATATATCAGCGAATTAAAGAAGTGGGCAACATCGTCAAATCGTTGGACAAAGCGAGCATCTGCCGTAACACTTATCATCCCTGCAAGAAAAGGATTATTCCTGAAAGAAATATTTGAAATTGCCGATATATTACTTTTAGACAAAGATGATTTAGTCCAAAAGGGTTATGGCTGGATGTTAAAAGCAGCGAGCGAAAGTAACCAGGAAAAAGTATTTGACTACATCATATCAAAAAGAGAAATAATGCCACGAACAGCTCTTCGTTACGCTATTGAAAAAATGCCAAAAGAGCTGAAAATTGAAGCAATGAAAAAATAGAGACGGAGTATGGTTTACTGACGGACTTCTATCGTCTTTTTAAATAAATGTTAGAAAAAATAATTACGGGCAGGCAATCCAACAAACGAAACGACAATAAATAAGAATATGGACAAAACAGAAATTACCAGAGAAAATGTCGCCGAAGCAGAAAACAAACTTTTTTCGGCTCAACTTGTGAGCGATGTGGACATTCTTGACCAGCTATTGCACGATGATTTGGTTGCAGTGGCACCGACAGGACAAATTTTAACTAAAGAAATGGACCTGAACTCACATAAAGCGAAAACAATGGTTATTGAAGACGCCTCAACAGAAATTGACGACATCAAAATAACGGGCGACACTGCTCTTTCAATTGTTACCATGATAGCGAAGGGAAAAGTGATGGGAACGCCAATAGAAGGAAAATTCAGATATTTTAGAGTTTGGAAACGCTTTGACGACACATTGAAAGTTATTGGAGCAAGTTTTATGCAATTACCTTGATTAGAAGTGGACAAATGACACTACCCGTAACAGCGGTTTTAAGTCAAGCGACAGACGATCTTCGTTTGAAAATTGTGCTAAATTTGAGCTTTCGGCTTCGTACGGAAGTTTCCATGTAAACAACCCGCCCGAACGCCGGGCCCGGCCTCAATAGTCCCTTTTTGCTACTTTTTCAACTGAACGATTGCCTGAATTCCAAAGGCGATTGTTTGGTTTTGTTCCTAAACAATTTATTGAACGATTGTGGATGTTCGAAGCCCAATTGATAGGCAATTTCCCCAACCGATAAATTGGTTGTGGAAAGTTTTTCTTTGGCTTTCTCTATCAGTTTTTGATGGATGTGTTGCTGTGTTGTTTGCCCCGTCAACACCTTTAGTAAGGTACTTAGATACTTAGGAGAAATGTTTAGTTCTTTAGCGAGAAACTGCACGGTAGGAAGACCTTTGGAAATGAGGTTGTCACTGCTAAAATAATCTGTTAATAAATCTTCCAAACCGTCCAGGATATTGTGGTTTGTTATCTTACGTGTTAAAAACTGACGACGATAGAACCTTTCGCTATAACTGAGTAATGTTTCAATCTGGGAAATGATAATCTGCTGGCTCAGATCATCAATATTGGAATGATATTCCTGCTGAATATTTTGAACGATTCCATTGGCCAGTTGTTTCTCTTTTTCTGAAAGAAACAAAGCCTCATTCACCGCATAATCAAAGAATTCGTACTGTTTAATGGTTTTGGCAAGTGATGTATTCCACAGAAAATCCGGATGTATGAGCAGCATCCATCCAGAGCGCTTTGTTGTAACTTCTAATTCAGTTTCGATCCTAAAGACTTGATTGGGGGATATAAAAAACATAACCCCTTCGTCAAAATCATACGCTTGTTGCCCGTATTTCATTTTGAAGTCTATTCCGCTTTTCAGTGAAATCTGGTAGAAATCAAATATCCAATTGACATCATTCATATTAGTTGGGCGTTCAACCTTACTAAAATCTACCACGCTGATCAACGGATGCTCGGGTGGTGGCAGTCCCCTTGAACGGTGAAATTCAGTGATTGTTTTTATCCGTGTTGGTTTTGTATTTGCTGCCATAGCATAAATTTAAAACTGTTAACTAATTCTCCATTATATTCTTTTTAAACCATTAAGGAATGAAGGGACATTAAGCGAAATTCTAAAAGTGGTTGCTACTATTTTTTCTTAATAATCTTAACTCCTTAATGGTTCAAGAATACCCAACAGATGACTATTAACCTTTTCTTACGTTATTCTCCATCAAATCGTTTGATAGCTTCAGGCGTTACTGGTGTAAAAAAATTAATAAGATTTCCATCTGGGTCACGGAATAGCAATGACCTGTTCCCCCAGGGCATAGTAGTAGGCTGCTGTACAAGATTGCTTTGTAGAAAATCTTTGAGTTTGGTATAAGTTTCATCCACATCTTTTACCCTGAATTCTATGATGACAGTTTGGTTTTGTGCCGCTTTGGCCACTTCATCACCACCAAAAAATTGCATAGTACCCGTACTTCCTATTGCCAATGCGGCTGCGTCGGTTTTGAATTCGGCAAAATCGGGAGTGAACTGAGTGGCCTTTATTCCTGTGATATGTTGGTAAAAATCTACCATTTTTTTTACGTCGCCCGTTATAATCCTTGTTGAAAGGAAATCCATAGTATTTGAATTTTTAGCGATCAAGTTAGAAATCTTATTATCTGTATGCAAACCCATATTGTGTATGACGCTGATTAGCCATTCCCCATTCATCTCGGTGGCTACGAAGTTCATCAGACCTGCTTCATTAGGTGCTTCTTTGCCATCCGGGAGTTTTACGCCGTTCATTTCCCACCAGGCATCCACGGTAGCTACGTCCTTTTTTATAAACCGGATTTCGGTTTTGGTAATGGTTACATGCGATTCCTTAAATCGGGAAGCAAATGCTGGTTCGTGATGGGTTTCTATCTCGGTGCGCCCTATAAAACGTTGACCACGTACGTTGGTAAAGTCGGCATCTTCTGTAAAAAAAGCTGCGAATATTTTTGCATCGTGCCTATTCCACGCATCGGCAAATCGTGTTGCTAGTTTTTCAACTGCCGCTTCATCATTTTTTGAAGCAGAAACATTGGATTGTGCTCGAGAAAATATTGTCATTGTAAGGGATATTAATAGGATGAATAGGTACTTCATTTTGTTTCGGGATTAAAAATAGTTTTCTTCCATATCTTCCAATAAGCCGATATGCGTCGGTTCCCAATCCAACAGTTCTTTTGTTTTTTGATTAGTTGCATAACTGTCAAACCGTATAAAGCGGCCCATCCAATCAAAATGGCTGTCAATTTCTTCATCTTTCAATGATTTTATGGGTACATTGAGCTTTTCACCAATCAACAAAGCCATATCCCTTAATGCTATGCCATTATCGCCAATCACATTATACACAGCGCCCTTAGCAGATTTTTCTACCGCTAAACGAAAAGCTCTGGCCGCATCCAGACGATGTACAGATGACCAGCGAATATTGCCCTCGAGATAAGCGGCAACGCCTTTATTACGTGCTAGTTGAATTAGAAATGGCACAAAGCCTTTATCACCTTTATCATGGACAGACGGTGGAAAACGAACGACAGATGCATGGACGCCTTTTTCCGCCAATGCCAAAGCCGTTGCTTCAGAAAGCCGTGGTGAATTTGCTGTACTGCTCTCTTCCGTGATCGCTCCTTCTATCGGCTCCAATCCCAATATACCCGCAGTGACTACAATCGGTTTGGCTGTGCCAAGCATTGCTTGGCACATTGTATTGATAGCGGTCTTATCCAATTCACTGGCTTTCAGGTAATCAGTAAAATCATGAGAAAACGCAGCGTGGATGACACCGTCAGCCTCTGATGCACCTTGCTTCAAAGTATCCAGATCTTCAAGGCTTCCCATCAATACTTCTGCACCTGCTTCGCTGACAATTTTTGCAGATTGCTCCGAACGTGCCAAACCAATTACCTGATGTCCTGCGCTTAATAATTCTTTCACTACGGCAGAGCCGACAAATCCGGATGCACCTGTTACAAATACTTTCATTTTTTGTTCTTTTAATTCGACAATGCAAAACTCCGCACAACTTAGCAAACCGATGTAGCCAAAAGGCGGATTGTAGTAGCCAAAAAGTACAGGCGAAGCATTGAACTCCACCTGATGCCAATACAACTTGGCAGCACGGGCTTTGTTAGTTCTTGTTGGTTCGCCTTATACTTAACACCGCAATAACTATTGAAGCGATTGCCCCCAATGCCCCCAATGCAAATACATTTTGATAACCGAATGAATTAGCAATAATTCCAGCTATTGGCGAAGTAATTGCCAATGCAACGTCAAAGAAAGCCGAATAAGCTCCCAGGGTTCATTTAAAATTAACGATTTATAAATAATTTCGTAAAAACAAGAACTTATGTTTGTCCCGTTAAATCCGTAAATGATTACGGTATCCCAAAAATATGCTTTCTTTGATGGGCTGTTCCGCCGGAGTATAGGCGATTGACTAAGCGATAAGGTGGAAGTGCCACTGCTCTTGCTTAAAGAAGGAGAATGAGGTTATTTAAAGTTCAATTTTATAAACGATGAAATCACTTAGAAAAATTTTAGTATTCGTATTGTTTGGTCTTGGTTGTCTTGAAGCATTGTTTGCGCAATCCGCTTTCGAGGGAACCTTGACCACCCGGGTTACCTTTGCAGGTGTGGACATGAGCCCAATCACGGAAAAGATCGATTACGAAAGAGGAGATGTAAAGGAGCAAATGGCAACGCTATATAAATCCATTCCTGCCAAGGATCTTTCCAGGTTGCAGGACATGATGGAGAAAAATCCCATGATGGGATTTGCTTTGGCCATGACACCTCCGCAGGCGACCATCCATGTCAAGGATAAAGTTGCATTTGCGAGAACGAGGGGGCTGGGCTATGAGATCCAGCACTATCATAATGAGCTGACGGACGAGGCACTTCTCTATACTGCTTCGTTGATCCAACCCGACGAAGCAGTAACGGCTTCTTACAAGCCCTCTCAAGGATATGAAGCACTATTTACGGACGACAAGCGCATCACTACGGAAAAATTCAATGTCGAGCACTCACCGCAAACAGCCACGGTTGCCGGATATGCATGTGCCATTTCGACTTATACGCCTAAGTCCCTGCAAGCAGACGCCGGCTCGGCGATGGGCATACCAAGCGTGCAGGTGCATAAGCTGGTGGTCTATACCAGCAAAGACCTTCCAAAAGGTATCAACTTTTCACATCCCTATTACCTGCCAGAAGACCATGGGATCATGCGGATCGATATTTACCTGGACAAAGGAACGGAACCGACTATGGTCTATGAGATGACATCCGTTAAAAAAGCCACTATAGACGACAGTATGCTCGTGCCGAAGAAAACAGAACCTTTGTATGCCCTCACCGATATCAACTATGCAATGAAATTGCTGGGCATAATGATGGGCGGTATGACGGCCTTAGACACGGCAGATGATGATGAATAACATGCGGATGAATTTCAATTATCTCACCAATCCTTTTCGGAGATTCGGGCTGAAATCATCGTGGACGGTGGAATGTTGGTAAGCTAAGATAGCCCATCATACCATTTCTTACTCTTGCTTTTTGAAAATATAGTTTAGTTGCTTTACAAAGGACAGTTGCATGTTCAATGACGTGAGGGTGAACAAATCGTTGACAGGGGCATAGACCGCTTTGTTGTGGATCAGCATGGAAAAAGCTATAGACCAATCATCTTTGTGGTATACGGAGGAGGCTCGTGCCATAACGGTAGGATATAATTTTAATCGTCCCTTTTTCGCCAATTCTGTTTCATTTCCAAAATTAGCTCCCGCAGTAGCCATACCAGTTACAAACCAGTGTTGATCTATCACCCAAGAATAGGCATAGCCGGTATTTATTCCCAATTGCACATTGTTAAATGGCTCAGCGTCCAGCAGTTCCTGGGTACTATCGGGCACCATTCTATGCCAATAAGCACCACCCCCCAACAGAAAGCTCCCGGCAGAAAGCACCTGCTTTTCACTTTGTTCAAACGCCGCTTTTGCTGAAAACTGGTTTCCATTGAAAATATAGGTGTCCTCCATCCCTATTTGCTGTACGGACAATCCTGGATACAAACGGAGTGTATTTTCATCTTCGCTAAAAAAACCGCGATATTTCTGATAGTACAGGTCGATGAGATGATGTCGCCCATAGCTGTGTACCTGCAAATCGACGGCTTTTGTTTTTCCATATTTGTCTCCCTTCAAAGGAACGATGCTATGCCCCAATAGAAAATTGACCATCGTATTTCTGATGCCCAATCCGATGCCGGCGTTGATGGGGTAATTGGGGCTGAAGGTATTATTATCATTTTCCACCTGAAGGGTATTGGTCGATACATATCCCGTAGCCCAAATTATTTGAGGATAGGACCTGATATAGGCCGAGTCCGGTTGTTGGGCAGCGATAGGTACAATCGATAACATGATGTTTATAAAAACAAAAAAAACCGACATTATTTTAGCCCTTAGATTGGCCATAGAAACAGCGATAATATTTCCCTGGATATTCCTTTTCATTTTTAAATCTTACGGATTAAGCTATAACGCTATTTGTAATACTTGGGAGCTACACCCACCACCCTTTTAAAAAATTTACCGAAGAAGGACTGGGAGGGGAAGTTCAATTCATCGGCAATTTGCTGTATGGTCATATTGGTAGACTTTAGCAGTGCCTTTGCTTCCAATGCTATGTAATCGTCAATCCATTCTCCCGCGGTCTTGCCCGTCGCATCCTTTACTACATGCGATAAATAATTGGCACTAAGCTGAAGCTGTACTGCGTAATATTCCACTTTACGCTCAGTTTTGTAGTTCTGGCGTACCTTTTGTAGAAATTTTTCAGCAATGTCCCTGTCCTTGGATAGACCTTCGTCCTTAATGGATTTGTGAAGGAAATACCCTATACCGTAAAAATAAGCGATGGTGAGATGGGTTATGATTTGTAACCGATTGGGGTTATCATCGGTTCTGATTACCTTTCTTACCATATGGCAATAAGCCAGTATCGATTGCAGTTCCTCATTGCCCAATGCCATATAAGGATGGTTCTTTATACTCATAGAGATGGAATGCCCCAACAAAAGATTGAATTTTTCCGTAAACCGTTGTGTCATGAAAATCAATATCCCATTAAAATCATCGCTGCAACTCTCATGTTCAAGTACCTGGCCTGGCACCGAAATAGTCAGTGCAGGGCTTTTAACATGATACTCTTTTAGATCAATTTTTCCTCTCATCTCCCCTTTCAGGCAAATACAGCAAATCGTGCAGTCCGTTTTAAGCGGGTGGCTATGCCCGTCGTGGTTTATTTCGGTTGTTTCATATATATAGATTTCCTGCTCAATTTGGTCTACGTCCGCTCTTTTTTTGAGCGATTCGTAGATATTATGGATGGCAATGTTCCTCATGTCTTTTTCTTTTCGACACACAAAAAAAGACATTTTGCTCGATTTAAAAACAAAATAGCTAAAAGAGAACAATATTATCTAATACTGACCTTTTTTACGTCCATGCACATCTTTACTTTTACCGATATAAGCTGGCACAGCAAAAATTCCAATCCGATATTTCCGTGGAACAATTAGTTTTTTAAGTATTTATGCAACCCAGCAGATAACAAAAATCAGATTTATTATGAACAAGCTCAAAAAGCAAGTAGATAACCCCGAGGTGACTTTGGATATCGAAGCACATGGGATACCCGAAGACGTAAGAGAAGCCGGATTTTTGGATTGGCTATGTTCCGTAGTTGCCTATGGGGATGATGGAAAAATGTATTGGTTCGGTACATCCCCCCTTATCTTGGCTCTTGAAAACGTCGATATGTGGAACCTGGAAATCAGTTGGGAAACCGGGAAAGTCGTCCCGATGCCAGGAACTATTTATAAAATTGCCGATTTTCCGCCCGTTGGTATAACCACCCGCCATAGTTTGCCGGGTGGTTCCCTACAGGTAGAGAGGGCTGTTAACCAAGTAAAAGTTAACTTAGGCAGTTTCCAGGTGATCTGTAAGGACGACAAGACCTGGCATTACAGCATTGAAGACGAGGAAAAAGGCATCAAAGTCGAATTTGTACACCACGGAGCAGGTTTTCCCACTTGGTACGGAAAGGAAAAACCATCGTACCTCACACCGCATAGCATTGCCTATGGATACAATTGGTCGGGTATCGTAGAAGGCAAGCTCTTCATCGAAGGACGTGAAATAAACTTTACGGGAAAGGGTATTCGCGAAAGGTATATTGCGGTTGATTCTTCCGCGGCGGAGATCGGTGGATGGGAAGACTGGATGTGGTTTCATTTTGATGAAGCGTTCGGCAGCATGTATGAAATGAAGCTGGGCAACAAGGATATGTCGCTCAATCTGGCCGAAGAAAACCTGTATTTCCCAACAGGAGATTTCACTATTGAACACCTAGAATGGGCGTACCTTCAGGCCTTGGGGGCATTTATTCCTACAGTATATAAAATTGTGATGGAAGTCGATGCCGGCGTGCTGGAATTTACGGCCAAAGTAGTGGGCGCTACGGTATGGGGCGTTACGGCAAAGTCGCCTAGCACGCCCGTAGCAACCCTGAATTGGGATAAGCTGGAAGGTACCTTTACCTATGAGAATGGCTCGACAAAGAGTTTAAGCGGTGGATTAGGAGGTGTTTCCATTCGGCAAATCAAACCCTATCCGAGCATTTTCGCACCGGAATTAGTTTCAGGCAGCCCTATCTTGAACGAGGGTCGTATGACTACATTGTGATATAGTTTAACGGAACTATCACTAAAAAATCACATGTGGTGGGCTTGACAATTCAAGAAGCTCGCCAATTCACCTACTGATTGCGCGTATTCTGACGGAATGCATTATCGGTCACCGGGTTGGGGGATCAGAGAAAGTAATGGGCTCAAAGCCCATCTTTTTTAGAGCATTAGGAAAAAACAAACCCCATTTTACTGGGCAAAAAAATCGTCCTCTAGTTTGCATAGCAAAACATAGAGGACGATTTTTAAAGTTGAAATTATATCAACTTATTCTTTACCTGCTTCCACAGATATACTTATTTCAATATCTTTACTGATCATCCATTCAGCTGGATCAGCATCAGAAGTACCGAACTTAATACCCCAATCGGCACGGTTTACTGTAAATTTAGCTTCTACAGAAGCCTTGTCGTCCGTCACGGAGATTTTCGCGGGGAAAGAGATATTCAATGTGCTATCAAGCAAGGTCAAATTACCGTTAATCGTCTTGTTTGCGCCTTCAATTGCTCCCTTTGCCGTTGTTTCGTCCAGATCGGTAATCTTGGTAATCTTAAATTCTGCTTTAGGAAATTTTTCAACATCGAAAAAATCTGGATTCTTCAAGTGTGCTTCCAAATCCGACGCTTTTTTGCCTTCTTCTGTCACCGATGCCGAATCGACCTTCAGTGACTGCATG
The DNA here is from genome assembly GCF_000427965.1 of Olivibacter sitiensis DSM 17696. Classification (GTDB taxonomy): domain Bacteria; phylum Bacteroidota; class Bacteroidia; order Sphingobacteriales; family Sphingobacteriaceae; genus Olivibacter; species Olivibacter sitiensis. The sequence continues at coordinate 28,653 of NZ_ATZA01000023.1, read as the reverse complement.
TTTATTACGAAATCACCTGCAGTGATAGCACCATCTTCTACCGAAACCTCACCTGATTGGATAGAAAGGGTACCCCAACGTGGTGCAAATCCACCCTTGTGAAATGCCTTCCAATCCACTTTTGATGCATTCAAATCCACTACATAAGCATCCCCATGCTTTTCGGCCACCTCTTGTTCCTCACTGACGGAAGTGTTTGAGCTATTGCCTCCACAAGCCGCCATCAGAAATGCAAAACCTGCCAATGCTAGTACGCTAATTTTTTTCATATTAAATCATTAAATTATTTTGATGCGAATAACGTAAAATCGATTTAAATGTTCAAACATTTAAATGTCAAATTTATTTTTTGGGTACCTCTAGCAAGATACTAAAATCATGTTTTCAAAATTCACTATTGCGGAGATCGCAAATCTCTATTGTATCACCTAATTATATGATAGTGCTCATTTATCAGGGTAAAATGACCCGTTAATTGCCTTAAGATTCCTTATAATCCCATCTTATTCGTATTATCGCAAAAAAAAACTAATTATGACGATACAAGTTAATTCAGACAAGAATATCCAGGCAAGTGAAAGTTTTATCACCAAGATCACCGAGAGCCTCCATGATTCTTTATCCCGCTTTGACGAGTTTATTACTCGTATAGAGGTCTTTTTGGCCGATGAGAACAGCGAAAAGCAAGGGAGTAACGACAAGCGCTGCACCATCGAGGTACGCATAAAAGGTCAAAATCCAGAGGCTGTTGTAGCAACGGCAGACGATATCGGCCTGGCCCTGAAGCAAGCCACCGAAAAGGCATTTCAACTGGTCAAGACACGCACCGATAAGTTGAAAAGCCATTCATAGATTTCATGGACTTATTTTCCTTCCCAATAATATTTTGCATATAATAGTTGGGAAGGAAACTCTTAAACCCGCACAATAATTACATCTCAAGCTCGGTTTCCTGCGGTCGGGAGATCATCCCACGAAAAGATATCCATGTACCGGAAAGGGCCACTCAACTACTTGTCCGCTTCACCTGTTGTGAAATAGATGAGCGCACCTGCGATGTTCAAGCGCACATCTCCGCTGCCCTATCAATCCCCACCCGAACGAACAAGGAAGAAACAAGCAAGCCCAAAAAACTAAACATTCCCCTCCCCCATGCGGAAGGCAGGGTACTGCTCGTGGTGATCACCCTACAAATGCGCCTTGATAGAGGCAACAGCTCTTCCGAAGACTTCCTCACGGCAGACCGGAAGTACTATGCAGGTGAAGTGCTGCAAGTAGGGTATGTACGAGATGGGGTATGGATCACCTGTGAAAAAGCCAAGCCCACCCACCCTACCCAAGGAGCCTATTTGGATGATCAAAGCAACATTCAATGGGAGGAATAGGGGCCCTATGACGGATAGTGTGGGCAGATACCTGGCTGACAATTTTATGAGCAATCATCCAACAACTCACCCAAGATGTGCTTGCGCTCCATCGCATTTCCAAATAGGTGCAAAAATCGTTCATGGTAGTCTTCTGGTACGGGAACAAATGCTTTCACATGCTTTGCTTCCATCCACCCGTTCCTGGCAGCATAAAACGCCTGCTTATGGCTTCGGTGTAGGCCAAATAGTACAGAAGCAAGCTTTAGTCGCATAGGTTCCGGTAGTTTCCGATTAACCAACACAGGCCCTAAAGGTATTTCAAGAGATTTGGACGCCTTCCAAACTGCTAGTGGCTCCATCTGCTGCCTCACCGAATCCGAAGCTAGCAACAGGTATCCAAAGGTGTTGATAAAAGCGACATCTACTTCATCCTGCTGAATGGCTTCAACTAATGCCTGCACGCTCGGGTAGCTTATTACCGTGGCGGTATTATAAGTTGCTGCCGCTAACGCATTGGCGGCCGGAAGTACATTCCCCACCCTGTCGTCATCCTCATATCGATAAGTGCCAAAGCGCAACTGCGCCGTTGCCGAAAGCCCCATACAAAGGAGCATTGGGATCAATACTGATTTCATCTTTAATGTCAATTTATTTGTAATTCTTTAAGGCCTCCAAAAGCGTTCTATAGTCTTTTCGCGTCAAACCATGACCGTCCGTAATGTCCCACAACGCATCTTGTATTAAAACGTATATCTTCTGCCATTCGGGCAATTCGTAATCGGGCTCAAACGTATCTTGCGGGTTATAATGCCGCGTAAGCCGAAGCTTAGGATAGTCTTTCAACAAATCCAACAGTTTACGAATATTGACATCCGACGTAATGACACTGGGCATATACATGTTTTTCCCTATAGGATAGTCGCGCGTATCCGTTTCTTGGTTTTCCTCCCAAGGAAAGGCCATGGAATAGTTGAGGCATCCCAACCCCAAGTAAATAGTAGTAGTATCGGCCATGGGGCTTACCCCACCGTAGGTAGGCGGGATAGCGATGCGCACAGCCGAGGTCAGTATGCCATTCTGCGTTTTTCCTTCATGCCTGAACAGGCAAATAAGTCCGCTGGGTATTTCCAACTGTATAGTAGTATCCCCCCTGTTCACGAAACTAAGATCGGCATAAAAGGTATTGAGGCTACCATATAATAAGCCTAGATCTGGGTCGAAAGACTTAAATGGCCGTGTTACCAACTCAATCCCATCTGGCAAAGAAAAAGTCTCTCCCAGAGGCTGCCCCTCCGCATTGCCTATGCCAGGCCGATCTTTTGAGGACCCAATCACTATATCCCAGTCGTTTCCCACATCGTCCGGATCCAAATCTTGGGAAATCTCTCGGTCACTACACGCCCAAAACAATAAAAACAACCCTAAAAAACACCAAATTATTCTATTCATAATAATCGCAACTTATAAACTTCACTCATCGGTTTCGCAACCAATTCTACCAAGACACTGTTCTGGTCCTTGGTTCAAATTGCGTCAAAACTAATTTTTCGAATATCTTTTCCCTAAATATTTCGACCAACCGCAATATTTTGCCAACAAACACTCCCTTTAGATCGATGGGGGTAACTAGTCAATACGCAGGAAGCAATAGATGATTCAATTCCTGACAAATGTCAGTTATAAACAAGGCACCTTAGCCCTAACTTTGTAGGAAAGTAAAGCCGACGAAACCATGAGAAAGCCTACATTATTGTTAGTTGACAAGGATGATCTAGCAAGAAAAGAATTACGTGAAGCGATGAGGTCTCTATCCTACACTGCTATATGGGAATGTGCCAATGGTCTGGAGGCCATTAAATACATAGATGCATTACAGCCTGATGTGGTATTTATGGACATCATGTTGCCTGGCAAGAGCGGATTTGAAGTATTGAAAACAGTTGAACATACCCCGTCCGTGATCTTTACCTCCAATAGCCCAGAACATGCCGCCCAAGCATTTGAGTACCATGCCATAGACTACTTGCTCAAACCCCTCACGTTCCAGCGGATACAAGACGCCCTACATAAATTTGAGCAAAGAAATAGGCCTTTCTTCGAAGCAAACAGCACAGGGAAGGCGGCACATGTGTATCCGTCCCGCATTTTGGTGGAAAAGTCAAATCGATTGGTCAGTGTTCCCGTCAATCAGGTCACGCACCTAAAGGCAGATAGAGATTATACATGGATATTCACCATCAATAAAGAATCATATCTGAGCACCAACGGGATCGGGCAGCTTGAACACAAGTTAGACCCCAAACTTTTCATGCGCGTACACCGGTCCTATATTGTCAACATCGACTATATCCAAGAGCTCTATCGCGATATAAGCAAACTCTTTGTGGCATTGCCCAATGACGTCGAGATCAATATAGGCAGGAACTACCTGCCTGCCGTCAAGGAACTGATGTTTTAAATCGCAGCGCCTACGCTTGACCTGAAATCCCTATTGCCTCAAGAGCTGGAGCATAAGACAAGATTTTCAAAAAAAATTTTGCACAAGTGGTATCATTGTTTACATTTGCCATGCAATGATCCAAGTCTTCACACATCATACCCATATCCATCATCGCCATTGTGGCGATATGATATAAGTATGTTTCTACGTGAAGCAGAATACCCCCCAACGTTTTAATTTTAATTTTGTTAATTTTTATCATCAAGCATAGGCTTTTTTGATTCTGGTCCCTACTTATCAAACAAGTAATATCAGGTATTTGGAATCAGAAAACCAGCAAAAACAACAATGGAAACATTAAAGATAGCGATTCAAAAATCGGGCAGACTAAACGAAAAATCAGTCGAACTACTGAAAAAATGCGGGCTCAATTTCGACAACTACAAGAGTTCCCTCATGACCACGGCCTCCAATTTTCCACTGGAGATATTGTTCCTCCGAGACGATGACATACCAGAATACGTACAGGATGGCATTGCCGACCTAGGTATCGTGGGCGAAAACGTGATAGACGAAACCGAGGTATCGGTCACCTACCTGCAGCGATTGGGATTTGGCAAATGTACCTTAAAGATTGCCGTTCCCGCCGATAGCAAGGCTACCATCCTCCAAGACCTCGAAGGCAAGTCCATCGCCACCTCCTACCCCGTCATCCTCCAGAAATTTCTCGACAAGAACAAGGTCAATGCCGATATACGCACCATCTCCGGTTCGGTAGAGATAGCACCGGGACTTGGCCTTAGCGATGCGATTTGCGATATCGTTTCTACTGGCAGCACCTTAAAAAGCAATGGGTTGATACCTTTTGCCGATGTGGCCAAGTCTGAAGCCATACTCATCGGCATGAACGGCATTGCCAAAAATCCCATCGTGATAGAACTATTGCAACGCATCCAATCGGTCTTGAAAGCACAGGAAACGAAGTACGTTGTTCTTAACACCGACCGGAAAAACCTGGACGAGATACTGGCCTTGCTACCGGGCGTCAAAAGTCCTACGGTGGTGCCCCTAGCAGAAGAAAACTGGGTGGCCGTACACACGGTGATACCCGAGGCCGATTTCTGGAATAAGATAAATAAACTAAAAGCGATAGGCGCACAAGGGATACTGGTGATGCCCATAGAAAAAATCATTCTGTAAGCTTTAATTTGCGAGCGTTATGTTAAAGAGTTATTCATTCAACAACTTGTTGCCAAGTGAGATAAAAGAGCTTACTTTGCGCAATGTGGACGCATCGGAAGAGATTGGCCATAGAGTAAACGTCATTATAGACGAGGTAATGGCAAAAGGAGATGCCGCCTTGCGGGACTATGCGCAGCAGTTTGACGGCGTAGTGCTGGAACAGCTTTACATAGAACAGGATGAGATAGATGCCTTAGCCGCCACCTTGAACAGGCTGGAGCAACGCGCACTGGAAATCGCCTTCAACAATATCCATCGTTTCCATGCCGCTCAACTGCGTAAGGAGAAAAAAATAGAGACCATGCCGGGGGTCAACTGCTGGCGTGAGCCACGACCTATTGAGAAGGTAGGCCTATATGTCCCCGGTGGCACGGCCGTACTGCCCAGTACTTTCCTCATGTTAGGTATTCCTGCCCGCATAGCGGGATGCAAGGAAATCGTTGTCTGCTCGCCGCCGCAAAAAGATGGCAAGGTAAATGCGTATCTAGCATATGTAGCAAAGCTTTTGCAGATAGACCGCATCTATCTGGCAGGCGGTGCACAGGCCATCGCCGCCATGGCATATGGCACGGAAAGCATCCCTCAAGTGAATAAGGTATTTGGCCCAGGCAATCAGTATGTCACAAAGGCAAAAACGCTCCTTCAGTCGCGCATGGGGTTGGCCATTGACATGCCCGCTGGCCCATCGGAAGTGCTGGTCATTGCCGATGCCTCTGCCAATGCCCGCTACGTAGCGGCCGATCTATTGGCACAGGCCGAGCACGGGGTAGACAGCCAGTCCATATTGGTCAGCACGGATGAAGACCTGATAGCGGCCGTCAACCTGGAGCTAAGAACGCAATTGTCCGTCCTAGCCCGAGCTTCTTTTGCCCAAAAGGCACTTGAAAACTCCTACTCGGTATCGTGCGACACCCTAGCAGACGCCATACACTTCAGCAACGAATATGCACCTGAACATTTGATTATCCAAAGCGACAACTGGGAGGAAATTGTTCCAAAGGTCGCCAATGCCGGCTCCGTATTCCTTGGACACCTTACCCCAGAGAGCGCGGGCGACTATGCCTCGGGTACTAACCATACCCTACCGACTAGTGCTTTTGCTAGGGCCTATTCGGGCGTATCTGTCGATTCTTTCGTCAAGAAAATCACGTTTCAGCACATAGACTCCAAAGGGATACAACAAATTGGCTCCACCGTAGAGGTATTGGCAGAGATAGAAGGATTGCAGGCGCACAAAAATGCAGTAAGCATCAGGCTTCAGGACATAAAAGATAAGAAATAAGCAAAACGATGAACACAGCAACTTTCGACCTCAACGCCCTCTTGCGGGACAACATAAAAAAACTTGTTCCATACTCATCCGCCCGCGATGAGTTCAAGGGAGAGGCAAGCATTCTACTAGATGCCAACGAAAATGCCTTTGGTTCGCCATTGGCCACCAATTACAACAGGTACCCTGATCCGCTGCAGTGGAAACTGAAAAACAAAATTGCCGAGATCAAGCAAGTTGCATCACAGCACATCTTTTTGGGCAATGGCAGCGATGAGGCCATCGATATCCTCTATAGAGCATTTTGCCAGCCTGGAATAGACAATGCCATCATTGTACCCCCCACTTATGGCATGTACGAGGTATCGGCTCATATCAACGACGTAGCGCTCACAAAGGTCAACCTCACGCCTGACTACCAATTGGACACAGAAGGTATTTTGGCAGCAGCAAATGCCCAAAGCAAACTCCTATTTATCTGCTCGCCAAACAACCCCACTGGCAATGCCGTAAAGCAGGCCGATGTAATCACCTTATTGGATCGTTTCCCTGGCCTTGTGATTGTAGATGAAGCCTATATTGATTTTGCCGATACGCCCTCCTTCATCTCTCAGCTCAATCAATATCCCAATCTGGTGGTCATGCAAACTTTTTCAAAGGCTTGGGGCTTGGCTGCCTTACGCCTTGGGATGGCCTTTGCCAGTGAAGACATTATCCAGGTATTCAACAAGATAAAACCTCCCTACAACATCAATCAAGCCACGCAGGAAATAGTCCTACAGGCCTTGGACAACAAGGAACAGGTAGACTCTTGGGTGAAACAAACCGTGGAGGAAAGAGAAAAGTTGGCTACGGCATTAATGTCGCTCGATTTTGTGAGCCAAGTGTACCCATCGGACGCCAATTTTATCTTGGTTAAAATGGATGGTGCCCGAAAGGTATATGAGACCTTGGTGAATAAAGGCATCATCCTCCGTGACCGCTCAAAAGTGGTGCTCTGCGATGCTTGCCTGCGTATTACCGTGGGTACGCCTGAGGAGAACGAGGTATTGTTGAAGCAATTGGAAGGAATAGGACTGTAGAGAGGAAAGGTTTAAGACAGAAATGCCAGACGATATCTAATTTGATGAAAATGACGAAACAATACGACGATAGCTTTATAAGGGAACTTAAAAATGCCATTCTCCAAAGTAGGTATCAGGCTGCCCGTTTGGTAAACAAGAAATTGATAGTCCTTTACTTTGATATTGGCAAAAAAATTAGCTCCAATATAAAAAAAATGGCTTGGGGAAGTAAGGTTATAGACCAAATTTCATTCGAGTTACAAAAAGAATTGCCAGGATTAAAGGGTTTTTCAAGTGGCAATATTAAGAAAATGAGGGTCTTTTCAGAGTTCTGGCTTAACCATTTATCAATTGGTTCGACAGTGTCGAACCAATTGATAAATCCAGATGAAGCAATAAATTTGACACTGCCGAACTTATTACAAAAAGAAGGGCAACAACTCATTTCGGAGAACTTCGCGAATGTATTTTTCTCCGTTAGTTTTTCGAATCATTACCTAATTGCATCTAAAACAAACTCACTATATGAAGCATGGTTCTATTTATGCAAAACAGCATCGGAATTCTGGAGCTATCGTCATTTGGAACAACAACTCAAAACCGGTTTATACAGCCAACAAGGTAAATTGCCCAATAATTTCAAATCGGCATTATCTCCAACCAACAATGAAAAAGCATTAAAGTCATTCAAGGATGAATACCTTCTCGATTTTATCAATATTGAAAATCCCGACGAAGAAGATGAGCGGTTGATTGAAAATGAAATCGTACGTAATATCAAAAAATTCATCCTGACCATCGGTAACGATTTTGCCTTTATGGGCAATCAATATCGTCTGATTGTTGAAGAGCAAGAATACTTTATTGACTTATTGTTTTTCAATAGAAAAATACAATGTTTGGTTGCTTTTGAGCTAAAAACAGGAAAATTTAAACCCGAATATCTTGGCAAAATGAACTTTTATTTATCGGCATTGGACGATACCATCAGGCAGCCACACGAAAACCCATCTATAGGGATCATTCTTTGCAAAGAAAAAAACAATAAAATTGTAGAATACAGTTTCAGGGATTTTAGTAAAGCAATGGGAGTAGCTACCTATAGAACAAGTAGCGAAATACCCGAACAGTTTAAAGATGCACTACCAAATGCAGAAAGCCTTAAAAATTTATTGAAATAAACAGTCGACGACTCTCTGCTTCATACCTTAAAATCTTACACCTTAACCCCCTACAACCTTACACCTCAATACAAATAAATTTAGTAGCTTTGAATCCACTTTCAAAAAAATGGCCGAGACAGTAAAAGAACAAAAAAAACGCCTTCTCTTTATAGATAGGGACGGTACCTTGATTAAAGAACCCGAAGATGAGCAGATAGACTCGTTCCTGAAATTGGAGTTTTACCCGGGCGCACTGCAATACCTCCCACGCATTGCCAAAGAGCTGGATTACGAACTTATTTTGGTAAGCAATCAGGATGGATTGGGTACGGCATCGCACCCAGAGGAAAACTTCTGGCCCGTCCATCATTTTGTCATCAAGACCTTTGCCAATGAAGGTGTGCATTTTGCCCATGAACATATAGACCGCACATTCCCACACGAAAACGCGCCAACCAGAAAACCCGGTATAGGAATGCTGGGAGCCTATTTCAATGAAGACCTGTACGATTTGCAGCATTCTTTTGTGATAGGCGACAGGGTGAACGACGTGAAACTGGCGCACAATTTGGGCTGTAAGGCCATTTGGCTCAGGGCCAATGATCAGCTGGGAGCATTGGAAAACCTACAGATAGATGAGAAGGATATAGCGTTGGAAACTACGGATTTTGCTCGTATCTATGAGTTTTTAAAATATGGAGATCGTGTAGCCGAGCACCAACGGACGACCAACGAGACCGACATCTATATCAAGGTGAATCTCGATGGTACCGGAGTAGTTGACATCCGTACCGGTTTGGGATTTTTTGACCATATGCTGGAACAGATCGCCCGTCACGGCCAATTGGACCTCACCATCCACACTAAGGGCGACCTACAGATTGATGAGCACCATACCATTGAAGATACGGCTTTAGCGTTGGGCGAAACGTTCTTACGGGCCCTAGGCAATAAAAGAGGCATAGAACGCTATGGCTTTTGCCTACCCATGGACGACTGCCTGGCTCAGGTGGCCATAGATTTTGGCGGCAGGGCATGGTTGGTATGGGATGCAGAATTTAATCGCGAAAAAATCGGCGAAATGCCCACAGAGATGTTCTATCATTTCTTCAAGTCCTTTTCAGACGCCTCAAAGAGCAACCTCAACATCAAGGTGGAGGGACAAAACGAGCATCACAAAATAGAAGCTATTTTCAAAGCCTTTGCCAAGGCAATCAAAATGGCCGTAAAACGCGACGTGGAACATATGCAATTGCCCAGTACCAAGGGGGTACTTTAACAAGATGATAAAGCTGGCAACATGAGCAACAATAAATCTATTGGGATAGTCAATTACGGGGCAGGAAACATCTTTTCCCTCACCGCCGCTTTGGATCGCATTGCTTTGCCTTACGGAATGGTCAATACCATAGCTGACTTTGACAGCCATAGCCACATCATTATACCTGGTGTGGGGCATGCTGGCGCAGCCATGGACAAATTGCGGCATAGTGGTTTGGTGCCTGCCATCAAAGCGTTGACCAAACCCGTATTGGGTATTTGCGTAGGCATGCAGTTGCTAAGCGAGCATTCCGAAGAGGGAAACGTGGATCTGCTTGGATTGATCCCCATCAACACCTTGCATTTCGCGGGCCGCATTGAACTGAAAGTACCTCATATAGGATGGAACAGAGCGCTCATCAGCCGTCAGCATCCACTATTCGACGGGATTGCACCTGATGCTTATTTTTATTTCGTACATTCGTACTTTCTAGAGTATAATGAAAATTTCACAATAGCCAAAACGGAATATGGCACAACTTTTTCTGCTGCTATACAGCAGGACAACTTTATAGGAGTGCAATTTCACCCTGAGAAATCGGGCAAAGAAGGTGAAAAATTGTTAAGTAACTTTTCAAAACTATAACATACATAATATAAGCAAAGAAAATGTATATTATTCCAGCGGTAGATATTTTGGATCAAAAAGTGGTCCGCCTTCGCGAAGGCAAGTATGAAGACGTGACCGTCTATGACACAAGCTTGGAAGAGATGATCGCCAAGTACCAAGGCAATGGCACAGAGCTAATCCATATCATAGACCTCAACGGTGCCAAGGGCGATTTTAGCAACCAAAGCTATCTATTTGACATTATTCACAAGACCGACATGAAAGTCCAGTACGGTGGAGGTGTCAGGAGCATAGAAAAAGTCAAAGAACTTATAGACGCAGGTGTGCATCGCGTAATAGTAGGCACCCAGGCTATCACCAACCCCACCTTTTTGGAAGAGTTGAGTCACCTTTATTGCAATGGTGTCAAATGCTCGGACCATATCGTTATCGCCATCGACGTACTGGATGAGGTCATCAAATATTCGGGTTGGATGGAAAGTTCCCCTATTAAGCTGATCAATTATATAGACAGATGCCTTAAATTGGGTTTTTTCCGTTTTTTGTGTACGGATATCAACAAAGATGGCAAACTTGGTGGAGCTGGTGTGGAACTTTACAAGAAGCTCTTGGATCACTCCCCTATCATTAAATTGATCGCCTCTGGAGGAATCAGCTCAATGGATGATGTGAGAGAGCTAGACAGCTTACGTATCGAATCTTGCGTAATCGGCAAGGCTATTTACGAGCAACGTATCAGCATAGAAGACATCAAGGAATGGAACCTACGCCAACTAATCACCTTTTAGCCAAGTCCAGCGGCGTAGCCAAGCGCATCATCCCTTGCCTCGATGTAAAGGATGGCAGGACAGTAAAAGGGGTGAATTTCGTAGATCTACGCGATGCTGGCGATCCGGTGGAACTAGCATGGCAATATTCTGAGCAAGAAGCTGATGAACTGGTTTTTCTGGATATCACGGCCACCCATGAGAAGCGCAAGACTACCATAGATATGGTAAAGAACGTTGCAAGGCAGGTCAATATCCCTTTCACCATAGGTGGAGGTATCAAGGAGATTGCAGATGCCGAAATACTGCTCAACTCGGGTGCCGACAAGATTTCCATCAATTCCGCCGCAGTACGTCGTCCCGAGCTCATTGATGAGCTGGCTTCGGCTTTCGGTATCCAATTTGTAGTACTTGCGGTAGATACGCGCTTTGTGGATGGCGACGCCTACGTGTTCCTAAATGGAGGAAGGCTAAAAACCAACATCCGCACGGAAGAATGGATCAAGGAAGCCGAAAGTCGCGGAGCGGGAGAAATTTTGCTTACTTCCATGGATCACGATGGCACTAAGAACGGGTTTGATATTCCATTCCTTACCAGGATAAACAACAGCTTGCGCATCCCCGTTATCGCCTCTGGTGGTGCCGGCAAAGCGCAACATTTTGTTGATGTATTTCAACAGAGCAATGTAGACGCTGCTCTTGCTGCCTCAGTATTCCATTATGGTGAAATCAACATACCGGAGCTCAAGAACCTATTGCGGGGCAGCGGCATCGACGTACGCTAGTATTAAAAGTAAAAATTCAAAAGTAAAAAGTAAAAAAGTTGAATGTAGATGACATTGGATTTCAATAAAGGCGACGGCCTATTGCCAGCCATCATTCAGGACGCCCAGACGCTCGAAGTGCTAATGCTAGGTTATATGAATGAGGAAGCGCTGACGAAAACCGCACAAGAAGGCAAAGTCACTTTCTTCTCTCGAAGCAAAAACAGGCTATGGACCAAAGGTGAATCCAGTGGTCACTTTCTGCAAGTAGTGAGCATAGCGGAAGATTGCGACCAGGACACCTTGTTGATAAAGGTGAAGCCCATAGGCCCCACTTGCCACACGGGCAACAGAAGTTGCTTCAACACGCCTTACAATCAGAATTTCGTTTTTGAACTGGAAAACATCATCAACGATCGCTATGAGCATCCCGTAGAAGGATCCTATATCAACAAGATGCATCATAAAGGTGTACACAAAATCGCCCAAAAAGTAGGAGAAGAAGCCGTAGAAACCGTCATTGCCGCTCTTTATGAATCAGAGAATGAGTTTATAAACGAATCGTCCGACCTGTTATTTCATTTTCTCTTTCTTCTTAAAGAGAAAGGATATACCCTAGAGCAAATAGCCAAGAATCTGGAAATAAGGCATGGGCAACCTAGACGAGAGGATTGATGGACTTATGAGTTTGTGAATTGTGAGTTGTCGGTTGTTGGCTTAATGAGCCAGAATCTCATATCTCATATCTCATATCTCTAAGTCACTAATACTATATTAAAATGGCTAGTAAGAACAAAGAAAAGGCAAATACGATAGAAAAATCCCCTTTGGGCAATTTGGCAAATACCAGCGTGCTGTTGGAAATGTCCAAAGTAGCGCCTAACAAAAGGAATGCTGCCTGGCAGACGAAATTTGTGGAGCACTTGGCCAAAGCTAGTCTCAAGCCCAGCGAACCTCAAGTGGTCACTGGCCCAGATGGTTTTCCTTATTTCAATCTGGAGATACCAAGGCCGGGAGAGAACTTTCAAAGCTATTGCATCGAGGAGATGATCGATGAGTTTTTATTGGAAAATGGATTTGGCGTAGTAATCAATGCTTCTTATGGCGAACCGGATTGGATACTCAGTTTTGGCGATTTGATCAACTACAGCATCAGCAAATCGTTTTATTCCTATCAAAGCATGTTCAACACTCATCAAGATGAGGAAGGGAGCATAGCCGAAGAGGAAGAAGTGACCATTGGCTTTCCGCCAAACGATATCCTTCCGCAATCGTTACGCTATGCCCTCCGGGAGTTTTTCAAGGCAAACGGTCTGAAACAAACGGTGAAGGTACTGCTCATGGGCCGCAAGAGCAATGGCAATATGGTTTACGACCTGGTATTTAACCTCACGCCAGCGATGTTCCCAAACCTCGATACATTCCGTGCCATTACGCAGGCAATGGCCTTTTTCTTGCCCAGGCACTATTCATTCATTAGTATTGATGAAAAGGCTATAGAAAACGGCTTTCAAAATCTGTAGGCATAAGGTCTGGGGAATAAGGTATATAAGTTGGGGCGTCCTGACGACCTGGAAAACAGTCTTGATACTTGACACTAAAATCTTGATACTTGACCCTATGATAGACATCAAAAAAATAGCGACATTGACTGGACACCAAAACCCCATATTTGCGGTAGAAAATGGGCCTCTGCCGCATATGCTGTTCACGGCAGGCAACGACAAGGGAGTGGTAGAATGGGACATGGATAGCATGACTTTCCGGCATGTGCTGATGCCCGTCCAGTCCTCCGTGTACGCTTTACGTCATATTGCCGGGAGCGATCTGCTAGCCATTGGCGAGCGAAGCGGCCTTGTCACCTTGGTAGATGTGGTGAGCAAAAAAATGGTTGCTCGGCTACAACACCATGAAAAGCCTGTCTTTGATATCCAACACCTGGTCGAAAAGGAAGAACTAGTCATATCGTCCGAAGATGGTTCTATATCGGTTTGGGACATCAAAAAACATCACTTACTGTATAATTTCAGGGTCTCCCCGCAGACAGTGCGCTGCATTGCGGTACACCCGCAAGGAAAGCAATTGGCGTTTGGCTCTAAAGATGGCAAAATCAGAATTTATGACGCCATGGATTATACGCTGTTACAAGAGCTGGATTTTCATCGTATGCCCATTACTGCCCTCACATATTCTCCCGACGGCGCACGTCTCCTATCTGGCGCACGCGATGCACAGCTTAATGTTTTTGATACCAAGAGCTATACTTTACAAAAAAGCATCGCCGCTCATCTCTTCAGCATCTATGGCATAGCCTATCATCCCAACTTGCCCTACCTTGCTACGGCAAGTCGTGACAAGAGCATCAAGCTATGGCGTGCAGAAGATTTTTCCCTAGCAAAAAACATCACCTTGGAGAAAGGCTATGACGTGCACCGCCTGTCCATTAATGCCATCCTATGGGGTCAACATAAAAATGAGCTGGTATCCGTAAGCGACGACAAGCAAGTTATGGTATGGAAACTAGATTAGTACAACTTTGACTTATCTACCTTTTCTACCAAATCCCCGTCCTTCAAGGTACTACTTACCACATTAAAAGGATAAGTGACTACTTCTTGACCTTCATTGAGACCGGAAAGCACACGGATATAAGTGTCATCCTGAATACCTGTCTTTACCTCCACCTGTTTTACCTTTCCGCCCTCATAGACAAAAACATATTCTTTCACCTTCTTTTGGCTACTTTCTTCCTGACCATTCGAAGCCTTATCCTTTTCGGTATCTACCACAGGATTTGCTTGCTTGTCCTCCCGAGTAGTTACCGCTTGTATAGGCACCGACAGACCATTGTCACTTTTGGTGTTGATATCAACGGTGGCCGATAGTCCGGGCCTAAACGGTGATGGGTTGGGAAGGTCTGGTTTCATCAGTTCCTTATACGAATCAGGCAGTATGCGCACCTTTACGTTAAAATTTGTTACTTGGTCGGTACTGCTTGTAGTTGCACTGGCATTTTCCTTGGATGAGCTACCTATCTCGGTGACTATCCCCTTGAATTTTCTGCCTCGAAAAGCATCTATTTCTATGTCTGCCGTATTGTTGACCGCTACCCTATTGATATCACTTTCATTGACGTCTACATTCACTTCCATGGAAGACATATTGGCAATACGCATGATCTCGGTTCCTGCCATCTGTGCCGTTCCTACTACACGCTCACCCAATTCAACGCTCAAGATGGAGATAACGCCATCTACCGGGGCATAGATACTGGTACGGGCAAGGTTGTCACCGGCTTCTTTCACGGCCGCTTGCGACTGATCTATCCCATACCGTGAGCCCAGCACATTTTGGCGTTGTGCCTCTAGGTTCGCCCTGGCACCATCGTAGTCGGAGAGTGCCTTGTCATATTCGGATGCCGAAATTACCTTGCGCTTGTACAGCTCCTCAATGCGCTTGAACGTAGCTTCGGCATTTTGGAAAGTCGCTTCCGCCTGCCTGTACTGCTGTTCCGTAGAAGCCAGCGTGGCGCGTTGTGCGTTGAGGCTGGCCACAGCCCTGTCGTATCCCGATTGTAAGATATCTGGACGGATCTTGCAAAGCAACTGCCCCTTCTTCACGGCATCGCCTTCCTTTATGGTGAGCTCCACAATTTCACCGGAAACTTCGGAACTCAATTTCACCTCTATCTCGGGCTGCACCTTGCCACTGGCAGAAACCGTTTCGTTCACCACCCGCTTCTCAGCTTTTTCGGTAGCAACTTGGGTCACCTTAGGCCCGCCTATCCAGCCAGCCATCTTGGCTATCACCAAGAGCACGATAATACCTACCGATATGATGATAAAATATTTCCAACCACTCTTTTTATTCTTTGCCATATGTATTTTTTGTTCGTTATTCGTTGTTTGTTATTGATCAGTATCGAGACAAAAGTATCAAGCATCAAGACTTCTTATTAGCAATTTGCTTTAGTTTGCGCCTGACATCTCATGTCTAACGTCTCATATCTCCTATCTATATCAATCAAATGCTATTGTTCTGCCAAGATAAAAATCGATCACCTTACTGCGAAAGATAAAATCGTATTTTGCCTGTATAAAGTCGAACTCAGCCTTGTTCATCGCTGTCTGCTGCGTGGCCAGTTCCACCGCATTGGACATGCCCACATCATAGCGTTCTTTGGTCACCTCAAAAGCATCCTTGGCCGATGTAAAGGCCTGCTCTGTTGAGTAGTATCTCTTCTCAGCTGCACGCAAGTCTAATACAGCTTGATTAATGATCTTGTTCAAGTTGTTCTTGGCAAGCCTTTCGTTATTTAAAGCGTTGTTATAAGAGATCTTTGCTTTTCTATAATTGATAGTTCTTCTATAATTGTCAAAAACAGGAATGCTCAATGACGCAAAAACATTGCGATTCCTGTTTTGATCAAGTTGCTGACCAAACGGTATCAGCTCCATAATCAGCGGGTCTCTAGATACAACCCTTTGCGCCTGCGAAGAGTAGTTCGTTCCATATCCCGCACCTATTGATAATTGAGGGTAAAAACCTCCCCGATTGACGTCTACATTCTTTTTGGCTACCATGGAATTGAACTTCGCCAATATTATATCTGGATAATCGTCAACTGCACTTTCATACACGGATTCGGCGTCATAGCTCGATGTTAGCTTCTCCACATTCGGCAAGGCAGGTTTTTGAAGTTCTATCCTGATTTTTGGATCCATTTCCATCAACTGTTTAAGGTCAAGGACAGATATCTCATAGCCATTTTGCGCTGTAGTAAGGCTCAGTTCATCCGTAGCCAACTGACTTTTTGCTTGAGACAAATCGGCCAAGGTATTGTTCCCTACATCATAGTTAGCTTGCTGCACTTCTACCTGCTCACTCGACAATTTGACTTGTTGCTGTGCAGCTACCATCAAATCGTGGTTAGTAAGTGCTTCTAAATACTTTGTTGCCACGGATAAAACTAAATCGTTCTTTACTTTTTCGACATTGCTTTCATCCGCCAACAACTGATACTTATTCATTTTTATCTGATTGACTCGCTGAAATCCGCTAAATAGCACAAGATTACCGCTAGCACTGGCTCCGGCGGACGTCACTGTGGAATTCACCAACACCCCAGCAGTCTGATCAAATAACAACCCCCAATTTTTGCTACTGGATATACTTGAGCTAATGGATGGAAGAATATTCATCTTCGCCTGCAAGACATCCTGTTCAGATAAAGACTCCTGGAAAGCCGCCTGCTTTACCTGCAAATTGTTATCCAATGCCTGCTTGATGGCTTCCTGCAAGGTCACCACCTTAGGCTCCTGCGCATTCACATAAACGAAGCACAAAGAGAAGCAAACTGAAAGGACAAACGTCTTGGTATAGTGTAAAAACATATTGTTCATCTAATACTTTTTAAGCCATGCCTATAGGTCCCCCTACGGACTGTGGCTTTTATTTTTTAATTTTTATTTTCTACTTTTAGCGACTATGAAGCTACGCATTGTAAGTCCTCCTGCTTTGGTACGATGGTACTATCCCGATATTACTTGGCATAAAGACAGGTCGCAGCCGCGCATTTTTCTCACCTTTGACGATGGCCCTATACCGGATGTTACACCCGAGGTGTTGAAAATTTTAAAAAAGGAAGACATCAAGGCCACCTTTTTTTGTGTTGGGGAAAACATCGTCAAGCATCCTGATTTATTTGAACAGATAAAGGCTGGCGGACATCACATTGGCAATCACACGTATAACCACTTAAACGGCTCAAAAACGCCCGAGAAAGAATACTTGGAAAATGTAGCGCAATGCCAGTCACTTGTACATAGCCATTTGTTCAGGCCCCCCTATGCCCGCATCAGCAAAAACCAGCTGAGACAACTCAAACCGCACTACGAAGTAGTCATAGCAGATGTTATCACCTACGATTTCGACCAAAGCCTTAGTCCCGAAGCTTGCTACGAAAACGCGATAAAATACGCAAAAAACGGCTCCATCATTGTCTTTCATGACAACATAAAGGCCAGACAAAACATGCTATATGCCCTACCAAAGGCCATAGGCCATTGGAAAAGCAAAGGCTTTGGTTTTGGGCTTTTATAAAAATCAATTGCTGATTAAAGTAGCGGCCTGATCGGCACTA
The DNA here is from genome assembly GCF_000427965.1 of Olivibacter sitiensis DSM 17696. GTDB lineage: Bacteria > Bacteroidota > Bacteroidia > Sphingobacteriales > Sphingobacteriaceae > Olivibacter > Olivibacter sitiensis. The sequence continues at coordinate 10,543 of NZ_ATZA01000023.1, read as the reverse complement.
TAGGCACTGAAATACCCGATAGTTCCAGGTCCAAACATGCTGGGCGGATTGGCAGGAGCCGCCGAACCTGGATTATTGGACAATACGGCATTGAAAAAGTCATACACTTCCTTTGATACGCTTTGTTGTATCACCTCAAGGTGATCTCCAACGTTGAAATCCACATCCAGATCAAACAGGCTTTGCTCCACCATCCGCCCGTCATTAAACTTATCACTGCGCACCAAAATGGTATTCATCCATTCACCGTTGTGAACGAGCTGGTAACGATAGTAATTGGGCACCCCTTCCGGATCCAGGTACTTCACGGCTACCATATTTCGATCTTCGCCGAATATACTGCTCTTAGTGGTCCCTATAGAATCTATTTTCACCAATGGAGGCATCACGGAGGAAGCCTCATACTGATGGTCGTCCAATAAGATATTCAAGGTATACTTTACCCCCGGATAGCCCCTGTAATTGTCCAGTAAATATACGCCTGGCGTTACCTCCCGAAAGGTATATGTAGCATTGCGAACAAGCGAGTTGCCGTTTATTGGATTTCCGCTACTATCGGCTACCCTTTCGTCTTTTACGGTGATGAGTGCCCCACTCACCGGTTCGGATGTAACGGCAGATGAAAAAGCGACCGATCGTTGCAATACAACCGCTTGGGTGGTTCGGTCACCACCTATTTCTGCCTGAATCACCAAAACAGGTTCTGCTTCGTTCAAATCTATATCGATTACCTTTTCGCACGCACTGAAGCTCATCAGGAACAACAAGTGTCCGATAAGGAGCAGCGGACTTTTACATTTGACGTTTAGTTTCATCATTCGAATAGAAAATTTAAAACCTGAAATTCCATGTAACAGAAGGGATAATGCCAAACAGGGAAACCTGGTATGCCTCCGTCTGCCCTGGACTGCCTTTCTTGTCGCGAAAATCGATAATATAGGCATTCTGCCTGTTATATACATTGTACAGGCCGAAAGTCCAGCTAGAGCGAAACCGCCTGTCTGCCCTATCCTTGCCCGTCCACGTAGCCCCTAAGTCCATGCGATGGTAATTGGGCATACGGTGAGCATTTCTTTCCGTATAGTAGAACAAGGTTTTTCCTCCCATGTCATATTTCCCGCTGGGAAAGGTGACCGCATTGCCTGTTTGAAAAACGAAATTACCACTTAAATCCCAACGATCCGATATCTTATACATCGCTACTACGGCGACATCATGTGTTCTATCCTGCCTTGCGGCAAACCACCTTCCCTCATTGATACCGTCAAACCGGCGTTCACTCCGGGAAAGGGTATAGCTCAGCCAGCCATTCAGCCTCCCCCTATTCTTCTTCACATAAAATTCCAAACCATAGGCCCTTCCTTTACCGAAGATCAATTCCGACTCTACGTATTCATTGGCCTGGAGATCGGCACCATTGCGATAATCAATTTGACGCTGCATATCCTTATAGTATGCTTCTGTCGAAAACTCATACCGATCTCCCAGAAAATTCCGGTAATATCCCACGGATACCTGATCTGCTATCTGTGGCCGGATGATATTGCTACTCATCACCCATGCATCTGTGGGCAAAGAAGAAATGGAATTGGACAGCTGGTGCAAATTCTGCGTATTGCGGTTATACGATGCTTTCAGGCTCGTGTTTTCTCCCATCATGTAATTCACGGAAAACCTCGGCTCCATGTTGAAATAGGTCTGCACCAACTTTCCTGCCCTGTATTCTTCACTCGATGTGGGGTCGCCTTCTGAATCAAATGTATAGAAAGTACCTGGTCCAAACTGTAGAAAGCTGCTCATCCGCAGCCCATACAAGAAGCTCAAATTGGTTCTCGGTTTCCACTCATGAGATAGGTAGGCAGCCACCTCATGGCCTATCCTGCGATCTATCGTGAGTGAGTTGATGTCCGATGTATTTGAAGCTTCTATCCCTGCTGGACTGATCTGCTGCCGTAGTACATGTACCCCAAAACGCAGGGTACTGGCATTACTGGCGAAGTATTGGAAATCTTGCTTCAGATTGGCATTCTTGATATTGCTTGCTATCCTGAAGTCGTTGTTGTCGTTGAACACATTGACGTTGTACTTGAAGTCACTATATATCAATGAGGTATTGGAAAACAGCTTATCAGAAAACAAGTGATTCCAGCGAAGTGTCCCCGTCGCATTTCCCCAGTCAAAACCAAAGGTATTGGAGTAACCAAGTAGATCCTTGCCAAAATAACCGGAAAGATACAGGGTATTATTGGCATTGAGCTGGTAGTTGGCTTTCATATTCAAATCGTAAAAATAGAGCTTACTGCTATTTACCGTACTGTCTGGGGAAATACGCAGAAACTGATCTACATAAGTCCGCCTGCCGCTCACCATGAACGAACCTTTACCCTTTACGATGGGGCCATCTACCTTCAATCGCGAAGCGATAAGCCCTATACCTCCCTCAGCACCATATTGCTGGTTGTTACCGTCCAGCATGCTCACGTCCAACACGGAGGCCAGTCGTCCGCCGTACTGTGCAGGCATCCCCCCTTTATACAGCTCCAAGCCCTTTATAGCGTCCGAATTGAAGCTGGAGAAAAAACCAAGCAAATGACTGGCATTATAGACAACGGCCTCATCCAATAGCACTAGGTTTTGATCGGCAGCGCCACCTCGAACGAAAAAGCCGCTCGTGCCCTCCCCGCCCGACATTACCCCTGGCAACAACTGGATAACCTTCAGTACATCACGCTCGCCAAATATGACCGGCACCCTGTTCATTTCTCGAATCTCCAACTTTTGCACGCCCATTTTCGGACTTTCCAGTCGTTCTCTACTTCCATTGTCTGCCACTATTTCCACCTCGTCCAATACATTGTTTGGCATCAATTCCACATTGAGCCTTCTATCTTCCTGCAGATCTATAGATAGGGTCGTAGATTGATAACCCAGGGAAGAAAAAACGATATCGTACTGTCCAGGACTTAGGCTGAGAGAGAAAAAACCATAGCTATTGGCAGCAGTACCAAGGTTAGTGGCGCCTTGTACACGTATACTGGCTCCTACCAACGTCTCGCCCGATTTCCCGTCCCTAATGGTTCCATTGAGCGTAACTCTTTGCACTTGTTGCGCATACAACAAACTAGGCAAAAGAAACAACAACGAAAATATGGCATGGAAATATTGGATGGAAATAGTTCGTATCAAAGCCGCTCCCTAAATATAATGAGCATCAAACATATATAAAAACCGATAAACATACAAACCACAAAAACGATTTTGCTCTTGCATATTAGGCCGATTGTCACTATTTTGCCCCTTTCTTGAACAGGTAAGAAAAAGAATAGCTACCAGTTAAAAAATTAAAAACCCCTATTATCTATGATGACCAAGTCACGAAAACAAAAGACAAAAAGAACGCTGTGCGCAATAGTTTTATCGCTTGCTGTAGTTATGCAGGCATTTGCCCAAGCTCCAAACACGTTAAGCAACTCCGAAAAGAAAGATGGTTGGAAGTTGCTCTTCGATGGCAAAAGCACCAAAGGATGGCACACCTATTTGAAAGATGGGGTGGGAAATGCCTGGCGAGTGGAAGACGGTGCGCTGACATTTGATCCTACCGCCTCAGAAAGAGGCGACATTGTCACCGATGATATTTATGGTGATTTCGAGCTTAGTATCGATTGGAAAATAAGCCTAGGCGGAAATAGTGGCATTATTTTCAACGTGCAGGAAAAACCCGAGTTCAATGCTACTTACCTCACGGGTATAGAGATGCAAGTACTTGATAACATCGAGGCTGGCGATAGACATATCCCTAACCATTTGGCAGGTTCGCTCTATGATCTTATTGGAAATGCCGAGGTATCCAAGCCCAAAGCTGTTGGAGAATGGAACACTGCTCGCATTCATCAGAAAGATGGCGAAATAACCCTTTGGCTGAACGATGTTAAGACGGCCTCTGTAAAACGAGGTAGCAGCACATGGGATGAATTGATTGCCAACAGCAAATTTAAGGACTGGAAAGACTTTGCTAAATATGACAGTGGAAAAATAGCCTTGCAAGACCATGGGAACAAAGTCGCTTTTAGGAACATTAAAATTAGGAAACTTTAGTACTTGGTAAGCCATAGGCCGCAACATAACCAACAAAGCCTCTAGAACCTAGGTTCTAGAGGCTTTGTTGGTTATTAGCACGTAAGGCCGTCTATTTATTATAATAACCTAAGGCCTCTGGCAGATGTTTGTTGATGTCGGCTATCCTGCGTTCATTGCTAGGGTGCGTGCTCAAGAATTCTGGTTGGCTATTACCTCCTGCTCTACTATCCATACGTTCCCAAAAGCCCACGGACTCCTGTGGATTATATCCTGCCATGGCCATAAAGATCAAGCCCAATCTATCCGCTTCACTTTCTTGTCCACGTGAATATTTCAACAAAGCAACCTGACTTCCCACTCCGTACAACTGCGATACCATTACTTGTGTCAACTGAGACTTACCAGAGGTAGCTACGCCAACGCCTACACCTACCAACTGCGCGGCAAAGGTATTGGACGCTCTTTCCCTGGAATGCCCTGCAATAGCATGGGCCACTTCGTGCCCCATCACCGTGGCAAGCCCCGCTTCGTTCTGAGTGACAGGCAATATACCTGTGTAGACCGCTACTTTTCCTCCAGGCATGCACCATGCATTCACTTGGCTGTCATCGATCAGGTTAAATTCCCATGCGAAATTCACTTGATCGGCCATCCCGTTGGCCTTCATATAATTTTCTACTGCCTGCGCTATCTTGTTACCTACTCGCTGTACCATCTGTGCATTGCTATTGCCTTTGACAACTTTGGTATTTGGATCGGCCAATAAGTCTTTATAAGCCAGTGCCGCTTGTTGTTGCATGGTACTCTCGCTGACCAAGCTCAATTGCTTCCGTCCCGTAAGGGGCACAGTAGAGCAAGAGACACAGACGGCCATTCCTATTAATATAATTGACTTCCTTGCAATATTTAGTTTCATTTTTTCTGAGTAAAAGTAAACAATTATTTCCTCCAAAACCTAAGGCAAAACCTTATTTGGCATGATACGTTAAGCAATATCTATGCCGAGCACCTGCCCCTATTTTTTTCCGAAAAACCGAACCTTGGATTCTTTCCCTTTAAGTAAGCGTTCAATGTTTTTCTGGTGGGTAACCAAAATAAGCACACAGATACAGATACCGTATAGCAACACCGATTTAACCGTTGTATGGAAAAGGAAAGCTATACTGAATGGAAAGGCAAAGCCCGCGCTAATGGAGCTTAGTGAAACATAGTGTGTAGTGACAAGCACCAGCAAAAATACCCCCACGCATACCATCGCAGCGGGAAAGTGAACAGCGAGTACCATTCCAAATAGGGTAGCTACTCCCTTTCCGCCCCTAAAACCGGCAAATATGGGGAACAAGTGCCCCACCACTGCCGTCACGCCCAATGCCAACTGGTAATTGATAAACAGGACAGATCCCGACGGACCCGTAATTGAAACACCAATGAAATAAGCCAAATTAGTGGCCGTCCAGCCTTTGAGAATATCTATCAGCATCACGGCAGTACCGGCTTTGGGACCTAAGACCCTAAACGTATTGGTAGCACCCGCATTGCCACTTCCATATTCCCTTACGTCTACGCCATAGAATGCTTGGCCCAGCCATACAGCAGTTGGTATGGAACCAAAGAGATACGCTACCATTACGGCAATCAAAGCTCCTAAAGGGATCATCAAAAAATCAAACTTTTAGCCATTATCTAAAAAACACATTAAACTATCGCCTTCAGGCTCAAATCCAGACTTTTTACGGAATGTGTCAAAGCACCTACGGAAATATAGTCCATTCCCGTGGCTGCATAATCTGATATCTCGTCTTCGGTAATTCCGCCCGATGCTTCTGTTTCGAATCTCCCGCCGATACGTTTTAGCGCCTCTTTAAGGGTCGAAATATCAAAATTGTCCAACATAATACGATCTACATGACCATAATCCAACACTTCCTGCAACTCTTCAAGGTTTCTAACCTCTATTTCTATCTTCAAGTTTTTACCTACTTTCGCCAGGTAGTCATTGGCCGCCTTTAGGGCCGCCGCAATTCCTCCTGCATAGTCAACGTGATTGTCCTTGATTAAAATCATGTCATACAGCCCTGTCCGGTGGTTCGTTCCTCCTCCAATTCTTACGGCTTCCTTTTCCAAAAACCGCATCCCGGGAGTAGTTTTCCTTGTATCAAGTACCTTGGTACGCGTTCCCTTTAACTTATCGACAATCCTATCCACCTTCGTTGCTATGCCGCTCATGCGCTGCATCACATTCAATACCAGCCTTTCTGCCTTGAGCAGGCTGTGTACGCTACCCCGAGCATGCAGTACTTCATCTCCTTTTTTTATCCGATCGCCGTCATTCTTGAAGATGGCCAATTTCAATTCTGGATCCACTTCATGAAATATATATTTAGCTACTTCCAGACCAGCCAATATACCATCTTCCTTTGCAAGTAGTCTCGATTCTCCTTCTTGCCCGATGGGAATGGTCGCCAAGGATGTATGGTCGCCATCACCGACATCTTCGGCCAAGGCATTTTGCACAAAAGCTTTTAATAAAATTTCCGTAGAACTCTCCATATTGGAATAGAATATGGGCCAAAAATAATAATTTAAAACTATATGACTATTAAAAATAGCATAATGACCCCGCCCAAGCTAACTGCAAGAGCAAATAGTTGAAAACTTTGCTACATTAATAAACAGTTAAAAAGCCTGTTACAACGCGTCGATACGCAGCTCCGTTATTGTATATTTATCGGCATTTATTTTTAGCGACACACTCACACGGTAGTCTGAGTTGCTGCACTTCAGCGACAAAATAGCATATTTGCCTCCGCCTGAACTTGGAACAAACTGTGTCACCTTCGAAGAAATAGGATGATTTTTATCGAGAAAGTTCTTCAACAACATTTCCCCATGAGTTTTAGAATAGACACTTTCCTCATTGAGTATAGAAATGCTCACAGAAGCTCCAAAATATTTGGCTATTTCTTTACTGTTAGCCAAGGCGAAGCTGGAAGATACATCGTTAATTACGGGATCTGTTTGACCTTGTACCCAAAACATACTTGCAAAAGACAAAAAAAACGCAAAAAGAGCCTTTTTATAATACATCTAAAATCATTATATACAACTGCCGAACATCCATCTTAAAAGAACATTTGTCACCGGTCATCAAAAATCCTGCCATATAAACTCATTTTTGATGAATCCCACGAAATAATCCTTAAACGAAGCGGTACAGCTCCTGAAGTCTAGCAAGAAGCATAAACAGATCATGCTATTGTAGATAAAAACATACAACGTGCTAATAAAACAGGCAGCAGGAAAGCAAGCGCTTCCTTCGTTCAGGAATTGATAAAAGCATTTTTTTATATTAGGTTTGTAGGCATATAGAGCAATTTAGATATGAGCCATAAAAAAGCAATGTTAATTATCCTCGATGGGCTGGGATATGGAAAGACTGACGAATCCAATGCGGTAAATGCCGCAAAAAAACCATTTATAGATCATTTATTGGACACTTACCCACACTCCAAGCTTGACGCCTCCGGAGAAGCTGTGGGATTACCCAATGGGCAGATGGGCAATTCGGAAGTGGGACATATGAATTTGGGTGCAGGGCGCGTTGTTTACCAGGAGTTGGGCCGCATACATAAGGCTGTAACCGATGGCGATCTCATAAAAAATCCCATCTTGAACGATGCCTTCACCTACGCCAGGGAAAATGGAAAAAAAGTACATTTTATAGGACTACTATCTGATGGTGGTGTACACTCGCACACCAAGCATCTGATAGGCTTATGCGATGCGGCGCTGGAAGCCGGAATCGATAAGGCTTATATCCATGCCTTCCTAGACGGCCGCGATACCGACCCCCATTCTGGCTATGGCTATGTGGATAATCTAAAGACTTATTTGCAAGACAAGCCCATTAAATTGGCGTCGGCCATTGGTCGTTATTATGCGATGGACAGAGACAATCGCTGGGAACGTGTAAAGCGGGCTTACGACCTGTTGGTAAACGGCATAGGTGCCCCTACAGATGACCTTCTGAAGGCCATCAAGCAGTCGTACGATGATGGCATAACGGACGAGTTCGTGAAACCGATTGTCATTCAGGAAAACGGACATGCAGTAGCTACCATTCAAGAGGGCGATGTGGTCATTTGCTTCAATTTCCGTACAGACCGAGGCCGCGAGATAACCATTGCACTGACGCAAAAGGCCTTCCCCGAATACGACATGAAACCGTTCGATCTTTATTATATCACAATGACCAATTACGACGACACCTTCAAAAAGGTCAAGGTTGTTTTTGAAAAGGCCGACGTGACGGAAACTATGGGAGAAGTACTGGAGAAAAATGGAAAAACGCAAATACGGATAGCCGAAACGGAAAAATACCCACATGTTACCTTTTTCTTCTCGGGAGGACGGGAAAGGGAATTTGAAGGAGAGAAACGTTTGCTGATCCCTTCTCCAAAGGTGGCGACATATGACCTGCAGCCCGAAATGAGTGCCCAAGGAATAGCGGACGCTATCTGCGATGAAGTAAAAGCCAACCACCCAGATTTCGTGTGCCTCAATTTTGCCAATCCAGATATGGTGGGCCATACTGGTGTCTTTGATGCGGTGGTCAAAGCTGTAGAAACCGTAGACCAATGTACCAAACAGGTAGTCGAATTAGGTATTCAGGAAGGCTACTCATTCATTATCTTGGCAGATCACGGCAACTCGGAATTCATGGTCAACCAAGATGGAACTCCCAATACGGCACATACCACTAATTTGGTGCCTTGCATACTTATTGACAACGAATTTACCAAGATTGCCGATGGCAAGTTGGGCGATGTGGCTCCAACGATATTAGCCATGATGCACGTGCCTATTCCCGATAAGATGACAGGCAATGTCTTAGTATCAAAATAGGTACCTCAAGTAGTGATGGATCAAAAACATAAGGGCTGGGTATTGGGCACTTTATTATGCGCAGTAGGGTTTTTCCCTACTGCTTGCCTACCCAATAAGGACAATGAGGCTATCCCAGAAAACAAGACCTATTTCGACATCAAAGGCTTCTTCTTGCATCAAGCCGATAGCCTGCAAAAATCGAACCCCTATATTTTCAAAGAAGTAAGCCAGGATACAGCCCTAGAAGCGAGAAAAATGCAAATAGCCAATTGGCAAAACGAGCTCGACTTTTTCATTTCTTCGGACATTAACAAAAGTGATTGGATTGGAGAGTTCCGGGTAGATAGTACTTCAAATCAAATTAGCTATACCTCAAAGAATCCAGAAATAAGGACAAAACTAATTAAAATTAAGCACTACAAAGGTCGTTTGACACATATTCACATAGAAAACCGCGATAGCAATAGTCTATACCGCTCCACTGAGCACCTAGATTATTTTCCTGACTCCATGTACCGCATCAGCAAAGAGCAACATGTACGTCTGTTGGGAGAAAAAAAATATAAAATAACAGGTTCCCTTAACAAATAAAACAAGCTGTCTAAAAATGTGTAATTCGTCATCTCGACTGGAGCGAAGCGTAACGCCTGCCTGCGGTAGGCAGGGACAGATATCATTGTCAATATGATAGATTTCTCGACTTCGCTCGAAATGACGAAATCTAATACTTTTTTTAGACAGCCTCTTTATCAATTTTCTCCGTACGGGAACAATTAGTTTTTCCTAAAAAACTACCCTCCTATTTACTTCAAGCTCTCCTTATAGATTGAGACTTTCTTGATTTCTTTCGCTATATCTTCGCGCTTACTATTCTTGCTCAGTACCACCTGCAGGTCATCAATTCCCTTTTGGTAGTAGCTCGAAGCCAACTCCTTGTCGTATCCAGCCGTCGTTTCAGTACCTCTTAATATTCCTAAATCACGATAGGCAATTCCTCTATTTAAATAATAACTGGTCTCATTGTTATTCAAATCAATTGCACTGCTATAGTCTTCAATACTAGAAGCCAATAATTTCTCCCGTTCGGTATCACTGATTTTAAGATCGCCCTGTGCCAAGGTATTTTTGGCCTTTGCCCGATAATAGTAGGCAGAAGCCAAATTCTTTGTGAGTTGCTTGCTCTCTATTGCACTTGTAAATGAGGCTATAGAAGATTTATAGTCCTGCAGCTGAAATTGTGAATAGCCAAGCATGTAGTTGACCGATGCATTTGGTGCTTTGACCTGCTTGAAATATTTAATGGCCTGCTCGTACTTTTGATCCATAAAATGGATATGTCCCTGACGAGCGGCAGGATCATTTTCTATCGATCCATTTTGAGCAAATAGCGACATGGAAAAACACCCAAATACCAACGCAAAAATAAAAGATTTCAATTCAACAATATGGTGTTCGATTCCAAGTTTACCCCTGTTCATATATAAAAATAAACACTACCAAACGGATAAACTTAAAAACAGGCAATAAACTCACTTAACTTACTGATTATCAGTAAATATTTTCATTAGATAAAAAAGCC